>CAZYYJ010000003.1:0-170270 GCA_964651595.1 uncultured Pseudomonadales bacterium | reverse complement strand
GTCAGAAGATCTGGACTTCTGGTGCACACTATTCTGACTGGGGCATTCTGGTGGTGCGTACCGACCCGAATGTGCCCAAGCACAAAGGCTTGACCTATTTTTTCCTGGACATGAAAAGCCCGGGCATCGAGATCAAGCCCATCAAGCAGATCTCCGGAGAATCGAATTTCAACGAAGTGTATTTCACCGACGTCCGCATCCCTGATGCACAGCGCCTCGGCGACGTGGGTCAGGGCTGGCACGTGAGCCTCACCACGCTCATGAACGAGCGGGCCAGCATCGGCGCCGGCGGCGGCGGCACGAAGTTCAACACGGTGAAGCGCCTGGCCGAATCGGTGCAGATCGACGGCAGGCCGGCCATCGAAGACAGCCACGTCCGGGCACGCCTGGCCAGCTGGTACGTGGAGGAAGCTGGGCTGAAGTACACGGCGTACCGTACGCTGTCTGCCCTGTCCCGCGGGGAAACCCCCGGCCCCGAGAACTCCATCGGCAAATACGTCGGCGGCAAGAAGTCCCAGGACATGGCGTCGTTTGCCATCGACCTACTGGAGCAGCAGGGCATTCTGCGGGACCGCGACACGGACGAGGAGTTTCAGGCCCTGTTTCAGGACACCTACATGGGCATTCCGGGTCTGCGCATTGCCGGTGGTACTGACGAGATCATGGCCAACATCATTGCCGAGCGCGTGCTGGGCCTGCCGCAGGAACCGCGCATGGACAAAGGCATTCCGTTCACCGAGGTACCCACGGGCTCGAACTGAGCCCGCGGCAGGAGGGCTGCCCGGCCATTGTGTTAGGCCGGGCGCGGTGGTGCCGTTTGAGCAGGCGGCGCCAGGCGCTTTTTGCGGATGTTACGGTGCTGCGTCCGGCGTCTTACCGTCGGCGTATTTCACGCCGATGAAGCGACCGAGACGCACGGCGGCCCAGGCCACCCACCCCCAGAACGAGGGTCGTCTGCGATACACGGCATAAAACATGTCCCGGAACAGCGCATCCGCGTCGTCCCGGCTCAGCGGGGTGAACGCGCCGTTCAGGCGGATGCCGCCGTACGCATAGGCGTAGTCGTGCACCAGCGACGGAATGAAAGCCACGCCGAGGGGCCGCAGCACGCCACCTGACAACATCGACACCAGTGCATGGGCGGGGATGGAGGCGCCATCGAACACGTACTTCGTTGCTTTCGGTATCGATATGCGCCCCACGAGCTCAGTGCCGTCGAGAAGTTTGTGACGGATGCCGATTTCCCAGTCTTCGGTAATCATGAAACGCCGGCGAGCCCGGGCGGGGTAGTCGTTCGGCCGCGCCGCAGCGCTGTCGCCAGCCGCGTAGGACACGAAGCGGATCTGCGGCATCACCACGTACAACTCGTTGCCGTTGTAAGGGAACGGCTCGCCACCGGGAATCTGAATGCTGGCAGGGTCGTCGGTGGTCAATCGAACAGGCCTTTCGGGTTGCGTGCCATCAGCGCGTAGTCGGGCCCTTCTTTCTGCCAGCCGTAAGGCTGCCGGGCACCCAGCAGCACGGCGAAGCGATCGTCATCTGCGTGTCGCGCGAGCACGTCTTCGGGCACCACCCCTTTGTGCTGTTCCTGCGTCTGGATGTACTGGCGGGCCATGTAGACGGCCAGGTTGACGCGCACGCCGGGAATCTCGCGCGCAAAGGAGCCATGCCAGGTGTTGCCGTGCCAGATCACCGCATCTCCAGGATTGAGGTCCATGGCGATGGCGTTGGGGTTGCTCACGCTGCCGCCCAGCATCATCTCATGAGGGCTCGGCTGGCGGGCCCAGTGATGACTGCCCGGCACCAGCGCCAGCGCACCGGCTTCGCGGCTGTAGGGGGTCAGCGCGTAGTTGATGTTCGCCACCTGAGAATAGGGCGGAAAGGGCGCCACCATGCCGTTACCGTTGTCGCTGTGCAGCGGCAGGGCACCTTCGGCACCTGGTCCCTTGAAGTGACTGCCAAGACTCGACAGCACGCAGCTCTCCCCCAGCAGGTAAGTCATCAATGCCAGCGGTGCGGGCTGCAGCAGTATCTCCTCGAATACCTCGTCCTCGTACAGCAGATAGGGCAGATAGGTCATGCCCTTGAAATCGTCTTCGCTGGCTGTTTCGAGGTCGATTGGACGGCCGGCGTGCTGTTCTGCGCGGCGCAGAATGGCGGCCAGCGCGCGCTCGATGGTGGCCGGCGTCAGCACGCCGCGCAGCGTGGTGTAGCCGGAGCTTTCCAGCTCGGCGACGTTGGCGGTGAGCCCCAGCCTGTCGATCTCGGCGTTGGTGCGGTCCAGCGCGCCCTGTTCCCGGCGCCGCACGGATTGAGCCATGCGTTCCAGATCTTCCCGCTGCAGTGCTTGTGTCATGGCTTGCTCCGTCAGGATGCCAGGTCGCCGACCGCATCCCAGTAGGTGGCAAGCGCGTCTATGTGCGCTTGCGGGGACGCGAGCCCGTCACCCTGGCCTCGCAGTGCCATGGCGCGCATGGAGACGTATGTTGCCCCTTCGCGCTGCCAGGCTTCGATTTCGTTGCGCCACTGATCGGGCCCGCTCTGGTAGTTGAGCGCTGCTTCCAGGCCGAACGACGCCGGATCCCTGTCATGTCTGGCCAGGGCAGCCTTCAACGCGGCGCAGGCTTCGAGGTTCTGCTGTTGACCGCTGCCGAAGATGAAACCGTCACCCAGACGGGCTGCCCGGTCGAAGGCCACCGGGGCGAAGCCGCCGAACCAGATCGGAATTGGTTGCCGCGGCAGGGGTTTCAAGCCCGCGCGGTCTACGCGGTGGTAGCTGCCCGTGTAGTCCAGCACCGGTTCGCTCCAGAGTTGACGCAGCAGGTCCACCTGTTCTTCCTGGCGTTTGCCGCGAGAGGCGAAGTCTTCGTTGAGGCTGTCGTACTCCACGTAGTTCCAGCCGGTACCCACGCCAAGCCGCAGACGGCCGCCGCTGAGGAGATGGATCTGTGCGGCCTGCTTCGCCACCAGTGCGGTCTGGCGCTGCGGCAGGATAATCACCCCGGTGGCGAGCTCGACGCGCCGGGTCACGGCCGCGAAGTAGCCGAACAGCACAAATGGCTCATGGAACGCATCGTGCTCGGTGTAGGGTCCCCACAGCTTCGGCTCCCGGTCTGCATGCACCGCGCCCAGGACGTGATCGTAGGCGAGAATGTGCGAATAGCCGAGATCTTCCACGGCCTGAGCCCAGTCGCGCAGCACGACGGGATCGTCGCCGATCTCCTGATGTGGAAATATCGCGCCGATTTTCATGGTTGCTTCTCCCCGAACGGCCACGACTGTTACATGTTCTATTTTTCACCTCAAGGGGCTAGGGTGAACGCTCTTCGTGGGGGGAACAGGCACGATCATGGAGTATTTTCCCAACTATCCGCCGGCGTCCGGCATAGCGCCGGGGGACTGGGCGCGGGCCATGGAAGCCCGCGGGTGGGACGGTATCTGCGCCAGCGACCACCTCTGGGTGGGCGACACGCGCTATCCGCACGTTTTTGTGGCGGCCACAGCGATGGCATGCGCGACGAGCCGTATCCGGCTCACAACGTCGTTTGCGAACAACCTGTTCCGCTCGCCCGTGGAGTTTGCCCAGGCGTCACTGTCGCTGGCAGCGGTGAGCGGCGGGCGTTTCGAGGCGGGACTGGGAGCCGGCTGGGCGGCGGACGAAATCGAGGCGATGGGTGGCCACTACCCGCCGCCCGGTGAGCGAATCAGCCGTTACGTCGAGGCGTTGCAGGTTGTCCGTCCGTTACTTGCCACCGGGCAGTGCCGGTTCGACGGCGACTACTATCGCGTGGACATCAGTGGCGAGAACCGGCTTGCAGACGTCGCCGCTTGCCCGCCGCCGCTGATCGCATCTGCCGGGGGGCCGCGGGCGCTCAGGGAAGTGACACCGCTGGTGGATCGTGTGGAGCTGAAAGCAAGCGCGCGGGCGACACGAGTGGGCCATCTCGATTTCGGTCTGCTGGCCACGGTCACCGAGGAGGAAGTGCGCGGGCAGGTTGCCCGGGTGCGGGACGTCAGCGCAGACGTGCCGATGAGCATCTTTCTCCTTGTGGGCTGCGGCACCGACAGCGGGTCCCGGGGTTCGGTAGACGCCTTGAAACAGGGCCTCGGCGACGGTTATCTGGGCCGGTTCCTGGGTGATCCAGGGGCGGTCGCTGAAGCCCTCGAAGGGCTGGAGAGCCTGGGCATCAGCCGCGTGCAACTCACGGAGCTGGTACCCGGAACCCTGGATCTTCTGGCCGGGGAATTGAAAGGCGACGCTGCCGCCTCCGCGGGCTGAACAACTGACAACATCCAACGGGAGACTTTACGATGGAGCTACCGAACGCAACCGAATGGGCCGAGCGCTGCGCCAGCGACGGCGAGTTCATGCTCGCGGCGCGGCACTGGAACGGCGGGCTCAAGCTCGCCATGGGCGATGGATCGTTATCGCTCGCGGTGCAGGACGGGCGACCAGCGGCCGGGAACGGCGGGGACGGGCCGGGTGTGATCACGTTTTCTGCGGAAGCGGAGGTCTGGGAGAAGCTCCTTGCGACGGTGCCCGAGCGCTTTCACAACGACCTCATGGCCAATGCCAGCGTCGGCGGCGGTATCCGCCGGGATGGTGACAACGTGGTGGCCGCTCAGTACTACGCGGCGGTCATGCGGGCGGTAGAGTTGTTGCGGACGCCTGATCAGAGCTACCCGCTCCGTGAAGGGGACGTAGGGGTGGCCGGACGCATAGACGCTCCCGTGGGCCGCTACGTGCATCTCGACCTCGGCGGCTACGATCATCGCATCTACTTCGAGGAAGCCGGCCAGGGCATCCCGCTGCTGATGCAGCATACCGCCGGGTGTCACGGCAGCCAGTGGCGGCACCTCTTCGAAATGCCGGAAATCACGGACCGGTTCCGCCTCATAGCCTATGATCTGCCGTGTCACGGCAAATCGGTGCCACCCGTGCAGAAAGACTGGTGGGCCGATCAGTACGCTCTGAAAGGTGATTTTCTCCGTGCCATTCCCGTGGGGCTGGCGCAGGCGCTCGACCTCGAGCAACCCGTTTTCATGGGCTGCAGCGTGGGCGGGCTGCTGGCGCTGGATCTTGCTCACAAGCACGCGGACGTGTTCCGGGCGGTGATCTCCGTGGAAGGGGCGCTGAAAATTGAGGGCGAGCTCTCGAGCCTGGGCGAGCTCTACCATCCGCAGGTGAGCAACGAATACAAAGCCCGGCTCATGGATGGCCTGATGGCTCCCAATTCTCCCAAAGCCTATCGCAAGGAAACGAGCTTCGTTTATGCCAGCGGCTGGCCACCGGCATTCCTGGGTGATCTCAACTACTACATCGAGGACTACGACCTGCGCGGCCTGGCACACGAGATCGACACCAACGCCGTGGGTGTACACATCCTGTCCGGCGAATATGACTGGAGCGGGACGAGCGAGCTGGGGCAGGCGGCGCATGCCGCCATCCCCGGCTCCAGCTGGGCGGAAATGAAAGGTGTCGGCCACTTTCCCATGTCGGAAAATCCGGTCGCATTTGCAGAATACCTGCGGCCCATTCTCGATCGCATTGCGGGTTAGGTGTGGAGTTACTGCTGATACGGCACGGGCTGCCGATGCATGTGCAGACCGAGGATGGCACCCCGGCCGATCCACCCCTGTCCGAGATCGGCCGCACGCAGGCAGACCGCATGGCTACCTGGCTGCAGCACGAAGCGATCGACGCTCTTTACTCCAGCCCCATGGCGCGCGCGCACGAGACCGCGCAACCGCTGGCGCGGGCCCAGGGTCTGACGGTTGAGGTGCGCGACGGTGTGGCCGAATTCGACCGGCACTCGGACACCTACGTGCCTGTGGAGAAGCTGAAAGAAATCGACTACGAACGCTGGCAGGCGTTGATGAATGGTGGCACTGACGTGAATTTCACGGCGTTTGCGGAAGGCGTGGTAACGACGCTGGAACAGGTGGTTGCCGACAACCCGGGGCGGCGGGTGGCTGTCACGTGCCACGGGGGCGTCATCAATGCGTGGACGGCGCACGTGATCGGCTTCCCGGCCCGCATGTTCTTCAACCCCGACTACACCAGCATCAACCGCTTCCAGTGCGCCCGCAGCGGCGAGCGATCAGTGATCACCCTGAACGAGGCCGTGCACCTCAGGGAAGTGCAGGGCTGACGGTGTCGGCGCCGCGGCCGTCACCGCGCACGATCTTCAGAAAGCCCGTGGATTTCTCCACCAGGGTGCAGTGCACGCCTCGTCGATCCGCCCAGCGTTGCAGCAGCGCCTGATCCTTTGCGAGCGTGACGTGGCGGGCAAGAATCACACAATCGCTGCGCAGGCGCAGTCCCATGCGCTCCAGCAGGCCAACAGCGCCGTTTACTGAGGCGCGGCCGCCGTCGCATAGCGCCAGAGAAAAGTTGTCGGGAACCTTGGCCGGATCCAGCGCATACCACACGCAGTTCTCGAAGATACGGGGGCGGCTCAGCACCACGTGGGCGTTGGCCACCTGATACTGCGTCAGCCAGGAGCGCATGACACCGGCCCAGTGACGGTCGTCGACCAGGCACCACAGGTGCTGGTCGCTTGCCGCGTTGCGTGCGCAGACGATGCCCAGCAGCAGAGTCAGCAGCCCGGTACCACATTGCAGGATGTGGCCCGACGTTGACTGGGCGTGAGCGAGGCAGCTGCTCACATAACTTTCCTCCGCCTGGCTCAACGGGTCGCCCCACTGCGCAAAAAGTTCCGCCACTGCGCTCCGCGAGAACGGTCGTGCCTCGGCGCTGAGCATGCGTCGCAGAATTCGATCAACCTGATAGTGCCGCGCAAACACGTCTTTACGGGCGCGCAGGTTCCCCAGCCCCTCGAACTTGGGCAAAGCGTTAGCCAGCATGGTCTCACCTAGATATTGGCAATGCTGCCGCAGCGCAGGCGCGCGGCAACGGTCTCTCTCTCGCTGACCAGTGTATGGATTTCGCTGCGGTGGACCGGGTGAGATGTCTCAATTTGCGCGAGTCGGATCTTTGACACCTTCACAGGGTCAGCCAGCCCCCGTCGCAAGGCAGATAGATGCCGGTGACGAACGCAGACAGATCCGAAGCGAGAAACAGCGCCGCCTTACCCTGCTCGATGGGGTCGCCCCAGTGGCCGGCAGGCAGGCGCGCGATGCGATCCTGCACGGTATCCATGAGGGGATCGCCCGTCGGCGCCGGCGGGGTGCCGCCCGTAGCGGGGGGCTCACCGCCCTGCACCCACGTGGGCCCGGGTGCCAGCGCGTTGACGTTTATGTTGTGCGGCGCCAGTTCCAGGGCCAGCGCCTTGGTGATCTGTGCGACGGCGGCCTTGGAGCCGTCGTAGGTGACACCCACGCCGGGTGTGACCGCCTGGGTGGACGAGATGTTGATGATGCGCCCGCCGCGGCCCTGGCCAATCATGATGTCAGCCGCGGCACGACAGCAGTAGAACACGCCGTCCACGTTCACTGACCACAGCGTGCGCCACATTTCGTCGGTGATGTCCCGAACCGGGCCGCCGTAGGCCTGGTAGACGCCGGCGTTGTTCACGAGGACGTCGAAACCACCCAGCGTCTCGGCCGTGTGCGCGAGGGCTGCGGTGACAGCCGCGCCATCGGTAACGTCCAGTGCCATGCCGTGGACGTCGCCGTCGGCCGACAGGCGCTCGGCGGTGGCGGCTGCCCTGTCCCCGTCCACATCGCTCAGCATCACGCGTGCCCCGGCCAGGCTGAGGGCGGTGGCAATACCCTCGCCGATGCCGCGGGCGCCGCCGGTGACGTGAGCCACTTTGCCCGACAAGTCGACCCAATTCTGTATCTGCTGATGCACAGCGACTCCCCTCTTGAAGCGTTCGCTGTTAGCCTACCGAGAGGCACGACGCGTGCCTAGCAGGAGAGGAGAGAGAGTAAGATGCGCGAGCAACCGTTGCACGGTGTTACCGTGCTGGACTTCGGCCAGGTCTACAACGGACCCTACTGTGGCTTTCTGCTGGCCCAGGCCGGCGCCCGCGTGATCAAGGTGGAGTCGCTCATCGGCGAAACATTGCGCGCGCGCGGTGACGCGTCCACCGCAAGCTTTCCCTTCGCGATGCTCAACACCAACAAAGAGAGCATCACATTGAACATCAAATCGCCGGACGGTCAGGCCCTGCTGAAGAAGCTGGCAGGCGAAGTGGACGTGGTGTTCGAAAACTTCGGCCCTGGCACCATGGATCGTTACGGGGTGGGGGCACAGGCGTTGCGCGCGGTGAATCCGCGGCTGGTATACGCGTCCAGCACCGGTTATGGCACGGCCGCGGGTCCATATCGTGAATACCTCGGTATGGACATCACACTGCAGGCCATGACCGGGGTGATGAGCATCACCGGCGAAGACGGTGGTCCGCCGTTGAAGACTGCTGCGGCCTTTGCCGATTTCATCGCCGGCACGCATCTGTATGCCGGTATCGTCTCCGCGCTGTACGCCCGTGAGCAGACTGGCGAGGGTGCAACGGTAGACATTTCCATGCAGGACTGTGTGTTTCCCACGCTCGCCACGGCGCTCGGCTCGTTTTACGTCGCCGGCGAGCAGCCGCCACGGGCCGGTAACCGCCACCCGGGCAAGGCGCTGGCCCCGTACAACGTGTACGAAACCAGCGACGGGCACGTGGCCATTATCTGCATTCGTGAGGGCCACTGGCGCAAGCTGTGCCAGGCCATGGATGCGCCGGCCCTTAAGGAAGACCCGCGCTTTGCAACCTTTGCTGACCGATCCGCAAACATGGACGAGCTGGACGAGATCGTGAACCAGTGGTCCCGACAGCTCACCAAGGCGGACGTCTTCGAGAAGGCGCAGGCACATGGGGTGATCTGCGCGCCGGTGAACAAGCTTCAGGACGTACTCGACGACCCCCATCTCGCAGAACGCGGTACGCTGAAAATGCGGCCGCATGCCACCTTCGGAGAGATTGCGCAGATGCAGACTCCGCTGCGCTTTAGGGACCTGGACCCGCCAGCGCTCACCGACCCGCCGGAACTCGGCGAAGCAACGCAGCGTGTGCTGACTGAGCTGCTGGGGGTGGGCGCGGACGAGTTTGCGCGTTTGAAAGACGCGGAGGCGATCTGACGTTGGACACGCCTGCACTCTCTCGATCAGTCAAGATCAACTACGCCATCGGCCAGATTGCCGAGGGTGTGAAAAACTGCAGTTTCGGCACCTTCCTGTTGTTCTACTACAACAACGTGCTCGGTCTGGATGCAGACCTGGCCGGGCTGGCCATTGCGCTGGCGCTGGTGTTCGATGCCGTCACCGACCCCGTTGCCGGCAGCGTCTCGGATCGCTGGCACAGCCCCCGCGGCCGGCGTCATCCGTTCATGTACGCCTCGGCGGTGCCGCTCGGCATCGCGTTTGTGCTTCTGTTCGACCCCTGGGTCAGCGTCGACGGCGTGGGACAGTACGGCATGTTCGCCTGGATGCTGGGCGCCACGGTGCTCACACGGGCGTCGATGACGCTGTATCACGTGCCGCACCTTGCTCTCGGCGCGGAAATGTCCGAGGACTATGACGAGCGTACACGTATCGTGGCGATTCGCAATTTCTTCGGCGCCATCGGCTATGTCCTCGTCTACGCGCTGGGGTTTGGTTACTTCTTTGCCCCGACCGAGGCGTTTCCCAACGGCCAGGAAAACGCCGCTGCGTACCCGCCGTACGCCATTACGCTTGGCGTCATCATGACCGTGACCATCTTCATCTCGGCCTGGGGCACACGCAGCCGCATTCCTTACCTTCCGCAGGTGACGTCAGACGAGGCGAGGGTTCGCGTTGCGGATGTGTTCCTGGAAACCTTTGAAGCCATGAAGAACCCGTCGTTCCGCTGGCTGATGTTCGGCTTCATTCTGATCATCGTCGCCGTGGGCATTGCCGGTTCGATCGGTCTCTACATGTTTACCTACTTCTGGGAGTTGAGTCCTTACCAGATCCTCGCCGTGCTTCTGCTGCTGCCGCTTGGCAGCATGATCGGCTATGTGATTGCCGGGCGCCTCTTCGTGTGGCTCGAGAAGCGCAACGCCATGATCGCGGGCGGCGTGGTGTGGATGGTGTTCCATGCGCTTCCGGTGATGCTGTTTCTGGCTGGTTGGACCCCACCCAACGGGTCCTGGGCCCTCGTGGGGCTGCTGGCTGCCATGCTCACCGGTGCCGGCGCTTGTGTCGCCCAGGTGCTGGTAGGCCTGGGCACGGGCATGGCGGATATAGCGGACGAAAACGAGCTGGCCACGGGACGGCGGCAGGAGGGTGTCTACTTCGGTGCCTCCTCGTTTGCCAACAAGTGCTCGGCCGCCATGGGCACGTTTATCGCCGGCGTGCTTCTGGAAGCCATCGGCTGGCCGGCGGGGGCGGCATCGGTGGGGGAGATTCCGCAGCAGACGCTGCTGCAACTGGCCCTGTGGGCAGGACCGTTCACGTCGCTCGTCGCGCTGCCCGGTGTGCTGTGTCTGCGTGGTTACCGTCTCAACCGGGAACGCGTGCGTGACATTCAGGCTGAGCTGCGCGAGTCCGCAACCGCCTGACAGACACGTTTCGACGATCGGCGTAAGCTGCACTGCATGGCCGAAGATCGATTTGCACAAGCCCAGCAACTGGTCAACGTGGCCGGCTGGATCTTCATCAGCGCCGGTGGGCTCATGGTGCTGGGAGGGCTGGTCCTTGCCATCGATGACCCCGCGGGGTTCTTTCTGGTGCTGTTCGGTCTTGTCTTCGGCGGTGCGGGCTACGGCGTCAAAAAGCTCTTCTCAACCCCCGCTGGTAAGAAAGCGGTTGTGCTCAGCGCCCAAACCGTAGCCACAGGCGCCCGGGAAGCAACCTCTGCCACCATTGCCTATGTGGACGAAGATGCCACCGCCGCGGAGGTGGATCAGATCCGCCGTGACCACCTGCGTGGGGAATGGGCCGCACAGGAGGACTGGGCCGCCGGCCTGGTGCAGGAACGAAGCCAGCGGATGCGCGGCATGCTGAAGGCTGCGGTGGTTGCGTTCTGGCTCTTTGCGGCCGTGGCGGGCGGGGCTGCGGCACTCTGGGGAGACATCGCCTGGCTGGTGCTGATCGGTGCGGCTGGCATGGCCATCATGCTGACCGTTGCGCTGGTGCGAGGCTGGCTGCTGCGGCGCAAGTTCGGTGAGTCGGTGTGTGAGCTTGCTGTCACCCCGGTGGCCCCCGGCGAGTGGTTGCGGGGGCGTGTGCACACCGGCGTGCCTCAGACGATGCGGCCGAAGGACGATTTTCAGGTGCACGTGCGCTGCATCAATGTCTATGAAACCACCAGAACGCGGCCGGGCGACCCGTCAGACCGTCGCACCGAGCTGCACAGCGACGTGCTCTGGGAAACGGAACGGCGCGAGGCGGGTACCGGCTCGTCGCGAAATCTGGTGGCGCTGGCCGTGCCCGTCGAGCTCGAGCTGCCAGCCTCTATACCGCCCGGCATGCTCGGTCGCACCGGCACAGGGGTGCACTGGGAGCTGGAGGTGCGCGCCAGGCTGACCGGTCTTGATTATCTTGCGACGTTCCGGCTGCCCGTGCTGCCGCCCGAAGTGGTGGCCGTGCTGCGAGAACCCTAGCGCTCGAGCCTGGTTGCGTTGAACCAGCGTGCCTGCCAGCGCGAAACCAGAATGGCCACGGCGAGAAACACACCCATGGTGGCCAGCAGGGTGATGGTGACCTGCGTACGACAGCAGTGCGCCATGGCTGTCACGAAAAAGAACGCAGCCGTCACGATACTCAGCAGCAGCCAGCCGAGCGTGGTCAACGCGCTGCGGGCCGCGAGGCCTCGGGCGCCGTGCCGCGCCAGGTGGATGGACACGAAAAAGCCCTGTACCAGGGGCCAGCCGATGACGAAGGGCGAGATCATCACCCCCAAGCCGATCAGTGCATCCGTCATGGGCACCTCGACAACCAACGGGTAGGGGCGTCACTGTAGCGCGACACGGCCCCGGAAAGAGAGATCTGTGCACGGTTTCTGTGGCCGCGGCAGCGGTCTGACGCACGGCTTCCCCTTGGGCTTTCGAGACCTTTGGGGTATAAATCGTTTCTGGATCACGATTCACTTTTTCCGGCCGCCAGGCCGGCACACATCCGGGAGGGGAGTAGCGCATGTCGACGAGCGTCGCCGATCAGGTACCCATTGCAGAGGGCCTTTTCACCTGGCCGTCGAACGACCCGCGGCTCATCGGCTCGAAGTGCAACAACTGCGGCGTGGTCACGTTCCCCGCGCAGTCGAGCTGTCCTGCGTGCTCTGCCACGGACACCACAAACATCGAGCTCGAACGCCGCGGCAAGCTGTGGACCTTTACGCTGCAGTGCTTTCTGCCCAACCGCCCTCCCTACGAAGGACCGGAGACGCCCGAGACCTTTCAGCCATTCGGCGTGGGTTATGTGGAGCTGCCTGATCAGACGCGTGTGCAGACGCGCATCAAAACCCGCGACGTGAGCCGCCTGGAAGTAGGTATGGACATGGAGCTGGTCGTGGAGAAATACATCGAGCGTGACGGGAAGGACGTGGTGGCGTACTTCTTCACGCCTGTAGACGAACTTTAGCCATCATCGACACTGCGAGGAGACACGCGTGGACGTAGCAATTATTGGTATCGGCATTCATCCCTTCGGTCGCACGGACGGTGTGACGGGTCTGGAGCAGGGCGTTCACGCCGCGCGGGAGGCCCTCGAGGATTGTGGCCTGGAGTGGTCGGACATGCAGTTCGCCTATGGCGGCACCGGTGCGGCGGAGAAGCCGGACACGATGGTGTCGAAGCTGGGGTTGACGGGCCTGCAGTTCATCAATGTATCCAACGGCTGCGCCACGGGCGGCAGCGCGCTGCAGTCGGCCTACATGGCCATCAAATCGGGCATGTTCGACATCGGTGTGGCCGTGGGTTTCGACAAGCATCCGCGTGGCGCTTTCACGGTGGACCCGGAAGGCAGCGGGCTTGGCAAATGGTACGGCGACATCGGCATGGCCCTGACGCCGCAGTTTTTCGGCATGAAAATCCAGCGCTACATGCACGACTACGGCATCAGTGAAGATACGCTGACCCGGGTGGCGGTGAAAAACTTCAAGAACGGCGCTATGAATCCCAACGCGTGGCGCCGCGAAGCGTTCACCTTCGACGACGTGGCCAACTCGCAGATGGTGTGCCACCCGCTGCGCAAGTACATGTTCTGCTCGCCGGCCGAAGGGGGCTGCGCCATGATCATGTGCCGGGCCGATCAGGCGCACAAATACACCTCCAAGCCGGTATTCCTGAAAGCCGCCGTGGTGAAGACCCGCAATTTCGGCTCGTTCGAGGTGTTTTCCCAGAACCAGGCGCTGGAGAGAGCCGACGCACCCACGGTGAAAGCCTCTCAAGCGGCGTTCGAGATGGCGGGTGTCGGGCCGGAAGACGTGCAGGTAGCGCAGCTGCAGGATACCGAGTCGGGCGCTGAGATCATGCACATGTCCGAGAACGGCTTCTGCAAGGACGGTGAGCAGGAAGAGTGGCTGGCCAATGGCTGGACCGAGATTGATGGCAAGTTGCCGGTGAACACGGACGGCGGATGTATCGCCAACGGTGAGCCGATCGGCGCCTCCGGTCTGCGGCAGGTTTACGAAATTGCGCTGCAGCTGCGCGGTGGCGCCGGCCAGCGGCAGGTGCCCAACGATCCTTCGGTGGGCTACACGCATGTGTACGGTGCACCGGGCCTTTCAGGGGTTACCATTCTCACGACCTGACGCGGCGCGCGGCGTATCTGCCGCGGGGGGCTACACTCAAGGAATGGCAGCCCCCCAATCCAAAACAGCGAACCCGGCGCTGGACGCCTGGCGCGAACGTCTGAACGGTTCCGACCTGCCCGTGTTTGCGCGTACCGTGCGCGAAATCTCCAGCGTTGCTACCAGCCAGGCGTCTTCGGCGCAGGATCTTTCCGAAGTGGTGGGGCGTGATGCCGGCATGGCGTCGCGGGTCATCCAGATAGCCAACAGCTCCATGTTCAATCTGCAGGGTCGTCCCGTGGATACCATCAGCGGTGCCGTGGTGCTGCTGGGGTTCAACGCGGTGCGCGATCTGGCTGTATCGGTGTCGGTGATTGACGAGCTTCTGAAAGGCCAGCCCCACGATCACGTGTCGCACTTCATGGCGCGCAGCTTTCACGCGGCTGCCCATGCCCGCACCCTCAGCAGCCACGTCGCTGACGATCAGACAGAAGAAGTCTTCGTAGCCAGCCTGCTGCGTCAGGTGGGGGAGATGGCGTTCTGGAGTCGCCCTGGCCCCGAAGCGGACGCCATCGAGGCGCAGCTGGCGCAAGGTGTGCCTGCCGCCGACGCGGAGCAGGCAGTGCTGGGTTTTACGCTGGCTGAGCTCAGCGCAACCCTGGCGGAGGACTGGTGCCTGGGAGAACTGGCCCAGCAGATGCACAAGCGCGCTTTCCGTGATGCTCCGGACGTTGCCTGTGTGCACAGCGGGCACACGCTTGCCGAGGTGGTGGAAACCCATGGCCTCGAATCGACGCAGGCGGCGGAAGTTCTGACCGATCTCAGTGAGCGCTTCGAATTCACGCCGGAGGAACTGACCGAGGAGATTGGCCGCAACCTGGAGATGGTGGCAGCGGTTGCCGAGCATTTCGGTGCGTTGCTGATGGACAATGCGGAGTCCCGGGATGTTGCCGTGACGGCTGAAGCTGCCTCAACGGCACCGCTGCAGGTGGTGCCGGATACCGCCGCTGATCCTGCGCGTACGCCGGCTGAGCGCCAGTTGGACTGCCTGCATGCGGTGGCCGCCGGCATTGAAGCCGGCAGCTCACGCGATGAGCTGATGCGCCTGGTTCTGGCTGGCATTGCGGATGCTACCGACGCGCACACAGTCTACTTCCTGCTGCTCACGCAGGACCGGAAGCAGATGGCCGTGAAATACGCAGTGGGTGCGGATGCAGACCGCCTTCAGGGTATGCCGCGCTCTGCGCAGGAGGGTCTCTTTGCGGACGCGTTGCAGGTGAAAGAGGTGCTCAGCGCCACGGCGCCGGTGATGAGTCCGTGGCATAACGGCGGCGCGTACCTTCTGGCGCCGGTGCTTGCCGCGGGCCGCTCTGCCGGTTGTCTTTACGCGGAAAGAACCGCGGATGCGGCCGTGGATGAAGCAACCGCGCTGGCCGCGTTCCGTCTCCTCGTGCAGCAGGTATCTCTGATACTCATCGGCGCCTCCTGACCACCGCACATCCTTCGCGGGCCCCGATCCTTTGTGGTTGTTGGAGAACCGACTACAATGGCGGGTCGCGCGTTTGTCGGGGGGCTCAGGACATGAACAACATCGAGCGGTGCGGACCGGATGCTTTCATGATGGCTGTGCGCCAGCGACTCATGGAGGCCTAGTGCTCACGCAGGAAGATGTCGAGCGCTGTCAGGCGCTGGTGTACCGGCACGTCAAACCCACCCCCGAACTGTGCTGGCCGGTACTGTGCGAGGCGGTTGGCTGCGAAGTGTGGGTGAAACACGAGAATCACACGCCCATCGGGGCGTTCAAGGTACGCGGCGGCCTCGTGTACCTCGACGAGATGCATCGCAGCGGGGACACGCGCGAAATTGTCACGGCCACCCGTGGCAACCATGGCCAGTCGATTCCCTTTGCCGCGCGCCTCTATGGCCGGACGGCGCACGTGTACGTGCCCGAAGGCAACTCGGTGGAGAAGAACGCGGCCATGCGCGCGTGGGGCGCGACGCTGCATGTGGCGGGGGACGACTTCGACGCGGCCCGCGAAGCGGCCATGGCACATGTGGCCCGCGATGGTGGCCATGGCGTGCCGTCGTTTCACGAGCACCTGGTACGGGGTGTGGCGACGTATGGCTACGAGCTGATGACGGCCGTAGCGGAGCTTGACGTCATTTATGTGCCCATCGGTCAGGGCTCCGGGGCGTCGGGGCTGGTGGCCGTGCGCGACCTTCTTGGGGTAACCACCGAGATTGTCGGGGTGGTGTCGACCGAAGCGGACTCCTTTGCGTTGTCGTTGGAAGCCGGCCGTATCGTTTCCACCAACGCCGCAAACACCTATGCAGACGGCGTTGCTACGCGCACGCCCGATCCGGATGCCTTTGCCTACCTCTCGAAAGGGCTCGCGCGCGTGGTGCGGGTGACCGACGACGAAGTTGCTGACGCCACGCGGCTGCTGTATCGCGCGACGCACAACGTGGCAGAAGGCGCCGGTGCCGCTGCCACTGCTGCGCTGATCGCGGAAAAGGCGTCGTTGCGCGGCCGCAAAGCGGCCGTGATCCTCAGTGGCGGCAACATCGACGCCGCGTGGTTTGCAGATATCCTCGCCGGCCGTACACCTACGCCCCGCTGAACCCCATGCATCCGCAGCGCTTATATCTCATGGCCACCGCGGCCTGGTTCATGGCTTTTGGCATGCAGGCTGTGGTGTTTGCATGGCTCGTCACCATCGTGCTGCGGGAACCCGCCGAGCTGGTGGGGTGGGCGCAGACGGCGCTGCTCATTCCCGGCATGCTGTTCATTCTGGTGGCGGGTTCGCTGGCTGATCGCATTGGTCCGGACCGGCAGGCCATGCTGGCGCAGAGTTTCGCCGCGTTTACACCGTGGCTGCTGTTTGCCGCCGCCTGGCTCGGCTGGCTGAGCTTCGGGGTGATGGTGGTGTACGCCGTGCTCATGGGGATAGCCCAGGCGTTTGTCACGCCCGCTCGCGACGGGCTTCTGAATCATGTGGCTGAAGGCCGCGTGCAGCGCACAGTGATGCTGACCAGTCTGTTCCAGTTCGGCTTCCAGATTGTTGGCTACTTTGTTGCAGGCTTTGCCGATGCTGTGGGCGTTGGTGTCATGCTCGCGCTGCAGAGCGTGGTGTTGCTGGTGGGCGTGCTCGGTTTTGCGCTCATCGTGCGCAGCGGTGTGGTTGTGCGGGATCCAGCCGCGCATCGCTCGGTGCTGGCCGGGGTTGTGGAGGGCGCGCGTACCACGCTCGGTTCCAGCGTCATGCGCCTGGTGGTGCTGCAGAACGTGGCCATGGCGTGCTTTTTCATGGGTTCGTTTGTGGTGTGCTTTCCACTGGTGATTCGGGAGGTGTTTGACGGGTCTTCCGGCGACCTTGCCGTGCTGAACGCGTTCAACGCCCTGGGCCTGGTCTCTACCATAGTTGTGATGCTGCGGCTCGGTTATGTGCGGCGGCCCGGGCGGGCGCTGTTGCTGTCGCAGGGCATTGGTGCAGTGGTGCTTGGCAGTGCCGGGTTGATGACCAATTTTCCGCTCTTCGTTCTGGCGGTGTTCTGCTGGGGGTTGTGTGGTGGCCTCGCCATTCCCATGTCGCGCACGTTGATGCAGGAACTGGCGCCGCCCGAGCAACGCGCGCGCGTCATGAGCTTTCACGCCTTTTCGTTCATGGGCGCAGGCCCGCTCGGAACGCTGTTCTGCGGCTACCTCGCAGAGCTTTACGGCCCCCAGCTGGCCATAGTGATCTGTGGCGTGGGGATGCTGACCGTGGTGCTGCTGATGGGGGCTACTTCGAGCTTGTGGGCCACACAGTTTGAGCCCGCGGTGGCGAGCACGGGCGAAGAGACTGCGGATGTGGATGATGTTCCATCTACGGAGCCCGGACGGTGAGCGTACGTCTGGCAGTCGACATTGGCGGAACGTTCACGGACGTGGTGTTGCAGCGGGGCGATGAGCTCACCACCACGAAGGTGCTCACCACGTACGACGACCCGGCCAACGGCGTCATGCAGGGGATTGCGCAGGTGCTGGCGCAGGCAGACGTTGCCCCCGGCGCTGTGGAGCTGGTGCTGCACGGTACCACGCTGGCCACCAACGCGCTCATTGAGCGGCGGGGGGCAGCCACAGCACTGCTGACCACCGCCGGGCACCGGGACGTGCTGGAGATGGCGTTCGAAAACCGCTTCGAGCAGTACGACGTGAACATCGATCGGCCGGCTCCACTGGTAAACCGGCGCTGGCGTGTCGGCATTCCCGAGCGTCTTGCTGCCGATGGCGAGGTGCTGGCGCCCCTGGATGAAAGTGCGGTGCTCCAAGCCCTGGAGCATCTGGTGGAAGAAGGGGCGACGTCAATTGCCGTTGGTTTTCTGCACAGCTACGTGAACCCCGGTCACGAGCAGCGTGTGGGTGCGCTCATTGCGGAGCGATACCCGCAGCTCAGCGTCACCCTGTCTTCCGCGGTATGTCCTGAGATCCGCGAGTACGAGCGGATCTCCACGACCGTGGCCAACGCCTACGTGAAGCCTCTGATGGCCTCCTATCTGGCCAGTTTGAGCCAGGAGCTCAAGCGTCTGGGGATTGCGAGCGACGTGCTGCTCATGACTTCGGGCGGTGGTCTCACCACGCTGGAAACGGCCGCCGCGTTCCCCATCCGGCTGGTGGAATCGGGTCCGGCGGGTGGCGCCATCCTGGCTGCGGCGCTGGCGGCGCGGCATGGCCTCGACGAAGTGTTGTCTTTCGACATGGGCGGCACCACCGCCAAAATCTGTCTCATCGATGGCGGCCAGCCGCTGCATTCCCGCGCGTTCGAGGTGGATCGCAGTTACCGCTTCAAGAAAGGCAGCGGGCTTCCCGTACGCATACCTGTTATTGAGATGGTGGAGATTGGTGCCGGGGGCGGCTCTGTGGCACATGTGGACGGGCTGAAGCGCGTGCAGGTGGGTCCGGAGAGTGCAGGCTCCGAACCCGGACCCGCATGCTACGACCGGGGCGGTTCGGCGGCCACGGTAACCGATGCGGACGTGGTGCTGGGCAAGCTCGATCCGAATTGTTTTGCCGGCGGCAAGCTCAGGCTGGATGCTGCCAGGGCTGGCGGGGCCGTGGCGGATGCGGTGGCGGCGCCACTCGCGCAGAGTATCGACAACGCTGCGTTCACCATTGCCGAGATTGTCGAGGAGAACATGGCCTCGGCTGCCCGTGCGCATGCGGCGGAGTGGGGCCGCGAACTGCCTTCGCGAAGCCTCATCGCTTTCGGCGGCGCAGCTCCGCTGCACGCTGCCGGTCTGGCGCGCAAGCTGCATATCGATTCTATTCTCGTGCCGGCGGGCGCTGGCGTAGGCAGCGCGCTGGGGTTTCTGCTCGCGCCCGTGAGCTTCGAGGTTGTGCGCAGCCTGTATGCGCGGCTGGAAGCGCTGCTGGCTGCCGACGTTGTGGCTTTGCTGGCTGCCATGCGCGAGGAGGCTGGTGCGGTGCTGGATGGCGCGACCGGCACCGGTAAGCGCGAAGAAGCCGTCCATGCCTACATGCGCTATGCCGGCCAGGGTTATGAAATTGCCGTGGCCGTTCCGGGCGGGGCCCTGGCTGACGACGAGGCAGCTCTGCGGGCGCTGATGCGGGAACGCTTCGAACACGCTTACGCGGACCTTTACGGACGCATCATTCCCGGCATGGCGGTGGAGGTGTTGAGCTGGACGCTGGCCCTTACAGCCCCTCAGCCGGCCGCTGGCGCCCTGAGGCTCGCCGCCCACAGCGAGCCCCTGCAGGCCGGGGCAACGATCAGCCACTACGACGGCGTCGGCCGTGAAGACATTGCGGTACGCCTGCGCGACACGCTCACCGAAGCGATACCCGGACCGGTGCTGGTGGTGGAGGCGCAGACCACCGTGATTGTGCCGGGAGGCATGAACGTGCGACGGCTCGAGGACGGCGCGCTGCTGCTGGAGAGCGACGATGACTGAGGTTCTGGACGAGCTGACGGTGCAGCTGGCGTGGAACCGGCTGCTGGCCATTGTGGAAGAGCAGGCCCAGGTGCTCATGCGCACCGCGTTCTCCACAGTGGTACGTGAAGCCGGTGATTTGTCGGCGGGGGTGTTCGACACGCAGGGTCGCATGCTGGCGCAGGCCGTTACCGGTACGCCCGGGCATGTGAATTCCATGGCCGAGGCCGTAGGTAAGTTCCTGGCTCGCTACCCGCTGGCGGACTGGGTGCCCGGCGATGTGCTGATGACAAACGATCCCTGGGACGGCACCGGTCATCTCAACGACTTCACGGTGGTGACCCCCGTGTATCGACAGGATGTGTGCGTGGCCCTGTTTGCCTCCACGAGTCACATCGCTGATGTGGGCGGGCGCGGCTTCGGTCCCGATGCCAACGATCTCTTCGAGGAGGGGATTCGTGTCCCCATCGCGCATCTGTTCCGGGCAGGGGCCCGTAACGAGGCGCTGCTCGAACTGCTGAAAGCCAACGTGCGCGATCCCCTGGTGGCGGAAGGAGACCTCTATTCACTCACAGCCTGCAACGACGCGGGCGCTGCGCAACTTCTGGCTATGCTGGACGATCTCGGCCTCGAAGCGCTCGACAGCGTGGGCGCGGTGATTCTCGAACGCTCTGCCGATGCCATGCGTGCCTGCATCGCAGCGCTGCCGAACGGCGCTTATCAGTATTCGATGACCGTGGACGGCTACGATACGCCGGTGACGCTGGCGGCAGAGGTGAGCGTCCACGACGAGCGTATTGCCGTCGACTTTACGGGAACCAGCGGTGTTTCGCCGAAGGGCATCAACGTACCGCTTGCCTACACCGCCGCGTACGCGACCTTCGGGGTGCGATGCGTGGTGGGGAACGATGTGCCCAACAATGCAGGATCGCTGGCTGCGGTGACCGTCTCGGCGCCGGCTGACAGCATTCTCAACGCGCCTTTTCCGCGCGCCGTATCTGCCCGTCACTCCATCGGGCAGATGCTGCCCGACGTGGTGCTGGGCTGCCTGCACCAGGTGCTGCCCGACGCGGTGCCTGCGGAGGGCGCCTCCTGCATCTGGAATCCTGTGTTCATGCACGATGTGAGCGATGCGGGTACGCAGAACGAGTTTGTGATCAATCCCATTTTCAACGGTGGCACCGGCGCGCGGGCCACCAAAGACGGGTTATCGACGACCGCGTTTCCTTCGGGCGTGCGCACGACGTCGACCGAAGTGAACGAAGTGACTTCGCCGCTGGTGTTCTGGCGCAAGGAATACGCGCCCGGGTCAGGGGGCGCGGGGCGCCATCGCGGAGGCCTGGGACAGACCATCGAGATTGCGCACCGCCGCGGTCGCGCTTTCGTGATTTCCAAGATGTTCGATCGCATCGCGCATCCGGCCAGGGGGCGGGACGGCGGTTGCGACGGCACCCCGGGTGCCGTGCTGGTCACCGCTGCGGGCGAGGCGGTGGCTCTTCCCGGAAAGGGCCGTGACCGTATCGCCGAGGGCGCACGCCTGACCCTGCAGACGCCCGGTGGTGGTGGGATCGGCGCGCCGGACCAGCGGGACGCGTCGGCGGTGGCGGGCGACAACGATGCCGGGTTGCTTGCGCCCGACGCTTAGCTGCGTGGTTTGTGTGACGTGCCGATGCACGGGGTGATGTAGATTGCCCGCATGGGGGAGTCGACGTCGGCGGTGTGCCACACGCCGGGCGGGTTGATGAGCGTTGTGCCTGGTTCGAAGGCCATGGCGTTGGCGGTGCCATCGTCGTTCTGCTGGAAGAACGTGCCGCGCCCCTCCAGCACGTGCACGATTTCAGCTCCGTGGGGGTGACACTCCCAGGTTGACCAGCTTGCCGGACTGGTTTCTATCATCATTAGACGTCCCGGCCTGGCTTCGTCGGTGTGCTGCTCAACGTAGTCTTCGAAGGAAGGGCTGTCGAAGGCAAAATCCTCCAGGGCAAAAGCCAGTTGATCGTCGCCGAGATGGATGGGTTGTCTGCTCAGGTCGTAGGGGCCGTTGCTCATGGCGATGTGCGCCTGCGTTGTGTCTCCGGGAGTATGGTCAGACTGGCACTGGCTGGCGTCAATCGCGTTGGAAACGCCACAAGTGCGGCACAGGTGTTTGACTCTCGCCGACACTCCATTAAAATTCGCGTCCCCGTCGGAAATGTCCGATGGAGTGCCTGTAAGCGGGAATAGCTCAGTTGGTAGAGCACAACCTTGCCAAGGTTGGGGTCGCGAGTTCGAATCTCGTTTCCCGCTCCAAACTCCCTTTCAAAACAGTTACTTACGCGCATTGATGCCAGCCTCGTGCAATGCCGTTTCGAAAGTGTGCCTAATTTGTGCCCGGTTCTCCGCCGCCGAACGCAGGTGTTCGCTCGAAAGGTGGGCATAGATCAGCACGCTATCCACCTTCGCCCAGCCACCCAGCCGCATCAGCTCGAGCACGCTGGTGCCGCTCATGATGTGCCAGGACGCGAAGGTGTGACGGAACAGGTGCGGGTGCAGGTGCTTCTCGATCCCGCACCGTTTCGCCGCTGAGCGCAGCGTGCGCCCGTTCACGCGGTCGTACGGTTTTCCCCGGAAGGTGAAGACGTACTCGCTGTGCTTGCCCATCTGCGCGCGTATGACCGCACACGCGTCGTCCGTGAGCGGGACTGAGATTGAGCGGCGCGCCTTGGCGTCTGGCGCGTCCACCCACATCGTGCGGCGAGGCATATCGATCTGAGACCAGCGCAGGTGTGTGACGTTGCGCATGCGCAGGCCCGTGGCGATCGCGAAGATCACGAACGGCACCAGGTGGGCGGTGCGCGGCTTGCTGCCGAGCTCCGCGACCAGGTTGTCCACCTCTTCGGGCGTGAGAAACTCAACCTTGGTGGGCGTCTCTTCCGCCTTCTTGATCTTCGGCACAGCGTCGAGCCAGCCCAGCTCGTTGCATGCGTGGTGCAGAACCGCGGATATGAAGGACAGGTACCGATTCACGGTGCTCGCCTTCATCGTCTCGCCCAGCGAATGCTTGATGAGGGTCAGCCGTTCCCGGTCGATGTCCGCGAGATACTGGCCACCCAGGAAGGGGTGCAGCGTGGCAATGCGGGTGATGTTCTGATCTTCGGAGGCGGTGCCGGCTTTCTGCATCATGTAGTTGGCGACCGCTTCGTCCCATTTCCGCCGCGGCTTCTCATCGAGTGATTTCTGCCGCCACAGATCGTTTAGGAGCTTGGCGTACCACTCCTTCGCCGCCGCCTCGTCCCGAGTACCACTAGATTTTCGTACCCGCCTGCCAGATCGTCCGTAGACGTCGGCGAAGTAGATTCCGTTGGGTTTTCTTCTGAGGGACATTCGCCACCTTCCAAGTAGTCGCCGATTGCTTTCGCGGTGAAGCGCCATAGGTTGCCGACCTTGGTGCCCCGGATCAAACCAGCCCGAGCATACTCCCGCACGGTTGCCGGCGAGATTCGCAGGGCGTCCGCAACTTCTTCGGGGGTGTAGGCTTCGGGGATCATCGTTTGCAGGTTTGGTGCTTCAGCCTTCGGGAAGGCGCTGCGGTAGATTCTCGCGCTCGCTGATCGCGTTGAATTTCCGCGCGATGACCGCGCCGGTATCAAGTCCAAGGCGCTGCAACAGCAGATCCGAATAGAGAAAGCCGTCCGCTACCTCGTCACCGATCGCAGCGATCGCGGCGTCGATCGACGGCGGGTTGTTGTTGCTGTCGATGTTGTGCGTCATCCGCCGGAGCTTCTTGCACATATCGAGCGCGCGCCCGTAGTGCGCTGCGGTGCGGTTTGCTTCCGCCATGAGCGCGAGTAGGAAGTCGTCGATCGCGAGCCCGATCTCGCCAACCTCGCCACCCATGGCGGTTGCCCAATCGTTGGGGCTCCACTCTTCGAGCCCGTCCTGGTGCCACTCTTCGGCGCGAGCCCGATTGGTCTCGGACAGTTCGCGAAACGTAAAGTCACTCATTTCCCATTCTCCTCGTCAGCACCTGAGCGCACGGGCATGTAGTCTTTGCAAGTCTGTCAGTCATTAACTGCTCCTGGTCAGGGGCAATGCGACGAACGTGCTCACGCGAAAAAAGACGGACAATCCCCTGGACCATTGCCGGTGTGTAACCATTGGGGTTGAAATCTGGCTTTTGTGTTTCTTCGCTGCCTATCCAGTCGGGGGCAATCCATTGGCCCTCAAAGAATACGCAATGCTCTACATCAGGTAGCTCTACCTCAGTCATCGCCGCTCCTCTATCCGAACAGTTCATAGTTCTTCCCCGCCGAAGAACTCCACCGACAAGCAGAGGCGTGGGCCTCGATTCGCTCCATCATGATCTGTGCGCGCATTGAACGGGAACGGGGTGCGTATGGGCCCTTCCATGCACTGTCGATTCCTACATTGCGCGCTACGTTTGTTGAATCTGCTGACGAGAACGGGAAATGCGAAAAAACTGTCGGATCAAGCATTCGCAAGCCATGCAATTTGCAAAACGGCCTGCCGTCGTCGTCCGTGGCAACTTCCATGGCTTGTGCCATCCGGTTCCACCAAGCCGCCGTGCCCACTTGCGCGTACTCGCCTGAACTTCCTATGGCGACACGGGGAAAATTGACTATCAGCGTGCTGAGACGTTCCACCGATTCATGTAAGTGCCATACGGGAACAAACAAGTGAGGGGAATCCGAGTAGGGCAGCAACAAGTCATCATTTTGCTGCTCGGTGCCGTCAATCACGTCGGGCGCAAGGATCCAGTCGCACCCAGGATGCCTGGCCCATAGGTGAGCCCACTCGTAAAATGCGCCGAGATCAATTCGTTTTCCCTGCTTCCATGCCGAAAAGGCACCGTTATCTAGCGCGAACGATTGGCAGAGTTCCGCTGCGATTTCCAACTGGCTCGGATGAGCGAACGACACCATGCAGTGCTTGCCTTGCATCGCAAGCACTGGTGTTCCTTCGCCGGTAATCGGTAGGCCGTGGTAGTGGATCATGCTACGCGCCAAATCCTGTACTGATTGACCTCAGTCATGACACACCCCCGCTCAACCGCTCGAAGCCAACAACCCACACCCAGGGGTCTGCTTCCCATGCGTCAGGGCCGTTGATGGAATTCCAGAGGCTCATGAAGTCTTCGATCAGCGACTCCTCGCCCCACTCACCTCCGCCGTGTGATCGATCAACACCTTCAGCGTCGCAATCGTCCTCGCTGATGTCCTGCAACCGCTCCACGCGCACGTCCGTGACTTCTAGCGTGATCCTGCTCGCCCAACGGGGCATGTGAATAGAGGGTTTCCAGCGTCCGCCATATCCCTTGTCATAGCCGCCTGGAGCGCGTTGCACTCGGAACGAATCGTCAGCCCGGTAAAGAATGCCTTCTGCGCCCGCCGACCGTCTGGTTGGGTGCGGTCGGATGCACTGACGCCACGTCTCGCGCACCCAGAGTCTGTCACCTGGGCGATAGCGCATCTTCACGTCAAGCACTTCGCCGTGCTCGCCCAACTCACCAATCACCTGGTCGTGTTCGAAGTCCAAGCAAACGGAATCATGGAGCGTTGGCCAGTCCAACACCCGCCGCGTCTGCGTCTTCCGCCCCTCAAGAATGGCGTTCACCATGGGGGCGCGGAACAGGATGGGGCGTTCTTTCACTCCGGTATCTCCCGAATCAGCAATTCCTCTGGTATGTCCTGCAGCTCGCCTTTCCACGTGCCGCTCACCTGCTTCATAAAGAACAGCGGCCGGGTGCCGAACCCGCCGATCTGCATCACCTGGTCGAGCAGGGACTGTGCCCACGCCGGTTCCATGGGGCGCAGCTTGTCGCGCGGTGCGTGTTCGCCGCCGACGATAATCCAGTCGATCCCGACGACGTCCGGCAGATCCAGCTCGACCGCCACGTCCGCGCGCGGGAACGCAGCGCATTCGCAATCAGGATCTGAGTTGCCGGCGCATCCGATGCACGGATCAAACGAGCGTCCCCACAGCCAGGGCGTCAGATCGATTTCTTCGAGAAGCGGTTCCATGGACAGAAACCGTTTTGCTACGTTCGCGGTGGTGAGTAGGTGGTGGATACGCGCTTCGGCTGTTTGCTGGTTTTCCACGGTGGTGCCCAACCAGACGTTGGGCCACTCCGGGAACGGCCGATGACGAAACTCTTTCGTGATCGGCATAACCTTGTTGAACCAGTTTTTCGCAACCTGCGGCCGCTTCGTCAGAAGCAGCCAGTCCAGATGTGGTGTCGCCGCGATCAGATCGAACAGCTCGAAGCGCCACGCGTCGGGCACTTCGGCGTCGAAGACGTCGGCGAGCGAAGCGCAGAATACGCGCGGCCGTTCTCCCGTCTGCGCCGCGCTGTTGTTCCAAACCCGGGGCTTCCGCCAGGAAGCCGGGCCGGTTTGAATCCGCTGCTGACCCGCGCCCCATTTCACTTTCATCAAGCGGTCCTGCATCAACGTGCGCGCGTAGCAGTTGTCGCAGGCCGGCGACACTTCGGTGCATCCCATCCACGGGTTGAACGTGTGATCGGCCCACTCGATCTTCGTGTTCTCAGCCACGGCTACCCACCATGCGCCGCCTTACGATGCCCAGCTGCTGCACGTAGGCATTGGCGGCGCTCTCTTTCGGAAAGGTCGCGATCCAGCGCCGATCCGAGTAGATGGAGAACACCGGCCGGGCTCGCCCTGGCAGATGTTCTTCGGTGATCTTGAGCGTCGCGGCCATGGTTCAGCGGCTTTTGTCTGCCGAACGCATGAAGATGGTGTGGTCGCTGAACGTGGCCTTGATGGTTTCGAGCTCCAGATTGAACGCCTCTTCAATCGCAGCGTCTTTGTCCACGATCTGATAACCCAGCACGAGCTTGCTGTCGTTCACGCGGTAGCGGGCGCGCACCTTGAGCTGGTAGGGCTGTCCACCGCGAAAGATCGGCAAGCCCAGGTAGAAGTGCTCGGGGAAATCCACGGACTTTTTCTGGTCGTTCCGCGTTTCAAATTCGAACGTGGCTTCGCCGGTCGTGAGGTCGTGCGCCTGGCCAAAAGTGGAGTTTCGGACCAGCCGGAACTCCCGGGCGATCTGGAACATATCGAGCCCGCTCGGAGCCGTCGGATCGTCGTCAGGAACGACAACGTCCCGGTGCCGATCTTCGAGGTGCTCCGCCAGCTCCAGCTGATCGACGTAACGGCCGTCGAGCGCCAGCCACGCCATGAACTCGCGCGAGTAGGACAGAGGGAAACGGACCTTGTGGTCCTGGTAGGAAGGGAATTCCTTGGTGTCTGCGTCGATGATGCATTCGACGACGCGTTCGTGCGGGTCGGCATAGAACTCAGACAGCGAGTCCGACCACTTTCTGCAGTAGGCGATGAAACTGGCGGTGTCGCCAAGGCGTGTATCCCTGGCTACCGTTCGCGGCACCTCCATGTGCGTAATCTCTTCGAGGTGCCAGCCCGGCGGCAACGTAATGCAGTGGTTGTTGCGGTCCGGTATTACGTGCGTTTGCAGTTTCGCCTCGCGCGCAAGCTCGGCGATGCTGCTGGCTTCGGTGGTGGGGCCTTGGCGGCGTTCCTCGTCTCTCATGTGACTACCTCTCCGGTTTCGGTGTCGACGTCGTCTTCACCGACGCGCCGCAGTTTGAGTGAGCCTTGCTCCGGGTCATCCCGCAGCAGGTCTCCGTTGTGCCGGCCGTAGAAAACCTGACCGCGGCGGTCGGGTTGCGGCAGGGTGGTGGCGATCTTCGACGCGGTGACGACGATCCAGTCATCGTTTTGCCCGTCCGCTTTCACGTCGAATTTCACCGTCAGCGAGCCCCCTTTGCGGTGGGCCTTCACCTGCCGAACCAGCTCAGCCAGTTCGGTGGTGATTTCTGCGTTCACCGCGCCAGCGTTCATCGTGCGAAGGACTTCGCTGAACGGGGTGAGATCCTTATCGGGGTTACTCATGGGTAACGTTTGCTCCTGTTGGGAAGAAGGGGTGCGAGCCGGCCGGCAATCGGGACACACCGAGCCGGCCGGCCCACGAAAGGGCCACGCGTGCGGGAAAGGGGAGGGATGAGGGATTCACGCGTGACCCAAGCAAAACATGGCGTAGCCGATAAGCCCGCTCACGAAGATCAGATAGCCAACCCAAAACCAAACCGCCGGACGGTTCCAGCGAGCCCCAGGCCTACTCATCGGCCGCAAGCTGGGCAGGCACCGGCTCATCGGCCAGCCACTCCTCGATCGGCAGCTCCACACCCATCAGCAGGAACAGGAACAGCATCCACACCCCCGGCCAGAAGCCTTCCCGAAACCGTTGCCATCCAGCGCGCCAATTCATCGTCAACCTCCTGCGCGCGGCCAGACTCGACCGCGTCGTCCCAGATCGTTCGAAGGAGAAACGCCTGCTCATCGGTGCACACCATCCGCGCCGCCCTGGCCCGGCGTAGTGCGTCTTCGAACGTGCGTTCATGCGCGGACACACCGGAGCCCAGCAGTAGAGGAAGTGACGAATGCCGCCCCTGTTTCGGGTCGATGTCCTACGAACCGAACGTAAAAAGAGGTTTTTTCGTATTCCAAAAGCAACATATTTGCGGTTAGGGTGGTTCTGCTTGAGGGGATTGGTGTGTCCAAACGATAGCAAAATGCTATTGACAATCGGCGATTGTGTCAATAGCAAAATGCTATCTGTTTCTATATCATTCTGTCCGTGAACCGGACACGCCATGGAGAGACACAATGGATCACTACGTTATTGCGCTTACCCATCGGCAGGTTGCGCTAAGTGCGTGCATCGTCGGGAATGGAATCAAGCGAATAGAAGAGCTGTTCGCGGATGATGATTTGCAGCCGGCACGATTCGACGACTACTTGTCACGAAGGCTTTGCTACCTGTGGGGTGCAATCGACGCCCAGCTCACCCTCCTGGCAGATCCAGTTTTTCGGGCCAGCTTGCCGGGTGACAACGCGACGGTGCTGAACATCGAGGCGACTGAATACATGAGATATGTAGCGTCTCTTTCGGCGCTGAGAGATTCTTGGTATTCGCCGGCTTTGGCCAACCCCACGACCGGAAACAACGCAACGGTTAGGTTGTTCTGGGAAAGGCTGTTCCCGCGGTTTCGGCAGGACTGGAACGATGTTTTCCTTCCGGCGTTGCCTGCCGGAGCTCGGCCCGACGGAAACGAGACCAGCAAGCCCTAACAGGGTTGTGGATTTAAACGCACCAGAGGCAGCGTGTAGCGGCGCGGATTATTGGCCGTTTGTCTTCCTGAGCGGCATTCTGTTCGCGCACGCCCTCACCAGATTGGTCCCGGAGATTCGGCACTCCGTTTCCGTCTGTCTCTCTATACTTTCTGTGCAGGTGTTTGTTTTTAACGTTCTGCACGACAGTTGTCTTTGGGCCTGGTGGGGCAATGCATTGGCGGATCTTGGCATCGCATCGCTGATTTTCTACCGGTTGAGACGTCGCGATAGCTACCTTCTGCGGATCCTATTTGGCGTGACCATGCTGAAGGTGATGTGGAGCGTGAACTGGTACGTCCGGGAAGTCGGTTCGCTCGACTATGCGATAGGGAACAACAAAATCTGGGCAACCGGATGTCTCGTTGTCGTTTGTTTTGCGATCTTCGATGTAATCAAATCGATCGGGAGGCCTGCCGCTGGGCAGTGATGCGACAAGGATGTTCTGGCAGAAATTGAACAGATTGCTCTTGGCCATCACTGGCGGGGATCGGGAGAAGTTCTACCCGGGTGACGTGCGTGATGTTCCTGGGAGCAAGGTCCCCGTTACTGAACTCGAAACCCGATTTCTCGAGTTGTTTGAAGAGCTGGGCCGCCCTAAGGAGATCGCGTCTGTTCTCGAATCATTGACTCGAGAAGCGCAACAATCGCCTGCTGCTGATCAGGAGTCAGCTTCCTAAAC
Organism: uncultured Pseudomonadales bacterium; assembly: GCA_964651595.1. Lineage (GTDB taxonomy): Bacteria > Pseudomonadota > Gammaproteobacteria > Pseudomonadales > Azotimanducaceae > UBA4421. The sequence continues at coordinate 140,748 of CAZYYJ010000003.1, read as the reverse complement.
TGCCGAAGGTGCTCGGTTTCCTCTGCGGCGCCGGGCGTATCCCCGCCATTGAGGTCAAACCAATTTTCAGGAAGTTCTAACGCTTTCTCCATTTTGCGCGCAGTGTTTGCACCCATTCCGCGCGTATCATTCTTGATCTGAGAAAGGTACCGATCCGACATCCCGCTCGCTTGCGCGAGGGCAACGATGCTCGTGTGACTCTCGATCAGCTCGATGAGTTTTTTGCGTCGCCTGGTTCGGATGTCGTCCATATCGCGGCGAAATATAGCAATTTGCTATACCCCTTGCCAAACGGTGCTTAGGAAAATCCAAGCGTTCATGCGCAGCAGATTGCTATTGAAGATTTCAATAGCTTTTTGCTATTGTCGCCGTCCATGGATGCCAAACAGTACATCGACGAATACGGCGCGGAAAAGGCAGAAGAGATCGCCTTGGCCAGCGGCACCAACCTTGCCTACTTCCGACAGATAGCAAGCGGTCACCGAAACTGCGGGAAGACGCTCGCGAAGCGTCTTTGCGAGCACGCTTGCGAGCTCGATCTGATGTCCTTGATCTACGCCAAAGAGGCGCGCGAGCGCAGAGAGGCAGCAGGGTGATCGTAATTGCAGCCTCATAACCTCGACGAGGCCGCAGGATCAGCTGCATCCAAACCACCCGTGCCGCCCATTGGGAGCGTGTGGCGGCACAAGCAGCTTCGCTACACGTCGGAAGTGTTGCTCGTGACTCCACGTTACATCTCCATTCGCCGCCGCGAAGCAGGCCGGCAGAGCCGGTTCCGTCTGACCCACGATGACTTCCATCGGGCCTACCCCGAGCAGGTGACAGGAGTTCGCCGATGACGATCAAACGAGGCCCGGTTAGAGGGAGCTTCACAACGCTCGGCAACGATGTCTTCGAAGCGCCGCTCAAGCCTGACGCGTTTGCTGTGTGGGTCTACCTGCTGTCGAAGCCAGATGATTGGAAGGTGCGGCCGTCGCAGCTGCGTGCCCGCTTCGGAATCGGGAAGGACAAGCTACAACGAATTTTCCGCGAGCTCGAGGCGTATGGTGTGATGCGCCGCGATCCGGTTCGCCGCTCTGGCCAGTTTGTCGAATGGGACTATCTGGTGACGGAGCATCCACAGCCTGAAAACCCGGCATCTGGTGGTGTTGACCAGAAGCCGGAAAACACGGCTATGGCGGATGAAAACGCGGACTCAGGCCCAGAGCCTGAAAAACCGGCTTCTGGTGACCAGATGCCGGATAAACCAGCAGCTGGTTTTACCAGCCGCCGGAAAAACCGCCCCTTACAAAGTACTGAGTTCTTACAAAGTAAGGATTTGTACAAAACGCGTGCGCGCGCGTGGGGCGAGGTGATGCGCCTTTGCACGAACTGGCGGGAAGCCAAGGCTCGCTGTAGTGACCCGGTGGTGAACCGGGTGGTCAAAGCGATCGGCGGCTGGCGCCGGGTGGGCGAAACTACGAAATTCGATATGGCCGCGCTGCGCGCGGAGTTCAACGAGGCGTGGGATCGGGAGGCGGCTGCATGACCGATCCCTGCGAGCGCTTCCGCGCAGACTTCCACTCGCTCTTCCCGCAGTTTCGCCGGACCTGGACCGATGCGCAGCTCGAGAACGACTGGTACCCGTTCGTCCGGCAACTCTCCGAAGAGCAGCTCGACCAGGTGCTGGATCACTACAAGTTCGATTTCGCCCACGGCAACCCGGGCGCGCGCAAGTCTGGCCCGACGCTGCGTCACTTCCGGAACCAGTGCTGGGTAGCTCGAACGGGTGGTGGGCGGCGCCGGCCGGTGCCGGAGTGGGACGGGCACATGACCGCCGAGAACCGGGCGGAGCTCGACGCGGTGAAGCGGGCCCTGGCGGGGTGCTCGTCGTGACCGCCGTAACCGGCAAGGTGTTGTTTCTGGACGTCGACGGCGTGCTGAACTGCTATCGGAGCGTGATGGCTTTCGGTAACGGTTCCCGCATCTTCGATCCATCGAGCGTCCGACTGGTCGAGAAACTGGTTCGGAAATCCAGCGCGGCGATCGTGTGGTCGACGTCCTGGCGGGGCGAGGCCGGCGGGCACTATCCCGAGTGGGCGTGCCATCTCCACGACGTGCTTTCCGCAACCCCGCTGACCGACGATCGCTTCTGGCGTGATCATCTTCGAACGCCGCTGGCAACGCCGCGTATCGCGGGTGCTAGCCGAGGGGTAGAGATCAATCGCTGGCTCGCTGACACCGGCATTTCGCGGGATCAGGTGGTCATTCTCGATGACGACGAGGAGATGGCACCGCTCTGCGATCGCTTCGTGCGTACGAGCTACCTTCACGGGTTCGGCGCGGAAGAGTACAAGCGCGCCTGCGAGCTCTTTCGGGTGGAGCCGTAGCGATGAGCGGCAAGATCGACGACTGGACCCGCCCCAACGTCCAGCTCAAGGTGCCCGACGAGCACACCGAGCAAGTCAACCTGCTGCACCGGGTGCGCATGCTGCTGCCGGGCATCATTTACGAGAACACCTTCGCCGTGCCCAACGGCCAGGTCCGCGACGTCCGGATCGCGCGCAAGCTGAAAGCGGAGGGGCAGCGCAACGGTGTGCCGGATCTGTGCCTGGACATCCCACGCGGGCCGTTTCACGGGTTCCGCTGCGAGATGAAGCGCCGCAACGCCAAGCCCTCCGATTGGCGCGAAGACCAGCGCGAGTGGGCCGCACGCCTCAATGCCAACGGATTCCTGGCGGTGGTGGCCTGTGGCGCCGACCAGGGCTTCGATCAATTCAAAGCGTTCTGGGATCTGGGTCCGTTCGATCCGGCCGCAGCCGTGGACCTGTCTGTATTTCAACTTGAGCTCAAAGGGAGACGATGATGTTGCGATCGACGCGAAAGCACGAAGCCGTGCGGAAACAGCTTGCTGCTGATGTCAAAGCGTTCACGGACGGTGGTGGCAAGGTTACCGAGTGCGATCGCACGGACAGGGCTGGCGATAGCGCGTTCGTGAAGCTGAATCGCGAGGACGCGCGAAGGGCTCGTCGGCGGGGTTCGTTCTGAGGGTGCACGGTATCCGAACCAATCACTGCTACGTCGGCGACTGCGTGGACATCATGCGCACTTGGCCGGACGAGTGCGTGCAGTGCGTGGTGACGAGCCCGCCTTACTGGGGATTGCGCGACTATGGCGTCGAGGGGCAACTCGGGCTCGAGCCAACGCTTACCGAATACCTTGAACGCATGGTGGGGGTGTTCGAAGAGGTTCGCCGCGTGCTGCGCCCCGACGGCGTGCTCTGGATGAACATGGGGGATTCCTATGTCAGCGTCGGGTCGGGAATTCAAGGGCGTGATGGCGAGATGGCTGGTCGCCGGATTGCCCAAGTTCGTGACAACAAGGCAAGTCATGACACGGTGCTGAGGCCTCCATCGGTAGCAGGCCTCCGTCCAAAGAACCTGATCGGGCAACCCTGGCGACTCGCCTTCGCTTTGCAGGATGCTGGCTGGTATCTCCGATCGGACATTGTCTGGTCGAAGCCAAACCCGATGCCCGAAAGCGTGAAGGATCGTCCAACGCGGTCGCACGAATTCCTGTTTCTGCTCACCAAGAGCCGCCGCTATTTCTACGACCACGAGGCCATCAAAGAGCCGTCCGTAAAGAACAATAGCGGAAACTCGGAGCGGTCCTATCAATCCGATCGCGGGCGACCAGACAGTCACATCGGAGCAGCATTCCCATGGGAAGGGGATGCGCGAAACAAGCGGGATGTTTGGGAAGTTTCAACACAGACCTATCACGGCGCTCACTTCGCCACGTTCCCGACCAAACTCGTCGAGCCTTGCATCCTCGCCGGCAGCAAGCCGGGCGACCTGGTGCTGGACCCGTTCATGGGTTCAGGCACGACCGCGCAAGTAGCGCAGCAGCTGGGGCGCGCGTGGGTCGGGTGTGAACTGAATCCGGAGTACATCGCACTTCAACAAGAACGCACGCGCCAAGGCGCGCTCACACTGGAGGGCGCTGAGTGAAGCGAAAACCCGACTTCGAACTGCAACGGTATCTCCGACGGTGGTGGCTCATCCCGCGCAATCGCTGGTTCAACGTCTACCTGCACCAGTTCTACGGCGTGCGCACGGAAGACCTGCACGATCACCCGTGGTGGAGCGTCAGCATCGTGCTGTCCGGCAGCTACCGAGAGTTCTTCCACGACGGCACCAGCAAGGTGCGCGGCCGCGGGCGCGTGATCTTCCGCACCGCGCGCCTGCTGCATCGAATTCAGGTGAACGGCGATGCGTGGACGCTGTTCATCACCGGGCCGCGAATTCGCCCGTGGGGATTCTTGAAGAGCGCGGGTTGGAGTGCGTGGGGTGACGCGGAGGGTGATGGGTGAACATGGCAGCGAAGCAAACAGACGAATTCGAGCGCACGCCACGTCGACGCAAATTCAAACGCTCGAATCCTGAATTGCGCGATCGCGCGATGCGCCTCGTACGCCTTTGGTACCAGGATCGCGTCGATAGCCAAACGAATGAGCACGCGTCCGTGAACGGGAAGCCGGTATTGCCCGCGGTGCACGTAAAGCGCGCGCCCGCGGAACGCTCGACGTCCGAAAGGCGCACGGTGGTGCGTCCGATGTTGGACGCGAACGAGGAACCCGTGATCGACGATCACGGTAACCCCGTGCTCGAGCACGTGCCTATCATGGACGCGCTCACCGCGCACGGTTCGCCCAGCACCACGTACGTAATGTCGTGGGAGGAAATGCACCGGGGCGACGCGACTGGCTATTCGCGTCGCACGCCCCCGCCCTCGCAGGTGGTGAAGCGCGCGCGCGATATCATGATTGTCGTGCAGAGCGTCGGACCCGAATACGTGATGGCGCTCGAAATGAAGGCCGCGGGGTACGATGATATGTATGTCGCGCAGGAATTGGGGTGCGGAATCAATATCGCGCGCTCCCTGGTCGCGGAAGGGCTCGCGGTGGTGGGTGGGTTGCTTTCATTCCCGAGCCGCCTGAATTCGCGCAAACCCTTGCATGATTCGAATTGATTCGCGCGAATCGATTTTCATATTCTGAAAAGATCTAAGAGAGATTAGGCCCTTTCGACCTACCCGGGACCAAATATGGTCCCAATAGCGCGCCTATTGGCGCGTATCGCGTTTAAACGCGTTTTTGACAATACGCCCTGCACTTATTGATCGATCGCGTAACGTTAATAGCGTTGATTGGGCGCGATATCGCGCGATATCGGCGTGAATTCCACTTACAACCTTTGGTTGTGTTTATGCGCATAGCGCAAATAATACCGTTCGTTAGCAAACGCTATCGGCCTGAGCGTCTGAATTACAGGGTTTGTTCACGATACGTCGTCTAACCTTGGATAAGGAAGTCGCTCGGAATGGATGCAAAGGAACTCTATTCGTTTGTGCTGTTGAACGCGAACAAGTTCCTGAGAGTGGTTGGTACGTTCGAGTTTGCAGAGATATCTAGGCCGGATTTCAATCCGTCGTTGCAAGATATCGCCGAAACTATGAAAGCCGTCAGTGTTCAGCTAAAGCGTTTGAATAACGATGTGCTTGTAGAAATGCAGTGCGACACGTACGTCGGCTACATGGAACAGATGGCGAGGGCCATCGGAAGAGGAGACGAGGACGAGCTTTATCGCCTGGCAGGTGAGTTGCGCAAAATGTCTTTCGTCTATCCAAATTACTGAGGAGGTGCAACATGGCTGAAATGACTGAGCAGGAGAGGATGAACGAAATTGCCCGCTTGCTGCGGCACTCGGCACGCATCCTCGAAGACCTTGAGCGACGGCTGTACGAGCGTCGGGCGCAAGAGCGTCTCAAGCGCGCCGCATAGCTTCTTCTCGAGGCAGCATAAGGCCCGCCATTTGGTGGGCCTTTTTTTTGGTTGACCCGATTAGCTAATTTTTCTAACCTCCCCTGCCAAGTTACCCGCAGTCCCCCCAAGGGGATTTCCGCGGGTTTTTCGTATCTGGCGTTCGCCAAATCTCCCGACAAGGAAAACCCATGACCAACTGGCAGGCAGCCATAGGCGTTGCTGTGCTCTCTGCGGCTGCGATCGGTGCTCCTGGGCTCTGGATGAGCAGCGTGGCGACGACCGCGATCGAGGTGCACGACACAGAGATGGGCGCGCATCCCGAGCAGCAACGAGCCCTGCAGCGGCTCCAGTCCCGCCAGGACGTCATGGCCAATGAGGTGAAGCACGTCAACGAAGAGCTCGACGACGTGAAAGGCGAGCTGGAAGGCATCAGCGCCAAACTCGATACGGTGCTTGACGAGCTTCGACGCCGTCCCTAGCTATGGGAATTTTTTCCGCAGGGAAGGTCGCGTGATTGGAGTGCTGAAAGCGATCTTCGGTTCTGGAGATATCGTGAAGCAAGGCGTCGAACTCATCGACAGTTTGCATACCTCGGGTGAAGAACGGATCGAAGCGCAGACTTCTGCCCAGATTCGACTCCTCCAGAGCTATGAGCCTTACAAACTCGCCCAGCGCCTGTTGATGCTCATGTTCGCAACGACGTTTGTTTTCATGTTCGCGCTCGTGCTGGGAATGACGCTGTTCTACGGTGCTGGAGAGGCGCGGATAGACGAGGTTCGCGCTGTGCTTGACGAGTTTTGGATCGGGGAGATCATGCTGACGATCGTTGCCTTCTACTTCGGTGGTGGTGCGACGGAGGGCGTAGTTTCTCGGATGAGGCACAAGAAAGGCGATGAACCAACGCATTGAGAAGCGACTCAAGGTGCTGGCCGCTGCTGCCATGCTTGCGACGCTGTACGCGCTTCTGCAGGTGGTGGTGGCGCTTCCCTTGCACTGGGGTGCCGCGGTCCTGCTGGCATGGTTCGGTCCCGTAACGCTCGTTTGCGTTGCGGGCTGGTTCTTCGCGTTCGGTCAGTACCGGGAGCTGCTCGAGGAGGGCGGCTGGGACGCGTTCCCCTGGTGGATTCAGTGGGCGATCCGGATTTTTCTCGCGCTGTTCATGCAGTTCGACGTGTATTTCAACTTCCTGATCGGCAGCGTCGTTTTTCGAGACCGGCCACGCAAAGTTCTGTTCACCGCACGCGTGCAGCACTTCGTTGATCGCGGCGGGCGAGCGACTACGCACGAGCAGCACGAAGCCGCTGCCTGGACGCGCCGGCTGAACCTGATCCACCCGAAACACATCAAGGCGGGGTAATGCGCTACCTGATTCTGCTGACGCTGTTGGCGCCGGTTGCGGCGCTTGCAGCAGATCCGAGTTTCAAGCACTCGGGCACCATGACGTTCTGCTATCCCCCGGGCGATCCCGATCGCGTGTGCGTAGAGGCCACGCTTATGATCAGCGAGGAATTCGCCCCGATTGTTGCGACGCCGCCGCCAGAGCCAGGGACGGCTCCCGTTGTGGTGCAGACGGCAATCGGTGCGTACGCGGCAACACCCGCCGCAAGCCTTCAGTCTGATCCGACGCCCGAGAACCTGCTGGTGCTGTACGCGCATCACCGCGGCACGGTCTCCAGCCCTCTGGCCCTGCCGAGCGAGTGGGTGGTTGAGGAAGCCAACTTCGATCAGTCGGACAGCACGAACCGCCGCGGCCTGGCGGTCGCGTTCAAGGTCGCTGACGGCAGCGAGCGCACGATCCGCGGCGGGTGGGCCGGTGTTTCCTCTCAGATGGTGGTGGTTGAGCTCGAAAACGTGGGCGCACCGGACGTGACGCTCTCAGACGGCTTGAACCTGCCTGACGCAAACGCCGGCCCTGCGCTGATGTTCATCGGACTCAAGAAGGACGGCGATGAACCGCAAGGCACGCCGGACTATGGCTGGCCCGATGACTTCCTCGAGCGCGCCAACGCCAACGGCGGAACCTTCCAGATGGCGCTGGGTGCTGCTTTCGATCCGGCCTACGACGGGAGCGTGATCCGATTCACTGCGCCTGCCGCAACTGCGGAGGTCTCGGCGCGGGTCGTATTCGAGTGAATCGCCGCGGCTGTCCCGGCATCGCTCCGAAAGTGCTCATCAAGCTTGCCGAGGAACTGAACACCCGAGAGGGTCTGCGCGCCCAACTGGCGGATCTCCACGCACGAACCAAAGAGATCAAGGCGCGCTCAAGGCGCTATACGCATGCAGCCATCAGCGAGCGACTGTGTATCAGCGAAGCCTCGGTCTCGCGCTATGACCGCGCCTGGTCGGCACACAAGAGGACGTAAACCATGCCTGTGAAAGCCTTGAACATCGTCCCGCAGGAGGCGTACCAGCAATACCGGCAGACTTGCGTGCAGCTCAAGAAGGACGTTGAAGAGTATGTTAAGCGCTATGCCGGCGGCGCGCAGGCTGACGACGTTATCGAGTGTCTCAAGTATCTGCGGCAGATTCGCGAGACCCTGGCAGGGTTCGCAGCGGTGCCGGGGATTCTAGGCGCGGCTCGCGATTTTGAGCGCGCCCAAAGCTATGACTTCGAAGGGGAGTATCTGAAACTTCGGGGCCTACTAATCGCCACGGTCAATAGCGCCAGTGCTCAGCTTACTGCCGCCGTACCGCTGTTCGATGAAGTAGTAGACGGCGTTCCCGCCTGGATCTCGTTCAATGCCTCGCAGGCCGCGACGCTCGTCACCAACTTGAGCGCTATCGACGCGCAAATCTCCTAAACGGAGTCCGGTGTGGCTGCGGGCGATCTGCGCGGGACAGTCAAGACCGCGAGCGGCGACGGGATCACTGCAAGGACGCTCACGTGGGATGGTGGCGGCAATGCGCCTCAGTCGGGCGATATGCTGTTTTGCTACGCAGTCACGGGGCACGGTTCTGGCGCGAACACACCGATCGGGTGGACGAAGCGCCTTGAGTTCGGCTTTCCCGATGCCGACGACATCGCGACGCTTTTCGAGCGTGAGGCCGGCGCGAGCGAGACGGGCGTCACTGTCACGATCCCCGGAACCAATGAGCTCAACCTGATCGGTTTCGTTGTCGAGGGGACGCTGACCTACGACGACGAGAACATTACCGCGGCAGAGAGCGACTCAAGCTCGATCGAGACCGGGAACGTCAACATTTCCCCGGCTGCGGATACGTTCTTCATTGGCATGGGTGCGACCAGTTCGGGCGGCGTCGCCGGCTCGATGCACTCAACGGACGCGAACAGCTTCTCGCTCGCCGCGCAGGTTCAGGCAGCGAACAAGCTGGCAATCGCGGCGACTCGGAAAGTGACCGGTGCGAGCGGCAACTACTCGACGCGGTTCAGCTGGTCGCCTTACGACGCCGGCTATACGAACCGCGGTGCGATCGCTGCTTACGCGATTTCGACGGGTGGTGGTGCGAGTGCGATAGAGGCAACCACATCGGTTGCATTCGCTTCGAATGCCACGCTTACCGCCAAAGGCGAGTTAGCTGCTAGCGAGGCCATAGCGTTTGGTGAATCGGCGACGCTTTTCGGCATCGGCCCGCTCCAGGTTTCCGAGCAGATAACGTTCAGCGAAGCGGCGGAACTGATCGGCGTGGGCTCGCTATCTGGCGCGGTTTCGCTGGTGATCGCTGCTAGCGTGGACCTGAAGGCAGTTGCTGTTCTTCAGGCGGCGGCAACACTGAATTTCGGAGCGTCTGCGACGCTAGGAAGCGGTGGTGCGTTGCAGGCATCGGGGTCGATCGACTTTTCGGAGTCAGCCGATCTTGGTGGGGTCGCGCAGCTGTTGGCTTCTGAATCCATTGCCATCGCGGGATTGGCCGATTTATCCGGTCTCACCGATGGCGCGCTCGCAGGCTCCACGTCCGTAAGTTTCAGTGAATCTGCGCTACTGAGTGCGGTCGGTTCATTGGCTGCGATCGATACGATCACTTTTGCGGAATCGGCTGTCCTTGTAGGACTTGGCGAGTTGCTTGGGACAACTGCGATCACTCTGCTTGAGTCGGTCACGCTGGTGGATGGCACGCGCCTAGAAGGCTCGACGTCCATCACGTTCGCAGAAGCCGCTCAGCTGGCAGCGAGGGGAGAGCTTGAAAGCGCCACGGTGATCACTTTTGCCGGCGATGCCGTTCTCACCAACGCGGGAGCGATCACGATTGGCCGCAAACCCGGCATCACTTCGGGATCCGTGACCCGCAGCATATTGAGCGCTTCGAAGGTTCGGAGCATTACCAACTAGGAGGCGATCATGCCTGCAACTGATCTGCTCGAGGACGATATTCTTGATCTCCTCTTTACCAACGTTGATGCGCCCAACATCGGCGATGCGGCAGGGCTACAGAATTCGGCCGCGGCTGGAAGTTTCTACCTGTCCCTGCACACGGGGACGTTGATTGACTCGCATACGGCTCAGACGCAAAGCGAGGCGGGTTATACGTCCTACGCCCGGCAAGCCGTGGCCAGAACCACGGGCGCCTGGACGGTAGCCGCTGGGGTGGTGGATAACGACGGGGCAATCACCTACCCGCAAGCGACGGGGGGCTCGGAAACTGAGACCGATTTCGGAATCGGCTCCGCTCTGTCGGGCGTTGGGAATCTTCAGATCTACGGCGCCCTGGTTGCGAGCCTTGCTGTTTCCAACGGCATCACGCCCGAATTCGCCGCTGGCGCGTTCGACATCTCCGTCACCTGATCGGGAGGACCCAATGGCCGAATTGAACAAAGTGCCGAGCGCGGAAAAGCGCAAAGCCAGAGTCGAGGCGCGGATTCAGCGGATCGAGTGGCTGATTGAGAACGAGCGAGGCAGTGATGCCCTTGCTGCGGAGCTCGAAGAGCGCAAAGCCCAGCTGTTTCTGATTGAGCGTGGTCGCACCGCTTAAGCTGACGAATGTGCGGGTCTTCCCGGAGGAAGACCGCGTGCACGTTCAGTTCGGGAACGCGATAGCGCGTTTTCCGTACGCTGGAGCGCTGCGAGTGGCTGTTCGCACGCGTATCTTCGCCAAGGCTGCGCTCGCATACCTGAATGAACCCCATGGCACCTGGCGCGACATCGTAGGGGGCCAATCGATTGGAGACGTCGCCACACAGGCGCGGCCTGACGGTAAGCCATCGGAGGCACGCCGCAAGGTGGGTGTGTGGAACGAAGGCCCGATCGTCGTGTGGGATCTGGCGGGCACTCAAATCCGCATGGAGGCTGATACTGCACTGACGCTCCATCAGTGGATGATCAACTCTGTGAAGGAAGCCCGGGCATGGGCTGGTGATGATTCCAAGCAAATGGTCTGTCTCGCGAACCTCACGGCTGCGCAACGATGAGCCAGGTGCTCGACGAGTACTTCATCAAGGGGAGCGACAACAAGATTACCCTCACGTTGCGTGAGGATGCCGTCGCTATCTCCGAAACGCCGACAGAGTTGGCGATCTACATCGGAGACGACCCAAATAACCCGGTGGTTACGATTACTCGAGCCGCGCCGATCGGCGATGGTGTGAGCTATGCGGCTGGCGTGGTCGAGATTACGCCTGCGGATCTGACCGAGACGCTTGCTGATCTGATCCCTGGCAGCAAACACCGGGTGTTCATTGTTGTGAAGACTTCAGCAGACCCGAATGGCGTTGTGTTCGGGCAGGACGACGACGAAGGCTCTACGGAGTTGGTCTTTCACGTTCGGAAGAATCCTGCCGCCTGATGGCGAACAGGATCTGTTCGAGCATATCGCGCATTTCTTTGGTGTGACGGTGGATCAGCCACACATAAACCGGAAGCGCGAGAAGCATGAAGCCCCAGGTGAGAGCCAGGAGCGCGAGAATCCAACCGAATATACCGCCGTCACTGATTGCTTCCATGGGGACGCCGAGTTGCCACGGGAAACCATCGTACTCGATAGGAGGTTGGAATGTTCAACGATAACCGGATCGTTTTCGTCGATGGCGAGGATGTAACGGAGGGCTGTTACCTCATCAATCAGCGACAGGGGTATGTGCTGGTTCAGACCGCAGATGGCCCCGAACGCATCGAAGGGAGAGTAGACGTTGCCTATCCTCGTCGATCACAACGTGCGCCAGGTGAAGCGGCAGTTGGATCGGATGCAGCGCAGGCAGATCCCGTTCGCGACAGCCAAGGCGCTGACGGCGACGGCTCATAAGACCCGCAAGCACATCGTAGAACGGATCTATCCGAACAGCTTTCCCAGAGCACGCAACAAGCGCTTTGCCTCTGTGGTCTTTCGGGTAAGGCGGGCCACCAAGACGAGGCTCGAGGCGTGGGTGTATGACGCGCTCGGCAGAGATTGGTTGAACCTGCACATCAGGGGAGGGGTCAAGACGCCCCGTCGATCGAGCACGCTGGCCATCCCTGGGCCGAACATCAAGCGCTCGGCGAGCGGCCGCATAGCTCCTACCAAACGCCCCCGGGGCCTGAAGAACGCTTTTGTGGGGGGGGAGGGGGACGCTATCTATCAGCGCTATGGGCGGCGGCAGCGTCTGGTTCGCCTCATGTACAACCTGTCCCGGTCCGCAACGATCCGAAGAGTGTTCCCGTTCTATGTGCAGGGCGAGCTCAAGGTGCGCGAGGTCTTTCCGCGCGAGTTCGACAAGGCGATTCATGAAGCGCTTCGGACCGCCCGCTAGGCGGCGTTTAACGGCGTCTCATGGGCACATGCCTGGGTGGGGGTTTGGGTCCTTTCTGCGCGATCGCGTGCGGGTAACTCCGACCGCATTCGTTCGCGGTTTTCGGCCGGAATTTTCCCTCCAATAAGGATAAGCGTTCATGGGCACGAACAAGTTGCAGATTCGGGACAACCAGGAAGGCGGCGAACACAAGGGGTTTCAGTTCATGCTCAATGGCGCGAACGTCGATGTTCGAACGTTCACGTTGTCGGTTGGCAATGAGCGCCTAACGCGCTGTGTGGTCGAGTTCGATTGCGAGCTGCTGACCGCCCCCGGGATCGAGCCGGTCAAGTTGGTTCCACGTGGCAACGCGTAAGGAGGCGGCTGAACACCTGTTCCTCAGCGTTCAGCAGTTCGACAAGTTGCGGCGTGACGGCGTTTTGCCTGGTCCAAGGGGGCGGGCGGCATACGACCTGGATGCGCTGAGGCGTGCATACATCGAACACATCAAGCACGCGCAGAGCAAAGTCACGACCCTTCATCCGGATCAGCCTCCGAGGGATCTGAAGGATCAACTCGACGAGGAAAAACTGGCTGATATCCGCGAGAAGCGTGCCATTCGACACCGCGAGTACATTCCCGTCGGCGAGCTCCAGGACTACTGCGTACGCGTCGCCACGGTGGTGCGCGCGGGCCTCGAGGCGCTGCCGGGCTTGGTTCGCCAGAGAATTCCGCACCTCCGAGCTGCGGAGGTGGGTGTCATTGAGGCCGAGGTAGCGAAAGTTGCAGGACGCATCCCCGACCAAGATTTCTCTAGCGCAGCGTGAAGCCTGTCGGGCCGCGATTCAGCGCGGCCTGCAGAGCATCCGAATTCCGCAGAAACTGCCGCTGTCCCAGTGGGCGGATCGGCACTTCTACCTGAGCGAGGAAAGCTCTGCGGTAGAGGGACCGTGGGAATCGCTTCCTTTCCAGCGCGCGATGATGGATTGCATGGGCTCGCGCGCGGTCAGGATCGTGGACGTCTGGAAGTGCGCCCGGATTGGCTATACGAAGATGCTGTTAGCGCTCACGGCGTACAACGTGACGCACTTCAAGCGGAACACTGGCATCTATCAGCCTGTCGATGGTGATGCGCAGGATTTCACGAAAGACGAGATCAATCCGTTGCTTCGGGATGTGCCTGCGTTTCGGGAAGCGCTGGACGCGGATCCGGAGAAGGTAACCAAGGACAACAAGCTCGATTTCAAGAAGTTCCGCGGCGCAAATCTCTACATTCGCGGCGCCCATACAAACCGAAGTTTTCGGCGGATCACGCTCGATACCGTGATCTACGACGAGCTCGAATCCTTCGAGCGCGACGTCGACGAGGAAGGCTCGCCGGTCAAGCTGGGCGACGGTCGTATTTCCAATTCGACCTTTCCGAAATCGATTCGCGGATCCACGCCGCGCGAGTCTCATGATTCGCTCATCGCGGGGGAGGCTGAGAAGGCGAGGCACATGTTTTGGTATTTCGTGCCGTGCCCATATTGCGACGAGCTTCAGCGCCTCGAATGGAAGCAGTTTCGCTGGCAAAAAGAAGGCTCGATCGACGAACGCGCTGAGAGCGTGACGTATGAGTGCAAGCACTGCGAAGACGCGGTCGACTACTCGCACCTTGGCATGATGCTAGACGGTGGCGAGTGGCGCACAGACGACGGCTACTCGATCGAGTGCACGGATCACGATCCGCTTCTGCGGGATTCCGATGGAAAAATTGTGGACTGGCCCCGGCACATCGCGTTCCGGATCTGGGCTGCGTATTCGCCGTTTTTCTCCTGGGAAGACCTGGTCTACGAATGGCTTGATGCGCAGGGCGATTACACGGACCTGAAAACGTTCACGAACATCCGGCTCGGTGAGCTTTGGGATGAGGTTGGCGAACAGGTTGAACACAGCGTGCTCTACCAACGCCGCGAGCAGTACGACCGGCCGACGGCAGATTGTCTGTTACTGACGGCTGGCGTCGATGTTCAGGACAACCGCCTCGAGGTGGAAGTCGTCGGCTGGGGCGCAGGGTTCGAGTCCTGGTCGATCGAATATCGCGTGCTCTACGGCGATCCCGAGCAGCCGGAGGTCTGGCGCGATCTCGACGACGTGCTCACGCAGGTGTTCGAGACAGAAGACGGTAGGAAGCTTCAGATTGCCGGGGTCGGTGCTGATACAGGGCACCTTGCAAACCATGTGTACGCGTGGAGTGCACGAAGCGCGCACAACCGCGTCTACTGCCTGAAAGGGTCGACGAATGCGAACGCTCCGCTTGTATCGCCGCCGTCTCGGCAGCGCGTTGGGCGAACGGGACTATTTGTAGACCTGTTCACCGTCGGCGTCAGTGCTGGGAAGTCGATCATCTACAAATGGCTCAACCTCAAGGAGCGCGGTGCGGGGTATTGCCATTTCCCGATCTCTTACAGCGAGGAGTATTTCGAGGGGCTGACCGCCGAAAAAAAGATCACGAAGAAGCGAAAGGGCTTCGATGTTGTCGAGTGGGTGCGAGAGCGGCGAAACGAGCCGCTCGATTGCCGGAACTATGCATACATCACCGCAGTGATTCTAAACCCGGTGTGGGAAGCGCTGGCTGGGCGCGAAGTACCGAAAAAGTCCTCTCCCGCGACGCAGGACTTCGAACAGCGAGTACGCGAGGAGCGCCGGACGCGGCGTCAGCGAAAGAGCAAGCGAGGATTTGTTAAGCGATGGTAGCGACCATTCCGACCACAGAGCCGGAGACCTTCGTTTCAGGCGATAAGGTTACCTGGACCAAGGATCTTGCCGACTACACACCGGCTGATGGGTGGACGCTGACCTATTACCTTGTTACGCCAACTGATTACAAGTCTGTCGTTGCGACAGACAACGGCGACGGCACCCACCTTGCAGCGATCAGCCCGGCTGATTCTGCGAAATACCAGGCCGGCACGTATGACTATCAGGCGGTTGTTACCAAGACCGGCGAACAGGAAACGATCAAGCGCGGGACCGTTGTCGTTGAGCAGGGCTTCGCTGGTAAAGAGCAAGGGGTTGACTCTCGTTCTTTCGCAGCGCGCGTGCTTGAGAAGATCGAGGAATTGATCGAGAGCACGGCTGGGAACGATGAAACGTCGTTCGCGATCGACGGCACCAGTTTCACGTTTGAAAGTAAAGCGGAGCTACTGACCGAGCGTGACCGGCTACGCCACGAGCTGCGTGCTGAGAAACTCGAAGAAAAACTCCGCAACGGTGGGCGAGAGGCGGTGAGGGTTCGTTTCTGATGTGGCCTTTCTCTCGAAAGCTCCGGGCGGAGCACGACAGCGAACGGGTCGCACCAAAGGTTGATTCCAAACGCGCAGTGAGGTTCCGCGGCGCAGTTGGGCGCGGCTTCGCCGGCGCCAAGGTGACAGACATCACGTCGTCGATGGCACGGACACCGCGACCTTTCGATGGTGATCTTCGACGTGCACTGAACGTTTTGCGCGCGCGAAGCCGCGAAGAGTATCAGTCGAACGACTACGCGAAGCGGGCCGTGAGCGTGATCAAGCAAAACGTAGTTGGGCACCACGGCATCCGACTTCAAGCTGATCCGCGTCGGCAGAATGGGAACAAAGACAAGCCGGCTGCAGAGACCCTGGAAAAGGGTTGGATCGGCTGGGGACGGCGTGGATCTCCGGAGGTTACTCGCCGGCTCTCCTGGATCGACATTCAGAATCTATGCGTTCACTCCATTGTCGTGGACGGTGAAGCAATTCTCGTTGAGCACGATACATGGAACGGTAACCAATGGGGCTACGCATTGGAGTTCGTCGATCCGTTTCTGCTCGATACCGAGTTGAATGAGGACCTGAAGGACGGCCGCAAAATCCGCATGGGTGTCGAGCTGGATCGTTTCAACGGTCCGATTGCCTATCACTTCCTGGAGCACGACCCGACGCAGGACGATTACCGCATGCAGTTTCAGCGGAAGCATCGCCGGATTCCGGCTGAGAGGGTGCTGCATATTTACCTGCCGGAAGCGGTCTGGCAGACGCGGGGTGTCCCGATCCTTGCTACTGCGTTGCTCTCGTTCAACATGTTTCGCGGTTATGCCGAGGCGGAGCTCGTAGCAGCACGGACGGCCGCGTCGAAGATGGGGTTCTTCATTGATGCGCCTGATGGCCAAGGCTACAAAGGCGAGAAGCTGGAAGACGGAGAGTCCTACGTTGAGGCAGCGGAGCCTGGCCAATTTCCCAGACTCCCCCATGGGGTTGCTTTCGAGCAGTGGGATCCTCAGCACCCAACGTCGGCATACAAGGACTATGCGAAAGCAGTGCTCCGTGGCGCTGCGTCCGGCTTGAACGTTCCTTACAACACAATGGCGAACGATTTGGAGGGCGTGACGTTCTCCAGTCTGCGGCAAGGGAACATGGACGCGCACGACGGTTGGCGCTGCTTTCAGACTCTGATCATCGACACGCTGATGGATTTCGCTTACCGCGGCTGGCTGCGTCAGTCGCTGTTGCGTGAAGTACTCGAAATCCGGCCCGGCTCGCCTCTCAATTCAGCTCGCCTTGAGAAATACCAAGCGGTCAAGTGGAACCCTCGCACATGGGATCACGTGCAACCGCGCGAACAAGAGATGGCGAATCAACTCAAGTTAAACAACGGAACCCACTCGGTACCGGAGTTGATTCGTCAGCGCGGGCGTGAACCAGAAGACGTCGTTCAAGAAATGGCCGAATGGCAGGAGATGCTCGCGGCCGCAAACGTGACCCTACCAACCGCTCCAGGTGGCAGTAATGAAACAGAAGACAGCGAAACGGACGGAGACTCGGAAGCTACCGACACTCCATCGAACGGCTGAGTTCGTCCGAAACGAAATCGACGAAGAAAAGCGCACAGTACCGCTCTCGTTTTCAAGCGAAGACCCGTACCGACGCTACTTCGGCACAGAAATCCTCGATCACGATTCAGGAAGCGTGAGGCTAGGCCGCCTGCGTTCTGCTGGACCGTTGCTCATGGATCACAACACTCGCGACCAGGTGGGTGTTGTGGAGTCAGTCACTCTCGATGACCGCAAGGGGCGGGCCGTCGTGCGCTTCGGTAGCGGCGCGCGCGCATCGGAAGTGTTTCAGGACGTGATCGACGGTATTCGACGGAATGTTTCTGTTGGGTATCGCGTTTACAAGATGGTGCTCGAGGAGTCTACGGACGACGACGAGATTTACCGGGTGACCGATTGGGAGCCTATGGAGGTAAGTCTTGTGTCGGTGCCTGCCGATGTGACCGTTGGCGTAGCGCGGAACGAAACCCCGCCGGGCGAGACCTTCGAGGCTGAAATCATTCTCAATCAGGAAACGAAAATGGAAGACGACGATAAGCAAACCCGCGCCGACGGCAACGACCCCGCCCCGAAGATCGACACGGCGGAAGTTCGGAAAAAGGCGGTGGACGACGAGCGCAAGCGCGTCGGCGATCTGATGAAGGTCGGACAGGACTACGAAGCTGCTGATCTCGCGAAATCGTTCATCGAGAACGGTGGCACGGTTGCGGATTTGAACGCCGCGATCCTCGAGCGGAACAAGAAGCGCGGCCACGACAAGGGGGACGACAAGCAGGACCGCGCGGTGGGGGGCGACCCTGTCACGATCGGATTGAACGAGAAAGAGATCAAGCAGTTCTCTTTCGTGAGGCTGATCCAGGCAGGCGCCAGCGGCTTCGACCAGGGTGCGGTTGAGGCGGCGAAGTTCGAACTCGAAGTGGCGCGCGCGACGAGTGACGCACTTCAGAAAGAGGGTGTGCGGGACGTACGCTCGGAACTTTCGGTGCCACATGAAATCTTGAGCGCGCCGATCACCTACGACGTCGATGCCGCGAAACGCGCACTTCAGATGATGGCGCAACGGGATCTCGTCGTAGGCACCGCGACGGCCGGTGGGAACCTGGTTGCGACGGATCTTCTCGCGCAATCCTTCGTCGACATCCTGCGCAACCGCTCCGTGATGATGAGCGTTGCGACGGTCCTTTCGGATCTGCGCGGGAACATCGACATTCCCCGCCAAACCGCGGCGGCTGTCGGTGGGTGGCTGTCATCCGAGCAGGGAGCGGCGAGTGAGCAGAACCAGGCTTTCGACCAGATTTCGCTCACGCCGAAGGAGGTGGGCGCGTTCACGGAGTACAGCCGCAAACTGTTGATCCAATCCTCTCTCGATATCGAAGCGTTCGTCCGGATGGACCTGGCCATTGGTCTGGCGCTGTCGATCGACTCTGCTGCGATCAACGGTGACGGCACTGGTGGGGCGCCGACTGGCATCCGGAATACGACCGGCATCGGAGCGGTTGTGGGTGGCACGAATGGTGCCGCGCCCGACTGGGACGACGTGGTCAACCTGGAGACGGAAGTTGCGATCGACAATGCCGATGTCGGTCGCCTGGTGTATCTGATCAACGCGGCGACTCGCGGCAAGTTCAAGCGGACGTTTATCGACGCAGGTTCGGGCGAGCGGATCTGGGATAGCCGCGCAGGGGAAACGCCGGTCAATGGTTACCGAGCGGCGGTGACAAATCAGGTGCCGTCGAATCTGACGAAGGGTTCTGGCACGAACCTTTCGTCGATCGTGTTCGGCAACATGGCTGACCTGATCATGGCCTTCTGGTCAGGCGTGGATCTGCTGGTGAATCCCTATACGGGGGATACCACTCGGACCACCCGTGTCACGGCCTACGAGGACATGGATGTCGCAGTGCGTCATCCCGAGAGCTTCGCAGCGATGGAAGACGCCATCACCACGTAAGCCAGTCCTGTCACTCTCACGACGTCTAGCGCGGCCGCGATCGTAGGGCCGCGCGCAAACCAACCGGAGGCCAACATGGCAGACGAAAAAGAAAAGCGACCGAACATGGTCGCGATGCGGAATTTTCTCCGCGGCGGAAAACTGGTCGAGATCGGAGAAGATTGTAGCGATCTCTCCGACAGCGACCGGCGATTGCTTCGCAACAAGCTTGCAACCGAGGATTCGGACGCAGGTAAGGCAGCGATCGCGGCCCGCAAGGCCCGGGCCGCAGCCGAGAAGAAGGCGGCGTCCTAAATCGATGTCGACCCCGCGCGAGCGATTCCTGCCCCGTTTCAAACGCTCCCTCGAGCGTGTGGGGCAGGGAATCGTTCTTGTGAACGCTTCGAGCGTCGCGACGCCCGCAAAGGCGTTTATGCGCAACGACGAGGAGCCTGTTGATATCGGGCGCTCTCTCACCGTTCAATCCAATGCGCCCATGTTCATGGTCGCGAGCGATGTGATCGAACGATCCGGGGTTGTTCATGGGAGCACCCTTCGTGCGCGGCCCACGACGACAGCCGCCGAAGTCGCTTACTTGATCAAGGAGATTCGCCACAACGGTGACGGAATGTGCCGCGTGCGGTGCATTGAGCCCACATGACGCACGTCCGACAGCAACTGCGCAGCCAGGCTAAAACGCTCATCACTGGCCTGGGGACCACAGGCGCCAACGTATTTGCGCGTCGCTTGTTTCAGCTCGAACAAGATCAACTCCCTTGCTGGAGCGTGATGATCGGCGACGAAGAAATCGACAACAACCTGGGGGACTGTCAGGACCGGATTGTCCGCCTGGAGTTCGATGGTTGGGCCCGCGAGCTGGATGGGGAAACGCTCGCCAACAAACTGGACACGATGCTCGAGGAATTGGAGGCGGTGATGGTCAAAAGCGGCTTCACCGTAGCACTCAAGTCCCTCGATCTTTTGGAAATTGAGGTCGATGTCGATATCGACGACACCGACCACGCATTCGGAATGCTCACCGCGGTTTACGCGGCGCGCTACGCAACTGCTGAAGGTGCCCCAGGCACCGCAATTTGAGGGTAGACGATGACTTTTTACACGGGCAACGACGGTGACATTCTGATCGGCGCGCAGGCGATCGGAGAAATCACGCGCTGGACGCTGAGGGAGAGCGCGGAGGCGATTCCCGGCCCCGCGATGGGTGATTCATTCGAGAAGTTCAAAGGCGGGCGCCCAACCTCGAGCGGCACGTTCGACTACAACCTCGACGACGGCGATACCCTTGGCCAGGGTGCGCTGGCGGTTGGCTCCGAGGTGACGTTGAATCTGCGCGCGCGCGGAACCGCTTCAGGCCGGCCCGAGGCAACGGTAACCGCTCTGATTACGGAGCTGTCAGAGGAAGTTGCCGACGGTCAGGCGAACAGCGGCACCTGCACGTGGGTGGGTAACAGCCTCGTTGATCGGACGGCGCAAGTCTGATGACAGACCTGTATGAAGCGTTCCTGCAGCATGGAAAGGACGCGCGCGGCGAACTGGCCTATGTGGAGGTGCCCGAACTTGGTGAGGCCGATGGCACGCCAATTCGGATTTACTACTACCGTGGTCTCGACGGTAACGAGTTCTCCGCAATCCTGCCGCACATCGAAGTAGAAACTGGCACGATTTCTCCCGAAGGGCTCTTTGCCGCCTGCCGGCACGTCTTTCGCAACGAGAAAGGCGAGCAGCTGTTCGCATCCGACATCAAGTGGAACTTCGCGATGCGCCACTACGATCCCGCATTGCTCTTGACCATTCTCAACCGGACCGACGTGCTCAGCGCTTTCTTCCAGGAAGCCGCTGCAGGGGCTGACGAGCAAAAAAAGTTCTGAAGGCGGCGCCGTTCGAGCGCTGGATCATGCGGCTCTCCTTTGAGCTCCACAAACTCCCGAGCGAGATTCGCGCATTGCCGCTGACTGAAATCTGGCGGCTCATCGCCTTTGTCATTTTGGAGGCTGAAGACCGTGTCGACCGACGTACGACTCCGCATCAAAGGCGAAGATAGAACCAGCGCTGCGTTCCGATCGGTGAAGGCGAATCTCGGCGGCATCCTTGCTGCGGCCAAGGGCTTTGTAGGTGTCTTCGCAGCAGCGAACTTCGCGCGTAGCCAGGCCGAGCTCGCCAGGTTCGATGATCGTGTGAGTAAGCTCTCCCGGTCGCTGGGGACGACCACGGAAGCACTGTCCCGCCTATCGTTCGCCGCTGACCGGCAAGGGGTCGCGCAGAAGGCGTTTGAAACCGGCCTGCGGACGGTCATTCAGGCGACGAGCGACGCCCAGGAAGGCGTGAACAACTACTCTCGCGCGTTCGACGAACTTGGCGTCGACGCCGCCAAACTCCAACGTCTCGAAATCGACAAGCAGATCGAAGCGCTCGCTGACGCCTTCGTTCGCTTGGGCGAATCTCCCAACCGCCAGGATCTGGCCATCACCTTGTTTGGCGCCCGCGGCGGTCTTCAATTCCTCACCCTCTTGGAGAACGGCTCGAAGGGAATCCGCGACCTGGGCGACGAGCTGGAGCGCCTTGGGGGTGTTGTTGATTCGGAGACCGCCGCGTCTGCCGAAACCGCGGTCGATTCAGTGACCAATTTCCAAACGGCGATCAAGGGGCTACAGCGCGCCATCAACACGGAAATGCTGCCCGCGTTCACTGCGCTTGCCGATAAGGTGACGCAGATCGTCTCGCTCCTGCCGTCGGCAAAGGAGGCGGTTAAGAAAGTGAGGGATGGCATCGTCGAAGCAACGCGCCCCATCGGCAAGATGGCCAACGAGCTTCTTGGTGCCAACCGTGAGCTAAAGGTGCAAACCACCGGCAACAAGGAAGTCGCTGTCGCAATCCAGCGCACGACGGGCTTCGTTTCAGGGATGACGAGAGAGATGGGGTTCATGCGCGCGGAAGTCGAGCAGAGCACGCGCGCGGTGAAGCAAGAAACCAAAGAGGTCGTTGCGCTCGGAAACGCACTCGATCGCGTGAACAAGGCGCGCGATCAGAAAGTTCCACTCCCCAACGACGGGCGCAGGGTGGGCGACGAGTTCAAAGGCGCAGAGCAGGGACCGCCATTGCCGGAGGATCGCGTACTTGGCGACGACTTCAAGAAGCTCCTGGGGCGCGTCAACGATGAGCTGAGCTGGACGATCAACGATTCCATCTATGCGGGTTTTCAGGGCGGGGCGGAAAGCGCGCGAGAGGTCTGGAAGGACCTGCTGCGAAGGCTTGCCGCGGATTTCCTGTCTTCTCAGATCATGGGCCTCCTCGGTAATCTCTTTGGCGGTGGTGGTGGTGGAACAGTCGCGCGCCTGTTTTCGGGTGGAGGGTTTGCTATCGCCGGCGCCCGGGCCATGGGTGGTCCGGTTTCGGGTGGTAGCGCTTACCTCGTTGGTGAACGCGGCCCTGAGTTGTTCTTCCCTGGTAGCTCCGGATCGATCGCCCCGAACGGCTCGCTCGGTGGTGTGAACATTGGAAGTATCGATGCGCGCGGGGCGGATGCAGGTGTCGAGCTTCGGATCCGGCGCGCGGTCGAGGAAGCCGTAGCCATCGCCGAAGCGAAACGCGTTGATGCGCAGAGGCGCGGTTCGTGACGACGTTTGCGTGGGGCTCAGGTCTGGTGAATCCTGCCAGGACGCGGCTCGGATTCATAAGCAACAGCCAGGGGCTTCCTTCACCGCTTTCTGGCGCTATACACGTTGCTGTGCGCGCCGGTTCTCTGTGGCGCTACGAAGCGACCTGGCAGGCCATCACGGGGATTGAGCGCGGGGATATTCTTGGCTTTTTCACACGCCTGAATGGCATGGAACATCGGGTCCAGATGCCAGTCTTCCCAGAAGCCAAGGCGACGCTTGGAGGATGGGCAACGCTCGGCTCGCCTCAGATCGCGCTCGCCAACGAGACGGGACGGCAGATCAGCTGTACTGGCGCGCCGGCATCTTCGTCGAAGTACGTTCGTCGCGGGGACATCTTCACCTTCGACAACATGATTCGGCGCGCCACCACGGACGCGGACTCCGATGGCACGGGCGCATTCACTGTGAACTTCGAACCCGCGATACGTACCTCGCCGGCACAATTCACGAGCATCAACACGGGCGCAGACGCGGAAGGCGTTTGGATCATGACCAGTGATGTCGAGCATCCAGATATCGACGACACCGCGAACGGTGATGTCCGGTCCGATCTCACCCTCTCCTTTGTTTCGGATGTGCTCGCGTGAGTCTTGGTGTCGCGACGATCGCCGCGCTCGAGGCGGCAACTGCGTATCCCGTGGTGTTTGTCTCACTCGCATTGGATTCCGGCACCGAGCGATTTCACACGGGCCTGGGTGTCATCAACTGGGGTTCCAACGACTGGTACGGGCAAGGCGAGCTCGCCAGCCTCGATGAGTTGGTTCAGCAACAAGGGCTGAAGGCGGCTCCGATTCGACTCGGGCTCAACTCGCTGTCTCAGGATGTGCTTTCCGCGCTCGTGGATAGCGGTACGGATTACTACAACCGCTTTGTGCAGATCTATCTCGGCGCGCTCGACGCGAACTTTGATTTGGTCGAAGACCCCGGCTCCATCTGGACGGGCTACGCGCAAAACCTCGAGTACATGTTCGGCGCGGAAAGCGAAAGCGGCTCCAGCGCTTCGCTCACCTGCGAATCCGAGCTCATCAACTTTTCCCGGGCGCCCCAGGTGAGGTACACCGAAGCGCAGCTCCAGAGCGAGTATTCCACCGATCTCTTCTTTCAGTATCTCGACCAGGTGCGTGACTTTAAAACGGTGTGGCGCGGCAGAGGCAATACGCGCCTTGCGCCTGGCAATCCCACTCTGATCCCTCCGAACATCAATCCAGGCTTAGGGCCGGGCTCGTTTTGAACGACGTTTACGCCGCCATGAACAGCTGGCGTCCGACGGAGTTTTCTTGGGGTCGGTTCGATTGTTGCCAGTTTGTCGCGCACGTGCTGCGTGAGATGACCGGACGGGACCTGATTCCCTGGCGCTATACCAGCGAGCGAGAAGCTGAACACATCATCGACTCGCACGGCGGGCTGACTGAAACCGTGACGGCCGTGCTGGGTGCTGACCCCGTGCGCGTAGATGCGCTAAAGTCTGGCGATCCGGTGGTTTGGGTCGGTCGCATGAATGGCCAGCCGGAGATCGGTCTGGGTATCGTTCTCCCGCAGGCATTCGCTTGGGTACATCATCGGACTGCCCGAATTGGTTCGGCGTCTCTGCGGCACTGTACGCACGGCTGGAGGGTGGTCTAGATGCCCGGTGCCGCAGCAACCGCTTTCTCCTTCGTCGTTGGCGCAATCACGTCCACCGGCATTGCCGCTACGATCTTCCGTTTCGTCGCTGTCGCGGCGCTCAGCACCTTCCTGGCTCGCAAGGCTGCGAAATTCGATGTTGGCCTGCAGGCTCGCACCCTCACTACTCGCGGCACGATTGAGCCGCAAAAACTCCTCTACGGGCAGGCATTGGTGTCTGGTCAGCTTGCGACACCGCCGCTGGCCCTCGGAACGGAGGCGCGCGATTTGTGGAACGTCGTCGCGCTCGTTGGCCACCAGTGCGAAGAAATCTCTGATGTGTGGCTCGACAAGCGCGTTATTACGAACGCGCAGATCAATGGCGGCGCCGCCGCGGGAGGCACTGTCACGAGCGGGGAGTTTGCGGAGGTCTCCGGCCTGCCAGTCGTGCAGGTGTACAAGAAACTCGGCACATCGACGCAGACGGTCGAGACGAACTTTCAGACGGCTGTCGGCGCTCCGGTGTGGCCGAATGAAGCGCGCGGCCGTGGGATCTGCTACATCACCACGGCGTTCTCGCTCTACGAGCGCACGGAGCGGCTTTGGGAATCCGGCGAACCGACCAACATCAAAGCGCTCGTCAAGGGCAAGATCATCTACGACCCGCGCCTGGATGTTTCGCCAGGCGCGAACCCTGACAACGCGCTCTATTACGCCTGGAGTGATAACCCCGCTCTCTGCGCTGCGGACTTTCTGAGGGATCCCAAGTTTGGCCCGATCAGTGAAAACGGGCGCGGCATTCCCGCTTCGCGCGTTGACTGGCAATCCGTCGTCGACGCCGCGGACGCGTGCGACGTGCTGGTCGCTATCCCAGAAGCGCTTCACCTGCAACGGTGTCCTGTACGGAACGGCGGATCCGGAAGACAACCTAGCCGCGATCCTGTCGTCTATGAATGGCAGCTGCACGCTGTCGGGTGGTGTCTACACGATCCGAGCGGGCGTTTACGAAGCGCCTACTGTGACGCTCACCGAAGACGACGTGAAAGGGCCGATCGGTGTGAAACTGAGTCTGGACCCAGCCGAGCGCGTCAACACGCTGACCGGGGTCTACATCGATCCTGACAACCGCTACGAACCCACGACGACGGAACCGATCGACATCGCGACTTTGCTCGCGCGCGACGACAACTTCGTGCTCGATGACGATATCGAGTTCCCGATGACCAACAACGGTTACATGGTTCAGAGGCTGCTCATAAAGCGGTTGACGGAATCGAACCAGGAGATGACCGTCAAAGGGCTGTTCTCGCTGAAGGCGGCGCAGCTCCAACCGGGCGAGCGCGTGAACCTTCAAATCGCGGAGCGCTCCTGGTCGCCGAAGATTTTCAAAGTGCTCCAAACCCGGTTTGTCTTCACGAACGAGGCGATCGCGGTAGAGCTGACGTTGCGAGAAGACGATTCGACGGCCTACGCTGATCCGCTCGAATCTGCCTACAACGTTCGCACCCTCGCGGGCACGCTTGTCGAAGGCACGCCGGTTCTCCTACCCGATCTCTACGCGCATCCTCCGGGGCTCGGTATTGATTGCGCTTGGAATATCCTCGCGACGCCGGATAGTCCCGACGATGGTGAAATTACGCTATCGGCCGGCAAGCTCGCGCTCCCCGACGGCAGCGTGAAGGAACTGACGAGCTCGTTGCAGGTAAACACGCCCTACGAAAGCTCGAACACTCCGCCAGCTGGGGTCGCTTACCTCATCTATCGCAAGAACGTCAGCGACGGTACGTTTTCTGCTGGCTACTACGATCGCGCCCGCGGAGTCTGGTACACCGTCGATGATGCTGGCGTTCAAACCGCGTTCACACCGGATGCGGCCGCGGACAAGCTGATCGCGCGGATTGTGAAGACGTCGGAGAGCGGTGGGTTCGATAGCTTCACGCCGTTGATTCCGTTCGTGAATGATCCCGAAGCAACTGTTGGCGCGATCCAGGGCGACGTGCGATTGCGCAATGCGAGCTTCGAAAACGGTGCTGTCGGATGGAACCTGGTCACGAACACCGAGATCGGCGAAGCGGGTGGTACCGCGCGTTCTGGCTCAAAGTACCTGTCGTGCACCGAGACCGCCTCGACGCAACGGCGTGTGTCGTCTGATCGGTTCCCTGTCTCAGCCGGCGCGTTCTATCGCTGCGGTGGATATCTCCGAATCGGTGGTGGCACCGAGCTGACGGTTGGCGCTCAGTATCGGATTCACTGGTACACACAATCGGATACCGAACTCAGCTCGGTCGGTGCCACCAACGAGCAATTCGCAACGGGCGATTGGAAACTGAACGAGGTCGTCGCACAGGCCCCATCGACGGCCGCGTGGGGTCGCCTTGTGATCTCAGTACAAGGGGTGTTCAACAGCACCAACACGGGAATTTTGTTCGATGACGCGCACGTCGATGAGATTGGTGCACGTGCTGGTGAGTCACTCGCCAACGAGGCGAACGGGTTGCTCTATGACGTAGACGTTCGCAACGATAAATATGCGGTCGCGCGTCTCGGCGGCGCCATGAACGAGAACCCCGGCTTCGAAGAGTTTCGCGAGAACCCGGCCGGCGTGCGCGCCCCTGCACACTGGTTCGGCTTTGGTTCGAGTGCTTCTGTGCGCTACGAAGACGCGGACGCTCACGACGTGCTTGTGTTCCCCTCGACGGCCGGCTTGAGGGTGGTCGGAACGGCAATTCCGGTATCCGATGCCGATGTCGAGATCATCGTGCTCGCGAAAAAGGAAGTCTCCGGGGATGCGACCACTCTGTCCGTGAACGTGGAGGAGCTCGACGGAGATCTTGCAACGGGGGAAGTCGTCATCAGCTCCCACACGGGTGGTACCGGCGCCGATCCTGTTTCGCTGTTCCGCGCACCGACGCGCTCTACGGAAGTTGCAGACCAGGCACTGACCGATGTCTACACCGTGTTTCGCTACGACCACTCCTTCGCCGCAACAGCGAGGAGCTTTTCGATCGGCCTGGATGCCAAGAACAATGGAAGCGCAACCGGCGACCTGTTGATCGAATGGGTGGTGGTGCGTAGTAAGGCGACGCAAGGCGCGGTCATTTCCGTTGATTTGCGTGATCTGGAAGGCAATGTCATCGCGGCTTCCAACCTGTTCCAATCTGACGAATCGACGCGATTCGGATTCAATCCCGTGTTCGCGGATTGGCCCGACGGTGACAGCTACCCAACGGGATGGGTCCAGACCAATGGGGCGGCGCCGACCAAGGAAACAACGATCGTTCAAGTCGGCCCCTACGCTGTGCGCTACAACGCGGCCGGGACCTATCTCGGCATGGAACGAACGTATGAGGGTATCTTCCCAGAGAACACGCTAGTTGCTGGCTCGTTCGACTGCTACATCGACGCGAACACAAGCGGCGGTGCGCCCGGAATTGTCGTTGATCTCCGCGTGGATGACTCGAACTACTACCGCGCGATTGTCGAGGTTGATGAAACGAAGGTTGATCAGTGGCAAACGGTTTACTTCCTGGTTTCAAACCGCCAGGGAGTCGCCGTCGGCAGTCCAGCCGGGAGCGAGTTTACGAAGCTCAAAATCTTCTTTCTCGCGTCGTGGGCAGGCTTCCCGAGCGGTCTTTGGACCGGCGAAGTCATCTACGACAACCTCTTTTTCTCCGTGATGGATCCGACGCTCCTCGGGGCGACGTGGGCCGGCACGCTCACGGGAACGCCTTCGAACCTGGCGGCGCTTTCCGGTAGCGAGGACATCCAGAACGACGACATCGCAGTGCATCTCATGGCGCCCGATGGCGAAACCGCGATCTGGATCTCCGACGACGGTGTGATCTATGAACCCGCGGCATCTGAGGGCGGAACAGACACGCAGGATCTGAGAGTGCAGGCGGTCGCGAATGGTGTCATTTCGACCGTCACCTGGCGCTGGACGTTCACCAACGCGAGCAGCTCGAACAACGACCACATTACGGCGGGTGCGTTCACAGGCTCCTCGACCGGCTGGACGGCCGGCTCGGTTTCGGGTCTCAACTCACGCTTTGCGTCTGTCACGCTCACCCACACCGCGAGCGGGGAAACGATCACCTTGACGGCGTCCGTCGCGCAGATTCACGTCACGGCGGGCAAATGATCGAATCCAGCAACGGCTATCGGCTACGGCCGCTCCAGCACTCCGACGAAGGCTTCGTGTACGAAGCGCTGCGCGACTTTCCGATTCATCGTATGTCGCTCGAGCAAGTGCGCCGGGAAATGTCGAATCTCCTTTACCTGACGGATGGCTTCGACGTCGCCGATCGCGGCCAGCGCGGTGTGTGCCTCGTTCTGGAGCTCGCCGGGAACCCGCTGGGCCTGCGCCTCTCGAAGTTCAACCGGAACGGCATGTGGGCAGAGATTGCGTTACTCGCGATGCATCCGGACGCGCGCGGCGCCGGTCACCAGTCTGCCGAAGGTTTCATGCATGGGTGGTGGTACTTCGACCAGTTGAACCTGAATGGCTGCTGGTTCGAAGCGGTGGATACGGCGCCGGTCAACGGCGCCGCGTCGAAGTGGCGGGGGAAGCGTGAGGATACGGAAACCAGCCGGCCGTCAGTCTGGGACGGTCAGACACTCCGCCGCCTGCAAATCCGTCCGAAAGCCTACCGCGAGCTCCTTGCCGAGCATCCCACCTGGAGCAGCGTCTCGATCGCGCTCAGCTAGTCCCACTCTCCCTCTTCCACGTCGAAGTCCTGCGGCTCCGGCGTAGCCTCTCCCTCCTGCTCGGTTCGGTCGAACCAGCGCAACTCCTCCTGGTCGGGTGGTGGCTTTCGCACTGCGCGGAAGTAGCGCTCGAGCTCGCTCATGGCGCTTCCTCTCCGGCCTCACGATAGACCCGCTCCTTGTAGTCGGTGACCATCGATTCCATGAAGCCGTCCCTCAATATCCGCTCAACATCGCCGACGTCACGCCAGACCAAGTCCACGATACCTGCGTAAATCAGCAACAGTTGCCAGGATGCGTAAGGGATCGCCGGCCGGTTCTCGTCTTTCTCCTGCATCCATTTACGAACGTTCCGGCTACCGACGCCGAGCCTGCGCCCGACTTCCGTGCCAGACCATCCGAGATAGCGAACCACCGCCTTGATGTGTTTCGGGCTCGGTGCTGAATAGTCCGGATCGTGATTTTCGACCAGCACGTGATACGGGAGGACGGGCCTTTGTTGCTCGCAGCCCGTCTCATAGGTTGGATGATCTTCCATCGCGTTTTCCTTTCGTTGGAGGGTGGTGGGGTCTCACAAGAGACCCCGTCCCGCTAAGCTGATGCCGTAGCCGCCGCCGACGATGACGTGATCGAGGACCCGCACGTCGATTTCAGCGAGTAACGCGGCCAGCTTCCGCGTCATGTTGATGTCTGCCTGGCTGGGCTCCGCGACGCCAGACGGGTGGTTGTGAGCAAGGATCACAGCGGCCGCATTCGCGAGCAGCGCTGCGCGCAGCACTTCCCTGGGGAACACGGTGGCTTTGTCGATCGTGCCGTAGAACAGCTCCTTGTACTCGATCAGGCGATGCCGGGTGTCCAGCAGCAGCACCGCGAATACCTCTCGTTCCTGAGTGGCGAGATTCAACGTGACGAAGTCAATAACGCTCTGCACGTCGTTGAGCATGACGTCGCGTTCTTGGAGCTGAGAGCGGAGGATTTGAAGGGCTTGGGTGACAATGTCGTTGTCGTGGGTCATCAGAGTTTTCCTATCTGGTTTCGCACAATCCGGTATCGGATGGCATGGGTAGTATTAGGCCATAATGACCTATATAAGTCAACAGTAGTTGATAGGTTTTTCGCCTACATCCGCGGTGCTGCTGGCCGGTTACACTCGACCGGCGACACCTAGCAAGGCTTCAATGACCTACGTGGTGTGACGGCGGGAGAGACCGCGCAGTTTGTCCAATCCGTGATGAGGAGCGTTGACACTTTGCGGGCGGCGTAGCAAATTGCATACAGGAGAGGACAGGTCCCGAGGTGGTGGCTTTCGCCACTAACTACGTTGCGCTACGGGTTGGTAGCTTTGAGCGCTGCGTAAATGAACGCCGTAGTTCGTAGATGCACGCGCCCTCGGGCCTGCCTGTGGATAACTCTTACCCGTTTGAGGCCGCTGTTCAAGTCAACAGGCTGTGAATATCCTGGGGATTTCTCCAAATCCGTAAAATCATCGGAATATTCGGGTCTATTCGGACCTTTTTTCCCAATTCGCGCGCTCACTATAGGGGGAGCGAGGGCCGGTTACCCGGCCTGCGGTCAACTTTCGCGCTGTCATCCCGGCGTAGCCAATCGCCGGCCTAGCCTCCTGCGTCACTGACGCCTCGCTCATTGAATCGCTACCGCGCTGGAAATTGATCCTGGCGCGGCCCACCAGCGTAGGGCGCTGTCGATTGCGTAAGGTTCGAAGTGATTTCTTCTCTGATCCCTTCGTCCGTTTGTACGAGTTGGGGTTCATCGAGCCAGAGTGCGCTCGGTGGGTCAGCCTCGCCGGTCTGGGGTGGCTTAACGCAATACTGTATGCACCCGTTGAGGTACTCCGCGCGGCCGGTGATGATGCCCTCCGCGCCGGTCACCAGGTCGCGCACTCTCACGCCGTTTTCAAATTTGAACATCGTTGCTTTCTCCTTTCGGGGTGGTGGAATCGATCAACGTCATCTCAACCGGAAACTCACCGCTCCGGCCTCTCCGATGATCTGAGTAGTACGCGAGGCCACGGCGCACGAGGCCATCGATCGTGGATGTCCCGTAGTGCTCCATTGTCGAGGGTGAGTTGGGGTTCTTTGATGGCGTCCAGTAGCCGCCGCGATGCCGATGCAGGCGCCCGCCGTTCGCGCGTGCTGCCTGTTCCGCGAGCTCCATGGTGTACGAGAGCACGCTCATTGGAAGCGCGCCTGCAGGGGGGTGCCCAAACCTTGCCCGGTACTTGGTGACATCGGCCTATACAGACCGACAAAAACCGACAAAGGGCACGCCGGAAAGGGGTTAAGTGATTGATTTATTAGGGGTGGTGGGGCGCTTCCAACCTTGCCAAGGTTGGGGTCGCGAGTTCGAATCTCGTTTCCCGCTCCAAATTCTTTTTTGTTTTCAATATGTTGCAGCGCACGCTGCCAGGCGTCTACGCTGCGCGGCGAAGCACCAGCAATGTCCGTGGCATTTGTGTCTATCAGCGCAACTCAGAGCGCTCAATCAAACCCGGTGATTTCAAGGAAGTGCGGTACTGGAGTGAGTGGTACGCCGAGTTGATGCTCGATCAGCCAGATCCGCTCCAGAAGTTCCGCAATCATTCTCGCCTCGGAAATCCACAAACGTTCGACGCTTGCGAGCATGACTTTGATAGCCTGTCGCAGCTTGCTGTCGAAGCCTGCCGACAGATCGTCTATGTCGATCGTCAGGTCTCCAAGGGTGATCGACATCTGGTCGAAGTCCACGATAAAGCCGCCGACTGAAGCCAACTGCTCTAGAAGGTCCTGCATAGTCTCCAGTTGGTTTTCTGCCCGGGTAATCGCGGCCGCGAGTTGCTTTTTCAGTGCTTCCAGCTCATTGCGCAATTCGTTTTGGGATTCCGTCGAGGCGGGTAAACCGACCCCTACAACCATACGGACGAGAATCGCCCGGTATTCGTTCAGATCCGAGAGCTTCGTCAGTCGGTTGGTAGGGCGCGGGAGTTCGTGTGTGCCCGAATCAGACGTTGTTTGTGTGTACTTTGAGATCTTTTGCGGTTGAGCTTCGTTCATCGATAGAGCTGCGCGGTCCGTTGCCACGCGCAAAGCGTGGGCTGTCGCCGTCGGTGCTTTTGTATCCCCGTACTCTCGGTGGCGTTGCGATCCCTTATCCAGTTTATGAGAGAGATCCCGTGCAGCTCTGATCAGCTTGAGCCCGAGAGATCTGGTGTAGTTGGTCGAAGCGCCCAAATGGTTGAGCCGCGCAAGCGAGTTCAAGAGACGCGTGAAACGTTCGGCCTGATCAACGCGATCCACGCTTTCTAAGCGGGATGTTATGGGCCCTATCATTTTGTTCCCGGGACGCGTACGCATTGTCCATTCCTAACTCAACGCCACCTCCTGATTCAAGCACAGCCGGCTGCGCCGATCGATTCGGGAGGCTCAGTCGAGAAGGACTGTCTTTGTGCCAAAACGAAGAGAGCCTCGGTGATTTTTTCGGGTGGGTCAGCCTTAGCGACCTCGCTTGATGCACGCGACCCTGAACCCGAAATTGTGAGCTTCAAGACTGATGTGGCTGTGGATACGCTGGCTGTTTGTAAACAGATCTATCGCGTTTTGTGCAAGTAGTGTCGGGTTTTCTGACATAAGCCCCACTTCGCGATTCCTAACCCCTTGATTGACAACGAAGGGCTAAATGGCTCGATTGTTGCACCGATTCATGCGAACCCGGTAAAGGACCATCATGCGAGCTAATAGTATTTGTTTGGGAATCATCCTGTGTCTGCTTTACGTACCTGCAAGCGCGACCCTGTTCACGACAGGAAGCGTGTTTGAATTTGCTGGCGCGGATGGATCACGGACTCTTCTCACGAATGGCACAGCGGATTCCCAAGTGATTGTGGCAGCTGGTGGTTCGGGGAGATTGATCGTTGATTCCGAAAGCGCAGGCAACGGGATAAATGACATAGACATAGGCGCCACCCTCAGAATCGGCGATGGATTGCCCAGCGCATCGGGGCTGGTTTCCGTGCGCGGAAACGGCGTAGTCGATGGCGCAACCCTCGTTGCTCGAGGTATAGACGTGGGAGATCGAAACACTGCCGCGCGAGGGGAACTGAACGTTCTCGATGGGGGACGGATCACTTCAACCGCGGGTGTGTTCGTTCAAGATCAGTCTTCCATAACGGCTCGCGGTGAGAACGCCAGACTCGATGTACAGAATTTTGGCGGGATAAGCGTGGCCGCAGGATCTGCTGGTGCGATGTCGATCGAAGAACTAGCTGAGGTCACCACGGAGGGTACGGTTTCTGTGGGGAGTTTCTTCGATCCCTCGAACGGCGTTATCAGCGTCACGGGTGCTGGTCGTCTTTCGACGCCGTCCCTAAACGTGGGTCCTGGCGGAAAGCTTGTGATCGATGGAGAACGTAACGGCGCGAATGAACGCGACTCGGAAGTGGTTGCAGATCGAGTAACGGTCGGCAGGTTCTTCGCATCGGCCACTAACCAGCAGACCTCCGAGCTCACAATTTCCAATCTTGGTCGCCTGACCACAACGCAACTCATTGTCGGCGATGGCGGATCCGTTACAGGCGGCGGCGGACGTGTCATCGGAGATGTTCTCCTGCAAGGAGGCACTCTGTCGCCTGGAAACTCGCCCGGAACACTTGCCATTGAAGGAAACGCTTTCCTGACTCGTGGGTTGGTTACGCTGGAGTGGGACGCGCCCACGGCGTTCGATATTCTGAGCGTAGACGGAACCTTGAATATTGGTTCCGAAGTCATCTTTGATTTAGTTTTTTCCAGCTCGCCAACAGATGTAATCGATCTGTCTGACTTTTTGTCAGCCACCGAGATCGTACTCAGCGGTTTTGATTTTGGAAGTCAGGTTAACGTTTCATTCGCACAAGGGGTCGATCAAAGGGTTGAAATCTCGTTCTTCGGAAATGTTTATCGGTTTGGTACCGTATCGGTCAGCGAGCCGCCTAGTACGATTCTGTTTCTGATCGCTCTGTGTGCTGCCGTACTCAGCAGTCGCCGCCGATTCTGCATGCGCGGGCGCTGAGGGCCGCGATACACCACGGACCACCTATCGTTTCAGATTGACCGGTGCGCGAGCAGAGAAGCAAAGAAAGCAACGGCAAAAAGAGCAAACGCGCAAAGAAAGCAAAAGCAAAGATAGCCTAGAGCGCAACGGGGGTGCGCGTCCGGCATGACAAAGCTCTACCTTGTGACCCATACGCAATCTACGCATCATGTCGATGGACTCGTTGGCGGGTGGTACGACGCCTCGCTCACGGATCGCGGACAGAGCGAGGCGCGCGCGGTCGCGCAGGAGCTGAAACGCAGGCTTGCGCATACACCCGTGCTCTTCAGTTCGGATCTGCGTCGGGCGGTCCAGACCGCCGAACCTATCGCCGCTCTGCTCGGTTGCCCGCTCGAAACCACCACCGACCTCAGAGAGGTGAGTTGTGGCGTTGCCGAGGGGGGACCTCAAGTATGGCTGGATGAGCATATTGTGCTGCCGCCCAGGCACGATGGACGTATGGATCATCGCATTTGTGACGGCGCAGAAAGCCGGCGCGAGGCCGCTACGCGCATCTACGCGTTCATGGACAGGCTGATGGACAAACTCCCGGCGGAAACCGTCGTTGTCACCCATGGCTTTGCGGCAACGTTTGTCGTATCAGCCTGGATTGGTATGCCGCTGGAAGCGACCGCCCATGTCGGTTTTGCTCTGAGACCGGGAAGCCTCTCAATGTTGCAGTATGACGACACCTGGGGAAACCGGACGGTGACTTCGCTAGGTGACGTCCAGCACCTGGCTGCTGGTGAGTGATGCGCGGGCGCGTGCCTGCCCGACGACGAGCCAGGCTTGCGAGACCTGTGCTGGTTGGACTCGGTGCACAGCGAATGGACGCGCAGGTTGCAAACGTGGTGAAGCACGCGTCTCACCTTCTCACTATCTCTGGCAAAGACGGTTCGGGGCTTCGGCATGAAGAGTTTCAGTAGAACGGGCACACACCTTTTCTGTGGGCATTGGAACGGCTCTCCGGTGGAAATCGGACTCACCGAGTTACTCGTCGAAGTGCCTGCCACAGAGCAGCGGCACTACCACCACTATCACGAATACTATGTCGTGCTGGAGGGGTCTGGCGCCCTGGAGGTGGAGGGATCAATCGTGGCTCTCACCGCGGGGCACACAGTTATGGTAGAGCCGGGCGAACGCCATCGGGTGGTGGAGGTTGGTCCCGACGGCATTCGCTGGGTCATCATCAAAGAAAGGTCAGAGCCCGACAGCAAACACCTGGATGACGGGCGCTACCTTGAGGAGCAGCGGTGATTTCCGGCAGCTGTCTCTGTGGAGCCGTTCGTTTCAGTATAGACGGCCGTCTCCGGTCGGTTCGCTGCTGTTATTGCTCGAACTGCAGGAAATTCTCCGGCACATCTCCTGCAACCTGGGCCATGGCAGAAACTCAGAAACTGCGGGTCGCTTCCGGGTCGACGCAGGTTGCGCGGTTCAACTCCGGTGGAGGTATCCGGTGCTTCTGCGGCACCTGCGGATCACCGGTGTGGTTCGAATCGCTCGACCACCCTGAAATTGTCGGTATTCCCCTTGGTGTTCTCGATGATGGCGAGATACCTTCACCGGAGATGCACCTCTGGGTTCAGTCCAAGCCGCAGTGGTGCGCCATCAACGATCACCTGCCGCAGCACCAGCAAGGACCGTAAACAGGCTGTCAGCGCGGTGGAACGAGGAGAGAGTGCCATGCTTGAAGGTGGGTGTTTCTGCGGTTCCGTGCGCTACGAGATCGAAGGTCTGCTGTGTGGCGCCCGATCCTGTCACTGCTCGCAGTGTCGCAAGGCGTTCAGCGGTGCCGGCTCTGCCTATGCGGAGCTTGCGCCTGAGGCAGATTTTCGCTGGGTCTCAGGCATGGATCTCTTGAAGCAGTACGAGTCGGTTGAGAACTGGGGCCTGGTGTTCTGCACCAACTGTGGAACCACACTCTGCGGGACGTATCGGAACCAGGTGCGCGGTGTCACCCTCGGCAGCGTTGACGGAGACCCCGGGGTGCAGATCGAGCGGCATATTTTTGTGGGTTCCAGAGCGCCGTGGGATCACATCGGCGGTGACGCACCGCAATTTGAAGAGCATGCCCGATAGGCTGCCGGCGATCTGCAGATACGGCGTCAACAAGCCCTGAAACCGCACACCGGGCGGTGCCGGGTTGGCGTCAGCCTTCGCTATCGTCGGTTCCCTGCAGAATCATCAGCACCGTCTCGGTGGTGGCTTCGCCGGATGGCTCCGGCTCCTCGGGCTCTTCGGGGGGCTCTTCGGGGGGTGCAGGCAACGTTTTGATCCCGGGACCCACGGGCGCGCCCGGGTTGCCGCCGGCAGCGTAGTGGTAGGCACCAACGGTTGCGCTACCTTCCCGCGGTGTCTCGTTGAAGTCGACAGCGGCAGCAAGCGCGGGGTTGCCCGCCCCGATCAGCGCACTGTCAGGCGCCGGGAAAACATCCATCGGCGGTTGCCCGAAGCTCGCGTCAACCAGATCGCTGTCAATGCCATTGGTGCTGGTAAACCCACCGCTGCCGCCCGACACGCCGCCCGTGCCCATGTTCCCACTGAGGGTGACGAGACTTAGATCGCCGCTCACCAGCCGCACCGCTGCGCCGCTCTGCGCGTAGAGGGCATTGTTGGCGATGGTGATCGGTCCAACCACGCCGCGCACCCACAAAGGCGTTTCCTGAAACAGCACGGTGTTGTGCACGAACTCGATATTGGCAGGCACCGAGCTCTGGTGGGGCTGAATGCCGACATCGCCGAGAATGACGTTGTTTCTGATCACGGCGTCTGCTGCCGCCTGCAGGTTCCAGGCATCGGTGTTCCACAAGACGTTGCCTTCGATGATGTTCGCCGGACCGTTGCCCGCCGTGCCGTACACCAGGATGTTCGGATAGTTCGTATCGTGCACGACGTTGTGGCGGATGATGTTGCCGGAGCTGCCTTCTTTCAGCTCGATACCGTCACCCTGCTCGACCGTGTCGCGATTGGTGTGGTGCACGTAGTTGCCTTCGATGAGGCTCTGTTCCACCCGGCATTCGTCGTTGTTGCAGCCCAGATACATGCCTTCGCCGGTGCCATTGGTGTGGTAGATATGGTTTCTGAGGATCTTCAGACCGGTGTAGGTGCCGCCGGAGTTGGCGGAAATCGCAACGTCGCCGGTTTCGAAAATTTCACAGTCCGCGATGGTCACGTAGTCCGAGTTCATGAGCCGCACGCCATGCGACCCGCCTGTGAGACGCAATCCCCGCACCTCCAGATAGCGCGAATCGCGCACTTCCATGACGTTCTGTGCCGGTGTGTCCATGTTCAGCAATGGCGAATGCCCCGCCTTGGCGCGGATGACCACCGGCGCCTCTTCAGTGCCCACCGCGGTGACGCGAAAGGCGCTGGTGAACACGTACTCGCCATCCAGCAGTTCCAGCGTTTCTCCGGCTTCCAGCGCTGCGATGGCTGCGCGCAGATCGCCGTCGGGGCCGATCTCGGCACTGTGTGCGGTCGCGACGCACAGCGAGCCGGCAAGCATGGCTGTGGTGAGGTGAGAACGAATCGGTCTGGTGATCATGGCGACGGTTCCACGGGTGGGTTACGGCGCGGCATACCTTAACCGCGGTGGGACGCAACGCGCCAGCCCCTGCTGTGCTGGCGGGCGCGGAGATGCCGCAGCGGGCGCTTCAGCCGACGGACAGAGTCATCATCACATCGTCAACCGCGTCACCGCCGAGACGAAAGCAGTCGCGAACCAGGCCCGTCTCCTCGAACCCCATGTCACGATAGAGGGCCCGCGCTGATTCGTTGTGACCGAATACGCGCAGATCCAGCCACGTCAGGCTGGGCGTTGACCGTGCGTAGTCGATGGCAGCCTGCATCAAGGCCCGGCCGTGGCCCTGGCCGCGGTAGGGTGCCTCCATACCGATGCCGAGAACGCAGCGATGCAGGCCGGTCACCAGCTTGGGACCTTTGATGTTCACGTCTCCCACGACGCGATCTCCGTCCAGCAGCAACCAGTGTCGGCGCCAGCCGGCCTCGGTGACCGCCCTGGTCAGGGTTTCCGGCTCAAAGCTCGAAGGGGTCGCGTCCTCGTCGTCGGGCTCAAAAGGCATGAAATAGCCGGTGTCGCCCCGTCCGTTTTCCGCCTGGTGGCGTTTGAAGTGGGCCTCGTGCGCCTGCAGGTCTGCGACGGTCATTGGTCTGATGTGCATGGACACGGTTGTCAGTCCTCATCGGGCAGCGGGCGTCCGCTCAGTCGTCGCCGAAACGCAGAAGCGTTGCGACGCGCGCCAGCAGCATCGGGTCGGATGGTGTTGCCTCGCGCAGGTCTTTACCGTCGTAGTCGAACTGATCCAGCACGTAACGCATGGTCTGCAGGCGGGCACGCATCTTGTCTTCCGATTTTACGATCACCCACGGTGCATCAGCGCTGTCGGTGGCCAGGAAGGTTGCTTCCTTGGCATCCGTGTAGTCATCCCAGCGCGCCTGCGCCTGCTTGTCGATGGGTGAGAACTTCCAGTGCTTCAAAGGACTGTTTTCCCGTTCCTTGAAACGCCG
Organism: uncultured Pseudomonadales bacterium; assembly: GCA_964651595.1. Lineage (GTDB taxonomy): Bacteria > Pseudomonadota > Gammaproteobacteria > Pseudomonadales > Azotimanducaceae > UBA4421. The sequence goes on along the minus strand of CAZYYJ010000003.1, from coordinate 101,955 downwards.
CAGTTGCTCTTCGCGGCTGACGGATAAATAGAACTTGATGATGTCGATGCCGCTGCGCACCAGCATCGATTCGAACATGGGCGCCTGGTGCACAAACTCGTTGTACTCGTCCGGTGTGCAGAAACCCATTACCCGTTCCACACCGGCGCGGTTGTACCAGGAGCGGTCGAAGAAGACGATTTCTCCGGCGGTTGGCAGATGGTCCACGTAGCGCTGGAAATACCACTGTCCGCGCTCCTCATCGGTGGGTTTCACCAGCGCCACCACGCGGGCACCGCGCGGGTTCAAGTGCTCCATGAAACGTTTGATGGTGCTGCCTTTGCCGGCGGCGTCCCGCCCTTCAAAGACAATCACGACGCGCCTACCTTGATCCTTGACCCAGTTCTGCAGCTTCACCAGCTCTTCCTGGAGCCTGAGCTTCTGGCGGTAGTAGTCTCTGATGCGTAACCGTTCGGCGTAGGGGTAGACCTTCTCGGCAAAATAGCGGCGCACCGTTGCTTCGGTGGGCGCTTCCCCGTCGGCGAGGGGCTGGGCGTTAGCCAGGGGCGCGTCGGACTCTTCCACCTCCAGAGAGTCGATGATGTAGTCCGACCAGTCGCTCATGCCGCTATCCTACGCGGCGCGCTGTAAAGCTTCTATGCGCTCCTCCAGCGGCGGGTGCGACGTGAAGAGGGCTTTCATTCCCCCGCGCTGGCCCTGGCTGATGCCGAAGGCGGCCATGTTCTCGGGCATGGCGTCTGGCATCTGGCTGGCCCGCTGCAAACGCTGCAGCGCGGCAATCATGTTCTGGCGCCCCGCAAGCTCGGCGCCGGCGGCATCAGCGCGGAACTCGCGCCGGCGCGAAAACCACATCACGATCATGGTTGCCAGGATGCCCAGCACCACTTCTGCGGCTATGGTGGCGATGAAATAGCCGATGCCGAAGCCGCGTTCGTTGCGGAAAACCACGCGGTCCACAAAAAATCCGATGAGGCGTGCGAAGAAAAGCACGAACGTGTTCACCACGCCCTGAATCAGCGTCAGCGTCACCATGTCGCCATTGGCGACGTGGCCCACCTCGTGACCCAGCACAGCTTCCACCTCGTTCGCGCTCATGTGGTTCAGCAGGCCCGTGCTGACGGCTACCAGCGCATTGTGCCGGTTGGCGCCGGTGGCAAAGGCGTTCGGTTGTTCCGCGGGAAAAATTGCGACCTCCGGCATGCCGATCCCTGCCTGTTCGGCCTGCTTGGCCACGGTATCCAGCAGCCACTGCTCGGTGCGGTTGCGTGGCTGCGTGATCACTTCAGCGCGGGTGGTCATGCGCGCGATCGTCTTCGAGAGAAAGAGCGACAGCAGCGAGCCGCCGAAACCCAGCAGGGCGCAGAACACCAGCAGCGCACCCAGATCCAGATCGACGCCGTTGTTCTGCAGGAACGTTTCGAAACCGAGCAACCGGAACGTCACGCTCGCCACCAGTACGATGGCCAGGTTGGTGCCCAGGAACAGCAATATGCGCATGGATCTCCTCATGCAGTGAAAGCGGAAAGCGGCAGGCCAGCAGGCACCGCTCTGTAGAATGTGGTGGCATCGAGGACGGTTTAAAGTCCCCGTATGTCCGACAAAATCCGGGGCGTGCCGGAACCGTGAATTCGGCGGGTCTGGCCAGGCATCGCGGAGGCGGACTAGGCGTGGCCAGCTCAGCTTGGCATTATCTCCGCGGGGTTTCGGGATGGAATGGTGGGAGTTGTCGCATGATTGAGCTGCTTGGCGATCCCACCATTATCTCCGCGGGGTTTCGGGATGGAATGGTGGGAGTTGTCGCATGATTGAGCTGCTTGGCGATCCCAGCGTCTGGGTGAGTTTTCTCACGCTGACGCTGCTGGAGATCATTCTCGGCATCGACAACATCATCTTCATCTCCATCGTTGCCGCCCGCCTGCCGCAGGAACAGCAGGCGAAGGCCCGCACCATCGGGCTTGCGCTGGCGCTGTTGTTCCGCATCGTGCTGCTGTTGTCGCTGGGCTGGCTCGTGGGTCTCACGGAACCCGTTGTCACGTTGCTGGGACTCGGCCTGTCCTGGCGCGACATCATCTTCCTGATCGGCGGCCTGTTTCTCATGGCGAAAGCTACCGTGGAAATCTACGAAACGGTCGAAGGGGATCCTGGCCATCTGTCGAAGACCGACGGTCCTGCCCAGGCCACGCTGACCGCGGTCATTGGTCAGATTGTGGTTCTCGACCTCGTTTTCTCCTTCGATTCGCTGCTCACGGCGGTAGGCCTCACCACGCACATACCGGTCATGATTGCGGCCGTTACCATCGCCATGGCGGTGATGATCAGCGTGGCCCGTCCCATCAGCGACTTCGTCAACCGTCACCTCAGCATCAAGATGCTGGCGCTGGCGTTCCTGGTGTTGATCGGTGTGGTGCTGGTGTGCGAGGGCCTGCACGTCGAGATACCGAAACCCTACATTTACTTCTCGCTGGCGTTCTCCATGACCGTGCAGGCGCTTGTGATGCTGGCGCGGCGGCGCCGGCAGGCGCAGGCCTCGTGAGCATGCGCATCGAACGTGACAGCCTCGGCGAGGTGGCGGTGCCCGACGATGCGTTGTGGGGTGCACAGACGCAGCGGGCGATCGACAACTTTGCGGTCAGCGGCCTGGCCATGCCGCCCGCGTTCGTGCAGGCCCTGGGACTGATCAAGCAGTGCGCCGCGGAGGTGAATGGCCGTCTCGGGGTGCTGAGCCCGGACGTTGCGCTGGCAGTGGCAGCGGCGGCCGCAGAGGTGGCTGCGGGCCAGCACGCGGATGCGTTTCCCGTCGATGTTTTCCAGACGGGGTCGGGTACCAGCAGCAACATGAACGCCAACGAGGTGATCGCGCGGCTGGCCAGCGGGCTCGGCGAGGCAGCGGTGCATCCGAACGATCACGTCAACGCCGGACAGAGCAGCAACGATGTAATTCCCACGGCCATCCACGTCAGCGCAGTGCTGCAGGTCGAAACCGTGCTGCTGCCGGCGCTCGAAGGGCTCGGTGATGCCATACAGGCGCAGGCCGCGGGCGTGGAAGACCTGGTGAAAACCGGCCGGACCCATCTCATGGACGCCATGCCGGTCACGGCAGCGCAGGAGCTGTCCGGCTGGGCGGTGCAGGTCACTCAGGCCGCTGATCGCATCCGCGGGGCTCTGGGGCCCTGTCGCAAGCTCGCGCAGGGCGGCACAGCAGTGGGCACCGGCGTGAACAGCCACCCGGCCTTTGCCGCGGCGTTCGTGATGACCTTAGCCGAGCGGGCAGGTACCGCCTTCGAGGTGAGCGACAACTACTTTGCCAGTCTGTCCGGCCAGGATGCGGCGGTGGCGTTATCGGGGCAGCTGCGTGCCGGCGCGGCGGCGTTGATGAAAATTGCCAACGATCTGCGATGGATGAACAGCGGCCCGCTTGCGGGCTTCGGCGAGGTGCGTCTCGAAGCGCTTGCGCCGGGCAGCAGCATCATGCCGGGCAAGGTGAATCCCGTCGGGCCCGAAGCAGCGGCCATGGCGTGTGCGCAGATCTACGGAAACGATGTGACCATCGGGCTTGCGGGTCAGTCCGGGAACTTTCAGCTCAACGTGATGCTGCCGCTGGTGGCACAGAATCTCCTCTCCAGTATCCAGCTGCTCGCCGGCGCAGCCCGGCAGCTCAACCACAATGCCATTGCCGGTATGACCTTCGAGCGCGAAGCGTTGGCAGAGCAAGTCGCGCGCAACCCGATATTGGTCACCGCGCTCAACGCCCGCATCGGCTACGACCGTGCCGCTGAGATCGCCAAGGAAGCCTATCGTTCCGGACGGCCGGTGCTGGACGTGGCCGCGGAGCGGACGGATCTCACCCGCGACGAGCTTGCACACCTGCTGGATCCCCGCCGTCTCACCACGCCGCACGAAGGTGATACGCATGGCTGAGGTGACGTTCGACTGCAAGTACACGCTGCCGGGCTTGGAGCTGTGCCTGGACGCCTACACGCCGCTGCTGCTGTGGATAGTGCCGGTTTTCGTCATTCTGCTGGTGCTGTTCGTGTGGCTGCCCCAAGGCGAAGGGCGTCGGGTGTACCGGCAGCTTGGGCTGGTTACCCTCGCGCTCACGGGACTTTTTCTGCTGCTTCTGTGGCTGGCGCCGTCAGACCTGAAGGGCCCGCTGGCGACGCTGCTCGGTATTCTGGTCACTGGCGTAACGGGCCTTGCGTCCACCACGCTGGTGAGCAACGCGCTGGCCGGGCTCATGCTGAACCTCACGGGTGCGTTCAAAGCGGGAGACTTCGTGCGTGTGGGTGAACATTTCGGTCGTGTCACCACCAAGGGGCTCTTCCACACGGAGATCCAGGCGGAGGACCGCGACCTCATCACATTGCCCAACCTCTACCTCAGCACCAATCCGGTGAAGGTCGTGGACAAATCGGGCACGCTCATCTCCGCTGACGTGAGCCTGGGTTACGACCTGCACCGCGAACGGGTCAGCGCGCTGCTGCTCGAAGCCGCCGCTGAGGCCAAGCTGGGCGACGCCTTCGTGCTGGTGCTGGCGCTCGACGACTTCTCGGTGCACTACCGTGTGTCCGGCTTTCTGCGGGACCCCAGTTCGATTGTCAGCTCCCGCAGCCGCTTGAACGCGCGGGTGCTGGACGTGTTGCACGGTGACGGCATCGAAATCATGTCACCAAGTGTCATGGCCCAGCGCCCGCTCGCCAGCGGTGAGCACCTCATACCCGCGCCCCGCACCGTGCTGGCGCCGGTCGCGGAAGAGCACGGCAAAGCGGAGCGGCTCATGTTCGAGAAAGCGGCTGTCGCTGCCCGCCTCGAACGGTTCCGCGGCTTCGCGAAGAAGCTGGAGGTGGAGATTGCCGAGCTCGAAAAGGCCGAGGATGTGGACCCGGCGCACGTGGCACGTCGCAAGGGACGCCTCGATGGGCTGAAAGACGTGATCGAGCAACTGGATCGGGAAGGCGATGCCACCTGATCGGACATGCTGATGACTTGTGTGCCCGCGCCGCCTAACATCGTGCCATGCGCCAGTGGCACGTCGTTCTCTTTTTGCTGTGTGTCAGTGCGCCGGGCTTCGCGGCAGAACCCGAGACCTGCGCACGGGCCCATGCGCTTGCAGACGATGCGCTTGCGGTCGCCGGCTTCGATGATCTGCGGCGTGCTGCCGCGGCGGTTCCCGTTCCTGCCGGCGCGCAGCTCCGGGCGATCCGTTACGTCCGTCAGAACGTGTTTCCCGACGAGGACTACTGGCTGGCCAGGCAGGCGAATCGTTTCAATTTTCTGACGTCCCGACGCGCGCTGGGGGCGGCATTGCCCTTTGCCGAAGGCGACCGGGTCTCGGCCGCTGAGATCGCTGAAGCGGAACGCATTCTTCGCGCCAAGCCGTACCTTTACGATGCTGTCATTCTGGTTCGCGAGCGCTGTCCTGATGGCGTTGCGCTGGACGTCGTGACGCGCGACGTCTGGACCCTGACCCCGGGCATTGGTGTCAGCCGCTCCGGCGGCGACAACGAAACCAGCGCGTCGCTCGCAGACGTGAACTTTCTCGGCACAGGCAAAAGCCTCAGTCTCGAAGTCTTCGACGATCGGGATCGCTCAGGCGCGTTCGTGAGCTACACCGACCCCAACGTGTCCGGCTCGCGCTGGGCCGGCCGACTCGTAGCGGCCGAGAACGACGATGGGCAGCGCTACAGCGTTTCGCTGACACGCCCCTTCTTCAGTCTGGACACACGCTTTGCCCTGGGGTTGCAAGCGAGTCATTTCGTGCGCGAGCAGGATCTCGAGTTTCTCGGCGAAGACCGGTTCGAGCTGGACGCGGAAACCGACGCTGCGAGCGTGTTCGTGGCCCGGTCCGGCGGGCGTGACGGTGGCTGGATCCACAGGCAGTTTCTGGGCTACCGGTTTCTCGATGAAGTGATCGAGTTTCCGGCGGCGTTCCCCGGCGCCACGCGTATTGAGCGACGCTTTGCCTACCCTTACGTGGGCTGGCAGTGGTTCGAGGACCGTTTCGAGGAGCGCACCGATCTGCGACGCGTTGGTGTTACCGAAGACGTGCAGCTCGGCTGGTCGAGCTATGCAGAGCTCGGCTGGTCGTCGGACGACACCGGGGGCGATGGTGAATACGTGCTTGCGCGCGGTACGGCGAGCTATCGTCGCTTCGTGAGAAACCGGCATCTGCTGAGCGTCAGCGCCGAGCTGCAGGGGCGCTACGATCTCGATCGCAACCGCTCCGAAGACGTGCTGGCCGAGGTGACCGGGACGCTTCTTTGGGAACAAGCACCCAGGTGGCGCTTTGCCACCAGCGTGCGTTACGTGCACACAGAAAACCTGCCGCTGGACAGGCAGCTCACCCTCGGGGGTGACACCGGCCTGCGCGGGTACCCCTCGCGCTACCAGCCGGGGGATCGCAGCTTTCTCGTGACGCTGGAGCAGCGCTACTACTCCGGCGCGCGGGTCTTTGGATTGTTGCGGGTTGGCTACGCGGCGTTTCTCGATGTCGGGCGGGCCTGGTTCGATGACGAAGCACCGACCTGGCTGCCACCGCGCGACGGAGATCACTTCGACACGCTGGCCAACGTGGGCTTCGGGCTGCGTCTGGAATCCATCCGCACGCGACGGGACCGGGTCTTCCACATCGACATCGCGCGACCGCTGGTGGATGGACCTGAGGTGAAGACCTGGGAAATCACCCTGTCCGGAAAACAGCGGTTCTAACGAGAACCTTGTGGCCTACGGTGCGGAACGAAAGCCTGCCTGAACCTCGAAGCCCGTCCGCCGCCACAAAAGCCAGGTGAGCAGCGGGAACGCTGACAACGCCGACGCGCAGTTCCACTCGGAGATGTTCTGGAGAAAGTCGTCGTCGGTAAAAAAGTTCGCAGCGGTTGCAAAGCTCAGGCCGGTGATCAACATGAACGCTGCCAATCCGCACTTCCATCGCACGATTGGTGAGTCCAGCTTCAGATCAACGAGGCGTTTGGCCATGAGCACCTGCGCAAGGTAGGTGAAACCGAAGTAGACGACAGTGCCGTACCGGCGCAGGTTGCGGTAGACGTCTCCGTCGGAGCCGAGGAAGGTGACGTACAGCACCAGAAACGCCGTGCCGATGAAGCCTAGGGCAAAGATGCTGTTGTCGATTCCGGGCCTGGCATCCAGCAGGGAGAGCCACCGCCGGCACAGCATCCAGTAGACGAACGTCAGTCCGGCCGCCGGCAGCATGGTCGCTTTGAACACGAAAAATCCCCAGCCGTGACGACCGCTGGCGCTGATGCTGTCGCAGCCCGTGAGGTGCGGTATGCACCAATCCACGTGACCATCGCTGGCCGACAGCACGTAAGCGGCCAGCGAGCCCAGCCAGGCCAGCAGCCACGCAGCCACGGCGACGTTGCGGAGGTCGGTCATGGGCGCAATGTACCGACGGACGGGAGACTGTCAATTTCGTGCGCAGGTAACAAATAGACAAACACCTTGCTGGTGTCAGCTTCGTTGACACATACCGTCGGAAACGGATGTAAAGAAATGCTTACATTTTACGCGTTTCTGCGCCCACCGATGCCGCTAAGTCGCTGATCCGCATAGCTTTTGCACAATGGTTCGATTTTTGCTGAGGATTGGGTACGGCAAAGCGCGAAGTAGAGAAGAACCAGACCATGGTCGATACAGTGCTAGCCGGCTTGTTGACGGGCGCGGTCCTGTTTGCCGCGTGGCGCATCAGTCGCCGTCTCGATACACGCCGGGAGGATTCTTACAGCGGGCACGAGCGGCGGCGTTAGCGCTACCAGCCCTGAGAGTCGGGTGCGCCTTTGATAGGCCCCGCCAGATCGCTCGTTACCCATCCCCCGTAGTAGCCGCCCGGTTGCGGCTGGACCAGTTCTTTACCCACGAAGCAGAGCAACTTGCCGGGATAAAAGGCCGGCCATTCGAAGAGTGCCTGAAACTCCTCGAACATCTTCACGTAGCGCCAGCCCGCATCGGCAACGCCGCATACGGACAGCGTCTGCGCCACACCTTTCCATTCGCAGATGGACGCGAGGTCGCCGAAAGTGACGAGATCCATGTCCACGTCCCCGGGCGGGAAGTAGTAGGTGGGCGCCCCTGCGGTTTCCTCCACGCAGACGCCGCGCCTGGTTTCCGCTACCGGGGTTTTCTCATGAAACACCCGCAGCACCTCGGTCACGGGGCGAATGCACGGTGGACGCGGGAAATCCCACACTGAACGCTGTCCTTCGGTGGGCTCTTCAGCGAAATCGGGTCGTTGGGCGCCCGTGTGCTGCCATTTTGTACGTGCGCGCGCGATGCCTTCGCTCGGTTCGAGAATGGGTATGCGTAGCTCTGTCATCAGTTTCCTGTCTGTTCCAGGGGCGCTTGCGCGCGGTCATCAGGGCAGGCGACAACCCGCCCCCGATCGGACGCGTGCAGCCGCAGCGGTTTGCCGGCAGCGTGGCCCAGGATGAGATAGCCCGGCACCAGAACCTGCGCGTAGGCGCGTCCTGCTTCAGGGCAGCCGAGGCTTGCGTTGCGCCAGACGACGCGGCTCGCGGCCTGGACGACGGTGTCGGCGTGACCGGCGTCGTCGAGCAGCTTGCGAACGACACTGTCGACCGGCTCTGCGCTGGGTGGTGTGCGTTTGTCCAGTAGCGCTTCCCCATCCGCGGGAGCGCCTGCATGGTTGCCACTGCACCCGACGAGCGTTGTCGCAATGGCGGTGAGCAGCGCGCTGCGTAAAGGGGCGGGCATGGCTTCACCCGTATCACAAAGGTGGGTGTATGCTACGCGAACCGCACTAACCGAGACAGGCATGGGTGCCACCTGCGATGAGTTCCGTCTGGAGCCCGTCACGCCGGAGACGATCAATCGAGAGACGCTGGAAGCGCTGCTGACGGCGACCATGCCGTTCGGGCGTTTCAAAGGCACGGCATTGCTCGATCTTCCCGAGCCTTACGTGGTGTGGTTCAAGCAGCAGGGTTTTCCCGAAGGACGGCTCGGTGAGCAGCTGGCGGCCGTCTATGAGATCAAGGTTTACGGGCTCGAGGCAATGCTGGCGCCGCTCCGGTCGCGAGAGGACGATGCTGGAGTTTCCTGAGCCACCCAGGGGCTACAGCGAGGTTTACCTCGAAGACACTGACAAAGCGTTACCCGCAAAGCTGGATCCGCACACGCGCTACGCCTTTTTCAGCACCATAGCCAAAGGCGGCAAGTCACTGATCAAGTCCTGCAAAGATCTGCATCTGTCCCGGATGGTGTGCTACAAGACACTGCGTCCCGAGTTCGCCGACGATGTCATCGAGCAACAGCGCCTGCTGCGGGAAGCGCGGGTCTCGGCCATGCTGCAGCACCCCAATACGGTGCCCACCTACGAGCTTGGCCGCGACAACCGGGGCAACTACTACTTCACCATGAAGCTCGTGCACGGCTACACCCTGCGCGAGATTCTCAACTACCGCGAACGCTACGACCTCACCCAGCTGGTGGGTGTGCTGCTGCAGATCGGCCATGCGCTGGAGTACGCCCATACCCATGGCGTGGCGCACAGGGACATCAAGCCGGAGAATATTCTCGTGGGCCCCTATGGAGAGGTGGTGCTGCTCGACTGGGGCCTTGCGAAAGTGTGGTCGCGTGATGCGGGCGAGGTCATGCCGGACGACCCAGCCGGCGTTGCAGCGCCTGCGGAAGACGTCTCGATGACGGGCGCGGGCAAGGTGCAGGGCACGGTGTGCTACATGTCACCGGAGCAGGTGACGAGAGACCCGACGATCGGCTACGGCACGGACACCTACAGCGTGGGGGCCGTGCTGTACGAAATTCTCAGTGGCGTAACCCCCTTCACGGGGGAGAAAGTGCATCAGGTGGTTGAGCAGGTGGTGAACCAGACGCCGCAGGCGCCGTCAGCGGTGACATCGCAGCGTGTACCGCCGATCCTGGAGGCCCTCACCATGCAGTGCCTCTCGAAAGAGCCGGCGGACCGTCCGGAGTCCATTGCCGAGGTGGTACGGGTGCTCGAGGCGCAGGAACTGTGGCGCCCCGAGCTCGTGGGCTAGTCGCCGCCGCCGGCTTCCATCGCTTCGGCTTCGAGAATGCGCGCTCCGCGCAGGATACCGCCCAGCGCGTAGTTGCCTTCGTGACAGGCGTACTCGTACACCTTGTCTTCTGAGGCGGGCCACGGGTACTCGCCGGACCACGGCTCGCTCCAGTTGGGATCGTTCACCGTGAATTCGTAGCGCAACGTGTTTTCGTCGATGCGTGAGAATCGCTCCACCACGTGCAGGTCCTGGCTTGCCATGAACAGCGCAGGCTCTTCGCGGAAGTTGGTGGTATCCACCACCAGCGTGTCGCCTTCCCACCAGCCAATGGAATCACCCAGCCAGCTGCGCACGTGGTCCGGCGCGTGCTCGCCGCCGATGCGGACTACGCGGGCGTCGTGATTCATCTCGTTGATGATCACCACGGTATCTTCTGTCTGCACGATGCGCTTCAGGTTGTTGTACATCACCGGGAGCGCCGGCGGCCCGGATGTGGAACCGAAACCCAGCAGGCAACGCTCGGCCAGCGGCCGGTTTTCGGGATTGTCGTAAGGGCCCGTTTCGCGGTCGATCCACCAGGCTGTTCCCGTGTTCTCGTGGAAGTTGTCGCGCAGGGCCATCATCGCTTTCATGCCGGCGGGCGACGGCTTCGGCAGACGGCCGTTCTGCGGCTGGGTGATGATCGAGGTGCGGAACTGGCCATCGAGCTCGAAATTCGATTCGCCGATGTCCACGTAGAACGCGTTGTAGCCACCCACGCCACCAGCAGCGCCGGAAAACTCAGGCACGTAGATTTCCGTGCCGCCTTCGGGCGGTGCCTCTCGGTCGGGATCGCTGGGGGCCGAATCTTTGGCCAGGTTGCTGGCCCAGTATTCGGCGATCTCCTTGGCTTCTTTCGCCGTGATCGACAACTTGTCGCCGTATTTCGTGTCCCGCTGCAATGGGGTCAGCGTGGCGATGTTGTAGGTGCCGGTGAGGTCCGGCCGTTCGTCGGCGACCGCCATTGGCGCGACCCAGCCGGCCAGCGCAGTGAGCGCAGCGCTCGCGGTGTGCAGCGCAACGCGATAAGACAGGCGTTTGTGAAACATAACGGTGGTCCGTCTCGGGTTGGACGATCCACCAGCATAGAGCGAGTGTCGTGTAGTGTCTAACACGGCACGCGAGGCCGGCGCACCGCCCGGCGCGCAGCCGGGCGGTGGCGTTGTCACGGGTTACAGGGCGTTGGGGGCAACGTCGCGAATCTGCGGCCACTGGCCTTCGGCTTTGACGATGTTTCCGGGGATGTCCTTCTTCCACGTGTTGTAGATCTTCACGTTCTTGTTGACGTACAGACGTCCTTCGACAACCTGAAACGCTTTACCGTCCACGTCGAATTTCTTGCCGAACGAAGTACCGAGGGCGCAGTAACCACCGTAGGCGGGGGCGTATTTCTCCGGGTTCGCGCGAAAGAGGTCGCGGTTTTCTGCGCTGGCGAAACGATAGACCGCGCCTTCGTGTTGCGCGGTGAAGCGCTCCGAGCCGACAACGGGCTTGTTCTGCGTAAAGTAGGCCACGGCATCGTGACCGGCGAGGATCACGTCGTTGTTGTCCGTAGCCGTTTCAATACCTGCCATCGCGGCCGTGGCGCCGAAGAGTAGCCAGCCTGCGGCAAGCTTGGTGAAGAGAGATCGCATCGAATTGCTCCTTGTTTCAGATTGGTTTGCGGCGGTCACCGGGTTTCAACGTCCACCTTGGCTAACCGTTGAGCACACTGTATTCTCCGGAAACGATTGTTTGCATGCCTAAAAATATCGAAAAAGTGTCAGAAAACGTTATTTCGGGCGATTCGTTAAGCGATGTCCTCGCACGCATACGTTTTGGTGCCCGGGTCTTCTTCCGGTCGGAATATTGTGGCCAATGGGCGGTGGATACCTCCGGCAGCAACCATGTGCCGTTCCATCTCGTTGCCGGTGGTGAAGGCTGGCTGCACAGCCACTCGGCGCCGCCGCAGCGGCTGAAGAGCGGACACCTCGTATTGTTTCCGCACGATGATCCACATGTGCTTGCCGGCACCTCCGACAAGCCCGATGCGGCGATCGTGAACCGGGCGGTTGCAGCGCCCACCGGGGAGCCGGCGACCCGCCTGGTGTGCGGCTATTTCGTGGTCGATCGCGTGGCTGCGGCGCCGCTTCTCGCGGGCCTTGCGGCTACCATCGTCGTAGACCTCGGCCAGGCACCGGGTACCGGTACGCAGGAACTGATTCGGTTGTGGATGGCGGAGGCGGCCAGCCAGAGCCTGGGCAGCGATGTTGCTGTTGATCGTCTGGCGGAGGTGGTGTTCATCCACGCGCTGCGTGCGGAAGCGGCGTGCGGGCGATTGACCGGGGTGTTCAGCGCCCTGGGCGACTCACGGCTCGGTCCCGTTGTCGCCGCCATTCACCGTGACCCTGCGGCGCCGCACCGCATAGACGAAATGGCGGCTGCGGCCCGGTTGAGCGAATCGGCGTTTGCGTTGCGCTTCAAGAAAACCGTGGGCATGACCGCAGGCCAGTACGTGCGCCACTGGCGCCTGCAGACGGCGGCGCGCGCTCTGCAGGAAACGCAGCGGTCCATGGCGGATATTGCCGCCAGCGTGGGCTACGAGTCCGAGGTGGCGTTCAGAAAAGCGTTCCGGTTGCACTTCAAGCAGGCGCCCGGTGCCTATCGCCGGGCGGCCCGGCTGGAAGCCGCGCCGGGCTCTGCCTGAGCCCCGACAGGCGTGCTGCAGGCGTCAATTGGCCTCGAGCGGCTTGACGAACTTCAATAGAAAGCGATCGCTCTCCCCGATGGCGGCGTACCGGGCGCGATCCTGTTCCCCGGCGGCAAAGGTCGGTGGCAGCGTCCACACCCCCTGAGGGTGGTCTTTCGTATCCTTTGGATTGCGCAGAATTTCCGAGGACGCCAGAAGTTCAAAGCCGGCTTCGGTCACCAGATCCACGGTACGTTGGCGCGATATGTAGCCGTTGGCTGAACTGGCATCCTCGGTGGCCGGATCGTCCCACTCGTGGTCGACCACGCCGAAAATGCCGCCCGGCTTCAGTGCGTCGTAAGCCGCCTTCATGGCAATGCCTGTGTACGCGCCGTTGTCGTTCAGATCCATCACAAGGTTGTGCACGTTACGGAAGGTCAACACCATGTCTGCACTGGCGGGGGGTGCCAGGCGCAGGGCGTAGGGCAGGGCGAATTCCGTAACGGTTACCTGCCGGTAGAGGTTGGGATTTGCCCCGAGGGTGCTCAGAAAGGCACCCATGGCGCGGCGCTGGTAGCCGTACGGCGGGTTTACGCCGAACTGCGCCGCGTAGAAGGTGCCCGTATCTTTCAGCACCGGCGCCAGAATTTCTGTGTACCAGCCGGCGCCCGGCCAGATTTCCACGACGGTCATGTCATCGCGCAGACCCAGGAACTCGAGCGTTGCGTAGGGCTTGCGGTAGACATCCCTGGCGCGATCCGCCGCCTCCCGATGCTCACCGGCGATGGCTTCTTTCAGGCGCTGACTGGTGCGTTCGTCGAGCTCGGCGCAAACGGCAACAGGGGTCGCCAGGGCAGCGGTGAGCAGGCAGGTGGAAATGAGCTTCTTTGCAACAGACATGGGTGCTCCCGTTGATGGTTGGTGGGGTAATGGCCTTAAAGCCCGGCCAGCGTCTCCAGCAGGGCCGCTGTGGAGCGTGTGAGGCCCCACGAGGCGAACTTGCCCATGAAAGCATCGTGAGCGGCAGCTTCGTAGGCGGTGCAGGCGTCCTCGGCGAAGAGCGTCACGTACCCGAGATCCAGGGCGGCGCGGCCCGTTGCCTCGATACATTCGTCGGTTTCGAAGCCTGCCACGATCAACCACTGGATGCCCATGTGACGCAGCACTGCGTCCAGATTGGTTGCGGTGAACGCCCCGCTCACGGTTTTGGTGATCACGATCTCTCCGGGGTCCGGCATGGCGGCTTCCAGAAAGCGCGTTTCTGCGCTGCCGGGCGGGTAACACCAGCCCAGGCGTCGATGGGCTGGCCCGGTGTCGCGGGCGTTGCCCGAAAGCGCCTCGATCTTGATGTGGATGCAGGCCACACCAGCGTTGCGTGCGGCGGCCAGCAGGCGCTCGCAGTTGGCAACGGCGGCATAAAACCGTTGCGCGTAGTCTGCCAGCGCAGTTTCCACGGCGGCCGCGTTCAGGCCTGCCTGCACCGCCTGCCTGGCGAGGTGTTCCGGCGTGGCCAGGTCCTGTATGTCCACCAGCAGTAGCACCGTGTTGGCTTTGTCCATGGGTACGGGCGCTTCGACGGTGTTGTATGACGCGGCGAGCACGTCGCTCATGGAGACTGTGTCCATGCTTCCTCCTTAACGGTCTGTATGCTCAAGCTGTGGATGTCGTGTGCGTCAGATGCAGCGGCCGCCATCCACCTCCATGGCGACGCCGGTAATCATCGAGGCTGCGTCGCTGCACAGAAAGGTGGCTGCCGCGCCCAGGTCCTGTGGCGTGGAGAAACGACCCAGCGGGATTGTCGCCAGAAACTTGTCCCGGTTCGCAGGCGTGTCGTCGCCGAGAAAGGTTGCCAGCATGGGCGTATCGCCTGCCACGGGGTTGAGGGCGTTGACCCGGATCTGATGAGGCGCGAGTTCTACGGCCATGGAGCGTGTGGCGGTGATCACCCAGCCTTTCGATGCGTTGTACCATGTGAGACCGGGTCGCGGGCTAACGCCGGCCGTGGAGGCTATGTTGAGAATGGCGCCCCCGCCCGCAGCCTTGAACTGCGGCACGAGCAGTTTTGCTGTCAGAAAAATCGAGCGCATGTTTACGTCGTACACGCCGGCAAAGTCCTTCTCGTCCACAGCCTCGAGGGGCGTGGGTGCTAAAGCCCGCCCGGCGTTGTTCACCAGCGTAGTGGGTTCGCCGGCCCAGGCGACCAGCTCGGTCAACGCGTCGGTCAGCGTGTCGGGGCGGGTGACATCGGCGGTCAGCGGTATGGCTGCTGCGCCGATCGCCTCTGCGGTCGCCTCGGCCTGCGCGGGTACCAGATCCAGCACACCCACCCTGGCGCCCGCGGCGGCGAAGGCGTCGGCGATGCCGCGACCGAAGCCCGAGCCCGCACCGGTCACCAGGGCAACCTTGCCTTCGAGATCTGCGCTCATGATGCGCCTGCGTTCAACAGGTTGTGCAACGCGGTGGCCATGACCTTGGCGCTGTCCACCATGTCCTGCACTTCCACGTACTCGTCGGGCTGATGTGCCAGAGTGAGAATGCCCGGACCGTAGGCAATGCAGTCGTTGAGGCGACCAATGCGGTCGATGTGCTTCTGATCGTAGGTGCCGGGTGACACCACATGCTCGGCGGGGCGGCCCAGCACGGTCTCCACGGCGGCAGACACAGCCCGCACAACCGGGGCGTCAGCATCGGTCATGGTGGGAATCACTTCGAAAAGGTCGCGCACGCGGTAGTCGAAACCGGGTCGTTCGGCTGCGAGGCGTCGCAGCAGGCCGTGCACTTCCTCTTTCACCTCCGGCAGGCTTTCTTCGATGAGGAAACGACGGTCCAGCACCATACGACAGGAGTCTGCCACCAGCGCAGCGGGCAAACCTTCGAAGTCTTCGCCTTCGCCGCCATGCACCGAATTGATGTTCAGCGTGGATTCCCGGGCGCCTGGCGGCACCACGGGCATGGCCGTGCGCTTCTGCGCGAGCGCAGGATAGAGCTCGGTCTCGAGCGCGGTCAGCACCGCACCCATGTGGCGGATGGCGCTGTCGCCGTCGAAGGGCATGCTGCCGTGGGCGATATGGCCCAGGGTTTCGATCTCCGCCCACCACACACCGCGGTGTCCCAGGCAGACGCGGTCTTTGTTGAGGGGCTCGGGGATGATCACGTGATCCAGCCGGGGTCTGGCCATCACCCCCTGCTCAGCCAGCCAGGCCACGCCCCCGTAGCCGCCCGATTCCTCGTCGGCGGTGCCGGAGATCTCGATGGTGCCCGGGTGGTCAGGAAACTGCTCGAGATACGCTTCCACGGCGATGACGGAGGCGGCGAGGCCACCTTTCATATCGCAGGTGCCACGGCCGTAGATGCGATCGCCCACAAGGTCGGCGGCGAAAGGGTCCTGCTGCCAGTTTGCGCCCACGGCAACCACGTCGATGTGCGAGTTGAAGTGTACGCACGGGTGCGCGCCACCGCTCTGGCGGCGCGCAACCACGTTCCAGCGCGGATAGCGGTCGCTGTCACCCGGGGTGCCTTCGGCGCGGTAGTAGGACACCTCGAAACCGCGCCCCGCCAGGCGGTCGCCCAGATAGCGGGCGCAGTCTTCGTAAAATTCCCCGGGCGGGTTCAGGGTGGGTATGCGCACCAGATCCTGGGTCAGCTCAATGAGCTCGTCGCGTTTTCCTTCCACGCGTGCAAAAACTGCATCCAGGCTCACGCTGCCTCCTGCCGGTTGGCTTCGTAGACGCCGCGGGCAATTGCCCGGGCGGTGACGTTGCCGGCGACGACGCCGAGGTCGAACAACGCTTCGTCGTCCAGCGGGTGGCGCCCCGTCGATGAGGCGAACGCAAGGTCGCCGTCAGCCGGCGTATGCACGGGATACAGGGCTCGGGCAAAGCCGTCGTGGGCGGCCACTGCTACCCGGGTCGCCTGCGCCGCGCTGAGGGCCGCATCGGTGATCACGGCCACCAGGGTGGTATTGGCACCCGCCACGCGCTGTCCGGATTTTGTGCGGGGGTGCTTGGCATCGGCGGGCCATGGTTGGGGCAGCCCCAGGCCGCCGAACTCGTCGTCTTCCTCGAAGGGTGCAGCCCAGAAATGTTGCGTGTCGCCGACATGGGCAGAACCGGCCGCGTTGACAGCGGCCACGGCCATCACCGTGCAGCCACTTGTGAGCGTGGCGCTGGCCATGCCGATACCGCCGGGACCGGTGGCGGTCATGGCGCCACGGGCCGCGCCGACCGCACCCAGCCGCGGCGCGGTGTCGGCTTGCGCCGCCGCGGCATAACCGAGATCCCGGTATGGGGAAAATTGCCCCCAGTTCTTGTCGCCGGCGTTGCGTAAGTCGAAGAGGATCGCGCACGGCACGATGGGAATACGCACGGGGTCGAGCAGAATGCCTCTGTCGTGCTCCCGCAGCCATGCCTGGGTTCCGCCTGCCGCATCCAGGCCGAAAGCGCTGCCGCCTGCGAGCACCAGGGCGTCGACGGTGTCCACCGTGTGCTCGGGCGCCAGAAGCTCCGTTTCCCGGGTACCGGGCGCGGCGCCCATGATATGCACTCCGGTGGTGGCGGGCTGGTCGAACAGAATTGCGGTGACACCCGTGAGCACCTTCTCGTCGACCGCGTGGCCGATGCGCACGCCGTCGATGGGAATTGCGAAGCCGGAGCCTGTCGGGGTGGGTGCTGCCAAGGCGGAGCCAACGTGAGGACGGTCAGCCAGTGTAGTGCAAAGTCGCGACTCCCTGCCATAAACTGCCAGGGAGGAGGGGACTATGGCTGAAGCAATCGATTTCGACGCCGTTGCCGCCGCGCGGGCGTTGGAGGACGTGGTGCGCGCCAGCGCGGATACCAACGAAGCCCAGCGGCATCTTTCGGCAGACGTGGCCCGCGCGTTTGCCCGGGACGGACTGTACCGCGTGGCGGCACCCCGGGATTGCGGCGGCAGCGAGCAGGCGCCGCGGATACAGATCGAGGTCATCGAGACCATTGCCCGCGTCGACGGCAGCGCGGCATGGAATCTGATGATTGGTATCGAGTCTTTCGGGCTCATCGCGCCGGGCTTCTCAGCCTGCGGGGATCTCATCGCCGACCCTAGCGCCATCCTGGCCAGTTCAACGGCTGCGGTCGGCCGCGCCGAACGGGTGGACGGCGGCTATCGCGTCAGCGGTCAGTGGCCCTTCGTCAGCGGAGTGCATAACGCGTCGCTCTTCGGCGCGACGGTGCAGCTCTGGGAAGACGGTGAAGTGCGCTCCGATCTGGGCAATCGCTATGCGCTGGTGCCCGAGGGGGGCTTCGAGATTCTGGATACCTGGCACACCAGCGGGCTGTGCGGCTCTGGCTCGCACGACGTGCGGCTGGATGACGTGTTTGTGCCTGACGCGCGCATCGTGGCGCCCATTGGAGGATCGCGCCACGCGAACCCGTTGCTGAATTTCCCGCTTGGTGCGCGGCTCGCCTACAACAAGGTGGCGGTGGCCTGGGGGCTGGCGCGGGCCGCGATCGACGCGTTCGTGGATCTGGCCGGCGGGAAGACGCCGCGCTTCACCCGTCGTCAGCTCAACGAACGACCGCGGGCTCAGCGTGCCGTCGCGGAAGCCGAGGTACGCTTCCGTGCGGGTAAAGCGCTGGTGCTGGATCTGCTGGATGAGATGTGGTCTGCAGTGCAGGCCAGCGGCCACGTCACCACGCGGGAACGCGCGCTGTTTCAGCTGGCGTGCTCTGACGCCGTGCTGGGTTGCATCGAGGCGGTGGACAAGCTCTGTCAGGCGGCGGGCACGTCGGCCAATCAGAAAGGGCAACCGCTGGAGCGGATCATGCGCGACATCCGTGTCGTCGGGCAGCACATCACGGTGGCGCCGCAACACATCGAGGATGCCGGGCGGATTCTGCTGGGGCTGCCGGCGCAGGAGATGATGCTGGCGGGCATGCCGCCGGAGTAGCTCAGGCCTGCGCCAGTCGCAGAATCTTGCTGTGATTGCCGCTGATGTGCCACAGCCGTAGCCCCGTGCACGCGGCGCTGATGCTCAAACCAATGGTCAGCGCGGCCCAGTAACCGTACACCCCCGGCGCCAGACCGGGAAACAGCAGACCTTCCGCCAGACAGTAGCCCAGGGGCACCGCGATGAGCCAGTAACCCACGAGTCCCACGTACATGGGGACCCGGGTGTCCTTGTAGCCGCGCAACGCGCCGATGGTTACGGCGTTGCTGTCGTCGACGAGCTGATAGACGGCGATGAAGATCACCAGCGTTGCCGTGATGTCGATCACCACCGGATCGGTGGTGAAGATGGAGATCAGCGCGTAGCGGAAGGTGAGCAGCAGCACGCTCATGACCACGGCGTAGCCGATGGAGAATTTGTAGACGGCGGCGGATGTTGCCCGGGCGGCGTACAGGTCGTTGGCGCCGACATGAAAGCCCACGCGGATGGTTGCGGCGGCGCCCAGCGACACCGGAATGACGTAGGTTGCCCAGTTCAGATTGCCTGCGATGGAGTTGGCGGCCACTTCCGCGACGCCGATCTGCGCGATGAGCAGGCCCACCACGGAAAAGACGACCATCTCGATGAAGATGGTGATGCCGATGGGGGCGCCGATGGCGACGATGCTGCGCAGCGTCTCCCAGCGTGGCCATTCGAAACGGTCGAAAGCGTTCATCCCGGCGAAGAAGGGCAGACGGCAGACGAGCAGCATCACGCCCAGCTCAAGCCAGAACACGATTGCAGTAGCCACGCCGCAACCCACGCCGCCCAGCTCGGGAAGACCAAACGCGCCGTAGATGAAGCCGTAGTTCAGGAACGCGTTCACGGGGATCATGCTGCCGGCGATGAACATGGGCGGCCGCGGATGACCCAAGCCCTCGCAGATGTGTCGCAGCGCCACATAGAACACAATCGGCGGCGCGCCCCATGCGGCCGCGGCGAGATAACCTTTGGCAACCGCGGTGGCCCCCGGGTCCACGCCCACCCAGTCGTAGAGCACGGTACCGTGGATCAGCACCAGCACGAGCAGTGTGCTGGTGCCTACGCAGACCCACAGCCCCTGACGGATCTGATGACCGATCTGCTCCGGTTTCCGCGCGCCGCGCAGCTGCGCAGCGATGGGTGTGAGCGCCATGGTGAGCCCGGTGAGCAACATGAACGCCGGCCACAGGAGCATACCGCCGAGCGATACCCCGGCGAGATCCACCGAGCTGTAGTGACCGGCCATGGCCGAGTCGATGGCCCCGGTGAGCATGATGAAGAGCTGGGTCAGCATCATGGGCCAGCCGAGCCGCAGCACCGCAAAAAGCTCGGTTCGGGAGCTGAACTGGCCGGTCTGTGGGGCGGATGGCGTGGACACGGGTTGGGTCTTGGCGGTTACGGGGGCGCGTATCATACTCTTACGCTTTGCGAGCGCAGTAAAAGGTTGTTGTATGGCGATTGAATGGGTGGTCGGAATCGGTGCGCTGTGCGCGCTGGCAGGTTTCGGGCTCGGGTGGCTGGTGACGGCCGGTACGTCCCGCAAAACGACGGCGCAGGCGCAGGCGCGGGCCGAAGAGGTCGAAAGCCAGCTGGCCGCCAGCCGTCAGGAACTGGAGGACTACCGCCGTGAGGTGTTCGGCCAGTTTGCGCAGACTGCGGACCGCTTCAAGCAACTCGACGACAGCTATCACGCGCTGCACCAGCAACTCGCAGCCAGCGCGGTGGCGCTGTGCGGAGAGCAGGCGGGGCCGCTACTGGAGGCGCCGGAACGGGGCGCGATTCTCACCGGGGAACCTGCGGAAGAAACGGTTGTGCATGCGGTCGATGCCGCCGCCCAAGCCGATTCGTCCGCGGCACCCGACCCGGCCACGCCGGATGATGAATCGGCGCCCGCGGCAGCGGCCGACGAGGCGATCCCCACCATCACAGACGCCGTGGAAGATGGGGGTGCTGCTACGCCTGGGCCGGAACAGGGGGAGACGGTGCGCGTCGCGGAAGTGGACGGTGTGCCGGAGGAGACTGCTGCGGAAGCCGCAGACGAGGATGCTGCCGGGCTGAAACGCTCGGCCTAGCGGGTCCCGGCCTCAGGACGCGGCGGCATGGCTGCCTGCCAGCAGGCGCGGTTTTTTGTACGTCAGGGCCATGGCAAGGCACTCGCGAAGACACTCAGGTAGTGCTTTGTCGAGGCGCAGCCGCACCTCGCGGTTGCCGTGGCAGTCCAGTTCGGGATACAGCGTCCGGAAGCTGTCCACCAGGCTGGTCTGACAATTGACGAACAGAGACACATGGTCGGGGTTCGCCGCTTTCCAGGCCATGCGCACGGTGGTCCCCGAACGGCTTCTGCTGGTGAGATAGGCGGGCTCGCCCCACTTCAGAGTCTCTTCCAGGGGTCCAATGCCTTCGATGGACTCCGCCACGTCGAAAAGGAGTTGGCGGAGCTCAGCGAGGCGCTGCTGCGCAACCGTCGGGTAGCTCTGCAGGACCTTTTTCACGCCCATCGGGACAGCGTTTGTCACTGCGCTACCCGTTTGACGCCCACGCGCGCGTTGGTGCCAACCACCCTCAACACGTGAAAACCCATCATGTTGGTGCTGATTTCCACCATCACGGGATCTTCCGAGCCTCTGTAGCGGTAGCGCTTGTTCTGTCGCTGCTGCCACACCTGGCCATTGTCGAGCTTGAAGCGGGTTTTGCCGCTCCAGCCGGTGAACGGGCCTACCAGAGCTGCGGTGATGGGCTGTTTGCGTGCTTCGCGCACGGCCGGTGTGCTGCGCAGATCTTCGCTGGACGCCTCCCAGGCGGTGTAGTGCACCAGCCAGGCGTTCAGCCTTTCCATCTCCTCGGCACTCAGCCGTTCCAGCCCAGCCGCCTTGAAAGACTCTTCACCCATCAGATCGCGGATGCCTGGAAAACGGTCGTCAGCCTGCGCCTGCGGCGCTGTGACGGAGAGGCCCAGAATCAGGGCCGGAACGAGGATGAATAAGGCTCTCAGGGGCATCGGAAGGCGGTTGGGTAGTGGGTGAGGTCGCAAGCCTAGCACGAAGGCGGGCGGTGATCTGGAGGGGCCTGAAGGGGTTCCCAGGGGCGTCTTCATTTTTTTTTCATTTTTCGTTGCGGGGTTAGGGAACTCATCCGTCTATCTATTAGGGCCAGGTGCATGCTGCCTGGCTGAATAGACTAACTAAGTTGGGGATACACCATGTGGAAAATGACGCCTTTGGCGGGCGCCATCAGTTCTATCACCCTCGCGGGAGCGATGGCGGGTGGAATTGCGGCGCCAGCCAGTGCTGAAGAAGTACTGGAAGAGGTGGTCGTCACGGGCTCGCGCATTCGCAGCTCCGTGGAAGACACGCCGCGCCCCGTCAGCGTGGTCAACAGGCTTGACATTGAACTGTCAGGCATGGAGACCGTTGCGGACGTGCTGCGTAACTCGAGCTACAACATCGGCGGTTCGTACAGCGAACAGTCGGGTAGCTCTTTTGGCCAGACGGCTCTGGTAGACCTGCGGGGCCTTGGCGCTGACCGTACGGCAATTCTGGTCAACGGGCGCCGTGTGCCCGGCAACCCGATCACCGGTTCTGCGGCGGTCGACCTGAACGCGATTCCGTTGTCTGCCGTCGAGCGTATCGAAGTGCTGACCGACTCGGCCTCTGCCATTTACGGTGCAGACGCGCTCGGTGGTGTTATCAACATCATCATGCGTGAGAAGTTCGAAGGTCTCGAGTTCGAAATCGGTACCGAAGAGCCGAGCAGGGACGGCGGCGACGCTGACCACTTCAACTTCACCTTCGGCGCCACGGGCGATCGTGCCAGCGTGACGTTCTCCGGTGAATGGTACAAGGTGAACCCGGTTTTCGACGCAGACCGCGACTATTCTGCGGCCCGCGTTTTCGGCAACAGCGGCGAGCTGGGCCTGCCGGTCCACTTCCAGGAGACGGAAGGTATATCGGCCGGTGGTAACACGGGTTTCCTGCAGGACTTCAGCAGCGCT
Source organism: uncultured Pseudomonadales bacterium (assembly GCA_964651595.1). Classification (GTDB taxonomy): domain Bacteria; phylum Pseudomonadota; class Gammaproteobacteria; order Pseudomonadales; family Azotimanducaceae; genus UBA4421. Next base: position 79,306 of record CAZYYJ010000003.1, on the reverse strand, counting down.
TTCCCGCTGACGCCTGACGGTACTGTAGCCACCTGCGCCGACGGTCTCATTCCCGTCGCGCGCCCGCAGTTCGGTATTGCGGACACCACGGGTTGTGGCTTTCCGTACGCCAACCTGTCCATGCAGACCGGTGGTATCGATCGTCAAAGCACCTATCTGGATGCCCGCTACGAGCTGGAAGAGGGCCACGAGCTCTACTTCGAAAGCCGCTACACGCGTTCGGATACGTTCGGCCGCTACGCGCCTGCCGTTGGTTTCTTCACCATCGGTGAAGACAACATCCTGAACCCGTTCCGCAACGCCGTGGTTGGCGACACGGATGGCGACGGCGAGCCCGACGGCCAGCCGATTTTCGCGTTCCACCGCTTCGTGGCACACGGCAATCGCGATGACAGCCTGACAACCAACGAGTTCGACAACATTGCCGGCATCAAAGGCACGATCGGCGAGGTGAACTACGACGTCTATGCGCGTTACTACGAGTACCGCACGCAGTCTGAGGGTGACACCTACGTCATCACCTCGATCCTCGAGGACCTGGTGGAAGCTGGCGAGTACAACGTGCTCGACCCGTTCTCGCAGGATCCCGTGCACTTGGCGGCTGTTGCGTCGAGCTCGGCCACGCTGACCCGCGACATCAAGACCGAGTACACGTCGGGTGGTATCACGCTGGACGGCGCCTTCGGTGAAATTGGTGGCGGTGCCATCGGTTGGGCTGCAGGTATCGAAGCCGCGTCTGAAAACTATCGTGACCAGTACGACAACTTCCGTGAAGCGGGTAACATCACCGGTTCTTCCGGTAACTCCTCCAGCGGTAGCCGGTCCCGATGGGCGGCGTTCGGTGAGGTGCTGTTCCCTGTGCTGGACAACCTCGACATCACGATCGCAGGCCGTTACGACGACTACAACGACTTCGGTGAAGAGTTCTCGCCGCAGGTGTCGGTACGGTGGCGCCCCATCGATCAGCTGACCGTCCGTGCCAGCTGGGGTGAAGGCTTCAAGGCCCCGAACCTTGGCGACATCGGTCAGGAGCTGTCTCAGTCGTTCGAATTCGTCACAGACTTCGTGTCCTGCGAAATCAACGGCATCGCGCGAGCCGACTGCCCCAACATCCAGGTTGAGACCTATGTGGGCGGTAACCCGGATCTGCAGGCAGAACAGTCTGAGTCCTGGAACATCGGCATCGTAGCCGCGCCGCTGGACAACTTCGAATTCTCGATCGACTTCTGGAGCATCGAGATCGATGAAGCCGTGGCAACGCTGGAAGAGTCCGAGGTCATCACCTTCGAGGCTTCCGGTACGCTGCCTCCTGGCATCATCGTGAACCGTGGTCCGGCCGGTAACGTTCTGCCGTGTGCCGGTGGCACCCGTCCGCCGAACTGCGGCATCATCAACCCGTTCGCCAACCTGGCAACGCTGGAAGTGGAAGGCTTCGACGTTCGTGCACAGTACGACTTCGAAACCGATGTGGCCGGTTCGTTCCGGGCGCAACTCGAGTACTCGCAGATCACCACCTACGATCAGCAGAGCACGCCGATTGCCCCCGTCTTCGATCTGCCCGGCACGGAGGAACTGCCTGAGTTCCGTTGGACCGGGACGCTGCGCTGGAACTACGAAGCGTTCACGGTTAACTGGAACATCATCTACATCGATGAGCACGGCGGCGGCCCGATTCCGATCGGCGCCGGTGAGTACGACTCGTACGATCGCCACGACCTGAACGTCACCTGGGAAGCGCCCTGGGGCGGTGAAGTGTCGATCGGCGCGCGCAACATCACGGACGAAGATCCGATTCTGGACGACCAGGACGGCTGGATCTCTGACGTGTCGCAGGACCTGTACTCCGTACGTGGTCGCGTGCCGTACTTCTCCTACCGTCACTTCTTCTAGGAGTTGACTCTCTAAGCGTTAACGCTTGTCACTGGAGACCTCGGGCGTCTGCCCGAGGTCCCCTTTGAGCCTTCGCAGAGCTATCATCAGCTCGCCTCTCCAAGCTCGGAACACAGCATGACCGCATCTCGAAAGCTGCAGACGGCGGAGCAGTGGACGCGGTTCTGGGAATCCGGCTCCATCACCACCTTCGTTGGCCGCTTCGAAGACAATTACGACGGTGAGCTTCGCGAGTTCTGGCACGCAGAATTCGGCGAGTTACCGCACGACGCCAGAATTGTCGACCTGGGTACCGGCAATGGTGCGCTTGTGCGGCTCGCTGCCGAATACAGTGTCATCAGCAACCGACAGTTCCTTGTTACCGGCGTGGACTACGCCGACATTGACCCGAGCCGCTGGGCGAAGAAGAGCGGCCTCGAAAACGCCAGCGGTGTGCGTTTTCTTGGTGGTACCCACATTGAGCACACCGGCCTGGACAGCGGCACCTTCGACAGTGCGGTCAGCCAGTTCGGCTTCGAGTATGCAGACCCGGACCGCGCCGTGCGGGAGCTGGATCGTGTGCTGAAACCGCAAGGCGCTCGTGTGGCCTTTATCATGCACTACGACAGCTCGGATATTCTCGCGCAGGCCCGCGATGGTCTGGCCCAGGTGGCGGCTTGCGAAAGCTCGCAGCTGCACAAACACATCAAGCCACTGCTGCGCCGGCTGCGAACGCTGAAGAAAAACCGCAAAGACCCTGCCCGAGACAAAGAGGCCGAACGCCTGCGGGCCGTGCTGAACGACGTTACGGGTGCCATGCACGAACGGCAGAACACCTTCGAGGATCCGTCGGTGTACCCGGCGTTTCTGCGCAACAGCATGGCCGTATTCAATCCCAGGCAGGTGGGAGGACGCTCTTTTCGCGACAAGCTGACGCATCTGAAAGACGTGGACCTCTTCGTTGTGGATTACAAGCAACGGATGGAAGACCTCACGGGCGCGGCATTGTCAGAGGATGCGCTGGAGTCTCTGAAGGGCGGGCTGCAGAGCCATGGCTTCGCGGTAGAGCAGTTCGAACCCTTCCGTTTCGGTGAAACGAAGTTCGGTTATGTAGTGCGCGCGGTGCGCTGACGGCGAAGATCCGTACCGTTACGGCGTTTTTTCAATGAATTTCCGATAGATCAAACGCGACCGCCCACCGTCGAAGCGAAGCCCGGCAGGAACGAAACCCACCTGTTCGTTCAGCTGCGCCATGCCGTGGTTAGCTTGCGCAACTTCGGTTTCAATGACCTGGTAACCGCGCGACTTTATCCATTCGTGCTGGCGCTCCATGAGAGCGAGCGCTATGCCCCTGCGCCGGTGTTCCGGGTGCACGCCGCCCAGCCAGCTGTAGTAACGCTTGGACGTGGCCGCGTAGCCCAGCTTGAAACCCACCAGTTGGTTACCGTCCCGTGCAGTAATTGACGATAGATCCGGCATGTTCTGCAAGCGCCATGAGCCGTCCAGCCGGTCGTCATCACCAAACACAGCGATGGACAGGTCCAGTAGTCTGTCGGCAAAATCGCGGGTGATGGGGCTTGTTGTGAGATCGAAGGTGAGTGCCATGTGTGCGTTTTCACGTTGACCTCACACCATCCTCGACTAAGCTCGACAGGGAATCAACAAGGAACCGAAATGGCAAAGGCGAAAAGCAAAGCGGCCGCAAAAACCAGGGCCAAGGCAAAAGCAAAAACCAAGGCAAAAACCCAGGCCAGGGCAAAAGCGACGGCTAAGGCAAAAGTGGCGACGAAGACGCCATCTAAAGCCAAGGCCAAGACGGCACCTAAGGCCAAAGCCACACGGAAAGCTAAGGTAAAGGCTGCGCCCAAAGCTAAGGCAAAAGCCAAAGCGAAGGCAAAAACCAAAGCGAAAGCAAAAACCAAAGCGTCAACAAAAGCCAAGGCGAAGGTGCAAACCAAGGCCAAGGCCAAGGTGAAAGCCAAGGCGAAGGTGAAAGCCAAAGCCAAGGTGAAGGCGAAAGCGAAAGCCAAAGCTAAGACAAAAGCCAAAGCCGAGCGGGATGTCGAAAAGCGTTACACCAACAAGCAGAGCATCAGCAAGGTGGAGAAGGCGCTGGCGGCATTAAAGTCCGGGAAAGGCTTCACGATCCAGGTGGGTGGTGAGCGCGTTTACGTGCCTGTCAGAGCTGCGTTCAGTGTCGAGCACGAACGCGAAGGTCGTGAAGAAGAGCTGGAGTTTCAGTTCCGCTGGACGAACTGATTCCGCCCGCCGGAGCCGGCCGCTGGCTTCAAGCCGCCGGCCGCTCCGTGCCGAGAATCGACACCCGTTCCCCGTGGCGGGTGTCTGGCCAGTAGTCCCACACGGCGTGGTGCTGGGTGCAGCGATTGTCCCAGAAGGTCAGCGTATTGGGTTGCCAGTCGACGCGGCACGTCAATCGCGGCGTTTTGGCGATGAAGTCGAAAAGCGCTGCTAAAATCGCTTTGCTCTCCCACGGCGCCAGGCCCTTGAGATGTGACGTGAAGCCGCTGTTTACGTACAGCAGCTTTTTTCCGGTTTCCGGATGGGTGGCAATCACGGGATGCTCGTTCCGTGGGTATTTCTCTCCATCCGGGGGCGATACCTTGTAATTCCCCAGGTAGGGCAGCGCGCCGTCGTGTACTGCGGTGAGGCCGCTCAGCAGGTCTTTCATGGTGTCAGAAAGCAGCTCATAGGCCAGGTACATGTCGGCATACAGCGTATCGCCGCCACCGCTTTCGGGGGTTTCTTTCATGTACAGCATGGAACCGAGGGGTGGAATCTCGTCACACGTGACATCGGTATGCCAGCCGTTGCCCGCCGTGTACGCGGACTTGGCTGTGGTCTTCACGGTGAGAATTTCCGGATCGCCGCCGTAGCTGTGTTGCATGGGGTGCACGTGCAGGGCGCCGAACTTGCGTCCGAACGCCTTGTGCTGGTTGCGGTCAATCTGCTGGTCGCGGAACACCAGCACTTTCCAGTCGAGCCAGGCCTGATAGATCTCGCTGAACTGCTCGTTGGAAAGGGGTTTCGACAGATCGACCCCATCCACTTCCGCGCCGATGTGCGGCGTGAGGCTGTCCAGACCGATGGTGTTGAAGCCCGTAATCGTGGCCATGTTTCTCTCTCCCCGTCTAGTACGCCGTTGATGCGTTGGCCTCAGTCCGGCAGACCCAGCACCCGCTTGGCGATGATGTTGGCTTGAACTTCGTTGCTGCCACCGTAGATTGTGGTGGTGCGCAGATGCAGAAACTCTTCCGTCGCTTTCAGCTCTTCCTCGGTGAAACCTACCAATTCGTGGGCACCGAGGCCGCGGAATCCCATGATGTCACGCTTGAGATCAGCGGTGTCCCGCTGCAAGCCAGCGCCCACCAGCTTGAAGATCGAGGTGGCGGCGCCCGGAATGCCGGACTTGTTCTCTTCGTTAGCACGCTGGGCGGTCAGGTTGAACGCGGTGCGTTGCATGTTCATGTCCAGCACCGTACGGCGCATGGCGCTGTCTGCGATCTGGCCGTCGTCGGTTTCGCCGATATAGTGCTTGGCAGCCCGTACCAGGGCTTTGCCGGGATTGGCGGGCCTGGCGCCCCCGGAAAGCCCGCCAATGCCGGAGCGTTCGAATTGCAGGAGGCGTTTGCCCACGGTCCAGCCTTTGTTGAGCTCGCCGACGAGGTCTTCCTTCTGGGCGACCGCGTCGTCGAAGAAGGTTTCACAGAACGGTGATGAGCCGGAAATGAGCCGAATAGGCTTTGTGGTGACCCCCGGCTGGTCCATGGTCAGCAGCATGAAGCTGATACCGTCATGCTTCGGCACATTGGGGTCCGTGCGTACGAGGATGAACATCCAGTCCGCCGTGGCTGCGCCCGAGGTCCAGATCTTCTGGCCGTTGATGACAAAATGGTCGCCGTTGTCCTCTGCGCGCGTGCTGAGGCTGGCGAGGTCTGAGCCTGCGTTGGGCTCGGAGTAGCCCTGACACCACTGCACTTCGCCACGGGCGATCTTCGGCACGTGGCGCTGTTTCTGGTCTTCTGTACCGTATTCCAGCAGCGTGGGGCCGATCATGGATGTGCCCATGCCCATCAGCGGCGAGCGTGCATTGATGGCGCCCATTTCTTCGTACAGCACCTTCGCCTGGGCGGCGCTCAAGCCGCCGCCGCCGTACTCGGTGGGCCACGTCGGTGCCGTCCACCCCCGCTCCGCCATACGCTCCAGCCAGAGGGCGACGTCCCCTTGCAGCGTGATACGGCTGGATCCGTTGGGAATCTGCCCTGGTCCACGGGCACCCTCGGGGCAGTTTTCCGCCAGCCAGCCGGCCACGTCAGCTCTGAATTCCGCCAGTTCGCTCAAGATCTCTTCCTCAACATTCGAATGAAACTTCTCGCAACTGCACAGGTTAACTTGTATACATTGGCCTTTTCCACACCACATCGGGAGGGGCCGGGCGGTGCAGATGGTGCCTTTCTCGCTGGCGGACAGCGCCGGCGAACAGGTGAGCTTTCCCGGCGCTCGGGCGAGTCTCGTGTGTTTCGTAAAAGAAGATTGCCCCACGTGTCGGGAAGTCATGCCCGTGCTGACGGCGCTGCGCGAAGCCCTTGCGGGAAAGCTCGACGTGCTGGTTCTGGGCCAGACTGTCGATGGAAACGCAATTCTGGAGCGGGAATTCGAGACGGGCTTCGCGCTGCTGGACGACAGTTCCCTGAAAGTGTCCTTTGCCACGGACATCGATACGGTGCCGACCCTTTTTCATTGCGATGAGCAGGGCACCACACTGACCTCCCTCATTGGTTTCGTCCGTGAGGAGTGGGAAGCGCTTGCACGTACGCTCGGAGTCGCCGAAGCCCTGGACTGGTCTGCGCTGCCGGCCTGGCGGCCCGGTTGCGGGTCCTTATCGGTCGACCCGCTCATCGCCGACAGGCTTCGCGCCGAGGCGGAAAACAGTCCCCTGCGTGCCCGGCGGATCGAGATCGGCAGCAGCGACGATGAGTTCGAGTTCATGTTCGACCAGGGTTTCTCGGACGGCCTGCCGTTGATACCGCCGACGCCCGAACGCGTGATGCGCATGTTGAGCGGCACCGGGCGCGATCCTCAGGAAGTGCTGGCGGCCATGCCACCCAATATGGGTGAGGTAACGGTAGAAAAGGTGGCCATCAATGCGGTGATGGCCGGCTGCGAGCCCAGCTACATGCCTGTACTCAATGCCGTGGTGCAGGCTATCTGCACGGACGAATACAACATTCACGGGGTCATGGCCACCACCATGGGCGCGAGCCCAGTGATCGTGGTGAACGGCCCCATCCGTGAGCAGCTCGGCATGAACATGAAGCTGGGTGCTCTGGGCCAGGGCAACCGGGCCAATGCCACCATCGGCCGGGCCGTACGGCTGCTGATCCGCAACATCGGCGGGGCGAAGCCCGGTGGTACGGAGCGCTCGACGCTGGGCAATCCCCTGAAGTTCACTGCGTGTTTTGCCGAATGGGAAGAGCGTAATCCCTGGCAGCCGCTTCACGTGGAGCGGGGTTTCAAAGCGGAAGATTCCGTGGTCACCATTTTCACCATGACGAGCGGTCCCACGCTGATTGTGGATCAGGAGTCACGCAGCGCCAGCGAGCTGGCAGGCACCATGGGCCTGTGTCTGGAAGCGGCATTCAATCCCAAGGCGCATTACGCCACCGACTGCCTGCTGGTGGTGGTGCCCGAGCATGTGGACACGTTGCTGCGCGACGGTTACACCAAGGCGGATCTGCGGCAGCGCATACAGGCGGTGACGAGCCGCCCCATTCGCGAACTGGTTGGCAACGAGGTTTCCGGTGCGGGGTTTCCGCGGAAGCTGGCGGAAGGCATGACGGATGAGCAGCTCGACAAACCGCTGCCGAAGTTCAAGACCGAAGAGGACATCCACATCGTGGTGGCGGGGGCCGAGGCCGGTAAGTTCTCGGGCGCGTTCCACGGTTGGGCGACAGGCGAAATCGGCTCGGTGTCGGTATCGCGCAAGATCGACGAAGTTTGATTTACAGCAACAGACAGGAGGGCGAATGACCACCATTCTCGATCCCACTGACGAACGCGTGCCGGTAGAGCGCACGATCACGCCGCGACCGGCGGCGATATCCGGCAAGCTGGCGTTTCTCGACATCTCCAAGCCGCGCGGCAACGTGCTGATTGACCGGTTGGAGGAAGTGCTGGCAGAGCGCCTGCCCGAGGTGACGCTGAACCGCTATGCGAAACCGACCTTCACAAAACCGGCGCCCGATGAGCTGCGTCGCCAGATCCAGGCGGAGAACGACTTCGTCGTGGAGGCTCTGGCCGACTGAGGCTCCTGTACCACGTGCAGTTTGCATGACACGGTATGGTTCGAGATCCAGGGGACGCCCGCGGTCACGATTGCTTCCACGGAGTTTGTGGACGCGGCCACGACACAGGCCAACGCGCTGGGTATGCAGGATGCGCAACGGGTTTTTGTGGCGCATCCCATCCAGGATGCCACTGACGACGAGATGCGTGCCAAAGCCGACGCCATCGTCGATCAGGTGATTGCGGCGCTGACCGCTAACTGAGGGAGGCTTTCTCACGGGATGAGCACAACACAGAAGCTGAAGAACTCGACGCTGTTCTACTACGCGCTGGCAGACATGCCGGTGATGATGTCGATCTTTCCGGTCATCGTGTTCATTCCGCGTTTCTATGCGTCGGATGTCGGCGTGCCCCTGGCGCTGGTGGGGACATTTATTCTCATCACGCGCATCATCGATGTCTTCACCGACCCGCTGATGGGTTATGTCAGCGACCACACCAGGAGCCGTTTCGGGCGGCGCAAGCCCTGGGTGTTTCTGGCAATGCCCATCATGATGGTGGCCATCTACCATCTTTTCATGCCGCCGGAGACCGCCGGCGGCTTCTACATGTTCGTCTGGATGACAGTGCTGGGGCTCGGCACCACCATGATGCTGATCCCCTACTACGCGTGGGGCGCTGAGCTGACGACAGACTACTACGACCGTTCGCGCGTAACGGGTTTCAGGGCCGGAGCGGGTGTGGTGGGCCAGCTCACGGCACAGCTTGTGCCGGCTATCGCCTTGCTGGTGTGGGGAATCGGCGGCAGTGCCACCGTGCTCGAGCTGGTGGGGATCACCATGCTGCTGATCATGCCCATCTGCGTGACGCTCACCGTCTGGAAAACGCCGGAGCCGGAGCACGCCATCCGCTCGGTGGTGCCTCTTATGGCCGGCCTCAAGGTCATGGTCACCAACGGGCCGTTTCTGCGGCTTGTGGTTGCGTTCATGATCGGGCAGATCGGTCTCAACATCACCACGCCGCTATACATCTTCTTTGTGGCCGATGTGCTGGGCGCTGAGGATCAGTCGATCCTCATGCTGAGTCTGTTCTACATCACGAACCTCAGCTCCATTCCCTTCTGGGTATGGCTGGCGGGCAAGATCGGCAAACACCGGGCCTATATCGGCGCGTTTCTGCTCATCGCCTGCGCCCATCCGTTCTACATGCTGCTGGGCCCCGGCGATTTCTGGTGGATGGCCCCGGTTACCATTGCCACGGGCTTTGCGGCCGGGGGCTTCTCGCAGGTGTTGCCCAACTCCATGAAAGCCGACGTGATCGATCTCGATACCTTGCGCAGCGGCGAGAACCGCGCAGGACTCTTCTTCTCCGCCTGGTCCTTTGCGCAGAAGGCAACGGCGTCCATCGGCGCCTCCATCGCCATGTTCGGTCTTGCGTGGTGGGGCTTCAACGCTGAACCCGGCGCCGTCAACGGATCTGAGGAATTGTTCGGGCTGCGCTTCCTGTTCTCCACGTTCCCGTCGCTGTTTTTCATCAGCGGGGCGTTGATGGTCTGGAACTACAGCATTACGGCCGACAAGCATGCCGAGATCCGCGCGGCGCTGGATGCAGGTCAGGGCCCCAGCGCAGACGCAGCTTCCGCTACGGCGGCCGACAGTGCCGCTTCCGCTTCGGCTGGCGCCACAAATACCAGCGCCTGAGGCGCGACGCCCAAATAGGGCATCAGCTGGGGTGGTGAGCCGGCCACGACGTTCACGCTGACCGACCCCTGGCCGGTCGTGGCAAAGCCTTTCACCCGTGCGATACCGGGCGGCAGCGCCGTCAGGTATCTGACAAGCGCATCGGCGCTGACCGGCCCCGCCAGGGGCAGGGTGGCGGAAACAAAGGGCACAGCCGGCGCGACAGCGGTGGTTTCCGCGCGGACCGCGTTCCCTTGCCATACCTCAACCAGCTGGAAGGCGGCACTGTCGTGCACGGGCTTGTGGGCAGGCGCCAGGCGCTGCCGTACGGCTGTTGCGGCTGCCTTCGATACTGCATCAGTCTTGGTGATCAGCAGCACATCGGCTTCCACTACCTGCCGTTGCGCCAGGTCTCCCACGTAGGCGTCGTCGAGACGTGCGCCGTGGTGCCGGGCGTCGACGGTCACCCACACTCCATGGGCATGAAAGCCGGGGTAGGCGCACTGTTGACGCAGTTTGCCCGGCAGGGCGACGCCGCTCGCTTCCAGCCAGATCCGTTGCACGTCCCGGGTGCGCAGGGATTCCAGCGTGCCGGCAAGATCGCCCTGCACGGAACAACACACGCAGCCATTGGTGAGGGCCAGCACGTTGGCATCGGGCGCGCGGCCGCGGATGTGCTCAGCGTCGACGTTCACGCTGCCGAAGTCGTTTACCAGCACGGCCAGCCCCGACAGATCGTCTTCGCTTGCCAGCAGGCGATTCAGCAGGGTGGTCTTGCCGCTGCCGAGGTAGCCCGCCAGCACGGCGATGGGCACGCTCACAGGGCGAACACCTTGCCTTCGAACACGGTGGCGATGATGTCGATGTCCCGCAGCTTGTGGGGGTCGCTTTGCAGCGGGTCGTCGGCGAGCACGGCAAAATCGGCGTACTTGCCGGCGCGCAGACTGCCGGTGTCGTCGGCCATGCCCAGCACGTGAGCGGCGTTGATGGTGATGGCCGCCAGCGCTTGCTCGGGCGTGAGGCATTCCTGCGGGCCCATGATCGCGTCCGAGTGTGTACGCCGGTTGACCGCCACCCACGCGCTGTTGAGCGGTTCGGCGGGCGCCATCGTGAAATCGCTGTGCAGCGTGGTGTTGATGCCGGCCTTGAAACAGGATCCCACACGCGCCATCTGTGCGGCACGTTCGTAGCCGATACCCCGTTCGGCATACATGTCGGCGAGCTCGTGCAGGTAGTAGATGTTGGCGGACACCTGAGCGCCAAGGGCCTGCATACGCGTAATCTGCTCCGGCGTGCTGAAGCCGAAATGCTCGATGGTGAAGCCATGGCGGAAACGCGGGCGCTCCCATTGCATCTTCTCGAGGATGTCCAGCGTCAGCTCCAGGCCCAGATCACCCGTGACGTGCACGTGGATCTGGAAACCGGCATGCCAGTAAGCGCGTACCTGCGCTTCGAGGCTTTCCGGTGGCATCAGCCACTCGCCGCTGTGGCCGTCGATGTAGCCGGGGGCTTTCAGCTGCGCGAGCTGGCTGAAAAAGGCGCCGTCGGAGAAGAGTTTGATGTGTTTGCCGAAGCGCAGGCGGTGCGTATTGCGCGCCAGAAGGCTTTCCGCCATCGCCACACCTTCCTCCGGGGAGCGACCGCCGCGGGTCATGCGTGCCGCGTGGGCGACGAGGCGGGTGCGAAAGGGCACCTCATCGTCGTCCAGGCAGGTGGCCAGCGCGGCGGCCTCGGCGTCGAAGTCGAAAAGGCCGGTGGCCAGATCGCCGATGGTGGTATGGCCGCCGTGATGCACCACCTGCTTCAAACGTTCCAGACCCGCATGGTAGCGATCGGTAGCCAGTATCCATGGATTGAGGCGGTTGATGGCAAACGCCAGCCCGTTTTCGAAAAAGTGGCCGCGGGCGAGATCTATCTGCGCGTCCGGGCGAATGGGCTCGGCGTCGGTGCCCGTCATCGCAAGGGCGCCGTCGTTCATGTACAACTCGTGAAACGAACGGTGCCACACGATGATCGGACGCTTGCTGTCTACAGCGTTGATGCGCTCCCGGGACATGGCACCGTGCCACAGCTGATGGTAGCCCCACACGAAAAGCGGCTCGTCGGCGGGCTTTGCTGCGTGCAGGGCTGTCAGACGCTCGGTGAATGCCGCTTCTGTGGTGGTGGGCTCCACGATGCCCCAGGGCAGCTTCCAGCGCATGGCAGTGATGAATTCCATAGGCAGCAGCACCGCAGCCATGCTGGGGTGCAGGTGCGGGTCGATGAAGCCGGGACAGATCACGTGCTCGGCAAACTGCCGGTCTTCCCGCCACGGGTGATGGTTGAGCCACGGCGCCATGCTCTCCCGCGTTCCCACCTCGACGATGCGCCCGTCCCCGTTCACTAACACGGCCTCCGCGCGCGGGAATGACGGATTCATCGTGATCACCGCGCGGGCCGGAAAAAGTGTCAGCATTCGATCTTCCCCAGTGCAGTAGAATGGTCGGCTTTGACGACGACAAGGCATCGGCAGCGCGGCGTGAGCAACCAGCGCGAAACACTTTACTACGGCTACTGGCTGGTGGCCGCAGCCTTCATGGCGCAGTTCATTGCGCTGGGCATGTACAGCTACGTGCTGGGGTCGTTCATGACGCCCATGCTCGACGAGCTGTCCTGGTCGCGCGCCGACTTCACGCTGACGCGGACCATCGGTCAGCTGGTGATGGCGACGGTGGGCGTGTTCATCGGAGCCCGGGTGGATCGCTTTGGGGGACGGCCGATCATGCTCATCGGTGCAACGATCATGACGCTGGGTCTCGCCGCGCACAGTTTGGTGAACACGCTGTGGCTCTGGCTGGTGTTGAACGGCGTGGTGCTTACCGTGGGCTGCGCGATGGTGGGGAACCTGGTCGTCAATGTCACCCTCAGCAAGTGGTTCGTGGTGAACCGCGGCAAGGCAGTGGCGTTTGCCGCCATGGGTGTTTCGATGGGTGGCATCGTCCTGACCCCATTGGCCACCTGGCTCATCGACACGCAGGGCTGGCGCGTGGCGTGGCTGTGGCTCGCAGCCATGACGGCCGTCACCCTGTTCCCCGTGGCGTTGATGATGCGCCGCGCCCCGGAAGACTATGGCCTCAACCCCGATGGTCACAGTGACCAGGCGGTGGCGGCGGGGGCCGGTGACCGGGCGCTGGCGGAGAACGCCCGGGCGTTCACCAGGGCCATGGCGCTGCGCACACTGTCTTTCTACGCGCTCGTTGTGGCCTTCGGGTTTTTCAGCATCAACATCATCGTGCTGCTGCTGCAGACGGTGCCGTACCTCACCGACAACGGCTTCTCGCGAGGCGAGGCGGCCTTCGCACTGTTCATCGCTTCGGTGCCGGCGCTGGTATCAAAGCCTGTGTGGGGTGCCCTGATCGATCGCAATCCCGCGCAGCCCCTCGCAGCCGCGTCGGCGGCGGTCACGGGACTGGCGCTTTTCATGATCGTAGCTGCCGTCAGCCAGCAGCAGCTGTTGTGGATATACATCGCCTACGTGGTGCTGGGGCTCGGCTGGGGCGGCATGATCCCGATGCAGGAAGTAATCTGGGCGAGCTTTTTTGGCCGCCGACATATCGGTGCCATTCGCGGCGCCGGCATGCCGTTCGCCCTGACGCTGGGCGCGCTGGCGCCCTGGCTGGTGTCGTACTACCACGACCAGGTTGGCGCTTACCACGGTGCACTGCTGGTGGTGGCTGGCCTCAATGTCCTGTCGGGGCTGTTGATCTTCCTGGCCCCGGCACCGCGAGCGTTGAATCAAGGCGATGCGGCGTTGCGCACCTGAACGTGGCGGATTTGACCGCCTCCGAACCCCCATACTCTTAGCTAACTCATTGAATTTATGAGATTAATTCGTTGGTACGGAAATTGCTGACTCATGGAAGGACCATTGCAAGAGACCTTCATGGAACAAGCGACCAAAGACCGACTGACTGACCGCAACATCTGGGCACGCGCAGCGTATGCGTTGTTTTTCATCATTGCCTACTCGGTGGCTGAGATCCTGCTGACGGTGGTCGTCATCTTTCAGTACCTCTCCGCGCTGGTGACGGGGCATGTGAACGAGCTGCTGCATCGCTTTGGCAACAACCTCGCGGCGTATGTCTATGACATCCTGCAATTCCTGACTTTCAACAGCGAAACCGTGCCGTTTCCCTTCACGGACTGGCCCGACGACGAGCCCGGCGAGACACCGTGGTCACCGAGCGCTGCTGCGGCGTCGCCCGAGGCTTCACCCGAGGCGTCACCCGAAGCGCCTGTGGGCCCCATTGCGGTGCCCGCGACCGACGCGCCGGCGGGCGAAGCGGACGCGACGCAGAGCACGGACGAGCCGAGAACCTGAGCACATTTGCGCCCGGGGCCGCGGCGTAAACTATGTCTCTCGCATCAGGGAGACCCCGCATGCTCAGACTCTGCATTGTTGTGCTGGCGCTTACGTGCGCGCAGGCCGCGTACGCGCAGGTGGCTGTCTGCGATTGCGCTGCCGGGCTGAAAAACGGCGCTACCAAAGCTGCGTGCGACGCGCTGTTCGAGACCATGGACCAGGAAACGGCGCTGTCGAAGGTCATGGATTGCCATCGCGAGCAGGTGCTGGCTGGGGATGCCAACTTCTGCAACTGCACCCGCGCCGCGACGGCGGAACCGGCCTTTGTGGAGGCCTGTCAATCGGTCTACGACAAGGTTGCCACCATGTCACCGGCGGAGCTGTCCCGGCAGGCCGTGGCCTGTTCCCCCAGCGGTTAGCGCCACCGGCAGGCGAAAGCGCCTGCGCATCCCCGCCCCGGTGGGTGTAAGCTGCCCCTGAACGGGATTGGGGGGCAGCATGAATCTCGAAAAAGTCGTTTTCGGCTTCTTCATTGTCCTGGCGTTGACCTTGAACGTCGCCTTCGTGGCCGGCGACGCGGCAGATGCGTCCCATCACAGCATCTGGCTGCTGTTTGCGGCTGTGGTGGTCAATCTCGTTGCCACGGTGCTGAAGCTCGGCGACCGTTCCCACGTGGGGGCGCTGCTGCTGGCCACAGCCCTCGTTGCCGATCTCCAGTTGCTGGCATCTGCGTGTATCTGGGCATTTGCGGACACCTCCGCGGGCCTCGCCCCCGGTACCCTCGTTACCATCGTCTCGCTTGCCACGGGGGCGTTGGTGGCGAACGTCGTTTCCGTGACGTTGCTTGTCTGTGATGCGCTCATGGCGGGGCGCTAGGCGCCGGGGCGCGGACCGTGGCCAAGGGTTCTGATCTCGATCGCGTCACCGCCATCGTTCTGCGGGAAATCCGTCCTCCCCTGATTGTTCTCATTGGCGTCTACTCGCTTGGTATCGGCGTGATGATGCTGATTCCTGGTCCGGACGGTGAAGCCATGGGCATCTTCCACGCCTTCTACTTCATGACCTATACCGCCACCACCACAGGCTTCGGGGAACTGCCGCACGAGTTCAGCGACGGTCAGCGGCTGTGGGCAACGATCTGCCTCTATCTCAGCGTCATCGCATGGATCTATGCCATCGGCACGATCATCAGCAAGGTGCAGAACCCGCACTTCACGAGGGCGCTGGCACAGGCGAGGTTCGCCCGGGCCGTGCGTCGTATCCACGAGCCTTTTGTGATCATCTGCGGCTTCGGCGACACGGGCAGCCTGCTGGCGCGGGGTTTGAGCGATCGGCGCCGCGTAGGCGTAGTCATAGACAGCGACGTGGAACGCATCAAGGCCCTTTCGATGCGCGATTACACGGTGACCATGCCCGGTCTCGAGGGTGACGCCAGCGTACCCAAGAACCTGCTGGATGCCGGTCTCACCCTGCCCAACTGTCATCACGTGGTGCTGCTCACCAGCGATGAGTCGGTGAACCTGAAAATTGCCGTTATGGTGCGCCTGTTGAACCCGGCGGCGAAAATTGTGTGCCGATCTGTCAGCCGGGATCATGACGAGGCGCTGAAAGGCCTGGGTGCTGTGGAGGTGGTGGACCCCTACGAAACCTGGGCACGGGAGCTGGGCCTTGCCCTGTATCAGCCGTCGTTGCACACGCTCGATGAATGGCTCGTGGGCGCCCATGGCGTCACGCTGGAACAACTGGTGTCTCATCCCCGGGGCCGCTGGGTGTTGTGCGGTTATGGTCAGCTCGGTCGCACCCTGTACCGGGTGCTGGACGGCTGGGGTGTGGAGCTGGTTGTCATCGACCCGGAGATCGATGGGGCAGAAGGGGTAGAAGAAGGCATCGCGGGGCTGGCTACGCGTGTCAACCTGGAGCGCGCCGGTGTAGCGCAGGCTGCCGGTGTGGTTGCCGCGACGAACAGCGATGCAGACAACCTTGCCGTGTTGCTGACAGCTCGTGCCCTCAACAAGAAGGCTCACCTGATTGTGCGGCAGAATCACCACGAGAACGAGCTGGCTTTCAATGCCGCCTCTGCAGATCTCATCATGCAACCGAGCCTTGTGACCGCGCGCCGGATTCTGCTGCAGCTCATTTCCCCGCTGATCCAGAGCTGGCTCGACTACCTGGAAGGACACCCGGAGGTTCTGGAAGACCAGGTGTTGCCACGCCTGCGCACGCGCGTGGGCGCCACGAACCCGGCGCTGTGGACGTTACGCGTCGATGCAGCCAGCGCGGGAGCGGTGGTTGAGCAGCTGCGATCGCGGGAGGTGACCGTGCGCCATCTGCTGCTGGATGCCCGCGATCGCGACCGCCAGTTGTCGTGCGTTGCGCTGGCCATCGAGCGTGGTGATCGCATGCTCATGCTGCCTGATGACCACGAGCGTCTGGAGGTGGGTGATGAGTTGTTGTTCTGCAGCAGATCCCGTGCCGAGCGGCTCATTCGGGCCAACCTCGCGAATCCCTACACGTTCGGTTATCTCGTTGACGGCGTGGTGCCGCCGCGCAGCGCGGCTTTGGCCTGGCTGACACGCAGCGCGACGCCTCGGGAAAACGTCTAGGCGAGGGTCTCCAGCGCGCGGGCAAGGGGTTCGATGGCGGCTGCCCGGTAGGGCACTCTCATCGTGAAGATCACCGTATCTACTCCCGCTTCCCCGAGGGCAGCGGCCGCAGCGGCACTTTCTGCGGGATCTTCGTCAGCGGGCAACGCCAGCTGCACCGAGCATTCTATGTCGTCGATGTTGCGGCCCACCTCGCGGCAGTGGTTTCTCAGCACTTCGCGCTTGGCGCGAAACTGCTCGGGGGAGGCAAAAGACAAATTCCAGTGATCCGCGTGCTCAGCAACGATGCGCAGGGTGCGCTTCTCGCCGGCGCCGCCAATGACGAGGGGCGGGCCGCCGACCTGCGGACCCTTGGGTTCACAGCGCGCGTTGTCGAGCTGGAAAAATTCACCGGAAAAGCTCGTGCTCGGCTGGCTGAGCAACGCGCGCACCACCTGTACGCTTTCTTCGAAGCGATCCATGCGTTGCTTCAACGGCAACAGCTCGATGCCGTAGGCCGCGCACTCACCTTCGTGCCAGCCGGCGCCCAGGCCCAGTTCCAGCCTGCCGTTGCTGACGATATCCAGCGTAGCGGCCATGTTGGCGATGAGTGCCGGATGGCGGTAGGGCGTGCCGTTGACCATGCAGCCCACGCGCACGCGTCGTGTAGCGGCCGCCAGGGCGGTGAGGGTTACCCAGGCTTCCATGCAGGGACCCTCCGGATCGCCCACCAGCGGATAGAAATGATCGAAGTTCCAGCAACTGGTGAACGTGTCGATTGCATCGACGGTGCGCCAGATGTCCAGCATGTCCTGCCAGGTGCACTGCTGGGGAGGGGTTTTGATGCCGAAGTTCATCGCCGGTCTCGCAGAATTGGCCGACGGCCATTGTGCTAGCATTTCCGCGCAATAGCCCGCGCGGGAAAACGAGGGGGAAGACCATGCCGGAAGAAGCACCACTGCAAGGACTCCGGGTCCTGGAGCTTGGGCAGATGATAGCTGTGCCCGCCGCCACGCACGTGCTGGCCTCCTACGGCGCCGAGGTCATCAAGGTCGAGGACACGGGTGCGGGTGATGGCTTGCGCTTCTACGGCAGCCAGAAAAACGGGATGAGCGGCTGGTTCGTGAATGCCAACTGGGGCAAGCGGTCCATTGCGCTGGACATCAAAAGCGATGGTGGAAAGGACGCGCTCTGGTCGCTGATCGACACCGCCGACGTCTTTGTGGAAGGTTACCGCACGGGTGTCGCGGGGAGGCTCGGATTCGGTTACGAAGCCGTTGCCGCGCGCAAGGCTGACATCGTGTATTGCTCTTCTTCCGGTTTCGGGCCGGACGGGCCTTACGCGGATCAGCCGGTGTACGACCCGCTGATCCAGGGGCTGTCGGGCTGGGCCGGCATTCAGCAGCATGACGGTAAGCCGTCGCTGGTGCGCGCCATGGTGGCCGACAAGATCGGCGCGTACACCAATGCTCAGGCGATCATGGCGGCGTTGATAAAGCGGGGCCGGACAGGGCGCGGCAGTCACGTGCAGGTGAACATGCTCGAAGCGAATCTCGCATTCGTGTGGCAGGACGTGATGATGGATTGCACGCTGCTGGACGAGGACGTGCACCATCTGCCGAACGTTCTGGGGGCCTATCGCCTGTATAACTGCGCTGACGGTCTCGTCGCGATTGCGCCCGGTGCCGACCGGCACTGGCAGCTCATGTGCGAGGCCCTGGGCCCCGAGTTCTACGAGGATGAGCGGTTTCATACCTTTGCGGGCCGCGGCGAGCACAACCGACAGTGGATGGACACCATCGAACGTATGGTGAGCGCCTATCCCGTGGCTGAGGTCGTGGACAAGCTGCGCGCCGCGGAGGTGCCGGTTGCGCCGGTGCTGCACCCGCACGACGTGCACACCGACCCGCACGTCCGGGCGACGGGCATGCTGCTGGAAAGCGAACATCCCGTCGCGGGCACCATTCGTCATCCGAGGCCCGCCAGCCATTTTCTGGGCGTGCAGGAGCGGCTGGCGCCTGCGCCGCAGCAGGGTGAGCACACCCGTGAGCTTCTGCTGGAGCTGGGATTTTCCAACGATCGGATCGAGGCGCTGGCTGGCGAAGGGGCGCTCAAGCTCGGGTCATGAAGATCGGCATCACGCTGTTTGCCACCGACCGGCTCATGGCGCCGGCGCGCATTGCCCGGGAAGTGGAAGACCGTGGCTTCGATTCACTGTTTCTGCCGGAGCACAGCCACATACCGGCAAGCCGGCGCACGCGATGGCCCGGCGCACGGCCGGGCTACGACGATCCACTGCCCGATTATTACTGCCATCTGCACGATCAGATCGTGGCTCTGTCCATGGCTGCGGCAGTAACCGAGCGCATCACGCTCGGGACCGCAGTGACGTTGCTGCCGCAACACGACCCGATCTGGATGGCGAAGCAGGTGGCCACGCTGGATCATCTCAGCGCCGGTCGCGTGGTGCTGGGTGTCGGTTTCGGCTGGAACGTGGAGCAGGGGGAGAGCCATGGTGTTGCGTTCGGCGAACGGCGGCAGCGTACGGAAGACTGCGTGGGGGTGATGCGCGCGCTGTGGACGCAGGCAGAAGCTGCCTATGAAGGCGAGCAGGTGCGCCTGGCGCCGGCGTGGGCATATCCAAAGCCCGCGCAGGCCGGCGGTCCGCCGGTGATCATCGGCGGCATGGGCCCGCGCACTTACGATGCCATTGCCCGCTACGGGGACGGGTGGATGCCGATCACGGGCCGGCGCTCGCTCGCGGGTCGCATAGAGCCGCTGCAAGAGGCCTTCGAGCGCCATGGCCGAGATCCAGCTTCAATTCGCGTGTTTGTCATGGGTGCCAGCGAAATACCGGAAGATCTGGCGCAGCTGCAGGCGGAAGGTGTGGAGCAGGTCTGTCTGACGATCTGGAGCGAAGATTCCGATGAGGTGCTGGCACGGCTGGACGCCCTGGCGGCAGTAGCTGCGCGGGCCCGCGCACTGTTTGTCTGAGGTCGGGTGATGCCGGAGCACGTGGTGGGCAGTACCGAATCGTTTCTGTTGTGGGGGCTGCTGTTCGGTTCCCTGGGAATCGGTTACATGGTCTATGGCAGACGCCAGCGGAACATGGTTGCCTTCTTCGCGGGTATCGCCCTCATGGCGTTTCCCTACTTCGTGTCCGGCACGCTCACACTGCTGGGGACGGGCATCGTGCTTTTGCTGATGCCGTTTTTCATCAGGCTGTAGAAGCGCGTGGCACAGGCAGCGTAACTTCGCAGTGCCGCTTGCAGCGGGCTGCAAGCACAGCCTAGAAAAACAGGGTCACCGTGCCGCGGATGGTGCGGGGCTCCAGCGGGTGAAAGTGTCTGTCTTCGATGCCTTCTGCCGGTTCACCCGGTAGGCGGGATGCAAAAAAATAGCTGATGTCGGCGTCGTCGCTGTCCGTGAGGTTGAATACGTCGAGACGCAGATCGAGATTGCCGAAACGCCGGTATACCGCTGCGTTGACCAACAGAGAACTGTCTGCCTCGATGGAACCGTCTTCCACGAGCGGGGCTTCGCCCAGATAACGGGCCCGCAGGCTGAAACCGAGACCGCCGGACGCGGCAATGTTCACCCCGAACGTAGCCGTGGTTTCCACAGCGCCGGGAATCTCGCGGCCATTGGCGGCGTCCTCGAACTGCGGATCGGTCCATGTCCACGCAGCGTTCAGAGCCAGCCAGTCGTTGGCCTGCCAGAACGTAGCCAGCTCCAGCCCACGGCGCGTAGTGGCGCCGTTGGCTTCCGTGGTGCCGGCATCACCGACGAAGAGGAGCTCCGAATCGAGATCCAGGCGGAAAGCCACCAGAGAGAGATTGAAAGCCCGCTCCCATTCGAAACGCGCGCCGAGCTCGTAACCATTGGAAGCCACCAGCGCATCGACGCTGTCGGCAGCTTCGCCCGTGGCCGGATCGATGCTCAACGTCGCCCCCCGTACGTCGTTCGAATGAAAGCCCCGGCCCCAGTTGGCAAACAGTTCCAGCCGTTCCGCCGGGCGATACGCCACCGTCAGCTTTGGACTGAAAATCGTGTCCTGTCCGGTACCGCTGTTGGCAGGGCGCTGTGCCGTCACGTCCCAGTGAAGCTGGTCGACCCGCACGCCGCCGATGATGCGCAGCGCATCGGTGATG
Organism: uncultured Pseudomonadales bacterium; assembly: GCA_964651595.1. GTDB lineage: Bacteria > Pseudomonadota > Gammaproteobacteria > Pseudomonadales > Azotimanducaceae > UBA4421. The sequence continues at coordinate 58,380 of CAZYYJ010000003.1, read as the reverse complement.
TAAGCCTCGGCTTCGACGAAGCCGTCCACGGACCAGGTGGTTACCGAATCCTCGCGCACCGTGGCGAGACGTCGCCGCGCGCTGGTGCGATACAGGCCGACGTCTTCGATATCGTCGTAGCGCGCGGAGAGGCCCCAGCGCACCTGTGTGAGCGGTGACGCGCTTTCCAGGTTGATGGAACCATGGACGTGACCGCCGTAGACGCGGCGTTTGTCCGCCTGCTCGAACTCGTCGCCGTCCAGGGGGTCGTCCAGAAAGTAGGTGAAATTGGAAAACAGATTGAACTCATAGTCGATGGCGTACAGTCCCGCTTGCCAGGCTGGCGAGTCGACGCCGAGGCTGAATACGTCCCTGCGGGTTTCGCCGCCGAGATGGGGGTCTATGAAACCCAATTCGTCGATCAGACCGCCCGTCACGGCCCGCTGCGGAATCTGATCCGTTGAGTTCCAGTCGCTGTCGTAGTGCTGAAAGGTTGCCGCCACCTTCAGCTCCTCGGGTTGCCACACCTGGCTGACATAGGCTTTGCGGGCGCGGAGATCTTCGTCAAGGGCCCAGGGGCCCTCGTACCGCATGGCATCCACGGCGGCCGTGAAGCTGGCCTGGTCGTCACCGACAGACCCGGCAAGGAGAAAGTCGCCAAAGCCGTCTTCACCCACAGTGGCCTTCAGCAGCGGCGCTTTCAGGCGATCCACAAACTGAAAGTCCACGCTGGCTGCGGAAGAGAAGTCTCCTATGCTCGCGTGGTAAGGGCCCTTGCGGAAAGAGATTGTCTCCACCACCTCAGGAATGAGGAAGTTCAGGTCCAGATAACCCTGGCCGTGACCGTGCGTGCGCATGTTCACGGGCACTCCGCCGGCGCTGGCATAAAAATCGGTTCCATGGTCGAGATTGAAGCCGCGCAGGAAATACTGGTTGGCTTTACCGGTGCCTGAGTGCTGAGTAGCGACCATGCCGGGGATCACCTCCACGAGCTCCCCCACCCGCAGCATGGGCACGTTGAGATCGCCGTGGCTGACGCGGCCGCTGGACGCGGCGGTGCTGGTGCCGATCTGTGTATCGGCGCGTCCGTAGACCACAACCTCTTCGATCGTGTCTTCCGGGTGAGCGAAGCAGGGTGGCGCTGCCAGTATGAGCAGCATCGCCAGAGCCCTGGCAGTACAACCCCGGGGACCCGGGTTGGCGTAGGTCAGCATCGTTTTATCCAGGCATACAATTGTGCAATTGCGGAGCGGTGCCGGCGGCGCTTTGAAAAACGCTCTGTTCGACCGCAGCGGCCTGAGGCCGCTAGACTAGATGCATCATAACAGCGACAGGTGCGTCATGGCCCCCAGGCTCTCGTCCGAGGAAGTCGACGCTTTCCTCGACAGCAAACCCGGCTGGATCGTTCTGACCAGCATCGGCGCGGATGGCTATCCCCACAGCGTACCCCTCGGCTATGTGCGCGATGGCGACCGGGTGCTGTGCGGCGTGCGCGACAATACCACCAAGGTCAGGAATATTGAGGCGAACCCCCAGGTATCGCTGCTGGTCGAGGCGGGTAGCACCATGCAGGACATCAAAGGTGTCATGCTTCAGGGTGATGCGCGCGTGCACCGTGCCCCGGCTGCCGTGCTCGACTGCATGCGCATCGCCGCGCGTCGCCGGGGTGTGGCTGAGGAGGCGCTGCCGACGGAACCTCGCCCGGGCGCCGTATACATAGAAGTGCGCCCCGCGCGTCGTATCTCGTGGGACTATGGCAAGGACACCCGCCAATGACAGTGGAACTGAATCTCGAAGAACAGCGGGTGCTGGGCTGCCTGCTCGAAAAGGCGGTCATCACGCCGGATCAATATCCATTGACGCTGAACGCGCTGGTGAACGCCTGCAATCAGAAGTCGTCGCGCGACCCGGTCATGACCATGAGCTCCGGCGATGTGCTGCACACCCTGTGGTCACTGCAGGACAAGCACCTCGTGCGCAGCGACGAGAACTTCAAGACGCGCGTCGAGAAGTACACCCATCGTTTCTGCAACACCCCGTTCAGCGACTATCAGCTCGATCCAGCCGAATACTCGGTGGTTACCGTGCTGCTGCTGCGTGGTCCGCGCACACCAGGAGAGCTGCGCGCCAACAGCGGCCGGCTGCATACGTTCGACGACAACAGCGAGGTAGTGGCGGCCCTGGAGCGCCTGCTCGTCATCGAGAACGGACCTCTGGTCGTGCAGCTGCCCCGCACGCCCGGGCGCAAGGATGCTGAGTATGCCCACCTTCTGGGCGGTCCCGTCGCCGTGAGCGAGGCAGCTGCGCGGCCGCCGGAACCGCGCCGCGAGGCCGGTCCCAGTCTCGCCAGCCGCGTTGAGCAGCTGGAGAACGAGGTTGCCGAGCTGCGCGAGCTGGTTGCCGGCCTTGCCGCGCAGCGCGATACTTGAACCAGGCAGAGGAGATGACGATGACTACCCTGATGCGCATGGTGATTGCCCTGATACTGCTGGCGCCGTGGCTGGCGCACGGCGAAGTGCACAAGGCGGTGCAGGCGGCACTCGACTACGAAGTCCCTGAGAACACCTGCAAGAAGCCGAAAACGAACTTTTCGGAAACCTCCGTGACCGCGCCTCCTCAGGATGCGGGCAGTGCGTCGTTCTTCGAAGGCAGCAGCGCCAGCAACGTCTCAGACACCGATTCCTATACCCGCAACCGTGCGGCACGCAAAGAAAAGCGCTGGAAATCGTGTGTGGACAAGTACAAGAAAGGCCTGCTCGCCGACATGGAAACCCTGAAAAGCAGCGCGCAGTATGGGCTGACCCAGGCGCAGGCGAACACCATTCTGGGCAAGATGGCTGCCATACAGGCGGTCTACATGTCGCCGGAAGGGGTGCTCGAGACAGACACGGAGACGCCCGAAGACGGCTGAGTGCCCGCTTCGGCCCGGGCCACCAGCAGAGCTTCGATTGCCGCCAGCGCGCTCGCGCGCCGTGCATCGTCCAGCTGCCCCTCGCTGAGCTGGGCAAACGCTGTGGCGAGGCTGCGGCGTTCGCCGGTCGAAAGACCGGCGAAGAATGTCCCTGCACTGCTGCCATCGGAGCTGCCGGCGCGATTTTTCAGGTCCTGCACGAAAGCATCCCTCAGCGCATGATTCCGTTCGCTCACCAGGTGCCAGTGCTGCACCGCGCGTCCCAGCAGCACCCAGGGGAAATTGCCCGCCTTCACGGGACCTACCTGCAGGCGGCGGCCGCCCAGCGGCGAGCCCAGCACCCGTACTTTGGCCAGCTCGCCGCTGCCGAACCACGCGCTCAGCCCGGCAACGGTTGCGCCCAGCGCCGAGCCGAGCAGCAGCGATGCCCCGCCCAGCAGCAGGTCGAGCCCGCCGCCGGCGATGGCGCCCGACATTCCCGCCGTGGCGACGAGCTGCTCGCGGGACAGACCGAAGAGCTGCCAGCTCTGTTCGCTGAACAGCGTATCCTCGAACAGGGTCAGCGAGGGTTCCTCCCGAGCGGTGGCGCCGTGGCGGTAAATCTCCTGCACGGTCTGCCGGCCCCGCGCTTCGCGACTCGCTAGCCGCTGGCGCAACGTCGCCTCGAGCTGCGCCTGCACGTCCGCGGTGTCGGTAAGCTCGTCGGGCAGGGCGCGGTGCTCGGTGTACGTGAGGCAGTCGCTCAACAGGTTCAGAATTTCCACGGCCGACGCTGCGCGGCGCTGCGCCCGCTCCGCGTCTAGGGCGGCCACGGCGGCGCCGAGCGGTGCAGTCCAGCGTTGATCGAGCTCACCGAAGGCGCGCAGCAATCCCACCTTGGCCTCGTGATCAGCCTGCATGGCGTCGAAGACCCTCACGATCGAGAAGTACTGATCCAGCGCTTTGCGCCACTGCGCCACGTAGTCGCCCCTGCCGATCAGGTTGATCAACGCCATGCGTGGCTGCCCGGTCCACCGGAGAATCTGCATCTCCAGCTCGAATTCGGGGCCGTAGGGTTTGCTGCCGTCCACCACGTACAGAATGCCCGCACCAGCAAGCACCGGCCGCAGCAGCGCGCACTCGTCGTGATAGCGGGGATCGTCGGTGTGCGCCTCCACGAAGGCGGCTACCTGCTCAGCGCGCTGGCTCGCATTGCCGCTCTCAGCCTGCAGCCATGCCAGCACGGCGCCGGGTCTCTGGAAACCGGGAGTGTCCACGAGCCGGTACAGACTCTGGTTGTCTACCCGCAGTTCGTACGCGTCCGCCTCACGGGTGGTGCCGGGCACCGGTCCGATGGCAATAGCGGCGTCCTGGGCGAGGGTGGCGACCACGGAGCTCTTGCCTTTGTTCGGGTGACCCACGACGGCGAAGGTGGGGGTCATGGGCGGGCCTCTCTCGAAAGCCCGGTGTCCACCATCAGGCGGTCGTCGGTGACCTGTGCCAGCGTCTGAGCCCACACGGTGCTCTGAACGGCAACCTCAGCTTCATCGTCGCCCGCCAGTGGCACGGGAACGACGGCGATGGTCACCTGAGGCCCGAGCACGTCCCGCAGCGTGGCGATGAAGTCCAGACACTCCAGCATCGGCGGCTCCCAGGCCTTGGTGTAGACCACTACTACCTGCGCAGGATCGGCGTCTGCGGGTAACTCGCCTACTGCGGCGCGCCAGGCCGACGGTGCCTGCAGACTCGTTACCTGGATGGCACCGGTGGCGCTGGCAGCGCCGTTCCAGCTCACGGCCGGTGCATTGGCCAGCGGCGCTGGCAGTGGGTGTCGGGAAGCGTCGGTCGCATCGTCGCCCCGGGTTGGCGACGATGCGACCGAGGCCGTGCGCGTGACGATACCTGTGGCCGGCGCCAGACGCAGCAGCAGGGATTGTACGTCCGGGTGGCTGAGCAACAACCGGTTGATGCTGCGCGCCAGCGCCCGTCTGCACAGCCAGGCCAGCACCAGCCTCGGCAGCAGGCCCCAGGTGGCCAGACACATCATGACAAAGGGCCACCAGGCGCCGAGAAGATGCGCGCTGGTGAGCGGCGCGCGATCCAGTCGCTGGTACTGGGAGAGGGCAACGAGTTCAGCGCTGGGTACCGCCGCCGGGAGCCACGATTGCCATGGCCAGCTCAGGGCGTCGGTGACCCTCACCAGCGTTGTCGGTGCCAGCTGCAACGTGGTGCTCCACCCGAAGGCCAGGTCGGTGAACGCGACGTGCAGCCACAATGTGGCCATGGCGGCGACAAAAAAACCCAGTGCGAGGGCCTGGTTGTACGAGCCCGCCAGCCAGTACAGCACCATCGCGTAGTGCCGCCGTTGGCCGATGGCCGCATCGAGGCCGGGGATGTCGAGGCGGGACAACCAGCTTGCGATCAGGTGTCCGGCGACCGATGGGGCGGAGCGAGGTCGCACCTGCCGCCACACGGCGCCACCAAGCAGTACGAGCAGCCCGAGCGTGGGAACACCCAGTAGCAGTGCAAACAGCGCGAAGAGATTGATGGGATGATCACCGCTGTAGTTCAGGGCGGTTGCTGTCACCGCGACGCCGATTGCAGCGCCTGCAGCGGCCCACAGACCGAGCAGCCAGGCAGCGCCCGGGTCTACGAAACGGTCGGTCTGTTGCGGGGCAAGCGTTTGCCACCACTGCAGCACCCGGGCGGTGTCGCTGCCGTTGACGATGACCGCACGGTCGCGTTGCTGACGTTCGGCGTAGCTCAGCGGGTCCTGCTGCAGCCAGGCCATGATGGCCAGAGCGTCGGCCAGCGTCGCAGGAGCAGGGCGGGGCGTTCGGGAGGTTGTCAAGCGTGCGCCTCGCGCCATGCCTTGCCGGAGGTGAAACAGTAGCCGACAGTATACATTTGCTCGCCTCCCGCATGGCATGCACAATCGGGACACGACGCGGGAGGCAAACCATGAGTGAAGCCTTGCAGGCCTACACGACAATCGAGGTGGAACCGGTAGGGGCCGTAGGCGCCCTGGTGCATGGTGTGGATCTGCGGGACGTAAGCGATCAGGCCCTGACAGAGCTCAAAGAAGCGTTTGCACGGCACTCGCTGCTGCTGTTTCGCGGGCAGACGCTCACGCCTGCCGAGCACCAGGCCATCGCCGAGCGCTGGGGTGAGATTAACGTCAACCGCTTCTTCAGCGCGGTGCCCGACTATCCGGCAATCGCCGAAGTGCGCAAAGAGCCTGATCAGCAGTTCAACATCGGGGGCGGCTGGCATACGGATCACTCGTACGATCAGATTCCAGCCCTCGGCTCCATGCTCTACGCGCGGGAGGTACCCGCGGTGGGCGGCGACACCCTGTTTGCCAGCACCTGTGCCGCCTATGACTCGCTTTCCGAAGGGCTCAAGGAGACGCTGGCACGGCTGGAAGCCGTGCATTCTGCCCGCCATGTGTTCGGCGAAGACGCCCGACGCCCGGCAGAAATGGCTGGCCGGCTCGGCAATGAGCAGGCGGCGGAGCTTGATGCGGTGCACCCGGTGGTCATTACCCATCCGCTTTCCGGGCGCAAGAGCCTCTACGTGAACGGTGGCTTCACGCGGCAGTTCGTGGGCTGGACCGAGGAAGAGAGTCAGCCGCTCCTGGAGTACCTGTACCGGCATGTGGCCCGTCCTGAGCACACCTACCGCTTCCACTGGGAGCCCGGCTCTCTGGCCTTCTGGGATAATCGCGCCACCTGGCACTTTGCCGTCAACGACTATCACGGCCATGCGCGCCTGATGCATCGCATCACGCTCGAAGGCGAAGCGCTGCACGCCTGATCGTTCATGGCAGTCGCTTCAGACCATGCCCTGCCGCAGGGTTTCAGCAAGGACGTGGTGGGCTACTGCGATCCGCTATCGGTGCGGCCAGGCGAGGTGCTTGGGTTCAAGTTGAGCACCTGGGGTACGGCGGCAGAGGGTGCGCCGGTAGAACTTGCCATTGTACGCCTCGTCAGCGGCGACTCACGGCCGCACGGTACCGGTCTCATCGAAGAACCGCTGCAGGCGGATCTGCCGGCTACCGTCACGGTTTCCCATCAGCCGCTGATCACCGGCTCCTACGGCGTGGTGCAGGGCCTGCCGACGCTGGAGGCGGGCACGGTTGAGCTGAAGCTGTTTCCAACCCTGCTGCGTGCTGAACGTTGCACGGTGTTCACGATGGGCGCTGTCACCGTATCAATCTCTGCAGACGGTTTTTATCTGGTCTGGGCCGGTGGCGATCTCTTCATTCAGACGTCCGTGCAGCTGCGGCGCTGGTACCATCTGAGCGTCACGTTCGGTCATGGCAGCGTCCACCTGGCCGTGCAGAAACTGCCGGGCGGTGCGGCGGAGCCTGCCGGGAACTGGCAGGCGCGCGCGGCTGGCGAGCTTGTGCTGGAGGGCAACCTGATTTTCGCGGCGCGGGCGCCGGGGGATGCACACTTCAACGGCCGGCTCGAAGCGCCGTCCATCACAGGAGGTGACGCGGTGGTGGCGGCGTGGGATTTCTCCCGGGCTGTCGATAGCGCGCGCCTGGTGGATACGTCCGGACACGACCACCATGGCACGTTGTATCAGACCCCGACTCGCGCCGTCGCGGGTGCAACCTGGGACGGCACCGTGCAGTCGTATCATGTGGATCCCAGCCACTACGGGGCTGTGCATTTTCACGAGGACGATCTCACCGATGCCGGGTGGACCGACAGCATCACGTGGCAGGTGCCCGACGACCTGCCGAGCGGCCAGTATGCGCTGAGGGCGCGCCTGCAGGGTGCCGTGGACGACTGGGCCGCCAACGCGGACGGCAACGGCGAGGATTACATCCCGTTTTTTGTGCGCGCGCGGCCGGGTAAGCCAGGCGCAGCGCTGGCCTATCTGGTACCCACGGCGTCTTATCTTGCTTATGCCAATCAGCGCCTGGGTTTTTCAGACACGGTCTTCGGCGATCCGCGCCTGAGAAATGCCAACGACGCGTTTCTCTACGCCCACGAGGATGCCGGTTATTCGATGTACGAATACCACCGCGATCACAGTGGCGTGCACTTTTCTTCCCGTCTGCGGCCGGTGCTGAATCTCAAACCGAAGACCGGCACGTGGGCGTTCAACGCGGATACGCACATCACGGCGTGGCTCGACGCCATCGATGAACCCTTCGATGTGGTCACCGACGAGGACCTGCATCTCGAAGGCGCGGCGGCGTTAGCCCCGTACCGCACCGTCATTACCGGGACCCATCCGGAGTACTACTCCACAGAGATGCGCGAGGGTTTGAGCGACTGGCTCACGACGGGTGGGCGCCTCATGTACATGGGCGGCAATGGCTTCTACTGGCGGGTGGCCTTCGATCCCGCCAATGCCGCGATCATGGAGGTACGCCGGGCGGAAGATGGTACCCGCGCCTGGATTGCCAATCCCGGGGAGTACTACCACCAGTTCAGCGGCGAATACGGTGGTCTCTGGCGCCGGCTCGGTAAACCGCCAAACGAGCTCGTGGGCATCGGCTTTGCAGCCCAGGGTTTCGATGGCGGCACGTACTTCCGCGTTCAACCCGGTGCGCTGGATCCGCGGGTTGCCTTTGCGGTGGAGGGGATCGATGCGGGGGAGCTGTGGGGACAGTTCGGTAACCAGGGAGGTGGTGCCGCCGGGGAGGAGATCGACCGCTACGATGAGCGCCTCGGCTCGCCTGCACACGCCATTGTGCTGGCTACGTCCGAAAATCATCGTCCCGGCATGCTGCGCGTCAAAGAAGAGTTCCACATGACGGTACCGTTGGGGAACGATCCTGAAGTGCGGGCGGATATCGTGTTCTTCGAAGTACCGGGGGGCGGTGCCGTGTTCAGCACCGGCTCCATTTCTTACGCCGGGTCCCTGGCCCACGCCGGGTACGACAACGAGATCGCAAGACTAACCGGCAACGTCTTGCGGCGCTTTCTCGATCCGCAACCGTTCGAGCTGCCACCGCAAGCGTAGAGGCCGCCCGTCTGAAACCGGCGGCTAGTTCTGAGCGAGGGGTCGGGCCAGCTCGCTCAGCGCGGCAGTGAACGGCTGCTCGAACTCTTTCACGTTGCTGCTGTAGTTGAGCTGCAGGCGGTGCGGCACGTCGGAGACAGAGACGGTCACCCGGTGGGCGTCGTCGCGGGCGGTGAGTTGCATGCCGGTGGTGACGTTCTCTCCCTTGTTTGTCAGGGCGTTTACACCCAGCAGCTTCTCCGCGCCGCGAGCCACTTCCAGCACAACGCGGCCTTCGGCCCACTCGAGCACGCTGACTTCTACGATTGCGTTGGCTGTGCTGGCCCCGGGGGTGGCCAGCATGGTCTGTGTGAGGTGATCACTGGCAGCCCGGAACACCACGCGCCCGCTCAACGCTTCCGGCGTAGCACCTTCGTAGTCGGGCGCCTGCACGGTGACCCAGCTCTTCAACCAGGGCTTCTTCGGATCCGACACATATTCACCGTTCGACCAGTAGCCGCCGTCCGGCTCGAACTGCAGGGGCGATTGCGCTGCGATCGGGAGGGTGGCGCCGTCGGCCATGCGAACCTGATCGACCAGCACCGTTGCACCGTTGAGCTGACCGCTGAGTGGTAGCGTGTGGGGCACGAACACCTGGAACTGCGTGACCAGTCCCATGTAAGGCGACGAGCGTACATCACCTACAGCGACCAGGGCCGGACCGGCGGTGGCCGTTGCCTGGGGTGCGTTGTAGTCGAAAGTTACGGCAGGAGCGCGCTGGGTCATGGCTTGCGTGAGCTGTGCCGGGGTGGCAGCAGTCGTCGCTACCGGCTTGCTCAAACGAACGCTGCCTGGATTGCTCGCCGGGGCCATGGATGGGAATGCGCCGGTCAGTGCAAACGGATACACCCGGGGCTCCAGCGCACTGGCCACAAATACCTCGATCGCGTGGATCGATCCCTGCACATCCACCGATGCCTGCTCGCCGGCGCCGAGCCAGCTCTGGCCCCACATGGCGCCGCCGTTGGCGAGCACGGCACCGTCGGCGTTAAGGGCGCGCACCGCCAGCAGACGCTCTGTTGTGCCGCTCGCGCGATAGCTCATGGTGTGCTTGCCGGCACCGTCGAAGTGCACGCGCACCCCATGGGCTTCAATGGCTTTGCCGGCCACCGGGGCTTGCACAACCAGGCGCTCGATGCCTGTCGCCAGGCGGTACTCGACCTCGCCGGTGATCGCAGCGACCCGTTCAGGGCGTACGTCCGGTGCCAGAGCGAGAGCCTTCTGCAGACTCACGGTCGGGAAATAGGTGAGCTCGTTGTCGACGAATCTTGAGTCCCGCGACACGTGACCTGCGTCGGTCCACTCAGTGTTGCGTGAAGGCCCGCACTGCCGCGCGTCCAGCAGCGTGGTGCCCGTCTCGTCAACCGCGTCCGTGACGCGCATGCGAACCAGCCGGGAACGGGCGCCGAGATTCGGCAGACCACGACCCTCGCCTTTGAGATTTACCTGCAGACGCTTGTCCTCATCGACGGTCAGGCTGGCCACGCTCAGGGCAAAGGGGCCCTGCTGCCATTGCGGCGCAAAAAACGGCTTGCCGAAGCTCGCGTAGTCGGCGAGCTCACGACCGTCTACCGCCACGAAGCGGGTGGGATCTTCTTCCAGCCGTTCTTCGACGGGCCCATCGGTAAGCTGCGGTTGCGCACCGAAGGCCTGCCCGATGGTGGCCTGCACCAGGCGCCGGAGCTCTTCGTCGAGATCGGTGTCCAGGCGCACCGTGGCCGCGAGGCTGCTGTTGCTGCTGGTGATCTGCAGGCGGTCGTAGATGTCTGTCAGCTCCTGGCTGTTGCCGGCGGTGGCCCGCAACTCTTCGAGCCAGCCCGTGGCCGCGTCACTGGCTTCGCGCACGAAGGTGGTGTCGCTGCTCATGACGCTGCCGCTGAGCACTATCCCGGGGGGCAGTGCGGCCGGCGCCATGCCAACGTAGACCGCGTCGGCTGCCTGTGCAGCGGAGCCTGCTTTGGCGAGCATCATGCCGGTGATGCCGTCAGCAGCCTGGCCGATGTCGGCTGGCGTCATCAAGGCGAGCGTGAGCAGCTGATGCTGGATAGCGGCGGACCAGGTGGAGAGATCGATTTCGGCGGAACGATTTGCCGTGACGCGCTGCCACAGGCCATCCAGCTTGTCGGCGCGCGTGACCAGCACAAAGCCATCACCGAAACGTGCCGCGTGCAGCGGTGCCACCTCGCAGGTGTCGGTGTCGACCCAGGCAAACTCCATGGTGTGTGTGCGGTCGTCGCGGTTGGCCACTTCAACGGTCTGTGCCAGCCAGCGTTTGGCGTCGTCGACGTCGAAGTCCCCGGTGATTGCTGCGGCATTGAAAGTGTCTTCGCCGTCCAGGTAGATCGCGCCCAGCACATCGTCGACCGTTTCCGCCGGGCTGAGACCTGCAGCGGTCAACGAGGCGAAGCGGTCGTTGCTCGATAGCAATGCCTGCGGGTCGGGTGCGCCGAAGAGGCGCTGCTGCAGTGCGTTGGTTCGCTGTACGTCCAGATGGCCCAGGGCCAGCACCTGCCTGGTCGCCAGCGCGTTGGTGAGCCGTGCCTGCAGCGCTGATGTATCGGCGCCACGCCAGAGCGGGGCCGTGTACCAGGCGCAGCCTGCCACCAGGGCGACGACGATACTGCTCACCAGACGCAGGTGTCCTCGGCGACGCCGTGGCGGCGGTTTGTCGGGCTCAGGGGCGTCTGTGGCTGCTTCCGGCGTGCTCGATACCGGCGCTTGCGGAGCAGGGGCGGGGGGGGTGCTTTCAGGTGCCGGCGGTGCCGCCTGGGCCGTTGCGGCACCGGCGGGTTGTACCTGCAGCGTAAGGCCGGCCCGGTCGAAGGCCTGCACGTAGCGGTCTGCCTGAGCCGCCGTTTCCACGACTTTGACCTGTACGGGTCTGCCACGGAACAGCATTTTCTCGAGCTGCTCGGGGGGCTTTTTGAATACCGCAGCCAGGGCCTGCGCAGCGTCCGCTTGCGTGACGCCCGGTTTCAACGTCCCTGTGAAAACGAGTCGGAGCGACATGGCCCGTCCATTGATGGCTTCGTCGGCGCGACGTTAGCAGAGCGGCGTCAAAATGCCGCGACGCGGCGCAAACTTTGAGCGATCGGTGATCGCGCCGTTCAAGCCGTCGAAGCGAAGCTTCCGCGCACTTCCTGCACGAATACGTCCGGTTGCTCGAAGGCGGCAAAGTGGCCGCCCGCGTCGCGCTCCGACCAGTACACGATGTTGGTGTACACCTTCTCGGCGAAACGGCGACTTGTGCGGAAGATCTCTTTCGGAAAAATGGTGCCGCCCATGGGCACGGCAACCTGGGCGCCATCGAGGCCGCGGCCAAAGCTCTCCCAGTACAGGCGCCCTGAGGAGGCGCCGGCGGCGTTCAGCCAGTACACCATGACGTTGTCGAGCAGCTCGTCGCGGCTCAGCACGTTTTCAGGGTGGCCGTCACAGTCGGTCCAGGCCCAGAATTTTTCCAGAATCCACGCCGCCTGACCGGCCGGGGAGTCAACCAGCGCGTAGCCCAGCGTCTGCGGACGCGTGCTCTGTTGTTTGGAGTATCCCGAATCCCAGTCCTGGTAATACTGAATGCCCTGCAGGGCAGATAGCTCCAGCTCGGTGAGATCATCGGCGCCGGGGTCCGGCGGAGCAACGACCATGTTGAGATGAATGCCGGCGCAGTGCTCCGGGTCGCCCGCGCCGATGGCGCTGGTGACCAGGGCGCCCCAGTCGCCCCCTTGTGCCAGGTAGCGGTCGTAACCCAGCCGCGCCATGAGCTGCGCCCAGGCGCCGGCGATCTTCTGCACGCTCCAGCCCGGTTGCGTGGGTTTGCCTGAGAAACCGAAGCCGGGGAGGGAGGGAATGACCAGGTGAAAGGCTTCGCCCTCGAGCCCGTGCGCGGCAGGGTCTGTGAGCGGCCCGATGACCTTGAGAAACTCCACGACCGAGCCTGGCCAGCCGTGCGTGAGCAGCAGCGGCCGGGCGCTATCGTCCGGCGACCGCACGTGCAGAAAGTGCACGTCTACGTCGTCTATCTCGGTGAGGAAGTTGTCGTAGGCGTTGAGACGCGTGGCCAGGCGCTGCATGTCGTAGTCGCTGCGCCAGTACGCCACCACGGCCTGGGTGTACGCGAGCGGAATGCCCTGGCTCCAGTCGTCCGGTGTTTCCGCCTCGGGCCATCGCGTGGCGTTGAGCCGTGCGAGGAGGTCTTCTACGACGCTGGCGTCGATCTGCACTTCGAAGGGGCGAATGTCGCTCATGGGCTGTCGTCCTGCTGGTGTGGGGTTGGCGCGTCGCGGTCAGAGCGACGCGCAGACGTGGCCGCCGTCGACCGTAAGTACCGAGCCGGTCATGTACTTCGAGGCATCACTTGCCAGAAGCAGTATGGGGCCGTCGAGATCGTCGAACTCGCCGAACCGGCGCATGGGAATGCCTTTCACGAAGCTCGGCGCCGCGTCGCTTTCTAGCAGAATGCGGCTCACGTCGGTGAGAATGTAGCCGGGCGCAAGGGCGTTGACCCGTATGTCGTAACGGGCCGCTTCCAGGGCCATCACCTCGGTCATGCGGGTGAGCCCGCCCTTGGACACCGCATACGGGAACTGGCCCTTGATGGTGCGCGTATCGGTGATGGAAGAGATCATGATGATGTTGCCGCCCGCCTGCTCATGGGCAATGACCTTCTCGGTGTAGTACTTCGACACCAGCCAGGCGCTCTTGAGGTTGGTGTCGATGACGTAATCCCAGTCCTCTTCGTCGATCATCGCGTACGTTTTGGCGCCCGCTTCGACGCCTGCATTGTTGATGACGGCGTCGAGGCGGCCGAAGCGCTCGAAGGCGGCATCGATGAAGCGGTGAATGCTCTGCGTGTCGCGTACATCGAGGGCCAGCGCGTGCGCCGCGCCGCCGTCGCTTTCGATCTGCGCCACGCGCTCGGCGAGCTTTTCTTCGCGACGCGCGCCCAGCAGAACGGTGGCACCGGCGCTGGCGAGAACCCCGGCGAAGTGGTGGCCGAACCCGGACGAGGCGCCGGTGATGGCAATGACCTTTCCGCTCAGATCAAACAGCTCTGACAAAGTGGCTTCCCCCATGTATGCCCGCTGCATCCTACCACCTGTCTGTTTGTGGCTTCTATTACACTGGCGCCAGCACGTACAGACATCACCTTGAAGGAGCAGCCGTTGTACAGCGCCGCATCAGATCGCAACAAGGAGCCGATTTTCGCCGTCTTGCGCCCGCAGCTGGCAAAGGCGTCGCGCCTGCTGGAGCTGGCCTGCGGCTCCCTGCAGCACGCATGTTACATGGCGCCCGCATTGCCGGAACTGCGCTGGCTGCCCACCGATATCGATGCTGCGGCGATCAGCCACGGCACCGATCTGGCGCATCGCCCGCCGTCGGTGGCCGCCCCGGTTCGACTGGACGTGCACGACACCCCGTGGTCGGTGACGGACGTGGACGCCATCTACGCGGCGAACCTGCTGCACATCTCCCCGCGGACCACGGTGGAAGCGGTGTTCCAGGGCGCGCGCAGGGTGCTGCGGCGTCACGGGCGGATCTTCCTTTACGGCCCGTTCATGGAGGCCGGTCGGCATACCTCCCCTGGCAATGAAGCCTTCGACGCAAGCTTGAAGGCCCGCGACGCACGCTGGGGCATACGAGCCCTGGAAGACGTGGTCGATGCCGCCGGGCGGGCCGGGTTCGAGCTCCTCGAGCGCAACGCCATGCCGGCCAACAACCTGCTCCTGGTGTTTGCCTTCAGCGACCGATCCGATACCGCAGCTTGATGACAAACAGATCAATCACCGGTTCGTCGATGGCGTTGGCGAACAGTGAGCCGAACGCCTCGTCGTCGTTCGCCAGCGTTATCGCGCTCCCCCGCGTATAGACTACGAACAGGTCGGACAGCGGGCCGATCTCCCATCGATAGCGCAGCTGCGCCGTGAGGCGCGAGAGGGAGAAATCCTCGTCGGCAGCATCCGGCGCAAGGGTTCGTCGCTGCAGGTCACCGTCGGACAGGGGGATGGTCCAGTAGTCCTGCGCCTCAGCCCGGATGCCGGCCCATTGCATGGTGAGGCGCAACTGCTGGCGGGCCGTGATGAAATAGTCCAGCGACAGACGCGGCTGCAGATCATCGGCGCCGTAGGTGGTGAGATTGCGCCCCGATCGGTACAGGAGCCAGCCGTCACGCTTTTTGTAGCGTATGTCCAGCTCGACGGTAACGTTGTCGCTGGGCGTATAGGTGAAGCCCAGATCCGTGGCGTAGGTCCAGGTGCCGTTCAGCTCTTCCTGCTCGGCGCCGAGGGTGGCGCTCCATGAAAAGCGTTTGGATGAGTCGGTGCCGTAGCCGATCTGCGTGAAGAATCGGCCATCGGTTTTGAAGATGCCGTTGCCGCGGCTGTTAACGTCGTCCCAGCGCTCGGGATAGTAGTCGATCTCGAACCGTACCTGGTTGTTGCTCTGCATGAGAAACGTGTGGTTGGTAAACAAGCCTGCGCGGTTGAGCAGACCATCTGTGTTCGACTGTGCGCTGATGAAAAGCGAATTGCGGATCCAGCGAAACCGGTCTCCCGGCTGTCCGCCGGCCTGCCGGGTGATGCCGTACTGCCCGCCAACGATATCATTCTGCCGGACGAAGCCAAGATCGCTCACGTTGAATTGATCGTCGAAGTAGTCGAGGCTCATGAAGTGTGTCAGCCCCCGGCGCTGCGTGTATACGAGGTCCGCAAGCAGGCCGTAGCCTTCCAGTCCGCGGGCTTCGGACGCCATGAGCTGGGTGTCGAACTTGATCTTGCCCGTCGGGGAGAGGTAGTGAGCGTCGATGGCGTGAGCCGTGGCGTCGTCTTCCGGCAGCGTCACGAGCGTGCCCATGTAACCGATGCTGCGGCGCGAACCGCCGGTGGCCTCGTAAATTGCCCGCACCACCCCGAAATCCCGGCCTTCTTCCGTGACCTTCACGCGCTGCCCCGTTGCTGTACGCCCCGGCAGCGCCACATCGTCTTCGAAGGCGCCAAGAAAGCCATAGCGCACATTGCCGATGGAGCCGGTGGACTTCACGGCGCCGAGCAGATCGGTGGGTTTGCCGAGCTGAACGGGATCCACCTCGACACCGTCCGGCACGGTCAGCTGGCGGGGGGGACCGCCGATGCGCCGCGTGTTCAGCAGCGTGGTGGGTTCCGGCGTGAACGTGGACGGTGTCGGCCGGGCGCCGCCCCCGACGCGGGTCGAGCGAAAACGCTTGGGGTCTGAGCGGGGGGTGGTGACGAAGACCTCCGTTCCTTCCAGAAAAAACAGCCGCTTCTCGGGAAAAAACGTTTCGAAGGCTGTGAGGTTGACCACCACTTCGTCGGATTCCACAGCGCCGAAATCGGGGTTCAGCGTGGCGGTGAGCTGCGCGTTGGGGGTTGGGCGCCAGGCGATGTCGGCGCCTGCCTCGTAGTCGTCGTCGTTGGCAATGGCGTCATGGGTTGCCGACACGTAGGGGAACACGGCCAGTTGGGACTGGGCCTTCAGATCCGGCAGCATGGCCGGTTGCAACGCCGACATGAACCGGGGTTCGGTGAATGGCAGCGCCGGCAGGCCGTAGAGCTCGTCGCGGTAGGCTACCTTGCGTTCCAGCCACAGGCCGATGCGGCGATCGGCGGTGCCCTGGGTGAGCGCCATCATCGACCAGGGCAGAAACATCTCCACGCTCCAGCCGGACTCGGTGCGCTGGCTCTCACCGCGCCACGGCCCGTCCCATTGCTCGGTGAAGGTGCGCTCGGGCACTACCCGGCCGTCCATGAGGGACCCGCCGAGGTTCACTTTGAACCAGTAGCCGTACAGGCCTTCCCCCGACGTATCCACCGTGATGCCGAAGGCGTCGCGGTTCAGAAACTGGTCGCGGGAAGAGAGGCGCGCCACCAGTGTCTCGGCGGGTTGCTCCATCACCGCGGACACATAGAGACCGCGGTTGTCGAAAAACAACCGCGTCTGCGTGGCGTGGGCGGGAACGGTCATGGCGTCGGGATCGACCACCCGCATGCCGTCGATGACCGGCAGGGTCAGCCATAGCGCTTCGTCCACGTGCCCGTCGATGCGGACATCGGCGTTCGGGAGATAGGCGATCTGGATCGCGGCGCCCGGCAGCACCGGCGTCGCCGGAGCCATCGCTGCGGGCGTTTCCCCCTCCGCGTGGGCAAGCAGCGCGACGGCACACAGAACGAGACCGGCGACGCATCGTGCGGCGCCGTGGCCGGACGGGACGGGCATGGTGTTGCTGCGCTCCCCAAGCAGCAGGTCAAGGCCCTATTGTGCGCAATTGGTGCGTTCGATTTAAGGGGCAGTGGCGGCCATGACGGGAGCCGGTGGGCGGAGTAAGCTTCGCACACCGCCGCAGGGGGAGGATCGAGGCTGGACACGGAACCCGAAGCCGGCACCGGCAAGCGTGCGTTTGCGAGCGCTGGCCCTGCGCCCGAGAGCGTATGGTCCACGACGCAGCGCGTCGACGCGGTCCTTCAGGCCATGGGTGCCGGCACCTTTCTGTGGGATCCGGACAGCCAGACCATCGACTGGAGCGATGGCTTCGCCCGCCTGCACGGCTTTTCCGCCCGGCACCAACCCGTCACCTTCCAGGATCTCGTCAATAGCGTGCCGGAGACCGAACAGAATGACCTTCGGGTCGAGGTGCTGGCGGCGCGGGACACGCAGGCAACGCTCAAGGCGACCTATCCGGTGATGTGGCCCGATGGGACAGAACACTGGGTGCACGCGCAGGGTGCCTGGGTGCCTTCCGCCGATGGCTCGGCGGCGTATCTCTTCGGCATTGCGCTGGATGCTGACGAGCGGGTTCAGTTTGAGCAGCAGCTTGCGGAAAGCGAACGTCGCCTGCGGGACGCTCAAGCTGCCGGGGGTGTGGGGGTCTGGGACTTCGACATCGTGACCCAGTCTGCTCACGTGTCTGACGAGTATCTGCGTATTCACGGTTTCGACGATGCGAACTACTCGCTCAAGCACTATCGCAAATACGTACCCGCCGAAGATCTGGTGCTGCAGCGCGAAGCCCTCGAGCGCGCGTCGGTGCCCGGGTCGCCGTATGAGGTTGAGCATCGCATCGTGCATGCAAAAACCGGCGAGATTCGCTGGGTGCACGGGCGGGGTACCGGTCAGTTCGACCACACCGGCAAGCTGGTTCGCCTGCTGGGAACCACGCAGGACGTGACCGAACGCAAGCGCGCTGAGGCGGCCCTGCTCGATAGCACGCGGATTTTTCAGACGCTGACGGAAGCCTCGCCCACGCTGGTTTTTCGTGCCGACGCCCGGGGTCGGATAACGTTCGTGAACGAGGAGCGGTGGCAGCAGTTCAGCGGCCGCAATGCCGGTGACTGGCGTGGCTCGGGCTGGCTGGAAGCGCTGCACCGCGAGGACCGGGAGCGCGCCAGAACCGAAGCGAGAAGCGCGCTCGCCACGCGCGCACCTCTGCAGGGGGAGTATCGCTGGCAGCACGTCAATGGCGAAGTGCGCTCGTTGCTGTTTCATGCGCGTCCCGTACACAGCGATGAAGGTTTCACGGGTTTTGTGGGTACGGCGATGGACGTCACGGCGCTGAAGGCGTCCGAGCAGGAGCGCACGCGCCTGCAGCTTGCGCTGGCCGACTCGCAGAAGCTGGAGGCCATCGGCACGCTCGCAAGCGGTGTTGCGCACGATTTCAACAATGTCCTTGCCGGCGTGCGGGGGTTTGTCGAGCTGGCCGCGCTGGAAACCGACGCGACCTCCGTTGCGGCCGGTTACCTGGCGCAGGCGCAGGCTGCGATCGATCAGGCGAGAGACGTGACCTCCGGACTGCTCACCTTCGCCCGCCGCGAACGCAGTGATAAGCAGGTGGTATCCCTCGACCGGGTGATCGTCGACAACCTCGGTTTTCTGCGCAAGCTGGTACCGGCAGCCATCGCGATCGAAACGAACATCGGCGACCACGGGTTGACGGTTTCGGCAGATGCGTCTCAGCTTCGCCAGGTGCTGGTGAATCTGATCATCAACGCGCGCGACGCCATGCCGCGGGGAGGGTGCCTGCAGGTTGTGCTGGAACGGGACGATGCCCACGCACTGCTACGGGTGTGCGATGACGGGCAAGGCATGGATGACGCGACCCTCAAGCGGGTGTTCGAGCCGTTTTTCACAACGAAACCCCATGGTCAGGGGACGGGGCTCGGCCTTTCGATCGTGCATGGCATCGTGACGGCGCACGACGGTCAGGTGGAGATCGACTCCGATGCGGGACGTGGCACCTGTGTGTCGGTCCGGCTGCCGCTCAGCGAAGCCGAACCCCCGGGAAGGCAGAACGAAGCTGGCGCTGACGCCGTGGGGTCGGGACAGCTCGTGCTGATTGTCGAAGACAACCGCTTGGTGCGCGAAGCCTGCGTGCTGCGCCTGCGTGCAGGCGGTTTCGATGCCGTGGCTGCGGAGCACAGCGAGGCGGCTCTGGACCTCTTCGACGCTGCCGAGGCAGGGCAGCGGCGCATCGACGCAGCCGTGCTCGATGTGGATCTCCCGGGCAGAAATGGTGTTGCGGTGGCCAAAGCCCTGCGTCAGCGGCGCTCGACGTTGCCAGTGGTCTTCATTACGGGCAACGCCCAGAATCTCGCGTTGGGCGATATCGGCAACGAGCCGGTGCTGACCAAACCGCTCGATTTCCAAGCTTTGTTTGCCGCTCTCAACGGCCTGCTGCCGGCTTCCCGCGCCGCTCGCTGAGCGACGGGGGCCCGCTACTCTCCGAACCTATCCAGGTCTTCGAAGACCGGCTCTCCATCAAGCAATGCAATTGCCTTCGGTGACATGCTGGTGTGGTAGTCGGCTTCCATGTAGCGGTCGTAAGCCGCCTGGTCGGGAAAGGAGATGAAGTAAAAATAGGTTTCCGGCGCCCCCCGTACGCGGCGCACGTCGTAGATGGCTCCCGGCTCGATTGCGACAACATCCTTCATCAACTGCCCCACAAGCGCTTCAAATTCAGCCTGCGTGCCTTGCCTGATTTTCAAGCGAATGATCTGACCAATCATCGACGTATCCCCCTGTTGTGACGCCTCCATGATCGCGCTCCGGCGGCCTCCTGAACAGGGTTATCATATTTTTAACTGTATCTACAGGAATACAGGTATACATTTAAATGTACTTACCATAGTATCTGGCCTGCGGGGTCCATGCCCCCGGAAAAACAAATCAACGCAAACCAAACCTAACCAAGAGCAACAGGAGCTAATGGATGAGCATCATCACCACAGCCACCACCAAGGGCGGCGCGGGAAAAACAACCGTCGCGCAGATGATCATCGGCACGGTGCACAATCTGGGGTATTCGATTGGCGTCGTGGACACTGACGAGAACCAGACCCTTTCGAACTGGTTGAGCACCACGGCCAACATGGCAATCGACAGTCGCGTCGTGCTGGAGGAAGGGCAGATCGTCGAGGTGGCTCAGAAGATGAACCGCAAGCACGATCTGGTGATTATCGATACCCCCGGCGCGCAGTCTCAGGCGACGGTGTTTGCCATCGGGATTGCCGACCTCGTGCTGATTCCCCTGCAACTTTCCAAAGCGGACGTGGTGCAGGCGCAGCGCACGTTCCGGCTCGTGCGCAGCACGGCGGAGATTACCGGACGCGACATCGAGGCCCGGCTGTTGTTCACCGACTACACGCCGAAAACCAAGATCGCGAAGAAGGTACGTCAGCGTGTGATGGAGTACGGCCTGCCCACGTTCAAGACGCGCATGCATCACCTCGTGGCGTACAAGGAGCTCACGTTTTCCGGCAAGGTGCCGAAGACGGGCAAGGCGGCGGCGCAGGGGCAGTTGCTGGTGCAGGAAATCGCCGAGCTTGGCGCTCTGCCTTTCATGCAGGAGTTTGCTGAGGCGTCATGACGCCGAAGAGTTCCCACAAGGGGGCGCGGGGGGACAAGCCGGCTCGCGAGCCGTCGCCGCCGCGCCGTGAACCCCAGTCTCAGGTCACGCTGCAGATGCGCGCATCGCTGCACCGGGAGCTGGCGCGCCTGGCGTTCGAGTCGGGTATGACCATGCGCGGGTACATCATGCGGGCCTTGAAAGCGAGCGGTCTGGAAGTGACAGATGCTGATCTCGTCGACCGGCGGCGGCGGGTGCCCTGACCGGCTGGCGTTAACGGGTATCGACGCGGCGCCGCCGGCTGCAGGTTGTGGTTGCAGCCGTAACCTCGGTCTCGCCGGGCGGCGTCGGCCACGCAGGAGAACGGTGATGGCAGGCGACAGCAAGACGACGAGAATCGGTAATCGCAGCCTCTCTCCCGAATCGCTCATGATGGGGTACGGCTACGACCCCAGGCTCTCCGAAGGGTCCCTGAAACCACCCATCTTTCTCACATCGACGTTCGTGTTCGAATCGGCCGCGGCCGGGAAACGGTTTTTCGAAGGCATCACCGGGGCTCGCCCGGGGGGTTCCGAAGGCCTGATCTACGGGCGGTTCAATGGCCCCGATCAGGAAATTCTCGAGGATCGGCTGGCGCTCTGGGAAAATGCGGATCAGGCGGCGGTGTTTTCCACGGGCATGTCGGCGATTACCACCGCGCTCATGGCTCACACCCGGGCCGGGGACACCATCGTTCATTCCGGTCCGCTTTACGCTGCCAGCGAAAAGCTCATCGAGGCACCGTTCGGCAACTTCGGCGTATCGCGACAGGATTTCCCCGCGAATGCATCGCTGGAGGACGTGCGTCAGCTCCTCGCGCAGACCCGCAGCAAAGGCCGGATCAGTGCCATCTATCTGGAAAGTCCGGCCAACCCCACGAACGACCTGCTGGACATTGCCGGTATCGTGCAGCTTCGCGACGAGCTGTATGCAGATGCGCCTGCTGACAAGCCGGTGGTGATGGTGGACAACACTTTTCTCGGACCCGTGTTTCAGCAACCGGTACGCCTCGGTGCCGACCTCTCGATCTACTCGCTGACAAAATACATCGGAGGCCACAGCGATCTGGTTGCGGGCGCCGTCGTGGGTACGGCGGCCGCGGTGCGGCCGATCATGCAGTTGCGCAACACCATCGGCACCATAACCGACCCGCATACCTCCTGGATGCTGTTGCGATCGCTCGAGACCGTCGCGTTGCGCATGCAGCGGGCCGAGCAGAACGCGCACGCTGTGTGCGCCTTTCTGCGCGATCACCCCAAGGTGACACACGTGGGTTTTCTCGGGCATCTCGACGCCGGCAGTTCACAGGGGCGCATCTTTGCGAGTCATTGTTCGGGGGCAGGCTCCACGTTCTCGCTGCTGCTGGACGGCGGCGAGGCAGAGTGTTTCCGCATGCTGGATCAGCTGCAGCTGGTGAAGCTGGCAGTCAGCCTCGGCGGCACTGAAAGCGTGGCGTCACATCCCGCGAGCATGACGCACCTGAGCGTGCCGGAGGAACGGAAACGCCAGCTTGGCATCGGCGACAATCTCGTGCGGGTCTCCATCGGCATCGAAGACCCGGACGACCTGATCGCAGATTTTGCGCAGGCGCTTGCGGTTGTGTGAGCGGGCGGTTTCAGGCAGCCAGCGCGCCCAGGGCCACACGGCTGCGGCCCTGCTGCTTGGCGGCATACATCGCGTCGTCGGCGGCTTTGAACAGGCCGGCGAGATCGTAGGTGATGGACGTGTCGGCTACGCCGCAGCTCACCGTGAACTCGATGATGGTCGTGTCTGTCTGGATAGGTCCCTCC
This sequence comes from uncultured Pseudomonadales bacterium, assembly GCA_964651595.1. Taxonomy (GTDB): domain Bacteria; phylum Pseudomonadota; class Gammaproteobacteria; order Pseudomonadales; family Azotimanducaceae; genus UBA4421. The sequence goes on along the minus strand of CAZYYJ010000003.1, from coordinate 35,810 downwards.
AGCACCGCGTCCACCAGACGCTGAGCGAGCGGCCTGGCACGCGCGGCGTCGAACCCGGGCAGCAGCACGGCAAACTCCTCGCCGCCCACGCGACATACCATGTCGCTCTGGCGGAAATTCTCACGTAGCGCATCGGCGATGGACACCAGAGCCTGATCCCCTACGGCGTGGCCGTAGCTGTCGTTCAGCTCCTTGAAGTGATCGGCATCGATCACCAGCAGCGTGACAGGGCTCTTGCGCTCGGCCGCGTCCTGAAGCACCGTCTCGGCCATATCGAAAAACGACCGACGATTCGGCAGGTGCGTGAGTGGATCGGTCTCCGCAAGGCGTCGCAGCTCTGCCTGGGTGTGCGCGAGGGCCAGGCTCATGCGCAGAATGCCCAGGGTGATGGGCAGGGCGATGAGGATGGGCACGATACCGGCGAAGATGATGGCGTTACGCAGGTGAAAGGCTTCGGCGCCCTGGGACAGAAACAGCAACAGCACCGCCAGTTCTGACAGCACGCTTGCCAGAAGACAGATGCAGATGGTGTACAGCCAGACGTCTCGCGTCGAGCGTATACGCAGTGGGCTTCCCACGGTGATCCTTACCTGGAGAAGGGTTCGGCCCATGGTAGTCAATGCGTGCGCGGCGCGTGTGACGGCTGTCACGAAACTCATTATCATGCCGCCTTCTCGGGCGGGAGAGCCGAATGCAGCCGCGACGATCACTTCTGTACATGCCGGGGGCCAACGCGCGCGCCCTGGAGAAAGCCAAGGCGCTGCCCTGTGATACGGTCATCTTCGACCTGGAGGATGCCGTTGCACCGGATGCGAAGGTAACGGCCCGCCAGCAGGTGCTTGAGGCTGTGCGCGCAGGCGGGTACGGCTACCGTGAACTGGTGGTGCGGGGCAATGGCCTGGACACCCCCTGGGGTTACGACGACATCGCCTGTTTCGCGGCCCAGGGCATCAGTGCCATGCTGTTTCCCAAAATTCAATCCGAGGGCCAGGTCACGGAAATCGTGGAGGCGGTAGACAAAGCGGGGGGTCATACCCTGCCCATCTGGCTGATGATCGAAACCCCGGTGGGCGTGCTCGATCTCGCGGAGTTTGCCGCTGAGCCGCGGGTGGGCGCCCTGGTGATGGGCACGAGCGATCTCGTGAAGGAGTTGCGCGCAACGCACACCCCCGATCGGCAGAATCTGGCGTACGCGTTGCAGAGCTGTGTGCTGGTGGCGCGACGCCTCGGACTCGAGATCTTCGACGGGGTGCACCTCGACTTTCGGGACGAGGCATCGCTGCGCGAGGTCTGCGAAGGTGGACGGGCCATGGGCTTCGACGGCAAGACGCTCATCCACCCCTCGCAGATCGAGGTGACCAACGAGGTGTTCGGTTACTCGGAAGCGGACGTGGCACACGCCCGCGAGACGCTGAAAGTCTGGCAGGCTGCGCTCGCCGAAGGCAAGGGTGTGGCTGTGCTGGACGGAAAGCTCGTGGAAAACCTGCACGCGGCGGACGCCGAGCGGGTGGTTGCTTTTGCCGAAGCCCTGGCGGCGCGCTGAGACGGCCCCGTCATGCCGCAGGTCACAGTCAACGGGATACAGCTCTATTACGAGCGTGGTGGCGCCGGTCCCGGCGCGCCCACGCTGTTGTTCATCAGCGGTAGCGGTGGCGACCTGCGCAACCGTCCCAATCAGTTCGACTCACCCCTGGCGCAGCATTTTGACCTCGTGTGTTACGACCAGCGCGGGCTGGGTCGCACGGAAAATCCTGACGGGGTGTTCACCATGGCCCAGTACGCGGACGACGCGGCCGGCCTCATGGACGCGCTGGCGATCGACCGGGCGCTGGTCATGGGGGTGTCGTTCGGCGGCATGGTGGCGCAGGAGTTCGCGTTGCGTCACAGCGCACGCATCAGTCGTCTGGCACTGGCCTGCACGTCTTCCGGTGGCGCCGGGGGCGCGTCGTATCCGCTGCACGAACTGGTGGAGCTGCCTGCTGAAGAGCGTGCGGTAGCCCACCTCAAAGTTGCCGACCTGCGCCATACCCAAAGCTGGATAGCCGCACACCCGGAACAGTGGGCGAAGCGGGTAGCGCAGAGTGTGGCATCGCAGCCGCGGGCGGAGGTGGCTGAGGGGGCGGCCAAACAGCTCGCAGCCCGCTGGGGCCACAATACCTACGAGCGTCTGCCTGCGTTGACCATGCCGGTGCTGCTGGCAGGCGGCGAGTTCGACGGGATCGCGCCGAAAGAGAACATGACGGCCATGCACGCTCAGCTGCCGCACAGCGAGCTGCGGTTCTACATTGGCGGGCACATGTTCCTCATCCAGGATAAATCGGCCTATCCGGAGATCGTTGCCTGGTTGCTGGCCTGACACGCAACGTAACTTTGCCGTTGTAACCTCGGACACGAACGTGGGGCGATGTCCTGGCGCCCCAGCAGATCTCTGCTATTAATTACTGCAAGCTGAGTCACGCACCATGGATGGGCGGACTCAGTGTGGTTAGTAGCGATCCTCACTGAGGTTCGCCGAGTCCAGCAGGCTCTGCGAGTGTGTCCTCGCGGTGCATGAGCAGATCTGCGAGGCTCACTCAGTGTCCCGGTGACAGGCTTCCCCTCCCCTCCCCATACCCTCGTCACCGGGACCTTTTCTTTCCAGCCGCTCTGCGCCCAGCAGCAGCAAGCGCATGGCAAACCCGGAGCTCAGGTGCAGCACCGTGACCAGAGTGCAGGCAACTCCGAACGGGTGTATCCAGGCACGATCGGTGAGCAGCAGCGCAGCCAGCACGGCACATACGCTGGCGAGCAGCCTTATGAGGGGCTGATGAAGCGGGCGCTGATCGAGCAGGCTCAGCACGTTGGCCAGCAGCCATACCGCAGCCGGCAGGCTGATCAGAAAAACAACGAGCCAGCTGGCAATGCTCATGATCTGCCTACCACCCGCACCGTGCCTGCATCCGCGTCGACAATCACCTCGTCCCCGTCGCATAGCCGTTCCATGCAGCCCGCCACGTCAACCACGCAGGGCACCTGCAGCTCGCGGGCGATGGTGCCGGCGTGAGACAGGAAGCTGCCGGTGCCTACCACGATCGCTGCGCAGCGGTGAAACAGAGTGGTCCATGCTGGATCTGTGTAAGGCGCCACCAGCACGTCTCCCGGCTGCAGGTGTTCGCTGTGGTGCGGGTTGGTGAGAAGTCGTGCAATGCCGGTGGCGGCGCCCGGGCAGGCGCTCTGCCCGCTGAGCACCGACGCATCGTCGGCGGCGGGTGCTGCCGGTTGTGTGACGTTGATGGTTTCCACCGGACGCTTTGCCGCGTCGCGGTGCCACTGGCGGCGGCGCGTGCGCGCCGTCTGCTGGGCGGCCACCGGGTCCAGCCAGCCACGCTGCAGAGCTTCCAGCTCCGAGTTGCGTAAGAAAAAGACGTCACCGCGCTGCTTGAGCTTGCCCTGCACGAGCAGCTCGTCCTCCACGCTGAGGATCCGTGTGCGTACCGCATCGAAGCCCATGATGTGGTAGTGGCGGGTATTCTCCCGCAGCTCGATGAAGCGGTTGATGGCGGCTGTCAGGCGCCGCACAACCGATCGCTGCCATGGACGCAGCTGCTGGTGCAGTTGATCCCGGGCCGCAAGAAATGGACCGTGCGCGTCCTGGCGCTCCCTCGAAGGCGCCTCAGCCTGCGCCAGCACCAGTGACAGCAGATCGCCGGGACGTTCGCGCCAGCGGGGTGCGGCAAACTCCATCTCCCGTGGCCCGCGATGGCCGTAGGTCGCAAGAAAAGCCTCGAAGGCGACGGTGAAGGGGTGTCCCGTAGGCAGCGCGTCAGGCCCGTCCTTGAGACTGGCCAGCAGCTGCAGGTCGCGGCGCACCAGAGCGGCCAGAGCGCCCAGCGCTTCCAGCATGTCCAGCGAGGCCATGCGGCGGTCGCCGTGGTACAGCGCCTGCAGCTGCGCTTCGGGAAACTCGGGCGCCCAGCGTGACACGAGAGCGCGCAACAGCCCGATGTAGAGAAAATAGCGCCCCGAGGAGATGTTCAGCGCGAACATCTGACGGTCGGCAGGCACAAAGCTGTGACGGGCCCACACCACACGACGGGTGAAAGCGGGCAGATCGAGGCGCGAGCTCCGCGTTAGACGCCGCAGCACCTCGGGGTAGCGATCCAGATCGCTGCGCTGCACGCGCGCGGCGCGCAGCCAGTTGGCGCCGTCTCCCAGAAACCCGAGCGCAAACAGCGCACCGGCGCGCAACGCTCGCCAGGGCGAGAGGCGCAACGCCGGTTGCGCCCGCAGCAACATCAGCTGGGCAGCTTCTGCGTCGCTCAGCTCGAAAGGCGCAAGCATCCGCACCAGATCGATGGGCAGGTAGACGCGGCCCCGGTAAGTGGCGGACGCGCGGGGGAGGGCCGCTGCGACGAGGTCTTCGGACAGAGGCGTCAGCGGCTCGGTAAAGTTCTCCAGCAGAGGTTTGAAGATCACCCATTGCCGCTGCGTATCGCAGACCTCCGGGCGTGAGGTGATGGCGCGGCTCTGCAGCAGGTAGAGGGTGTCTGCGTCGTAGGCCCATTCCACGTCCTGGGGTCCTTCGAACAATGTCTCCAGCTGCAGCGCGACGTTGGCAAGTGCTTCCGCTTCCGCTTCGGTCAATACAGGCTGATGTCGTTGACTGCCGGCCACTTCCTGAAGCCGTGCAGTGGCTTGTTTTGGCAGCACCTGGAAGCGCTTGTCGCTGACCGTGTAACTCTGCAACCGGCCCTGATCGTCGAGGCGGATGTGATCGGGGGATACGCGTCCGTCCACCAGGGCGGCACCGAGCCCCCAGCTCGCCTCTATCACCACGTCGTCACTGGCTTCCACGGGATGTTTGCTGAACGTTACCCCCGATCGGACAGCCTGCACGAGGCGCTGGACGACAACCGCCATGCGCAGGGGTTCGCCGGACGCAATGTCTCCCCAGCCTGCCCGCCGGTAAGCCACCGCAGAGGCTGACCATAGCGACATCCAGCAATCGACGATGGCCTGGTCGATGCGGGTGGGGTTCACGAAGTAATAGGTGGAATGCTGACCGGCGAAGCTCGCAAACTGGCCGTCCTCTTCCGTGGACGAAGAGCGCACCACGAGTTCCGTGTCGTGACCGAGATGGTCCAGCAACCCCTGCACCACCTCGGCCATGAGCTCAGCCTTGAGCTGCGGGGGGCGGGGTTTTACCAGCGGATCCGTGGTTTCGCCGAAGTGATCCACGAACGCATCCACGGTGATGACAAAGCCCGGCGGCACCGGAAAACCGGCACGCAGCATCGCGCCGAGATGGGCGGCTTTGCCGCCTACCTGATCGATGTCGTTGAGCGTGATGGCGCTCAGGGGGAGGATGCGGCTCAACGGGGTCCGATGTGCGTACACGGGCCCGTTAGGGTAGCGGCATTGCTGACGGAAAGACACGGTGGTGGCGCCGGCGGCCCTCGAGCCGGTTTCATTGAGTATCATGGTGCGGATGTGACGTTGCACTGAACGAGGAAAAGCGGATGAGCCTGTTGCTTTCGCTGGTTGGCTCGGATCTGACCTATGGCTTTGAGGATCGCGGCACGATCGGGCGCACGGCCGACAATCTGTGCGTGCTGCCGGATCCGCAGAAAGAGATCTCCAAGCGTCACGCCGAGGTGCAACGTCGCGGTACCGACTACGTGCTCATGGACACCAGTCTCAACGGCACGTTTGTTAACGATGCGCTGCTGCCGATCGGCTACGGCGGTGTGCATCGCCTGTCCGACGGAGATCGCATCCGCATCGGCCATCACGAGCTGGTGGCCGTGCTCGACGGGGCTGGTGCGGTGAAAATACCAACTCGCTGGAACGAGACGATTCTGCCGGACGTGATCGGGGCGGAGATCATCGAGCAGCTTCCGGTGGATATCGCCACGGACAACCCCGTCGATGCTGCCAGCGTCACGCACAGCGCGCTGCGCATTCTGGTCGCGGGTCTGATGGAACTTTTGAACGGACGCGCCGCCGTCAAGAGTGAGCTGCGCGCAGACGCCACACAGGTTCAGATCACCGGCAACAATCCGCTGAAGCACTGTGTAGACGTGGACGAGGCAATGGCGGAGTTGTTTGCCAAGCCTTCGCACAAGGCTACCTATCTCGATCCGCTGGCCGCTTTCCAGGAAGCCATCGACGACCTGGTGGCGCACCAGGTTGCGATGATGGCGGGCAACCATGCCGCCCTCAACGCCTTGCTCGCAGAAGTGGATCCGCAGCGCATGCAGGACAGGTTCGACGAGCAGGCCGGACGCAATGTCGGTGCGCGGCAGTCCCGCTACTGGAAGCTGTGGGTCGATCACTACGAGCGGGAGTGTCAGGACGGCATGGCCCATGCCTTTCACGACGCCCTGTCCCGAGCCTACACCGACGCCGAGAGTGAGACGCAGAAGCTGCGGGTCCAGCGACGGGCAAGCCACGGCAACAATTGAGCAGCGCGATGGCTTTTACGGTGGTGTTTATTCACGGCCCGGCTGCCGCCGGCAAACACACCATTGGCACTCTGGTCAGCGAAGGCCTGGGCATACCGCTGTTTCACAACCATCTGACGGTTGACCTGGTGAAAACGCTCTTCGATTTCGGGACGCCGGGCTTCGTGCAACTGCGCGCGGATATCTGGCGTTTGGCTTTCCGGGAAGCGGCGGCTGCGCAACGGTCGTTTGTGTTTACGTTCCACCCGGAGGCCACGGTGGCGCCGTCGCTGATCGGCGAGCTGGCTGCGCTGATCACGGAAGCCGGGGGGCAGCTTCACTATGTAGCGCTGCGGTGCTCGGATGCTGCAATTGAACAACGGATAAGCGAAGCGAGCCGCCAGCAGTTCGGCAAGCTGACGGACGCGGCGGTGTATCGGCAGCTCAAAGCGCAGGGCAGTTTCGAGTTTCCGGCCTTTCCCGAGCCGCTGGTGGTCATCGACACGGAGGCGATGCGGCCGGAAGCCGCCGCCGCGCAGATTGTGCGAGCCATCGAGAAGGCAGAGGTTTAGGGCCAGTCAGGCTTCGCCGGTTTCTCGCCGGGGGCCGCGCGTAACGAGACGCGCCAGCGCGCGCAGCAGTGGCGCAACGTGGCGGTCCCAGATATCCCGGGCCTGGTGACGCAGTGCCAGCATGGCCGGCGTGCACACGAGCGTCAGCAGCGTGGAGAAAGTGAGCCCGGACACGATGGCCTGCGACAGCGGCACCCAGAACGTGCTGAGGCTCGAACCGTAGACGATGGTGCGGTTCACCAGATCGATGCTGAAGTTGCTGGCCAGTGGTAGCAGGCCGAACACCGTGGTGATGGTGGTCAGCATGACGGGACGCAGCCGCTGTGCACCCGTGCGCACAATCAGCTGAACGTAGTCGATGTTCGGGTGCTCTTTGCGGATGTGGTTGTACGTGTCGATCAGCACGATGTTGTTGTTCACCACAATGCCGGCGAGCGCCACGATGCCGATGCCGCTGAGGATGGCGCTGAACGGATTGCCGGTGATGATGAGACCGATGAACACGCCGGCGGTAGACAACACGACGGAAAACAGAATGAGCGTGCTCTGATAGATACTGTTGAACTGTGTCACCAGCAGCACGAACATCAGAATCAGCGACAGCATGAACGCCACCATGACAAAGGCCATGGATTCCGCCTGCTCTTCGTTGGCGCCGCGGAACTCGACCCGCAGGTCTGGATGCCAGGTCTGCGTCTGCACCCACTCGTTCAGCTCGCGCACCTTGTCGTCTGCCAGCACCCCCGGTGCCACGTTGGCACGGATCTGCCCGATGGGCACGCCGTCGAAACGCTGCAGGGTATCGACGTTGCCCGTGGGTTTCTTCACCACAAAATTCGACACCGGCACCAGACCGTTGGGGGTGGCGATTTTGAGATCGTTGAGGGCATTGATGCCGCGATTTTCCGCGGGGTAGCGCACGCGGATGTCTACGCCGTCATCAGAACGGTCGGGTCGGTATTCGCCGACCTTTACCCCATTGGTGATGAGCTGCACGGCAATACCCACCTGGCTGACGTCGGCCCCGTAGATGGCGGCCTGCGCGCGGTCAACGGACAGTTCCCACTCTACGCCCGGCAGCGGCCGCGTATCGTCGACGTCGCGCAGACCGTCTGTGCCGTTGGTCATGTGATCCACGATGCGCTGGATAGCCGGTTCGATGAGGTCGCGGTTGTGCGATTCCAGTTGCACGAGGATGGGTTTACCCACGGGGGGACCCTGCTCCATCTTCTGGATTTCCACCGTGACACCTGCCAGCGGCTCAATGCGCCTGCGGATTTCCTCGAAGATCTCGGTGCCGGAGGCTTCGCGTTTGTTCTCGTCGTACAGCTCCAGGAACATGCGCCCGACGCGGTCGACGCCCCCGTCGCGGCTGGGCCGTCCTGACAGAAGGGTGGCGGAGTTCACGCTCTCGATGCCAGGTACCTCCAGCACCCGGTCTTCCACCTCTTTCACCAGCGCGTTGATCTCGTCCACGCTGAGGTTACCGCGGGCCCGTACCGAGAGGTTGGCGTACTTGGCTTCGGCCGAATTGAAGTAGATGACCCCCTTGCCGAACTGGCCGTAGGCCCAGAAGGTGCCGAACAGCACTACCAGGGTCAGCGCAAAGGTGACGAGCGCGTAACGGGAGGCGAGGGTCAGCAGGCGTGCGTACCAGCCCGTGAAACCCGAAAGCAGTGTCGGGTCACCTTCTTCCAGTTGCCGCAGGGTCTCCTGGCTGCTGGCATCGCGGCTGCCGGCGCGGCCGAAGATGGAGCCCAGCACGGGGCCGAACACCAGCGCATAGAGCAGAGAGCCCGTGAGCACCGTGAACACGGTCACCGGCAGAAAGCGCATGAATTTGCCGGGAATACCGGGCCAGAACATCAGCGGCAGGAAAGCCGCCAGCGTGGTGGCGATGGAGGCGGTCACGGGCCAGAACATGCGTTTGGCGGCCAGCACGTAGGCGCCGCGTCTGGGATAGCCCTCCACCATTTTCCGGTCGGCATACTCGGTGACCACGATGGCGCCATCGATGAGCATGCCCAGGCCCAGCAACATGCCGAACATGACCATGAAATTGAATGTGTAGCCGAGCAGGTAAATGAAAATCAGCGAGAACAGAAAGGACACGGGAATGCCGATGCCCACGATGACCCCGCTGCGGAAACCCATGGCGGCGACCACCACAACCATCACGAGGCCGAGGGCCGTGAATATGTTGCCCTGCAGCTCGGTAACCTGTCCCAGCGCGAACGGAGCCTGGTCGGTGGTATAGAACACGTCCACCCGGCCGGGTAACTGCGGGCGGTAGGCTTCCACCACCTCCTTGACGGATGCGATGGTGTCGACGATGTTGGCGTTGGCGCGCTTCTTGATCTGCAGGGAAATGGTTTCCTTGCCGTTCACGCGGGCGTAGCTGACCCTGTCTTTGAACGTGCGGCGCACCGTTGCCACGTCGGCCAGGGTAACCACCGTGTCGCCTTCGGCGCGCACCGGCAGATTGAATATGTCCTGAGCCTCTTCGATGATGCTCGGCACCTTCACGCTGAAACGCCCTTCGCCGGTGTCGAGGCTGCCGGCCGGAATGAGCCGGTTGTTGCGCACGATGGTGTTGATCAGCTCTTCCGAGGAGATCTGAAAAGCCTCGAGCTGGTTCGGGTCGATGACTGCTTCCAACAGCTCTTCGCGGTTGCCGAACATCTCCGCTTCGAGCACCCCCGGTACCGCTTCGACCGCTTCCCGCAGATCCAGCGCGATGCCGTACAACATGCGCTCGGGCACGTCACCGACAATGTTCACCTGAATGATGGGGAAGTCGTCCACCGACGCTTCCGTGACGATGGGTTCCTCGGCGGTGGAAGGAAACTCAGCCTTCGCCCGGTCGACCGCCTCCCGCGTGTCGATCAGCGCCTTGTTGAGATCGTGATCGGCGTCGAATTCCAGCATGACCGTGGCGGCGCCTTCCGAAGCGAAAGACTGCATCTCTTCCACACCTTCCACGTCGCGCATCTCGGTTTCGAGCGGCATGACCAGCAGGCGTTCGGCATCCTCGGGAGAGATGCCTTCGTGCACAACCGTGACGATGAAAAACGGGACGTCGATGTCCGGTTCGCTGGCGACGGGAATCGAGTTGTACGCGATGGTGCCCGTGATCAGCACCATGAACATGATGAGCATGGTGGTGCGCGAGCGGTTGATCGCGGCTTCGATGAAAGCGTACATGGAAAGAGTCTCGCGTTAGAGCGAGGCGGCGCTGACCGAAGCCACACCTACCGGAGTGGGGGCGGGCGCCGCCGTGGCGTCCGGCGCCGTGGGGGTTTCGGCCTGCAACGTGCGGTCGCCCTCGAAGACGGGATCAACCCGCTCACCGGCCACCACCAGTTCCTGACCCACGGTGATCACCGCAACGCGGTTGGGCAGCCCGGTGACCCACACGCCGTCGGTGTCGTCAGCCAGTACATTGACCAGGTAGAACTGGACGATGTTGTCACCGTCCACGGTGCGCACGCCAATGGCGCCGCTGTCGTCAAGCGTGAACAGGGCCGGTGTAATTTTCTGCGCCAGCACGCTTTCGACGGGCACGAGAATTTCCGTGGTGATACCCGACCGCAGAGACAGATCCGCGTTGGGTACCTGAATTTCGATGGGGTAAGTGCGGGTGGTGGGATCGTTCTGTTGACCGACGAAGGTCACCGGTCCGGTGACGATGCGCCCGCCACGCACGAGACCGCGTCCCGGCTGGCCCACCGTAAGCTGGACGACGTCCTGCTCCGAGACGCGGCCAACCAGCAGCATGGGGTCCAGATCGACGACGGTGGCACAGGCAGCGCCGGGCGTAACGAAGTCGCCCACTTCCTGGTGCACATCCTCCACCATGCCGGGGAACGGCGCGCGCACCTGCAGCTTCGCCAGATCCAGCTTGCGGCGACTCAGATCAGCCTTAGCGCCTGCCAGGCGTGCCTTGGCGGCGGCAATGGCCGATTCCGATTGAAAACCACGCTCTTTGAGGCGCAGGGCGCCTTCGTAGTCGATGCGGGCCTGGTCGAGAGCCGCGGTGGCTTCGGTGACGGCAACTTCGCGGTCTTCGGTCGACAAGGTGCACAGCACGTCGCCGGCAGCAACCACGTCGCCGCGTTCGATGGGACGATCAGTAATGCGGCCACCCAGTTCCACGCGCACGTCGACGGTGCGCTTGGCTTCGGTCTTACCGCGCACCGTCACCAGACGTTCGCGCTCGGTGGCCTCGATGATCGCTGCCCGCACGCGGGTGGGCGGAGCCTCCTCGGCAATGCGTGCAGCATCGCGATTCATCTGCGCAATGGATTCATAGACGGTCTGGTCTTCTTCCTGTACCCAGCCAGAGTACAGCCAGAGAGCCAGAAGCAGCGCGATGACGGCCGCAGTGATATAGGTTCCGCGCATGGAAACGGACCCCGTGTGAAAGAGTGACAGGACTGCTACTTAAGGTAACACAACGTGAGGGGTACGTGAAGGCTGGCCAGTGGGTCTGACCAGCCTCGAGCTGTGGGTTTGAGACCTCTGTCAGGCGTTTGCGCTGGGTCTCGATGCCATGCGGTCGAACCACGGTTTCACGTGGGCCAGGCTTTCGTCGAAGGGTTGTCCCACCTGCTTGCCGAAGCTGAGCATGCAGTAGAGCAGAACGTCGGCCAGGGTGATCTTGCTGCCCGCGATGAACGGCCGCCCGTCGTCCATGAGACCGTCCAGCCAGGCAAGTTTCTCGCGGGCAATCTGCTTGAGACCTTCCGCGGCCTCGGGGATGGTGATCATGCGGTCCTTGAAGATCGGCAGTCCCTCGCTGTAACGGAAACCGTTCGCGAGCGGCTCACAGATGTTCAGATCGACGCGGCGCGTCCACATGCGGGTAAGCGCGCGCTCGGCGGCGTTTTCGCCAATCAGCGAAGGCCCGTCGCCGACTTCGTCGAGGTATTCGCAGATGGCTGTGATTTCCGCGATGCGGGTGCCATCGTCCAGCTCCAGGCAGGGCAGCTGGCCGGCAGGGTTGAGCTTCAGGTAGTCGTCCTGGCGGTTGGCACCGGCCATGATGTCGACATCCTCGGTGTCGATGGTGAGGTTCCGCTCTGCGGCGAACATGCGTACGACGTGAGGATTCGGTCCGACTGAGTTGTAGAGCTTCATGCGGGTTCCAATCAGAGGCCTAGGGGACGCGTAGCATGCATCGGGTGTCGAGGGATTTCTATGGCTGAGCGCCACGCACCGCCGCAGTTACCACTCACCTGTGTTCTCCATGCTCGCCCAGGGCTCCGCGGGTGCCAGCGCGTCGCCGCGCTGCAGAAGTTCCACGGAGATGCCGTCCGGAGAGCGCACGAATGCCATGCGTCCGTCCCGCGGCGGGCGGTTGATGGTGACCCCATGGTCGGCAAGACGCTGGCACGTGCCGTAGATGTCGTCGACGGCATAGGCCAGGTGACCGAAATTGCGGCCGCCGTCGAGAGTTTCCGCGTCCCAGTTGTAAGTGAGTTCCACCTGGGCCTCTTCGTCCCCGGGCGCCGCCAGAAACACCAGCGTGAACCGTCCGCCCTCGTTCTCGTAGCGCCGCAGCTCTGTCAGCCCCAGGGCGTCGCAATAAAACTTCAGCGATGCATCGATATCCACCACTCGAACCATCGTGTGCAGGTATTTCATGACGTTCTCCCACCAGACAAGCCCGTGAGATTAACAGGGTTGGACCCAAAGCGGGTGTGGAGGGTGCCAGCGTGGGGGCGACGGTCGGGATCGACCTTCTGCCCATGGATGGCCAAGCGCAATCCATCGATTCGATGGATTGGCGTGTGTGACGAGGGCCATGGATGGCCCGAGGAGAGCCAGGCGACCGCAGGTCGCCTGGCGGCGGACACTCGGAATACCGTTGGGCAACGACCCTCTGGCCATGGATGGCCAAGCGCAATCCATCGATTCGATGGATTGGCGTGTGTGACGAGGGCCATGGATGGCCCGAGGAGAGCCAGGCGACCGCAGGTCGCCTGGCGGCAAAAAAAAAACCCCACAAGATCCTTGCGGGGTTGGCCACTGTTTCCATGCACACGCCGTGTCGCGTGCATTCACATGGTCAAGGTCTACTCATTGGAGAGTTGGGGTTCAAAATTTCCGTCACTGACACCCTATGCCGCAATGCTGCGCAGAGGCACGAGCGAAAATGGAGGTATTATGGACCGGCGGCTCAGCGACACGTGCGCTCGATCGCGCGGCGGTAAGCCTGCACGATGCTGTGCGTCAGCGGGCGTCCGCTGCGCTGGCGCTCGGCGAAGCTGGCTTTCAGCCTTTCGACCTCCTGGGCGTGCGCAGCGTCCAGCACTTTTGCGGAATCAATGGTCAAAATGGTGGCGGATTGCTCGGTGGATCGTTGGCGCTTCACGTGACTGCAACAGGCTGTGAGACTTCTTCAGCGCAGCTTACGTCCCGCCGAACTGCGTGGTGTAGGCGTTTGTAAACGTGTTGTCGCCGCGCGCGAAGCGCTCACCGATCTGAACAAGTGAATGGGACATAGAGAGAAACAGAACGTGATCACAACGAACACGGTGCGGACGGTTCATCGGGGTTTGCTGGCGCTGGTGCTGGGATTGCTCACCACAGCCTGCGCGGTCAATCCGGTCACGGGCCAGCGTGAGCTGGTGGTGGTGTCCGATCAGCAGGCGATCGCGATCGGTACGAAAAACTATCTGCCCGCCCAGCAGATGCAGGGCGGGGCCTACCGTGCCGACCCGGCGCTGGTGGCGTATGTGCAGGAGGTCGGTGAGCGGCTGGCGGCAACCAGCGGGGTCGATCTGCCTTACGAGTTCGTGGTGCTGAACAGCTCTGTGCCCAACGCCTGGGCGATGCCCGGCGGCAAAATTGCCATCAACCGCGGGCTGCTCGTCGAGCTGAGCAACGAGGCTGAGCTGGCCGCGGTGCTGGCGCACGAGATTGTCCACGCCGCAGCCCGCCACGGGGCAAAAAACATCGAGCGCGGTCTGCTGTCGCAGGGCATTGTCACGGCTACGGCCATCGGCGCTTCGGCGTCGGGCACGGCGTACGGTGGCGACATCGTCAATCTCGTCAGCGGCGGTGCGGCGTTGTTCAACCAGAAGTACTCGCGCGACGCCGAGCGGGAATCGGACTACTACGGCACCCTGTACATGGCGGAAGCCGGCTACAACCCCTATGCGGCCGTGACCCTGCAGGAAACGTTTCTCGAACTCTCGGGGAATCGCAAGCAGTCCTTCCTGGACGGCTTACTTGCCTCGCATCCATCGTCTGCGGAGCGGGTCGAGAACAACCGGCTCCTGGTGAAACGTCTGCGCGAGGAAGGTTATGGGGACGGAGTCTTCAAGCAGGCGGAGTACGCGGCGGCGCTGGCGGAGCTGCGCAGCGCTCAGGCAGCCTACGACGCCTATGACAGGGCTCGCGAAGCGGCCGGTGAAGGCAACTTTGAAGCCGCGTTGACTGGCGTGAACACCGCCATTGAGCGCTATCGGCGCGAAGCGGCGTTTCACGGCCTGCGAGGCGCCATCCGCATGCAGCAGAAGCGCTGGAACGACGCCATCACCAATTTCGATCGTGCCGTTGCGCTCGAAGACGGTTTCTTCGCCTATTACCTGCAGCGGGGCATGGCTTACTCCTCGCTGGGTGAGCGCCCGGCGGCGAAACGTGATCTCGACCGTTCTCTGGCATTGCTGCCCACCTCGCAGGCGCTGCACCAGCTGGGACAGATTGCCGAAGCTGACGGCGACGCCGAAGCCGCCAGGCGCTACTACGAGCAGGCTGCGCAGGCCAACGACTCTACAGGGCAGGCTGCGCGGGTGAGATTGGTGGAAATGACCATTGGTGATCAACCTGCACGCTACGTTGGTGCGCGAGTGCGCGGAGACGGTGCGGGCGCGTACTGGCTGGAGGTCACCAACCAGACCACTGTCCCGCTTGCGGGCGTGGTCGTGCGCGTGGAGCTGGTAGTGAACGAGCGGCTGGTGGAAGACAACGTGCGTGTGGAGCTGCTGGGCGCGCAGGAGGGGGTACGCGTCACGCTGCGGCCGTCTGCGGCGCCTACTCAGGCGAACGCGTACGCGGTTGCGGCCCGGGTGGCTCAGTAAGGAGGCTGTGCGGGTCCAGCACCGTCGGCAGGGACACCCACAGCTCGCCCTGGCTGTCCTTGTGACAGGGCAGGGCGCGCGCTGTCAGACACGCTTCCAGCGCGTCCGGTGACACCGCCAGCAGCTCACAGAGCTCCGCACCGGCGTACACCTTGAACTTGGCCGCTTTGCGCACACGCTGGCGGTGCAGCGGGCGCAGCAGCTTCCGGGTACTGTTCATTCATACAGTATGGCAAGTCGTCGGATGCCTGTCACGCGCCATCTGCGTACTCGCCCATGCCCGCGTGCTCCAGCGCCATGCGTTTCGCTGCCGCAAGGTCATAGTGCATGCGCGAGACGATGCGTTGTGCGTACAGGCCGCCACCGGCCTGTATGTTGGTTACGGCAGACCAGCCACCCAGCGCATCTGCCGTGGTGTCGCGGATGGCGTGAAACAGGCGGGTTCGGTACGTGCCGTCCACCGATTGCTTGGTGCTCATGTACTTGCGTATGAGGTGCCCGGTCTCCTCGTTTTCCAGGTCCGCGATACCGGGTGCCGTGAGCACGCTGCCGCCTGCAATGTCGTGCAGGTGGCGCACCATCATCGAGTAGTTGGCTGCCCCATGGTATTTGCCCACGTTGGTGTACAACTCGTTGGGAAACGCGGCTCCGTCGGAGGTGATGCTGGCGTTTTCGATGGCGGCTTCCAGCGAGGCCCGGATCAACGTGGCGTTGATCATCATCTCCGAGATCTTCTCCTTGATGTGACCTAGCTTCTCCAGCCCGTTGGCTTCGGCGATGAGCTGCGCAAAGCCCACCAGCCGGTCATAGCCTGCCGCCATGCTGGACAGTCCCCCCAGCCGCTCCCACAACCCCAGGGAGTGTGCGAACACTGCGGCCAGCTCAGGCACACCGTCCAGAAACACGCGCTCGCTGGGCACGAACACATTATCGAAGATCACGAACCCTTCCGGCGTGTGATGCTTGCCGGAAACGGGAAAGTCGCGCTTGTCTTCGTGGCGCGGCGCGTAGGTGGTGTTGACAATTTTTACGCCCGGGGCGTTCACCGGCACCATGGCGGCTATGGCGTAGTCTTCCTCCCCCGGCTTCATGGCCTTGGTGGGAATCGTCATCAGCTCGTGACCCATGGATGCCGCTGAAATATGCAGCTTCGCGCCGCGGATCACCACGCCATCGGGGCGGCGTTCCACCACGCGCACGTAAGCGTCCGGATCATCCTGATTGCCCGCGCGGCGGCTGCGATCGCCTTTGGCGTCAGTGATGCACTGCGTGATGCGCACATCGCGGCGCTGGGCGTCTTCCACCCAGGCGCGGATGCGCGCGGCGTTCTCCGGTAGCTGATCCTCGATACGGTCGGCGGCCGTGAGCAGGGTCATGATCGACGCGTAGGTGACATGTGTCAGCAGATCAACGGTTTCGTGCAGTTCCACCTGCTCGCGTAGTTCCTCGGCGGACGCGGGCACCGCCATGAAGGCACCGATGGCTCCGGGGGCGGGGTCGTAGAAGCGATCGTATCCCGCCGCCGCCGAAGCCACGGTGATGCCGAGAATGGGATGGCTGGCAATGTCGGTGACCTGCTTGCCCTCGAAATAGGTTTCGCGCCCGTCGTCCAGCGAGGCGCGATACTCGTCCGCCGTCATCATGGTCTGTGCTCTCCTGTTGCTCGTTGTCGTCCGCCGCGGCGCCTCAGCGCTGCACCCAGCCACCGCTGAACGGTATGGCCTGTCCCACGAAGAAATCGCTCTCCTCGGAGGCGAGAAAGAGGGCAAAACGGGCGTCTTCATCAGGGCGCGCGAGGCGCCCCAGAGGTACCTGACGCCTCAGAGATTTCACGAAGCCTTCGTTCTCCATCAGTTCCGGTGGGTAGTAGATGGGGTTCTCGACGTAGTTCTGCGCAATCAGATTCACCTGGATGTTCTGCGGCGCCACTTCCACGCCCAGGGCCTGTACATAACCCACCTGCGCTGCGCGTGCGGCACTGTAGGCAGCGAGCGTGCGCATGCCTTTCAGCGCGGCGGCGCTGCCGTACACCACAATCTTGCCGGCGCCTCGCGCCAGCATCTGGGGTAGAACCGCGCGACACAGGCGGTGCAGCGGGTGCACCATCATGTCGAAGGTGTTGGCCCAGTCGTCATCGCCCAGCTCCGTCGCTGCAGTGCCGGTGTAGGTTGGCGAGGCCAGATTGGCGATCAGCACGTCGACGTGTCCCGCGTCGGCAACAACCCGTTCGCAGGCACCGGCAACGGTGAGGTCCGAGCGGTCCACGATCATCTCGGCGCCCTCGGCACTGAACAGGTCGAGCGTAGCCGGGCCCATGAAGTCGTCTGCCTGGGTCAGCAGCACGCGTTTGCCGGCCAGCCGGCGCAAGGTGTTCTCTGTCATCGTCTCCTCCCTGAATGCATGCTACAACGGTGCGCCGGCGTGACAAAAGCCTGCGCGGATTTCAGAATAGCGCAGCTCGCCGGTGGCCTGGGAAGGGCTGCCGGTGGTTGCGATCGAGAACAACACGAGAACAGCAACAGCCGCGCCTGCGGGGCGGCTTTCGGGGTGCCATTGGAAATCCTGCAGCTCATCGTCAGCGGCGTATCGCAGGGGTGCGTTTACGGCCTCATCGCCCTGGGCTTCGTCCTGATCTACAAAGCCACGGAGATGGTCAACTTCGCCCAGGGCGACATCATGATGCTGGGGGCGTACGTCGCCATCACCTTCGTCAGCCTGTGGGAGTGGCCGTTTCTGCCGGCTGCGCTTGCTACCGTCGCGGTGATGGCGGTGGTGGGTGTGGTGCTCGAGCGCGTGCTGCTGCGACCGATGATCGGCGAGCCGCACTTTGCGGTGCTCATGCTCACCATTGGCCTCGGCTTCGTGCTGCGCGCGCTGGCCGGCGCCGTCTGGGGAAACGAGCCGCGCGCGCTGCCTACACCGTATTCGGGGGAAGTGTTGCGTCTGGGCGAGGCCGTGATCGGCTACGAAAACCTCGCCATCATTCTCGGCACGGCGGTGCTGTGTCTGGCCATGTATCTTTTCTTCCGCTACTCGCGGGTTGGCATTGCCATGCAGGCGGCGTCACAGAACCAGCTTGCGGCCTTCTACGTGGGTATTCCCGTCAAACGTATGTATGCCCTGGTGTGGGCCATCAGCGCTGCCATCGCGGGCGTGGCCGGCATGCTCACGGCACCGGTGTCGCTCGTCGACCCGCTGATCGGCTTCGTCGGCATCAAAGCTTTTGCTGCGGCCATCGTCGGTGGCTTCGGCAGTCTGCCGGGCGCCATCATCGGCGGCCTGCTGGTGGGCCTCGTGGAGCAGTTTGCCGGTCGTTACCTGCCGCCGGGCTTCGGTGACACCAGCGCTTACGTGCTGCTGCTTGTCATGCTGCTGATCCGCCCGCAGGGTCTGTTTGCCACCATGCAGAAGAAAAAGGTCTAAGGCGATGCGGTTCATACGCAAGACCACCTATGGTCAGGACATTCAGCTGGTGAAACACCGCGGTCACGTGCTGTGGTACGGGCTGCTCATAGCCGCAGTGCTCGCCGGTCCTCTGCTGCTGGATCGCTTCCTGCTGGGCGAGTTCACGCTGGTCTTCATCTACGCCATCGCGGGTCTCGGTCTCATGCTGCTGGTGGGTTACACGGGTCTGGTGAGCCTGGGTCACGCCGCCTTTCTCGCCATCGGTGCATACGTGCACGCCTATCTCCTCAACCTCGGCGTACCGTTTCCGGTCGCCATGGCCAGCGCAACGCTGTTCTCCGCCGTTGTGGGGGGGCTGGTAGGCATACCGGCGCTGCGCATGACCGGCATCTATCTGGCAGTGGCGACGCTGGCGTTTGCCGTCATCGTCGAACAGGTGCTGGTGCATTGGGAAGGTGTGACCGGGGGATTCCGGGGTATGGCGGTGCCGAAACCGCTCTTCGCTGGCATCGATTTCAGCCAGCCCGTCGCCATTTACTATCTCGGTGCCGGGCTGCTTGTCGGTTGCATGCTGCTGGTATTGAACCTGCTGCGCAGCCCCACCGGACGGGCCATGACAGCGGTGCGTGATTCGGAAACCTCCGCGGAGAGCATGGGCATACATCTGGCGCGCACCAAAACCCTGGCCTTCGCCCTGTCGGCGGCATTTACAGGCCTTGCGGGCGCGTTGTTTGCCCATCGGCTCACCTACCTTGCGCCGGACGCGTTCACCATCATCACGTCCATACAGTTGTTGCTGATGGTGGTCGTCGGCGGTGTGGGCAGCCTGCACGGGGTGATCTACGGCGCCATTTTCATAGGTCTGCTTCCTCAGGGCATTGCGATTCTGCGCGATACCGTGCCGCCGGCCATCGCGCAGATACCGGGGCTGGAGCCGGCCATCTTCGGTCTGATCCTGATTCTTTTCCTCATCTATGAGCCTGAAGGCATCTACGGGCGCTGGCGCAAGGTGCGGTTGTACTTCGAAGAGTTTCCCCTCTATCGCCGCGCCACCTACAAACGGCAGAAGTCGTTCCTGCGCACGGAGCGGCTGCGATGAGCCTGCTGACCGCGGAGGCCGTTTCCGTGCACTTCGGTGGCGTGAAAGCCGTGCAGGACGTGAGCTTCTCCGTCGAGCCGGGCGAGGTCTTCAGCATCGTAGGTCCCAACGGTGCCGGTAAAACCACCCTCTTCAATCTCATCAGTCGCATCTACGATGTGACCCATGGCCAGATCGTCTTCGACGGCGAGGACATCACCGCCATACCCACGCATCACGTGGCTGAGCTGGGCATTGCGCGCACGTTTCAGAACACCGAGCTGTTCGAGCGGGAAACGGTGCTGAACAATCTGCTCATCGGCTGTCACATTCATCGACGCAGCAACCTCATCTCGGATCTTTTCTTTCTGCCCTCGGTGCGGCGCCAGGAGCTCGAGTTCCGCAACGCCGTGGAAGATGTGATCGATCTGCTGGACCTGCAGAGCTATCGCGAGCAGGTCATCGCCAATCTGCCTTATGGTGTGCGCAAGATGGTGGAGATCGCCCGAGCGCTGTGTCTCAAGCCGAAGCTGCTGCTGCTGGACGAGCCATCGTCGGGGCTGAATCCGGAGGAAACCGAGGATCTGTCGTTCTGGATCGAAGACATCAACGAAGAACTCGATATCACGGTGCTGATGGTGGAGCACGACATGAACCTCGTCGCTCAGGCCTCCAACCGTGTCATGGCGCTGGCAGATGGGCAGTTGCTCACCATCGGCACGCCGCAGGAAGTGCAGTCCCATCCGGAAGTGCTGCGCGCGTACCTGGGTGATTGACCGTGGCTGATCTCCTGTCCATCAAGAACATCGAAACCTACTACGGTCCGGTCATGGCCATCCGCGGCGTGAGCATGGCGGTGCCTCAGGGAAAGATTGTCTCCCTGCTGGGCGCCAATGGTGCCGGCAAGACAACGGTGCTGAAAACCATCAGCGGAGCCATGGAGCCCCAGAAGGGCAGCGTGGTGTACGACGGCGAGGACCTCCTCGGCCGAGATCCCGACTGGGTGGCGCGGCGCGGCATTGCCCATGTGCCTGAAGGGCGCGAGGTGTTTCCCTTTCTGAGCGTGGATGACAATCTGCGCATGGGCGCGTTTTCGCGGCGCGACCCGAGCGTGCCCGGCGATCTCGAGCTGGTATACGACTACTTTCCGGTGCTGAAGGAGCTCTACAAGGCGCAGGCGGTGAACCTGTCCGGCGGGCAGCAGCAGATGCTGGCCATTGGCCGCGCGTTGATGCTGCGCCCGCGCCTCATGCTGCTGGACGAGCCGTCGCTGGGCTTGTCGCCGCGACTCGTGCACGAGATTGCCGAGATCATCGTCAGGCTCAACAAAGAGCAGGACGTGACGGTGCTGCTGGTGGAACAGAATGCGAAGATGGCCCTGGACGTGGGGGACTACGGCTACGTCATGGAAGTGGGCCGTATCGTCATGGAAGATAGTTGCGAGCGCCTCAAAGCTACCACGGACATCCAGGAGTTTTACCTCGGCATGAAAGATCAGGGGGTGCGCGGCCGGCGTCGCTGGAAGCAGAGAAAGACATGGCGGTAACGGCAATCAGCGAAGACGTGGTCGTCCATGGCTGCACGACCATCGCGCAGCTTTTCCATGATCGTGTGACGCGCCACCCCGGAAAGGTGGCCCTGCGCGAAAAAGACTTTGGTATCTGGAACGAATACACCTGGCAGGCCTGGGGTGACCACGCGCGGTGGGTGGGTTGCGGCCTGAAAGCGCTGGGCCTCGAGCGAGGGGACGTGTGCTCCATTGCTTCTGAGGTCAACAAGGAATGGATGTTCGCCGATCTCGGCGTCATCGGCGTGGGCGGCGTCACCAACGGGGTCTATCCCACTGACGCGGCCAATCAGGTGGAGTACCTGATCACCGACTCGGGCACGCGCTTCTATTTTGCCGAAGACGAGGAACAGCTCGACAAAGTGCTTGCCGTGCGCGAACGCTGTCCCACCCTCGAGAAGATTGTCATCTTCGACATGGAAGGTCTGAGGAACTTCGACGATCCGCAGTGCATCAGCTTCGATGACCTGCTCGAGCTGGGGCGGGCGTTAGCGGCGGAGCAGCCTGCCCTCTGGGAGCAGGAAGTTGCCGCGGCCGCGCCCGACGATCTGATGGTGCTGACCTATACGTCGGGCACCACCGGGCCGCCGAAAGGCGCAATGATCACGCAACGCAACATGTTGTACATGGTGCAGAACCTGCAGGCGGTTTACGGGGTAGAGCCCGAGGATGAGCAACTGGGCTTCCTGCCGCTCGCGCATGTGGCGGGGCGCATGTTCTATACCTTCCTCACCATCGAGGCGGTCTCGGTGGTGAATCTCGTGGAGGAGCTGGAAACGGCTACGGCCGACCAGCAGGAGATTGCACCCACGGTGCACTTCGCCGTGCCTCGCGTCTGGGAAAAGCAGTATTCGCTGGTCACCATCAAGCTGAAAGAGGCAACTGTCTTCGGCCGCTGGGCGTACGAACAGGCCATAGCCATCGGGGCGAAGGTGGCCGCAAAGCGCAAGGTCGATGAGCCCGTGGGCGCGGGACTGGCCCTGGTGCATCGCCTCGCCGATTTTCTTGTGCTCAAGAACATCCGCATCCTGCTCGGCATCGATCAGTGCCGCTGGCTGTCCACGGCAGCGGCGCCCATAGCCCCCGATCTCATCGACTGGTTCTGGGCGCTGGGCAAACCCATGTACGAAGTGTATGGCCAGACGGAGTGCACCGGCATCGCCACGGCAAACATGCCGGGCGCCAATCGTGTCGGCTCTGTGGGCCGCGCATCGCCGGGCGCCGAAGTGAAGCTGTCGGAGCACAACGAGATTCTCATCGCCAGCCCGGGCGTGATCGCCGGCTACTGGAACAAGCCGGAAAAAACCGCTGAAACCTTCGTTGACGGGTGGCTGCACACAGGCGATGTGGGGCGTATCGACGACGAGGGTTACGTGTACATCGTCGATCGCATGAAAGACATCATCATCACAGCGGGCGGCAAGAACATTACGCCCAGCGAGATCGAGAACCAGCTCAAGTTCTCCCCGTTCATCTCCGACGCGGTGGTGGTAGGTGACAAGAAGCCGTACCTGACGTGCCTGGTCATGATCGACCAGGAGAACGTGGAGAACTTTGCGCAGGACAACGACGTACCCTTCACCAACTACACCAGCCTGTGCCACACTCAGGCGGTGCAGGACCTCATCTGGGGCGAAATCGAGGCGGTCAACGAGAAGTTCGCCCGGGTGGAAACCATCAAGAAATTCCGCCTCATCGATCAGCTGCTCGATCCGGAAGACGAGGAGCTCACCCCAACGATGAAGCTCAAGCGCAAGGTCGTGAACGAGAAGTATGGCGGCCTGATCGGCGAGATGTACTAGACCTGTTCGATGTTTTAGGAGAACCCATGCGATCGATTCTTACGGCAATTGCGATCCTCGGCATGCTGGCGGCGTGCGGCGGTGAGCAGGGAGCGGGTGACGGCGCGACCGCGGGACCGGGCGCCAGCAATCGCGGCGTCACCAACGATGAGATTGTGCTTGGGGTGTACACGGATCTCACGGGGCCCACGGCCATCTGGGGCGTGGGTGCAACCAACGCGGCACGCATGCGCTTCGAACAGGCCAACGCGGCGGGCGGCGTGCATGGGCGTCAGATCCGTTACGTGGTGGAAGATACTTCCTACCAGGTGCCGAAGGCCATGTCCGCCGCGAACAAGCTGATCAATCGGGACGAGGTGCTAGCCATCGTGCTGGGGGTCGGCACACCGCTCAACAACGCAATCATGCCGGTGCTGTTCGAGGCAGGGGTGCCCAACCTCTTCCCCATCAGCGGCGGGCGTCAGATGGTGGAGCCTTTTCACCCATTGAAATTCACGCAGCGTGGCATCTACTACGACGAGGTGCGGGCCTCGATCAAATACTTCGTGGAGAACAAGGGTAAAACCACGCCGTGTGTCATCTACCAGGATACCGACTACGGCCAGGAAATCCTCGAAGGTGCAGAAGATCAGGCACAGGCCATGGGTCTCGCCCTCGCCGAGACATCGGCTCATAAACCCACGGACAGCGAGTTCACGGCGGCCATCCTGCGGCTGAAGAACGCAGACTGCGACCTGGTGCTGATGGGCACGGTGCACCGGGATACCATTCTCGTGCTGGACGCAGCCCGGAAGATGGGCTGGGAAGGTGTGGACTGGGTGGGTAACAACGCCGCTTACGCGCAAGTGATTGCCGACCAGCCCAGCGGTCAGGGCTATTACAGCTTCGTGCACATGGCCAAGCTTTATGCCGACGACGACATGGCGCCGGCCGTGCGCGCCTGGTGGGATGAATATGTGGAGCGTTATGGCGACGAGCCGGGTCTTGCCGCCATGGAAGGCTTCCGGGCTGCAGATCTCACGGTGCTGGCCCTCGAGAATGCCGGCCCGGCGCTCACCACCGACGGCCTGGTTCAGGCGCTGGAGGCCATCACCGACTACACCGACATCTTCGGTTACCGGGTGTCTTTCGCGCCCGACAAACATAGCGGCGCTACCGAATCTGTGCTGTCACAGGTACAGAATGGACGCTGGGTGAAGCTCGAAGAGGCGATCAGCTACTGAGGCCGGGCGTGTGAGCGGTGCTGACAGCCCGGCTTATGCAGCGCGTGTGCTAGGCGCCATCTGTCTGCTGCTGGGCATTGCCTGTCTCCTGCTGGGCCTGGCCGTGCTCGCAGCACCGCTTTATGTGTCGGGTCTCGCCGTATCGGGGGCGGGACTGTTTCAGCTGCTGATCTACGGCGGCGGTCCGGCGCTGGTTGTCGGCGGCGTTTTGACGGTACGCTGGTCGCGCAGGCTAATGGCTGGAGATGCAGGCACGAGCCTGCAGCTGCAGTGGATTATCGGCGCCTTGCTTGTAGCAGCAGGGATTGCCATCCTCGTCGAGAGCAGTGCGCGCTGGGATGCCTCGCCCGGCGCAGCCTTGCTGGGTGCTGCGATCAACGTGGTGGTGTTCTGGGTACCGTTGTTTGCCGTGTTTGCGGGCCTGCGGTGGTGGTGTCCGCGTGCCCGGCAAGAGGAGAGGTGAGTTATGGCGGAGCAGGGTGGCAACTGGCGCACCATCGAACAGGGTGATTGCCTCGACAATCTGGCAACCGATGCCGGGTTTTTCTGGGAAACAGTGTGGCTGCACGATCAAAACCGGGAGCTTCGTGATCAGCGCAGCGACGCGTTCGAGCTTTACCCGGGCGATCGTCTGTTCATTCCTGACAAGGAAACCGGAAGCGCAAATGGTGGCACGGAAAGTACGCATCGCTTCCGCCTCAAAGGTGTGCCCTCGGAATTCCGGGTGAAATTCGAGTGGGAAGGCGAAGCGATCGCCAACGTGAGCTACGAACTCACCATCGATGGTGCGCGCAGCACGGGCCAGACCGACGGCAGCGGCGAGCTGCGGGCGCCGATCGCGCCAAGCGCCCGGGAAGCGAAGGTGGTGCTCATCAACCCGCCGGACGGCGCCTTCGACGAGATCATGATGGAAACAAGCGAACACCTCTCCGACGAGGAGGAGGAAGAAGCTGAAGCGCAGGCCGACTCGGCCGAGGACGAAGAGGACGCTGAGGATGAGGCGGAAGAAGAGGGCGCTGCCTCAGAAGAACGGCGTGTGGAGTTTACGTTCAACCTCGGAGGTCTGGATCCGGAAAACACAATCTCCGGTGCACAGGCGCGGCTGACGAAGCTGGGCTACTACGCAGACGAGATCGACGACGATCTGGGCGACCAGACCCGTTCGGCCCTACGTCTGTTTCAGGCTGATCAGGAACTCGACGTGACGGGAGAACTCGACGACGCCACGGCCAGTAAGCTCAAAGAGCTGCATCAGAGTTGAGCCGGCCCGGCTGACGACACGTCAGCTCTGATAGATCGGATCCTCGCGCCGCCAGTCGAAGTTGGGTATCTCCGATGCCCGCGTGCGCTGGAAAAGCTGCCGTTTCGACCCCGAAACGAGCTGATTGCGCATCTTTATGGGAAAGGTCCAGAAATCGTCGAGGTCGTAGTTGCGGGAGATCCGCTGGTGTTCGGAGGAGAACTTCAGCGCGACGAAGCGGCTGGCCCGGCTCACCCGCAGGAATTGTTTGTAGGCATCGATGCTGTCGCGGCCGACCAGCCAACGGCTGGATCCGGCGTCGTAAGTTGGCTCGATACGCACCCACTGGCCGGGGCGCCGGCGCCCGTAAAGCACTACGCGCTCGACGGACAGCTCCAGGCGATCCACCAGATGTCTGGCGAGCGTGAGTTCGATAGAAACTTCCGTGAGCTCGTTACGCTGCTCGGCGCGCGCCTGATAGTAGTCGGTGCGGAAATCGTCGAAGAGCTGCAGCGGGGCCCTGGACGGTGCGCCGACAAATATGTAGTACTCCAGAGCAACCGCCAGGCGGGGTTTCACGCGTGCCGGGACCGTTCTTACCCGGGACACGACACCGTTGCTGTCGAATTCCACCGCGCTGCCTGACGGATTGTCGCTGCCCCAACCCTCGAACTCGCCGCTGAGATTCTGCCTGGGCACGGGGCCGCCGGAGTCGGACACGATGATGGCGGGCTTCATCGCGTGAGCGTGGTTACGGCGGGCTCTGCTCATTTCGTTGAAGTCGTAAAACTGTGTCGTCACCGAGTTGTCGAAGGTGTAGTCACGGTTGGTGACGTAGTACAGGCCACGGCGGTGTGAGTGGCCCGTCAGGATGCAGCTGATCTGACGCCCGCCGATCATGTCTTCATAGAGCTCGCGGCGATTCGTTTCGAACGTACCGAAGTCGTACTGGCTGGGATCCCAGGAGATATCGAATTCAATATCCCCCTCTTCCCGCCGGTAGAGGGGAATGGAATCGTGGTAGCTGGCAAAGGTGAAGTGCGTAGACAGCACCACGTGCTTGTCCGAGCGCACCGCACGCCGCAGCAGCGCAAGCTGCGCATCGGTTACCGCTTCGTCAGATCGCGGCAGATGGCCCAGCCCGTGCGAGGACCAGCCCGGTACGTCCAGCAGGTCTTCCTGCTCCCCCCAGGCCAGCCCCACCAGTTCCTGCTCCGGCAGCGAGCAGTGATAGTCCGAGAACGGCGTAAACACCGAGTAGAACCACGCAAACAGGTTCGGCTGAAAGTTCGACGTGTTGATGACCTCGTCGTAGGTCTCGCCGAACATGAGGATGGCCTCGTAGAGCGTCAAATTGTGGTCGGCGGGGATGCCTTCGTTGGCCCGAATGCCGGCAACCCGCGGCGAGATGCCATAGGCGTCCTGGTAGCAGTCGTGGTTGCCGCTGATGGCAAACAGGGGCTTTTTGTAGCGTCGGTAGAAGCTCATCACGATCGAGAAGAAAGCGATCATGTCCGGGAAGCGCTGGTAGCGGTCCTCGTAGCCGTCTTCGTCGAGGGACACGGCGTCCCAGACATCGGCGGCGCTGGGCGTCTGCCCGCGGAAGTTGTGGTACGCGTTCATGGCGTGGTCGATGAGGTCGCCGCCGACGCAGACCGCGTCCACGGAGCTCAGCTGGCCGAAACGGCGCAGGATGTGGTTGACGTTGGCGTCGTAGATGTTGAGCTTTTCACCGAGTTTGGGCGAAACGTCCTCGTCGGCAGCGCTGCCGTTCGCGGCGTAGTCGATGACCCGTGCAGGGCTCTTCTTCAGAATTGCCTGGCGCACGTTGACGTGGATATCCGAGACGTGACCGAAGTTCAGCTGTTTCGACTGCGGGTAGTGGAACACGGGATGGTAGGACTGTATCGGCGAATCGGCGTCCACGCTGTTCACGTTGGCGCCGCGACGGCCGACGTTGAAACCCCACAGACCGCGGTGTCGCAGACCGCGCCCGTTACCCGTGCGCCCGCTGCGCAGCGCACGGGTTACCGCGAAATCGCTCCACTCCTTCGGTCGCACCAGCCCGCGGCGATCTTCGTTGAGCTGTGCCGGCGTAGCCAGGTTCGGGTCCAGGCACGATGATGCAACGCGCACCTTGTACAGGCGGGTGAAGTCGATGCTGCGAATGAGTTGCCGTGCGCGCGCGTCGACGCGCCCGAAAAAGCGCTCGTGCGTGCTGATCTCCTCGTCCCGCGAGCCGAAGCTGGTGGCTGGGCCGATCTCGATCTGATCTGTCAGGTTGGCGAACAGAGGCGCAGGCGCGTACGGCTTGCGGGGATCCATGCCGGGAGAAAACTTGAGCTGGCGGTTCACGTTCTCGGGCCGCAGCGTTGCGTCCTTGGTGAGAATGATCAGCTCGATCCAGTCGTCGTTCAGCACCGTGCCGGGGGTGGCGGTCCACGGATAGAGAATGAAGCCCGAGACGCCGGCCCCCCGACCGGCAACCACCTGGGGCAGCCGGCGCGGCGCGGGCAATGGATGGGCCTCGGCCGGTTCCGGATACACCCAGATGGCGTTGTACATTCTCACCGTCATGGCCGCAGTACCCGTGACAATGGCGTGCTGCCGGCGGCATAGCGGGTGCCCGCCTCGTTGACTTCGAGATCCGCAGCAAGCTGCGCGCCGGTGGCGGCGATGCGCTCGAGCTGGGCGTCGTGAGCGTCCACGTAGCCTGCGAGTTGCACGGTCTCGAAGGAGAGCGAGGGAATGTGCGCCCCCGCCAGGCTCAAGCCCTGGGTGAGCGTGCGTTGCAGGCGAAGTTGCCCGACACGGCTCCGGGCACAGTCCACGAACGCCAGCTTGCTGCCTGACGCAGAGAACGCGTCGATTTCCGCCTCTTCCAGCACGATGTCCACGCAGTCGTTGCAATCTGTCAGCTCGAGGGTGCCGAGCTTTGCCTGCGCCAGCAGCAGCCCCTGAACGGTGGGGCAGCCGTTGAGCGCTACGCGGTTCGCCTGCAGCGCGACCATGCTGGCGTTGTCGACGGCGCAGCCGTTCAGCGCCAGGCTGGTGAGCGTGGCGCTGTCGAACGCGGCGCTGCTGACGTTCGCCTTCTCGAGGCTCAATGTGTTGAGTCCCGCGTAGCTGAAATCGGTATCCACCAGTTCGGTGCCCAGGAAGGCAAGCTCTCCCTGCGAGCGCGCAAAGCCCGTTTCTGTCAGTTTGCCTTTCTCGAAGCGTGTGCCGTCGAAGGTGGCTTCACGAAAGTTCCCGGCGGTATCGGTGACGTCCTCGAAGGCGCAATGGGAAAACCGGGTCTTCTCGAAGCGCGCTTCGTCGAAGGTGCAGTTGAGAAAGTGACAGGCATCGAAGTGGCTGCCGGCAAAGTTCGCGGCAGTGAAGACGCAGTTGGCGAACTGCACGTTTTTGCACTGCCATTGCTTCAGAAGCGTACCTTCCACGCGCACGGAATCGAGGCGGCTCTCTGTCAGTTGCCAGCCGGTGAGCGCCCCCAGTTCAATCAGCAGGTCGCTGAGCTGACTGCGAGCCAGCACCAGAGCACCAATTTCTTCCTGGCGCAGATGCACGGAGGCAAGCTGCCAGCCGGTGCTTTCATGATCGCGACTGAAGGTGGCAGGGTCCTTCAGTGCGCTGGATTCTTCGTCGGTCAGGTATCGCAATGGCGGTTACTCCCTCGCCTGCGCGTCACGTGTAGCAGAATGATCCCGGGGCAGCAATGGCGTAAATGAACTATGGCGCCGGGCTGGCGGAAAACACCCGGCGGCCGGCCAGGTAGGTTGCGTGCAGTGACATGTCCAGCAGCGCCTCGTCCGGGACCGTCAGGGGATCGTCGTCCAGCACGATGAAGTCGGCCCAGTATCCAGGCGCAAGCTTCCCTTTGATGTGTTCTTCCCGGTTCAGGTAGGCACCTTTGGTGGTGTAGGCAGCCAGGGCGGCCAGGCGCGAGATCTTCTCTTCCGCGCCATGCACCGTCCCGCTTGGTCCGCGGCGTGTGGTGGCCGCGTAGATGCCCACCCAGGGCCCCAGCGGCAGGATGTCGCTGGACATGGCCACATGCACTCCGTGGCTCATGGGCGTTGCCATGGGGTTGTTGTGAGCGAGTCGTTCGCCGTCGAGGTAAGCGACGTAGCGGCCCTCCAGCGTGTAGAGGAAGTTGGGTTGCTGCGTGATGGCAATGCCGTTCTCAGCCATCGTCTGCATGGTGGCGGCGTCGGGCATGACCGTGAAGTGGTTGAGATAGTGACGGTGATCGGGTCGCGGACTGGCTTGCAGCGTCGTTGCCAGCTGCGCTACCACCAGCTCGATGGCTGCGTCGCCGATGGCGTGGATACCAAGCTGCCAGCCGTCCCGGTGAGCCGCGTCGATGAGGTTGGCCAGCACGGTTTCGCGCATGTTGAGCGCACCGCGGTACGTATCTTCGCCCTTGTAGGGGCGCTTGGTGAACGCAGCCGGCCCGGTGAAACCACCGTCGGCGAAGATCTTGATGGGGCCAACTTTCAGAAAGTCGTCGCCGTCGCCGGTTTTGCGACCGAACGCGGTCATTGCGTCAGCGCCTTCGTAGAACACCTGCACCGACGCGCGGGGCAGCTCCCCGGGATGGTCGCTGTACACCTGGGCCCACTCGGCGAAGTAGTCGATGTCGGCGTTGGCGTGGGTGAGCGATGTGATGCCGAGGCTGAAGAGCTGCTTCAGCTCGTCAACGAGGCTGGGGCGCAGACTTTCCCAGCTGGGCTCGGGTACCAGTCTGCCCACCAGTTCCTCATGCCGCTCGCGGATGATGCCGTTCAACTCGCCATCGGGGCCGCGTTCGATGGTGCCGCCGTCCGGGTCGGGGGTGGCTGCGGTAATTCCGGCCAGCTCCAGGGCAGGGCTGTTGAACACCGCGCTATGGGCGCCGGCGCGCGTGAGCATGACGGGATTGTCCGGGGCGACGGCATCGAGGTCGTCGCGCAGGGGACGACGACCTTCCGAAAGCTGATCTTCGGACCAGCCGTAACCTGTGATCCATGCGCCTGGTCCCAGTGTGGCAGCCTTGGCCTGCACCAGGGCCTGAAGCTCGGCAATGGACGCTACCTCGGAAAGCTCGATGTAGAAATCGGGTTTGCCGTTGATGTGCACGTGCGTGTCATTGAAACCGGGCATCACGGTTTTGCCGGCGAGGTTGATAACCCTGGCAGCCTCCAACCGGGTCAGCAGCTCTTCACCGCCGACGGCGGCAATCCGGTCACCGCGCACGGCCACGGCAGTCGCTGATGGCATCGCATCGTCCATGGTCAGCACCTGCCCGCCATGCAGCAGAAGGTCGACGCGATCTTTCGCCGGCGCGGGCAGACCAGCGTCACCGCACGCGCCGGTGAGCAGAACGAGCAAGGCCATTCCAGCGATGTGGCGCATCACAGTTGCCTCGACAGGCGGAATGGCTTCCGCTCGGGCAACGCGGCCGGGACGTGAAGATGAGGTGCCTTGCCTTTGATGGTCACACGATGACCGCGCCGTTCCTCGGGGTAGTAGTCCCACAACGCGAAGTGCTGCGTGCAGCGGTTGTCCCACAGGGCAATGGCGTTTTCGCTCCATTTGAAGCGCACCTGGAATTCGGGACGCTGTTGATGGGCATACAGCATACTCAGCAGCGCCTGCGATTCGCCGGGGCTGAGGTCTTCGATACGCGTGGTGAAGCTGGGGTTCACGTACAGGGCGAGGCGCTCCGAGCGCGGGTGCGTGCAGACCACGGGGTGAAGGGCCCTGGGGTAGCTGCGACCGGCGTCGTCGACGTTGCGATCGGCATAGCGGCCGCGATACACGTGTTCCGATTCGTGATGGGCTTGCAGCGTCAGAAGAAACTCCTGCATACGGGGTGACAGGGATTCGTAGGCGGCGTACATGGAGCTGAACAGCGTGTCCCCGCCGGTTGCCGGTAACTGGTGCAGCTGCAGCATGGTTGCCAGCGGTGGCTCGGCATCGCAGGAAACATCCGTATGCCAGCCGTTGCCGTTGGCCACCCTGGAGTTCGCGTGCGCGTGAATGACGAAGATCTCGGGTTGCTCTGCAAGCGTTGGTGCCGCCGGATGGGTATGCAGCGGGCCCAGACGCTCTGCGAAGGCAACCTGATCGGCAGGTGCCAGGGCAGGCTGGTCTCGAAAGAACAACACGCTGTGCCGCGTGAACGCATCCAGCAAGGCGTCGAAAGACGCGTCGCTGAGCCTGGTCAGGTCGACACCGCTGACCTCGGCGCCGATATGCGGTGTCAGAGGCGTGACCTGCATGAGTTTCTCCTAGAGCAGAAGGCGGTAGGGTGCTTCCAGCAATGCCTTGATTTCGCCGAGAAACTCCGCGGCGGGGGCCCCGTCCAGCACGCGGTGGTCCCATGTCAGCGACAGGCGCATCACCTGTGTACGCACGGGCCGGTCGCCTTCCCAGCGTACGTCGTCGCGTATGCGGTTCACGCCGAGGATGCCTGCCTGCGGACTGTTGATGATGGGTGTGAAGCTGTCCACGCCCATCATGCCGAGGGCCGAAACGGTGAAAGTGCCCCCCTGCGTGTCGTCCAGGGACAACTGATTGTCGCGGGCTGCGGCCGCCAGGCGGCTGCTTTCCGCGGCCAGCTCTTTCACCGAGATGCGGTCGGCGTTTTTGATGACGGGCACAATCAAGCCCTCGTCGAGGGAGACCGCGATGCCGACGTGCACATCGCCGTGCAGCGTCAGCTCGGCATCCCCCCAGGAACTGTTCATGGTGGGATGTTTCTTCAGCGCCCGGGCCGCGGCGCGGATCACGAGGTCCGTGTACGTCGGCCGCACCCCTTCGTCCTGCCACTCTTCGATGAGCTGCGTGCGCAGCTTGATGGCATCGTCCATGACCACGTCCATGTCCATGGTGAGCTGCGCCATTTCCATGAGGCTCGCGTGCATGCGCTGAGCGATGGTCTTGCGCATACCGCGCACCGGTACAGTGCTGCCCGGGGTGGCCGGGAGCGCTGTGGCGGGCGCAGCCGCTGGCGCCGCGTGCGCAGCTTCCACGTCGTCCTTGGTGATGCGTCCGCCGGGACCGGTGCCCTGCACCGTAGCCAGGTCCACGCCCAGTTCCCGCGCGAGCTTGCGTGCCATCGGTGAGCTCGGCGCTTCGCCGGCCGCAGGTGCTGCTGCAGGCGCAGCTGCGGCTGCTGCCTGCACGTCCGCTTCCACGATGCGTCCGCCAGGACCGCTGCCCGAGAGGCTTGTGTAGTCTACCCCGAGCTCACCGGCCAGCCGGCGGGCAGCTGGAGACGCCTTGATGCGGCCACCTTCGCCCGGGGTGGCAGCGGCTGCTGCGGTCGCAGCCGGAGCCGCAGCATCTGCCGCGGCAGCGGCGGGCTGAGCGGTGGTCTCCCCACCACCACCCGCGGCCCCCAGGTTGTCGGGAATGGTCTCGCCGTCTGCGAAGATGTAGCCCACCACGTCGCCGGGCTCCATGGTCACGCCCTCGGCAACAAGGTGCTTCACGATACCGTCAGCCTCGGCGTCTACGTCGAGATTGACCTTCTCGGTCTCGAGGCGATAGAGCAGTTCGCCCACGGCGACGCGATCGCCGTCGGCGATATACCACTCATCCACGACCCCCTCGGTCATGCTCATTCCGACTTTGACGAGGTAGATTTCAGTTGGCATAGGTGTCTTCTTGTCTTGTGCCCACGCAGAGGGCGGATTTTAGCAAGATGCCGGGCTCGTGGCTCAGGCTTTGATGCGGTAGTGGCCTTTCTCGGCCGCCCAGTGCAGCGCCGCGGTCACATCCACCACGCCGGGGCCGTCGCGGCTGAGCGTCAGCGTGGCGCTCTGTCCGGGCTTCAGCGTGCGTTCCCGTTCGCCGTCGAAGGCGAGCGTGCCCGGTCCGGTGGTTCGCACGCTCTGCCCGAGGGTAACCGTCTGATGAGACTTCACCTGAACCGACTGGTACAACCCGGGCGCGATCGGTGCGTTCACCACCGCGCCGCCGGGGCCGAATTCCAGCAGCAAGCCGTTGTCCACGCGGGCATCCACGGGATGCAGCAAGCCACCGATGCTGGTGATGCCCACTGCAGCGGGTTCCGCCCGGGTGAGCAGAGCGCTCTGGAACTGGTCGGGTTTCAGCAGCGCACGGGCGCCCACAAAGCGCTCGCTGGTCAGCAAGGCGTCGATCAACGCCAGGTCGTCGCGCTCGTCCTCGATGGCCACCCGGATGCACTTCTGGCGGGCCACGGCCGCCTGGCTCACGACGCCGGTGGCTACCAGGCCAGCCGCAGCGCCGGCAATGGTGGCTTCCCGTAGGGTGGGAAACACGTTGTTCGTGCCGGTGGACAGAGGCAGCAGCGTTGCGGTGGGCCAGCCGAGACAGAAAGCGCGATTGGTGCCGTCGCCGCCCAGCGTGATGACGACGTCGCAGGCGGCGTCGCGCATGGCCCTGGCGGCGGAAATGGTGTCGAGCGCCGTGCTCATCTGCGTGGAATCGACGGGGATGGCGTCTATGCCATCGCCATACTCGGCGACTGCCTCGCGGACAATGCCGTGCGCGTCGTCGTGGTACACGAAGCGACGACAGCCGCTTTGCACCGCGCCGGTGATGACACGGCGCACGATATTGCGCTTTTCCTGGTTGTCGAAAACGGAGGCGCGTGCGACAAGGCGTCGCACGTCTTTTCCGGACGCGGGATTTGCCAGCAGCCCGATGGTGCCGGTCGCGTGCATGGCGTCAGCCTATAGACCGAGTTGCTTCTTGGCTTCTTCGACGATGCGGTCCGCATTGGGAATGTAGTGCTGCTCCAGCGCGGGGCTGAACGGCACCGGCGAGAACGGTGCGCCGACGCGCGCGATGGGCGCGTCGAGGTAGTCGAACGCTTCTTCCTGTATCTGCGCCGTCACCTCACCGCCGAAACCGCCGAAGCGCACCGCCTCGTGCACGACCATGGCACGGTGGGTCTTGCGCACCGACTCCACAACGGTGGCCGTGTCGAAAGGCTGCAGCGTGCGCGGGTCGATCACCTCGGCATCCACCCCGAATTCCTTGAGCTTGTCGGCGGCTTTCAACGCTTCGTGCAGCATGCGGCCCAAAGCAACGATCGTGTAGTTGGAGCCTTCGCGCACGACGTTGGCCTGGCCCAGGGGAATGGCGTAGGACTCTTCGGGCACGTCACCCCGCAGCGCGAGGGACATTTTGTTCAGCACCACGATGACCGGATTGTCGTCTCGCGCGGCGGAGATGATGAGACCTTTTGCATCGTACGGGGTGGTGGGCATAACGACCTTCAGCCCGGGCAGATGGCAGATCCAGGCTTCCAGGCTCTGGGAGTGCTGCGCGGCCAGGCTCATACCCGCACCGGCCATGGTCAGCATGGTGACAGGCAGGGTTGCCGCGCCACCGAACATGTAGCGCATCTTGGCGAGCTGGTTGGCAACCTCGTCCATGCACTCGCCGAGAAAGTCCATGAACATCAGATCGATGATGGGCCGGCATCCCGTCGCGGCGGCGCCGACACCCAGACCAACGATGCCTTCCTCGGAAATGGGTGTATCGAAGACGCGATCGGGGCCGAACTCGTCGAGGATGCCGGCGTAGTAGCCGTAGACGCCACCGGCGCCGGCGACGTCTTCACCGGCCACGAAAGCGTCGGATTGCTCGCGCATGACCGTGCGCACGCCTTCGGTGATTGCTTCCACATAAGCCAGCGGCTTACGTGCATCGGTTGTTTGGACAGCTTCAGCCATGGTTACTCCTTATGCGTACACGTCTTCGAGGATGGCTGAGGCATCCGGATAGGGACTTTCTTCGGCGAAATTGATGGCGGCGTCGATTTCCGCGTGCGTCTCATCGTGCACGGCCTGGATGGCGTCGGCACTCAGCACGTCCTGTTCCTGCAGGCGCGCTTCGAAGTTGTCGATGGGGTCTTTTTTCTTCCACTCCTCGACCTCTTCGTCGGTGCGGTAGGTGAGACCCATGCCGCGCACGCCGACGTGGTCGAAGTAGCGATAGGTTTTGCACTCCAGCAGCGTGGGTCCTTCGCCGGCCCGGGCCCGGGCGATGGCTTCACCGGCTGCCTCGTAGACGGCCACGACGTCCATACCGTCGACGATGACCCCAGGCATGCCGTAACCCTGGGCACGGTCGGCGACGTCCACAATGGCCTGGTGGTTGGCCTGTGGCGTGTACTCGCCATAGCCGTTGTTCTCGCACACGAAGACAACGGGCAGCTTGTACAGGCCCGCCATGTTCGCTGCCTCGTGAAACGAGCCTTCGTTGCTGGCGCCGTCCCCGAAGAAGCAGCAGGCCACGTTGTTGGTTTTGCGAAACTTGTTGGAGAACGCTGCCCCCATGGCAATGGGCGGGCCGCCGCCGACGATGCCGTTGGCGCCGAGCATGCCGAGCTCCATGTTGGAGATGTGCATGCTGCCGCCTTTGCCTTTGC
>CAZYYJ010000002.1:110786-184217 GCA_964651595.1 uncultured Pseudomonadales bacterium | reverse complement strand
TGGCTTAAACTGAATCGTCCGATGACAACTGGTTACCCAACGGGGGTAAGGTCACTAGCACATTCGAGCCGATGCCAAGATCCCGCGCAACACTCGTGATCGTCTGCCCTGGCTGACTGGCAAGTTCAACTGCCTCTCGCTTGAACTCTGCCGTGAACCTCCTTCTCGCCATAAACACCTCCCGCAGCCATTATGGCTCCTAAGTCAGGTGTTCACTATTTCGGGGCCAAACCAATTGAGCCCAGTAAGACATGCGGCTGGACGACTGCTGACGCTTCCTTCTTGTAGCAAGCGTTGTTTAACCAACTGAGTCTTACGTCGCTCTATTCGAACCGGTCACTTCTTGTTGATTCGAATAGGTAACGTTTTAAGTCCACTCACGAACGTGGAATGCACGAGCTTCGTATCACCCGTCAGTTCAATAGACTTCACGCGACTAAACAATTCCTGATAGAGATGCTTCATCTCCATCTTTGCCAATAGGTTCCCTAAGCAATGATGGGCACCATGTCCAAATGCGACATGACGGTTTGGACGTCGGTCAGCCTTGAACTGGAAGGGGTTCTCAAACACTTCTTCGTCCCGGTTGGCGGACGGATAGAGCATCATCAAACAATCACCCTGCCTAATAGTCTGTCCACGAAGTTCGTAATCTTCCGTTGCATAACGAAGGAAGTGTTTTACCGGGCTTACCCAACGAATAGCCTCCTCGACGGCAAAAGGAATGACCCGAGGATCGTCTTGCAACTTTCGCATTTCATCTGGATTCTGGATAAGCGCATGCAGTCCCCCTGCTGTTGAAGAGCTTGTCGTGTCATGACCGGCTGTAGCGACAATAACGTAGTAAGAAATAGCCTCTAGATCGCCAATTTGCGAACCTTTGATTTCGGCATTTGCGATGACAGTCGCCACGTCTTCCCCTGGATTGGCACGTCTATCTGCGGTCATTGCTGAAATACTGAAAGAAGTCCAACAACACCGCTTCACGTTCCTCGGGCGTAGACTCTCCACGCTGCATATCCGGGTCATCTGCCCCGAAGAGCTCCTGAGTCAGCTTAAGCATGCGAGGTTCATCTTCTTCTGGCACGCCCAAGATCATCATGATCACGCGCAGTGGATACCAGATCGCCACATCCTGGACGAAATCGACTTCATCCCCCAGCTCAAACATTCGATCAACTGCCGACTTGGCAATCTCTTGTACTCGGGCTTCAACAGCTTTGAGGTTGGTTGGCATGAACCAGTCTTTAGTGAGATCACGAAACAGTTTGTGATCGGGCTCATCCATGTTGATCAGTGTTCTCAAGCCCGGTCCTTGGGCTGCTCTTTGCGCTTCAATCTCCTTGTTTATAAGGACGGAGTTCTGCGTATTCAGGAACAGCTCATTTTGTCGCTCTATCTCTATGACATCTGCGTGCTTGCTACATACCCAGAACGGCTTGTGTGTTTCAGTCTCAATATACGGCAACGGATCGTTCAGCCGCATGTGCGTGGTAAGCTCGTGAAAGTAAGCGTCATCAGCAAAGGTCGCTGGTTTTACAAGATCACGGTAATCCATCTTCCTCTCCAGACCTCTAACCTTCTAAACGTACTTTAAGGTTTTTGTTTCCCTGCTCGTAAGCCAGTCGAGCAGGGGTTGGGTCCCAGAAGAGCACATAGACACCGGTGTAGTACTCATACTGGGCCACCTTCGTGCCTTCTGGCACAGCCTCTAAGTACCAGTTGTGGTCATAGGTCAGGACGAGCGGAATTCCCCCACCTTGATGCATCCATTCCTTAGGTACGAAGTCCTTAACCTCAACTTGTACGC
This sequence comes from uncultured Pseudomonadales bacterium, assembly GCA_964651595.1. GTDB lineage: Bacteria > Pseudomonadota > Gammaproteobacteria > Pseudomonadales > Azotimanducaceae > UBA4421. The sequence continues at coordinate 182,407 of CAZYYJ010000002.1, read as the reverse complement.
GTGTGGGATCGCCTTCGCCCATTTTCATCTGCAATGCGACTTGGTTGCCTTCAGCAAAAACACCTTCATATGAAACAAAAATCGGATTCCATTCGGGATACGACGTGGGATCGGTAATCACTGCCCAAACTTCTTCAGGTGGTGCTTCAATCAAAATCTCCGCGCGTACTGACTTACGCGTGACCAAGCCAACAACTACCAGAATCGCCAGCAGGACCAGGATTCCGATGACCCATTTGTTCATCTAGCTGTTCTCCTCCAAATCGATCACGATGAGATTCGCGTTGAGCCAATCAGGTAGCCACTTGGGTACATTCGGCCGCAACCGCGTGAAAACATCGTTTGTGTATGCAGGGTCATCCAGGACCACCTTGGCCTTCCCTTTGAGTTCTTCGCCTTTGACTAGGAGCGTGACAGGCACATCACCCTTCCGAAATGTCCGCCACCAGCGACCATCTGCGCCCGCAAAAACCTGATTACCCTCCCGAAGGTAATTCATCGGCAACTGCTTACCATCTGGGAACGTCATCAACATAACGATATTGGCGCGCTCTCCATGCGGGTTTTCTATTAGCTCTTTTGTTACTCGATCATTTACAACGAGTGAGTAGTAAGCCAAGCCACCTAGGTAGAACAGTACTGCGCCCCCCACAACGACACCGACGCTGATTAACACCCACTTCATACGCTCTCCTCTTCACTCAACACCTTTAGACGAATACCGGTCTGGCTCGCGACCGCAAGGAGCGCACCACTCTCTGAGAAGATGTTCATCACTCCCTGATAGAGCCGACCTTGTATAGCTTGAATGCTTGTCTCTGCGAGCATCCACTCACATGATTCCAGGCGATTGATACGTAGTGTGTTATCTACACTTGAAGCGCCTCGCGTTGGGGAAACGGCACCTGGTAAAAAGTCTCCGAGTACCGCGAGCAGTCCCGCACTGACGCGCCGTTCTTCATTTAATCGGGAGTCTTTCAACCGAAACCAAAGAGACTCGAATCCAGCTTCATCGCTTTGCTGAGCGACTCGCCGTTCGAACTGATCTAACAGTCCACCTGTTTCCACTGGCGGTCCAGATTCTTTAGCCGGACAGCTTTCGGGTGAAATCCACGCTCTTGGCTCACAATACTGATCTCCAGATTCATCAGAAACATCACCAAGCGCCGCACTGGTTTGCAGCACCAACCGATCTCCATCGAATATAGAGCCTTGGGCTTGAGTGATTCGTGCGCCCTCAGCTAGCAGCGAGACCTGTATGTCAAAATCAACTTCCGCTGGTGCATGAGAGATGAATTGGGTCGTCGACCAAAGCAGCTGTCGACCCGTTATCTCCTCCATTGCCGTAATGACGGCCGCACTCGTGACACCGCCCATCATTGCGTATCGACCAGGTACGCCAACACAACCTGCTGGTGATGCAGGAAGCCGGAATCGATCATCATCTACTCGATGAGGTATCCAAAATGCCATGTCTAGATGAGCCTACGCTTGAGCTGCGGGCAGCAGTAACCCCGTCAAGTTGTCGTAGAACACCTGTCGCCCAGGCGACTGCGACAGTCCAACCAGCATTTGTGCATCACTCCCGCAGGGGTTATGTACCGGCATCTCTTCCGTGGCGCACTGATAGATCAAATCAGCCACTTCCTGGGCATCTGCAGTCTGCTCACCGCCATGGTGATCCGCGACGATGGCACCAAAGTGAGCACGTATTCTCTGCGCGTGTTCCACTACCTGGGCGTCACCCACTTCCAGATTGTCCTGTACGTTCCCGTTAAAAGCGGTGGCGTACGCACCCGGAAGGACGGAGCACACCTTGATACCGAGGTCACGGCACTCCATCGCCAGAGCTTCAGTGAAACCTTCGACAGCCCACTTCGAAGCGCAATAAGAAGTTTCAAGAGGGATGCCGATCATCCCAGCCATGGAAGTCACGTTAACGACGACACCCGCGCCTTGCTTTCTCAAGATAGGCATCACAGCACGGGTGGTGTTAAACACACCGAAAACGTTGGTATCAAACATGGCCCGGACCGATTCATCGCTTGACTGTTCTAGTGCCGCGTGGCCGCCATAGCCCGCGTTATTCACAAGCACATCAATCGTGCCGAACTGATTGACCGCCTGGCTTATGGCGTCGTTAATAGTCGATTGGTCGGTCACATCAAGCGCTACCACTAACGTATTGTCTAAGGTGGTAAGCTCAGTTTCGTTTTCTGGTCGGCGCATTGTTGCAACCACGTTCCACCCTTTTTCCTGAAACGTGAACGCGGCCAACCGGCCCATCCCAGTGGAACATCCAGTGATCAATACGGTTTTTGACATTACTTCTCGCTCCTAACTTGTTCAGACACTGCTCGCGCGTCTTCGTGATTGAGATATCGCTCGGGGATATCGAACTTAAAAATCCTGGCAGCATTGAGACCGAGAATCTTTGCGCGCTCCCCATCAGTTAGATGCCCCATGGTCCGCTCGATCGCCTGCGCCGAATACGGCCACGACCCTTCGTGATGTGGGAAGTCATTCGCCCATAGGAAGTTTTCAACCAGACCGAGTTCACGTGCGACGAGAAGGCCTGGAAGATCTTCCTGAAAAGAAGCAAAGCCTTGTCGTTTGAAATACTCACTAGGCAGCAACTCCAACTTGGGCCGCACCCACATGTGGTGTTTCTTGTAGGCCTCATCCATCGCATCCAGGAGAAATGCGACCCAGCCGATACCCGCTTCGATGGTGCCAAACCGCAGATTGGGATGCCGTTCTGCCACACCTGATGCACAGATGTTCGCGACGGGCTCCGCAGAGGGCAGCAACGAGTGAATCGCGTAGTTGATAACGGCGCCACCCTGGCTACGTGATGTTCGTGGATCCCGCCCCGTCGACACGTGGAAAGTGATTGGCAGCCCAACTTCTTCTATGCAATCCCAGAGTGGTTCGAACTCTTTGAGATTGTAGTTTGGATCGTCAACATCAGGAGGCCCAAATACCGGCTTACAGGGGAGCGAAAGGCCCTTAAATCCCAGAGCCGCTACTCGCTGTATCTCTTCGATGGCAAGGTCCATCGCTCCTGGCGCAATCGCTGCCATGGGTGCCAACCGATCGTTATAGGCACCATAGTCTTCCCAAACCCATTCGTTGTAGGCACGACACATGGCGTGGCTGAACTCAGCATCTGGTGTCGCCCACATGGTCAGCCCTTTGTTTGGGAACATGATCTCAGCATCGCAACCATCCAATGCGAGCTCTTCAATACGAACTACGGGATCTCTACCACCACTGTTACGAACTTTGTCCGTCCCCTCTAAGGGTTTTGTCCAGTTGATCTTGGCGGGCCTAAAACCTTCGGTCTTCTGATACATCTCTGGCTCAACGCTCGCGTTACCTTTTTCCGTGGGCATCTGAATGATGCCCGGCAAGCGATCTCTATATTTCGCATCTACACGGTCTGCGAGAAAACTGTTGGGTTCTTGCACGTGCCCGTCTGCAGAACACATGAAAAACTTGTCTTCTGCGTCCGGACGGGGTGAGCGCAGCCAACCATCTGAGCCTGGTGTATTCAGGCGCCACGCATTGTTTTCATCCGCTTCTGGAATTGTTACAGCCATATCCGCTTCTCCTTTGTCTCTAATGCACTGTGGAATTTACGCTCGGGTGGCTTGAGAGCACCCCTTTCTACTTTCCGTGCTCAAGTACTTGTTTTATCAATGGAACATCGATACTCAGCTCACTGGCGAGATCTCGACCTATTCCTAAATCCTTTATAGGCATCTCAGGAAGCGCCACTCGTTGCCGTGGGATGCCCACATTTTCTGAAACCCAACTTCTTCCCGTAGATTGGTTCAGGACCTCGATGAATTGCTTGAAATCCATGCCATACGACTCGATCACCTCTCGCAATTCTTGCAGCAGAGCGAACGTCGAGATAAAGAGGGTGTTGTTGGCCACCTTGGTGAGCTGTCCAGCTCCCACGTCACCACACCGCAACGCATTCCCCATAGCTGAAAAGACCTCAGCGCACCGAGCAATAACGCTTTCGTCGCCACCCACCATCAGCGTCAACGTTCCCGCCACAGCACCTTCAACCCTGCCACTGACCGGACAATCGAGCACATTGATGCCACGCTCGGTTGCTTCCTTGGCTAAATCTTGGCAATAGCTCGGACTGATAGTGCTCATAAGAACAATCGTTGAACCTGGGCTAAGTGCAGCTAACGCGCCCGAATCACCGCGCAGCACCTGATCGTTTTGCTCTTCATCGAATACAATCGAAATGAAAACATCAGCATCTTTGGCCGCCTCACCTGCTGTCGTGCACTCGACAAGACCTTTGGCCGCTAATCGTTCAATGGCATCGCGGTTGCGATTCGCACAACTCGTGACCGTAAAACCCGCGTCGATTAATCGCTCAGCCATGGGTTCACCCATCGCACCCAATCCAATAAACGCTATGCGTTTAGCAGTATTCATTTCCGTTTATTACCCGCCACTTTCATCAACCGTAAGCCCATGGAACCTTTACCACCCTATTAATACTTTACAAATGGTCATATCTTGTCAAGTAGTAAATTTAGGCTTAGTATTCGCTTATGACATCAACCAAAAACAAAATAATTGATGCGGCCATCGCAACGTTCATTCGCTACGGCGCTCGCAAGACAGCCATGACAGATATCGCGGACGCCGCTGGTGTCTCGCGGCAAACGTTGTATGACCAGTTCGGGAGCAAAGATGACCTGGTTGAAGCTGCGATCAGTCGAAACACCGACCTTGTCCTCGCTCGCATCTCCGAGCGACTAGAGGAATCAGGTAACCTTGCCGACAGTCTTGACGTTTACCTGACCGAAACCGTGGTTCGCACTTTCGAAAGGTTAAAGACCTCGGAAGATGTCGAAGATCTAATCAGCGGCCACAGCGACGCTGGACGGGCGGCGATAAGTAAATCTCACAAACGGCACACCAAGGTTGTGATCGATCTACTTACCCCTTATTGCGACCAGATTGAAAGCACCGGTCAGAGCACAAATCAAATCGCTGCATTCCTTGTTAGGAACGCGATGAGTCTTAAGCACTGTGAAAACAAGCGTGAACTCAACGCTATGCTCGATTCTCTAAAAACTTCTATCTTGCTAGCAGCGTCACCAGATCTAATTCAAAGCAGACAGCGAGCTGCTTCGGTAAGTTAAGGAAACGTATGTCCCTCTCATTGTGGAATCACGTCCGTGCCTGATTTAAGAGGAAAAATCGCGCTTGTGACTGGTTCCGCATCAGGAATTGGACGAGCGAGCGCGATCCGACTTGCCAATGATGGGGCGGACATTGCGCTCCTGGATATAAACGGCGAAGGGATTGAGGAAACTGCACAAGAAATCAGAGCTCTAGGTCGCAATGCACTAGCTGTGGCTACGGATCTACTGGACCGCGATTCAATCGACCAAGCGCTTAACCAAATCAGAGCAGAGCTTGGAAAGATCGACATTCTTCACAACAACGCAGGTGGCAGCACCCACTACAAAGACAAACGAGGATTCGTGAACGCAAATTCTGACCAGTGGGACCAGATCGTTGGGCTGAATTTACGCGCAGTCGCCGATTGCACTCGCGCCGCAATTACAGACATGAAAGACAAAGGATCAGGTCGAGTCATTATTACCGCATCAGAGATGGCCTTCCGGGGGGGCTCTGGTTTTACGGAGTATTCCTCCGCAAAGGCCGGTGTGCTTGGCTTCACTCGGTCTCTGGCGATGGAGGTGGGCAAGTATGGCATCACCGTTAACGCAATCTGCCCTGGCGTTATTCGAACACCTGCTCTCGATTCATTCCCAGAGGAAGCTGTGGAAGCGACAATTTCCGAAATTCCTGTGCAACGTCTAGGTGAACCAGAGGACATCGCTAACGCTGTCTCATTCTTAGCAAGCGACCAGGCAAGCTACATCACTGGTACGTCATTGCTAGTCACGGGCGGAAGGACTATGCATTGAGCACCCAACCTACAAACAAAGAGAAAGACTTCTTACCACTGAACAGTACTAGCCCGTTTAACACTCTCGTCGGACCATACTTTGTAAGACTCCATGAAGACTCGCTAATCATTGGGTTAAGACTTGAAGATAAGCACTGCAACAATTCAGGTCGGTTGCACGGCGCAATGGTCGCAGCCATATTTGATACCGCTCTGGGTCACAATTTGGGCCTCACGATTGCCAAGGACAATGGCGAAGACTTAACCCAATTCGCAGCAGGAGTTCCAGGCGCGCCTATCCTCACAACCTCACTTACCACAGACTACCTAGGGACAGCTTCTAGCGGGGATTGGGTTGAGGCCACTGTAGAGATGCAGCGCGCTGGGAAGTCTATAGCTTTTGCGAATGCCGAACTATTTCACGATGGGCAACGCATCGCCAAAGCTAGCGGTATCTTCAGAGTCTTGAGCTAGTCACGCGCTGTATTTTCGCAAACCAATTCTGGTTTGGCCCCGAAATAGTGAACACCTGACTTAGGAGCCATAATGGCTGCGGGAGGTGTTTATGGCGAGAAGGAGGTTCACGGCAGAGTTCAAGCGAGAGGCAGTTGAACTTGCCAGTCAGCCAGGGCAGACGATCACGAGTGTTGCGCGGGATCTTGGCATCGGCTCGAATGTGCTAGGACGCTGGAAGCGGGAGCTGGAAAAGCATGGCTCGCAGGCGTTTGGCGGCCAGGGGATTGCTCGAGACCAGGAGCTCATGAAGCTTCGACGTGAGCTGGCCCAGGTCAAGAAGGAACGCGATTTCCTAAAAAGCGCGGCGGCATACTTCGCCAAGGACGCCAAGTGAAGTACGAGTGTGTCGCCGAGCTGCGAGGCGAGTATCCGGTGGCCATGATGTGTCGCTTGCTGCAGATCAAGCCAAGTGGCTTCTACGCCTGGCTCCGTCGTCCGCCAAGCGCGCGTAGTGTTGAGAATCAGCGTTACCAGAAACGGATCGCGGAGATCTACGCCGAGTCGGACGGCGTCTATGGCGCCCGGAAAGTCAGGGATGTGTTGAATGATCTTGGCTTCTTCCCTGGTCGCCATCGGATCGCTCGCTTGATGAGAGCCATAGGCCTGAAAGGTTGTCCGAAGAAGCGTTACAAGGTGACGACGCGATCGGATCACAGCTACCGAGTCGCACCGAATCACCTAGATCGGCGCTTCGACGCAGAGCGACCGAACCAACGCTGGGTCACGGACATCACCTACATCCACACGGTGGAAGGATGGCTGTACCTCGCCGCCGTGATGGATCTCTACTCGAAAGCCATCGTCGGCTGGTCCATGAGTGATCGACTGAATCGGGAGATCGTACTTCGAGCGCTCATGATGGCGATCTATCGACGCAAGCCCTCGGACGAACTGCTGCACCACTCGGATCGGGGCAGCCAGTACGCGAGCAGTGACTTCCAGGCGTTACTCGCAGAACACGGGATCGAGTGTTCCATGAGCGAGGCCGGCAGCTGCTATGACAACGCGGCGATGGAAGGTTGGTTCGGCTTGCTCAAACGCGAACGCGTCAATCGGCGTCGTTACCGGACACGCGAGGAAGCGAGGCGAGACGTCTTTGACCACATCGAACGCTTCTACAATCGACGTCGGCCGCATGGGTCGGCAGTAAGGATGAGTCCACTCAAGTATGAGGCAGTGACTCTAAACGAAACTGTTCACTAAATCGGGGCCAAACCAGACATCACTAATGTTGATTGAGAGGTGAACCGCTCAATCCAGATTAGCTCCCCGGACGCAACCATTATCAAGTCTCACCGTGTCCTGCAGTACCAGTTGATTGAAAGGTGCAGATTTAGATAATTCGCGGCGTCTCCTCTACTATCAAGTTACCGCTTTTCGCGCCGTGATGCGATGAATTCGGTAAAGAGTTTGTCCATCTCTTCAACGTGTGGATGATCACTTGCACGCACGCATTGATTGACTATACGCCCCAAACCTTCAATTTCTGTGGTCACAACATCGCCATCCTTAAGGTAACGCCCCACAGCCAGGCCTACACCACCTGGCGTGCCCGTGAAAATCACGTCACCAGAAAACAGAGGGGTGATATGAGACAGATATGAGACAAGGGCTGGGACATCAAAAATTAAATCCCCTGTCGAATCGTTCTGACGTACTTCACCGTTCACTGACGTCTTCAATCGAAGATTCGTCGGGTCATCCAACTCAGTTGGCGAAGTAATATACGGGCCAATCGGCCCATAGGTTTCAAACGACTTACCAAGGCAAAACTGCGGTGGTTGAGATGTGAGTTGTACTGCGCGGTCGGAAAAGTCCTGGCCCACGCATAACCCAAAAACGTGTTGCCATGCAGCCTCTGCGGCAATGTCTTTGCCCGGCTTTCCGATCACGATGACAAGTTCACCTTCAAAATCCACGTAATCCGATTTCATTTGGACATCGACGTCGGGCGAGGCTATGCAGGAAGAAAATTTTGTGAATACCAAAGGCACCAACGGTATTGCAGCACCGCTTTCTTCCGCATGATTTCGGTAATTCAAACCTATGCCAAAACTCTGAAGGGGGAATGGCACTGGTGCTAAGACATTAGCTTCTGAAACTTTACCCGTGGGCTTACTGTCCGCGAGGGTGTCCGCGACTTTCTCCAATGCTTCTGATTGTCCAATGAGGAGCATCGGATCGGACTCTAATGCACCTCCCGAAACGTCAGCTATGTCGTAGTAATAATCATCCTCGATGAGGGCTGCTCTACCGGCGATGTTTGCGAATCTAAAACCCATAATTAGCTCTCAGTAATGATTTGTTCAAATTCAGTGTTCGACCACACCACACTTCCGTTCTCGATGGGCACACAGTTGCTCGGGAGTTCTAACGTTGTGTCGTTACGGATTAGTAACTGATCTAGAAAGTGGCCGAGATGTTTCATGGCTCCGGTATCAAGATCATGTAGTACAACTACGGTGTGGTGTTGTTCGTTAACTTGGCTGAGTGCTGTCTCTACCCAGCCATCAATGTCTTCCCAGTCCCTTGGCACGCTGTTCCACAGCAAAACGGAGTAGCCTAGTTGCCGAAAATGCTTAGTACTCGCTTGACTCAAAAGGTGCTTGCGCATCTCTCCACCCCGACCAAAAGGCCTGTACCAGCGGGGCTGCCAATCTTTTAGTTTGTCTACCAGAATCGTGTGCGCTTGCCGGACTTCCTTTTCTGCGTGCTCTCGTGAAGGGTCGTCTCCCAGCGCCACGCCATGCGTTAGAGAATGGTTCACCAACAAATGCCCTTCTGACTGCGCCTGGTTAGCAATATCAACTTGCTCCTGCCCCTTGAGCAACTGACCCGCGACCAGGCAAAAGTAGGCACTCAGCTCCCTGCGCTTAAGCTCATTGAGTACGTGTGGTGTGGTCTCGACGGTTGGTCCGTTGTCGAAGGTTAGCGTTACCTTGCCCAAATCAGTTTCCCTAATGATCATTTTTCGCAATGATTTATATTCTACATACGTGTAATATTAGTTGCAATATATTCTGCGACTGTCCATTATAATGGAATGGCTACAACAACACGTAAAACTCAGGACAGGGCGCTGGCAACGCAGAAGGCGATTCTCGAAGCTGCATTGGATGAATTCGCCAGGACGGGGTTTGAGGGTGCAAGTCTGCGGCGGATCGGTGATCTGGCGGAGGTGAACCACCGCCTCATCCAACATCACTTCGGCAGCAAGCTTGATCTGTGGAAAGCAACGGCGACCGATGTCATCGATAACTTCCAGGAACACCTGGATAGACGCCTGCATGGTCTGGACGGTGTGAGCGAAGCAGAAAAACTCCGCCTGCTCTTTCGAGAATTTGTCATGTACTCAGCATCTGTCCCGCAACTCAACCGGTTCATGCTTAAAGCGAATGACGAGCCGGAACATATGCGTTGGATGCTAGCGACCTTGCTCACTCCGGCAAAACATACGTTTATGAGCGGCTTAGCGCGCGCACAGGAACTGGGCGTCTTCGTCGCAGGCGATCCGAAGTTGCTCTGGTTCGTGTTTGCCGGTGCAGCTACGTCGATTTTTGCCTACCACGAGGAATTCGAGCAGGTCACAGGTTTAAGCCCCCACAATGAAACCGTTCTCGATGCCCACATCGACACCATTATCAGACTGTTTTTCCCTAATCATGAGGAGGGCGAATGAGACCCGATCGACTACACCACAACGCCTATGTCTCAAAAGACCTGGAACGTACCAGAGCTTTCTATGAGGACATTGTTGGCCTTCCGTTAGTTACAACGTGGAGAGAGGGGGAAGGCGATGACGCCTACTGTCACGTGTTCTTTGAGTTAGCTGACGGTGGCGCGCTGGCTTTTTTCCAGTTCTCGAACCCTAAGACAGCTGAGGCGCTTCTCAGCGCCAAGCCTAGTTCTCACTTTTACCATATCGCATTAAACGCAACGTTAGAGTGTCAGCAGGCCGTTGCGTCTAAGGCGCAAGCGGAGGGGCTTGAAGCTCAATTCATTGACCACGGGTACTGCACGTCTCTTTACCTGATTGACCCTGACGGGATGGTGGTCGAGCTAACAGTTGATACTGAGTCGGCTCAGCCGTTAGTCGAAGAGCGTCGCAAGGACCCTCACCGCGAACTTGCCGAATGGCTCGCTGGTGATCACACAACCAACAATGAAATACGACATAGCGATGTACGGTAAGGTTCACAAGCTCCTGCATTGGCTGTTGGCAATTAACATCAGTGCGACGCTAGTTTTCTCAATAGGCATGGCGGGTTTAACGGATGTGGAAAAGGCCGTTGAGTATGGTCAACACGGTTTATCGGTAACCACAATTTTCGTCTTAATGCTCATCCGCACGATTTGGCGACTGTTCAATCCGCCACCCGCTTTGCCTGAGGATATGCCCAAGAGGAACCAATTTCTCGCCCATAGCATGCATTTGGCGCTATATGTGTTGATCTTTACGCAGATCGCTGTGGGCATCTTGTTGGCCTCCGCTACCTCGGTGCCATTTGTTGCAGACCTCTACGACATTAACTATTCAGCCTTTGGTCTGGCAACACCGGATGATCACGCAACCCTCCTTCTGTTGCACGATATAGGCGCAGCAGTCATAGGTTTCTTTGTCGTCGTTCATATTCTCGCAGCCCTGAAACATCACTTCGTGGATAAAGACACTGTTCTGATGCGCATGTTGCCGTTCGTCAAGTTAGAGCCCAACAACGCCCAGAAGGTATCGCAGTGATTCAAATATTCCATGTGCCATATACCCGTTCAGTGCGGCCCATATGGCTGGCGCATGAAATGGATTTGCCGATAGAGGTAATCGATGTCGATTGGTCGGACTCCTATCGACAATCCGATGAATGGCTGGCGATTTCGCCAACACGTAAGGTCCCAGCTTTGATTGATGGCGATCTCAAAATGTTTGAATCAGGCGCGATGGTGTCTTACCTGCTTGAAAAGTATGGCAAAGACACCTGGTTACCAGAACCCGGTTCAAGGCTCAGTGCGCTACACCACCAGTGGTGTTGGTATTCCGAGGCGACGTTACCAAGACCATTGGGGGTTCGTCAGGTTCTGCAGACGCGAGAGCAGGAGGTTGATCTCCCAGCTTTAGTGGAAACAAAGGTACGCGAAGCGTTGGATATTGTGGATGCGGCGCTTGCCGACAACCAATATTTGGTGGGGAATGAGTTTACCGCAGCGGACGTGATGATGGGTTATACCATTACGCTCATGGAATTTTTGATGCTACCTCGACATCAACGAGTCGCAGCATACCTAGGCCGTCTGAAAGCGCGAGAAGGATTCAAGATTGCATTTGGTCCGCTTCCTTCTTCGTAGAGCAGTAGTCGAACGCCAGCGGTTCTGGATTTAACTACCTCCATCCATCCCGGCTTCTCTATCATCCTAGGCGACGCAACAACACAGCACGCGTTCGCGCGGTTACTGAACGCATTCACCAATGCGATTGTCTATGAAGAGGATGGAGCGGATTTCCGTATACGCGGGAGCCAGCGCGCTCGCCTGTGATAGGCAAGCAGTTGTGCCGGACTCAGGTCACTGAGCGAAACGACGGCACCTTCGTGCGCCTCACCGGCGGCGCTTTGCATTTCCTCTGGCATGGTGATTCCTCCTTGGTCATGACCCCCAGTTCCCCGGTTTCTGTCACCAGCTTTGAAATGCTCTCACCCCCCCACACAATATTTTTCCGCCGCGTGGTGGACGGGCACGGGCGGCAGGAGGAGCACGTGGCAAAAGCAAGTACCCGGTCGAGATGGACCGGCGCTCAAAGAAGCCAAGCGCCTTCCGGAACACTAAGCGGCGCTGACCACTCTACCGCCCATAGTCGTCTGTGCGCTCGTCTCGGGGCGGGCGTACAACGCTGACGCTGGCGTCAGGGAGCTTTCAACGGGTGCCAGCGCTGGTCGCCGCGGATGGTTGGGTTGTCCGTACAGGCTGCAAGCGCTCGCAGGGCGTTGGCGCTCCCGCGTAGTGAGAAGCGAAATTCAAGCAGCTCGGGCGTGTTCGAGATCTGATACTGGCTACCCGGCATGGGCAGATACTCAACCGTGAACTCTTCCCGATGAAAGAAATGATCGCGTGCCTGGTCGTCATGATCGAAATGGAATGCATTAAGTTTGGCGAACGCGCCTGTCGTGACCAGTGCCGGATAGAACCGCAGTCGCAACTGTAGCAACGACGAGTTCTGCGGAATGTCGGGATGCGTGACGATCGCGTAGCTGAGACGCGAAAAGTCATCCTCCATCGTCATGTGGCTCAACAGATCGCCAAAGGTGACACTGATGCCGGCGCCTTGAACGGTTTTCACCTCGCAGGTAAAACTCTTGCCGGAAGGGACGGCACGGATCCACCAGCGGGCCGGTGCGATCGGTACTTCGACGTCGGGTGCGGTTCTGAAATCGACGTAGTTGTCGAGGTTGGCACGCCTGACGCGGCTGTCCAGTTCTGCCGTCAGCTGGCTCCAATCACCGGCATCTGGGCCGCCACCATCGTTTTCCTCCCCCATAATTGTGGGTCGCAGCCAGCCCGCCACTAACTCGAGCGGCTCGTCACCAGCAACGATCAACACACCCAGGGTGACAACAAATAGGCTAATAGTGCCGATCGTGCGGAGCCGAACCAATCTTGCCTGCCGGGTCTTGCCAGACGGCCACACGAGTTCGGGAAGGCTGCTGATCAGTTGATTGAGGTCTTCTTTCCTTTCGTTGAAATGGGTCATCGTCGTTCCCCGCTTATCAAAATTTGCTCGTCGTTGTTCTCCTTTTTCGCGCCACAATTGTGGCGCATCAGCACTGCTATTTGAAGAAAATAAACAACAAAAACAACGACTTAGGACAATATTTGTCGATGTTTCAGGGTGGTTTCCGGGAGCATATTGGGATGGTTCCTCGCGGTTTTAGAGAGGAAACCGCTTGGCGACCTTGCTAGGATTCCAGGCTTAGGGAGGAGGTATGGCCAGGGAAGTAACCTATCGTCTACGCCAGAAACTCGCGTTGATGATCGACAACAACACGCCGATTTACCAAGCCACCGCCAAATTTCGCGGTCAAAGGAAGGGCACAATCGAAACGCTGTTCACCGCCCAGTCGAATCTGGACAAATGGATTCGCGGGCAGGACTTTGATGAAGCGTCCCTGAGCGCCCTGGTCTCGAAGTTCAATGCGTTTCTAGACGACAACCCGATAGTAGGCGACGAATTCCGTTTTCGGTTGGCGCTGACCGATCTGGATGACGATGTTTCACGCTACGCCTTTGCCAAAAAGCTCGGCATAGATGAAAGCTGGCGAGACGTTGATCGGCGAATAGACCGGGTCCTCTACGGTCGCAAAGTGCGCGGTCACGATCATGCGTGTAAGGACGACCAGCGCAAAGTGCTGGAAGAATTCACCCAGGCGACGGATGTCTTCGATCTCTACTACATCTCTGTCTCACACGGCGAGTCTGAGCGAATGTTGGTTCGCGCAGCAATGCGGATCCGGCACGCGGTGCCCGTTCGGGGAAGCTACGGGGACCGGCTGTATTACATTCCCTGCAAGTTAAAGGTGCCCTATCCGTCTACGAAGCCGGAGCTTTGCCGGGTTGTGGACTATGAGGGGAGTGTGTGTTTCAAGGGCCGAGATTTTTTTCATTGGTCCTTTTTGGACACAGATCATGAGCGCGATTTCTTTAACTTCACCATTGATATGGATCGACGCCCCCGGGAAACCTATAGCGGGATGCTGTCTTCGGTTACCAGCAAAGATTGGATCTATGCGTCGTCGGTTGTGCTGGTGCCAAAAGTGGTTCAAGACGGTCGGGAAAGCAGTTTTGGTGACGTGCGACGTTACATGCTCGACGCCCCAAGCGTTTTCGTGATGGAAGCGAATGATATGGAACCCGCGCTACTTGCACTCCAGGCTGATGATCCAGACCTGGCCCCGAAAACTCTCGAAGCGCTACGCGTAAAGCTCGCCAACAGTCCATATCCTATGCCGCCGTCGCGATACCAATGACCTTGCTGGTTAGACGCAGCGTTTCAGGTCAACTTATAACGTGGAACCGACTCGACGGGTTCTATCACTTCCGAGGGACATCGCCAGAGATGAGGAGACCAATTCTCCGGTTAGTTCGCGCGCTATGGCGTTGAGCGCGTCGACAAACGCCAGCGGCTGGTCGAGAAACACATAGTGCTGCGCGTTCTCGAGACCGACGGCGGGAAATTCTCCCGGCACCAGCTCGCGCATGTAATCCAGCGTGCGCTGGGAGAAGTGCACTGTCCTGACCGTAGATGAGACCCAGCTTGAGCGTCAGCGCCGTGTAGTCTTCGGGCAGGCGCTCAGCTTCTTTGAGTGCTGACGGCAGGTCTTCGTCGAACTTCCACGTTCTTGCGTGCTGTAACTTGGATAAAGAGTAGACGCCGGTTGGTGTGTCACCATATGGCATCGTCGGAGTCCGGTCTGGGTTGCCTTTTCCTGCTGCGGTCCCCCCTTCCGCTTTGCCTAGCACAGGCACCGGTCCGAAAAGGGTGATTCCTGAAAACTTTTCGCGCACTGTTAGTTCGCCTGCGTTCCAACGATCTACCGGCAAGACAACTTCAATTACGAAGTCCGCGTTCCATGGTTCAGGCGCCGATTCCTCATCCATTCCGTGGGTCCTGTCGAAGTTCAGCGGTACTGCTTGTTGCCGAGACGGAACTCACCCTTGTAGTCGGCGCACCAGAGTTCGTTGGGCTGCTTGACGTGCTTGAGCTCGGTGCCTTTGGCCTTGTAGCGTCGGCGCTTACGTCGCTTCACCAGGCCGTTGCGATGGAGCACAGCATGCACGGTGCTCTTCGCCGGTGGCTTGATGATGGGGTACTCCTGGATCAGCTTGTCGCGGATCTTCGGTGCGCCCCAGGTAGGATGCTCGCGATTTAGTGCCAGGATCGTTCGCTCGACCTGGAAGGGCAGCTGGTTGGCGTGACGGTAGGGCCGTCGCGAGCGGTCTCAAAGACCTTCGAGACCGCTCTCCCTGTAGCGATTGAAAATCTTGTAGCCAGTGACTCGAGAGATGCCGAACTCTTGACACAGAAGCGCCATCTTCTCGCCTTCGAGGAGTCTGGCAACAAACTTCAGGCGTTCATCCATCGGTTTACACTCCTTCCAAGGCATTTGGGATCCTCCCAAATGCTCGAATGTGTAAACCATGTCTCCGGTATGTTCAGTAAGCTATGAATCCGGAAGGACATTTACCCGTGCGTGTGCTGAGAGGTTGCGAAACTTCTGAGATTCAGCGCTTCCTCGATCTCTTTGCTCGTTCTCGACTCTGCCGCGTCGTATGGGATGCCGATCGAGTCGGCAATACGAACCATCCTGTGAAAGTTCGCGGCTACGCCGGCTGCATCGACCATGACTTCAGGCCCAGCAACATCCATTAGCGCTTGTCTTGCTGAAGGTATCGCTTTGTCGTCCCGCTTTGCGACAGCTTCGGCAAACCGCATGAGCTGGCTGCCGAACTCTATGCCTTGCTTTGCGCTTTCTGCGTCGCCGCCAATCGCTTGTATATCAACGTCTGTATCACTGTTCTTTGCGCTCGCACGGAGCATCGATGCGTGTGCGTTAGTTCAGTAGAAACACTCGTTAACCGCGGACACGCGCCCGGCAACCAGTTCCATCTGCAGCCGGTTGATTGATCGCGTGTCGTCCTTGAAATAGGTTGCCATCTTCTCGAGCGCGATGTACTGCACCGCGGCAATCTTCCGCCACTCGCGCAAGGCGTTGGGAACCAGCGTGAGCGCGCGCACTACATTGGGCGCAAAGCCTGACCATAGATCGGCCTCGTTTCCGACAGCGCCGTTCGGTGGCACGGTAGGCACGAATCCCATGTCGTCAACGAGGTTGTCCGGCACGTAGCGAGTTGGGTCGCCTGTCTGTGGTTCGGGCAGGGGCTCTGGGGGAAAACCCAGCGCTCGATGAAACTCATCGATGCTGATGACAGCAACAACGATACCGACAAGTTCGACGTACGCGCCCTTGCTGATACCTGCCGCCTCATTGTTGTCGATGTAGGTTTGAGTAATTCTGTTCTGGTCGGTGACGATTCGATGCACGATGTCCACGACGTTCTCCGGAAGCTTTCCCGCGGTCTTGTGCTCACCTTTGACGGCGTAGGGAGACAGAGCGCTTTTTCGCTCGACACAGAATTCACAGGTTAAAGCGATGCGGCTTTCTTCCGCGATCCACACCCGCTCCCGTCCGGTCCACCACGTGCCTGGTTGAGAGAGCTGGCCCCAGTATTCGCGATAGGCCTCAGGTATGTCTGGCCTGACTGAAAAGGGGGCCCTCTCGTAGTTGAAGTGGCTCATCGGCTGGCTCCCAATGGACTCTGGTTCTGGTATGTCTCTGCAAGTCGGTCATTGGCGATCATTGTTTCGTCTCAGGCTCTGGTTGTGAGGGCGCTCAGCGCTCGGCCAATGGCCTTCGTGTGGGCCGAATCCTTTTTCACGCGAGACATGAGATTGGCCCCCTGAAAGGCGGCTGTGTAGAGGTGGGCCATGTCCCGCGGACTAAGGCCTTCGCTCAGTTCGCCGGATTGCCTTGCCTTGCAAAAGGCGTCGTACAGCGCTTGCTCGATATGCTGCAGCTGTACGTTGATGAAGGCGGTCAATTCTTCGTCTTCAGCCAACTGAGCCTGCGCCATGGCGACGCCGATCAAGCACCCCTTGTGCTCACCGCTATCGAGCCTCGTCATTTTCAGGATGATGGCGTTCGCTGCTGCGACGGCAGATGTGTTCCTGGACAGTTCGCCGAACAGTCTGCTGACAATGGTCTGCGTATAGCGCCGGAGAGCGGCGAAGTAGAGCTGTCGTTTGTTGCCGAACGTGTCGTACAGACTTTTTGCGCCCAGCCCCATGCCAGCCTGCAGATCCGCCATGCTCGTGGCGGCATAACCCTTCTTCCAGAAGAGCAGCATCGCCTTCTCCAGAGCGGCGTCTACGTCGAATTGTTTGCTCGGCCCGCGTGACATGGACGCAATCTACTAAACATAGAATGATTGTTCAATGTTAAGAGGGCAGCCGGTCGGAGGAGGCCGATCACAGCAAACCAAGCGTATGCCTTCTGATCGCGTCGACGATCAGGTCTGGTTGATCCTGGTGTACCAGGTGCCCGCTCGTTTCCGCTACGAGCAGTTCGCTCCGGCTCGATAGTTTTAACAGTTGTTTCTGCTGTTCGATCCAGATCGCTTCCATGCGCATGGCCTCCTCGTCGGTCAACCCCAGCTGGTCGCGAAACATGGTCTTCTCGCCATGAACAATCACGGTAAGCGGTTTGTTACCGATTGAACCGATAAGCTGCATCTGATCGTCGCTGATTGAATCTACCGACAGTTCTCTCGCATGCGCGGCTGTATGTTTCGTTAACCGACCTGCATGAGCGTAGACCCGGGCGAGGTGTTCCGGCTGTTCGCTGAACGTGAAAGGTCCCTGAAGCTTCAGGATGATCGAGACTAAGCCCCAATCAAACAGGCCTGACACAAACGCGCGCTCCTCAGTCATCGCGTCTACGGCCTCAGGTACTATCTCCCGAAGGGCCGCCGTGTAACCTTTTGGTCTTGCATCTACCAATACAATTCCGGCGACCTTTTCGGGGTGACGATGCTCGTACAGTTGCACGATGCTGCCACCAAACGACGCCCCAACCATGAGATACGGCGGAGGCAGATCAGCGGCGTCGAGAAGAACCCCTAATTCCTCGACCAGTCGATCGATTGTGCGGGGCTCGTCTCCGAACTCGCTCCATCCATGTCCTGCACGATCGTATGAGCACACGGCCGTGAATTGAGAAACGCGCCGCTGCACCTCGTGCCAGTCCAGCGACCACATGCCAGATCCCGCTTCGAGAATGACGGTCCGGCCCGCGCCATTACCGGAACAGTTCAGATGAAGCGAGTGGCCCCCCACGTCTACCAGCTCACCTGGGTAGGGGAACGTTGATTCGAAGTGACTTACCACATACCACTGATATGCACCTGAGCAGAGCAGGCATACAGCCACAAAAATCGCAGTGCCACCCAGGAGTTTCAAAACCCATCGCAATTTCAGTTCCCCCGACCGCTACCCGGCGATTTCCTCAACGATGGACTGTGCACTGTCGAGTCTGTCGATTTTCGACACACATTCCCCCGCGTACAGCGCTGTCACGTCTGCCTGGCTGCTTTCCATCCCCGGTTTCATGGGCGACGGCGTATAGAGCGGATACCTCAGGGTCTGCTTTGAAACTATCTTGCGTCGATCAGCCCGGGATTTGGCGAGGAATCTGGAACTGCCGTGCAGTAACTTCAGCCATCCCGGGATGCGTCCTTGCGTGGTCCACTTCTCCGTAGCGCCGTTGCGTAGCACGCGGTGTTTATCCGGCCAGCCCAGTCCGAACAATCTGGTCAACACGGTGTCTTCAGCACGAATCAACCTGGCTTTGTATTCGTCGTGCGCGAAGCTCTCATGGCTCATCAGAAATCTGGTCCCGCAAACCACGCCATCCGCCCCTAGGCTGGTTGCGCTTTCGGCGGAGCGCCTGTCGTAGATACCACCGGCTGCCAATACAGGTACATCCGGAAATCTATTCCGAATTTCGGGCAGCAGCTTGCGTAACGTCTCTTCGCCTCTGACATGGCCGCCTGCTTCGGTGCCTTGAACAATCAGCGCATCCACCCCGGTAGCAACCGCACGCGAGGCTTCTGTGACGTCTCCAATCTGCATCGCAACCAGGCAGCCGTTTTCCTTGAGTTCGTTAATCAGAGTGCGGTCAATGCCGAAAAACAGCGTGGCGATTGGCACCCGGTTTCTAAGGCAAATCGAAACGTGTTCGCGCAAAACAAAGGGCATCAGCAGGTTAACGGAAAACGTTTCTCCACTGAGCTGATCGATGGTATCGAGTATGTCCGCTTCGAACTGTGCGGGAGGGGACAGGCCGACCGTACCCAAACCACCCGCTCTCGAGACTGCGGACACCAATGCGGAACGAGATATGTCCGCCATACCCGCCTGAAAGATGGGCTTATTGATCGAAAAGCGGTCAAGCAAGTCCATCCGGACACCCTAGGTTGGATCGACCGTGTCTGCAACGAACCGAGAGCAGACGCGAGGCAGGCGTCAGCCCAGCGTTTCCTGGAGGGTGACCTGTATGACCGACCACCATTCGACCAGATCGTCCTGGGTCATGGCAGAAAAATCAGGAACGTTGGTGATCAGCCGCTCAGCCATGACATCGGAGAGACGCTTCAGCCCATAACCAGCCGTCTGCTGTTCCAGATCCCAGGCATCCAGTGCGCTTTCCAGGTTGCCCTCATCAGCCAGTGCGGCGATGAGCTCGGCACCGTTCTTCATGCCTTTGTACACGCCGCTCGTTGTGAATGGTGGTACTACAGCGCCGGCGTCACCTGCCAGGCAGATACGTCCGCGTCGGTAAGTATCCGGTATGGTCGAAACGATGCCTTGGCCGAAGGTGTCCACCGAGCGGGCAACCACATCAGCAAAGTAGTCCGGCAACAGGGATTTAGCGTTCCGCTTAAAGGCCGTTTCGATTTCTTCCCGCATGGCGCCAGGGGGTAGGGAAAGCTCATGCTGCTCACCTCGTCGGTCGAGAAGACAGTCTTTCAACGCATCCGCGCTGAGCGGAAGGAACATGCCCCAGTTCAGCTCTCGCTCCCCGACCAGGGTCGAACCATTCGGGCTCGGCACCAGATAGGCAAAGAAGTGACCGCCAGGATAGCCAACCCGTTGAAGCGTCTCGCCGAAGCGCGAACTGTCGGCAATTTGTGTTTCCGGCAGGGTGCCGCGCCAGATGAAGTAGCCCTCGTAGCGTGGCTCGTTTTCTGGGCATACGATGGTTCGTCCCCGCGACCGGAATCCATCTGCAAAAACCGCCACGTCGTAGCGTTCTATCGACCCATCACTGAGCGTGACGGCCACGCCATTGCCTTCGTTTTGCGCGTCAACCACCGCTACGCCGGCCCGGTAATGCTCGTCCGGCACTAACGACCTCAGATGATCGAATAGATGCCCCCACCGAATGGCTTCGAGAAAGGTAGGTACCGACCCGGCAACGCCCCCATCGCGTGCATCTCCTTGCGACACGCTCGAGTGAACTAGCGCGCGAATGCTCACGTGCGGAAATCCATCCTCAATGTAGCCCTGATCTCTGAGCGCGACGGCCACCGCCGATGGGATGCCCAAGCCCGCGCCGCGCTCTTCGAGCCTGCCGTTTGACTTCTCGAATACGGTTGGCGCCGTGCCACGCCGTTGCGCGGCTATCGCTGTGGTGCAGCCGGTGATTGAGCCGCCGACGATACAGATACGTTTACTCATGGAACATCCAGTCGGTTTGCACCGTGGGTGCGGGGCAGCGAATCAGGAAGAAATCCTGAATCACTTTGCTTCTGCGCGCCAGCCACCGGTAGGCTAGCAGGCTCCGATAAAGAAAGATCTGAAACCTGCCTATGCGACTGCACCTATCTACGTGGCAGGAGGTGGAAACCTACCTCCAGACAAGTACGGCAATTCTCATCCCCATCGGCTCGACCGAGCAGCATGGTCCCACGGGTCTGATCGGTACGGATGCGCTGTGCCCCGAGATCATCGGCGGGCTGGCCGCGGAAAGCGGTTTGCTGATGGCCCCCACCTTCAATGTTGGTGTGGCGCAGCATCACATGGAATTTCCGGGTTCCATGACTCTCAGGCCTTCGACGTTCATTGCCAACATGGTGGACTGGGTTGATTCGCTCGCGAAACACGGCTTTACCCATTTCTACTGGCTCAATGGCCACGGCGGCAACATCGCCACCATCAATGCCGGTTTCGCCGAGATTTACGCCAGCCGGTCCCTCGATACCGGCGACGGGCGACCGTCCGTTAAGTGTAAGCTGCGAAACTGGTGGGAAGGCAAAGAGACCTTTCAGAAGTGCAAGACGCTGTATGGCAAGGCCCACGGCGCGCATGCCACACCCTCTGAGGTTGCCGTTACCCAGTACGCGTATCCTGAGCACATAAAAACCGCAACGTTGTCGCCGGAGATTGCACCTAGCGGCGGCTTCACGGATGCCAGGGACTATCGCGGTCGCTTTCCGGACGGACGCATCGGTTCCAATCCGGGGCTGGCGACACCGGCGGATGGCGAGGTGCTTGCGAAACTTGCGGCAACGGAAGTCACCCACGACTTCGAGCGATTCGCGAACACTTAGTTGCTCCGGCGCATGCCGGGTTGAAAAGGCAGCCTGTCCCAACCGCTGGAATAAACATGTCAGAACCAACAGCTGCCAGTACCGGCCGCATCAGCAGTTTTCTCAAGACGGTGGAATGGCTCGGCAATGCGCTGCCTCATCCCGTGAGCTTGTTTGCGCTGTTTGCTGTGGGCGTGGTGCTGTTGTCGGGTGTGCTCGGGTATTTCGACGTGTCGGTGGCCGACCCGCGCCCCCAGGGTGCCAGGGGCCGTGCCGACAATGGTCTGATCGAAGTGGTTTCGCTGATGAATGCAGACGGTCTGCGCATGATCGTTCTCAATCTGGTGAAAAACTTCGTCGAGTTTGCCCCGCTGGGCACGGTACTGGTTGCCATGCTGGGGGTTGGCATCGCCGAACGCTCCGGCTGGCTCACGGCAGTCATCCGCGGCATGGTGCTGAACGCGTCGCCGCGGCTGGTCACAGTGATCATCGTGTTGTCCGGTGTGTTGTCCAACACCGCTTCCGAGATGGGCTACGTGGTTCTGGTGCCGCTCGCGGCGGTGGTTTTCCATGCCCTGGGACGCCATCCGCTGGCTGGTCTGGCCGCCGCATTTGCCGGTGTATCAGGGGGTTACAGCGCCAATCTGTTGATTGGCACGGTGGACCCTCTCTTGTCCGGTATATCCACTGAGGCGGCCCGGCTGATCGACCCGGACTATGAGGTGGACGTCAGCGCCAACTGGTTCTTCATGATCGCCAGCACGTTTCTGATCACGCTCATCGGCAGCTTCATCAGCCTGAAAATTGTGGAGCCTTCTCTGGGACCTTACACGGGCACCCCGGAAGACAGCGACGAAGACGCCGAGCGCATGGCGCCGCTGGCTCCGGAGGAACGCCAGGGTCTGTGGAACTCTCTCTGGGCCACGCTGATTTTCGCCGTGCTCATTGCCGCGCTGGTGGTGCCTGAATCCGGAGTTCTGCGCAATCAGGTCACCGGTGAAATTGCCGGGTCTCCTTTCCTCAGAGGTATTGTGGCGATCATCTTCGTCTATTTCCTGGTTGTTGGCGTGGTGTATGGACGCACCGTGGGCACCATTCGCTCAGACCGGGACGTGATCGACGCCATGGCATATGCCATGAGCCGATTGGGTTTGTACATCGCGTTGGTGTTCTTCGCTGCGCAGTTCGTGAAGTTCTTCGCCTGGACGAACCTGGGCGCCATTACAGCGGTGACGGGCGCCAACTTTCTGCAGAGCATCGGCCTGACCGGTCCGGTGCTTTTCTTCATGTTCATTCTGGTCTGCGCCTTCATCAACCTGATGCTGGGGTCGGCCTCAGCCCAGTGGGCGGTAACGGCACCAATTTTTGTTCCCATGCTCATGCTGCTGGGTTACTCACCGGAGGTGATTCAAGCGGCGTATCGCATCGGTGATTCCAGCACCAACATCATCACGCCGATGATGAGCTACTTCGGGTTGATCATGGCGTTCGTGGCCAGGTACGAGCCAAAGGCGGGGGTTGGCACGCTGATCGCCATGATGCTGCCGTATTCCATTGCCTTCCTGATCTTCTGGTCGCTGTTCTTCTTCCTGTGGACCTTTGTGCTGGGCCTGCCGGTGGGGCCCGCGGCGCCTACTTACTACAGCCCGGGTTGAGCACGGTCACGGCGGTGGTTCCAGATCGGACCAGTGCAGCGCCACCGGACCGCCGAGGCTGATCAGCACAAACTCCACGCCGTCTGACCCCGGTCGTTCCGGGCCGTAGCTGTGTCCTCCGTGTACGGCGCGTATGTCGCCCTGTTCGAACCAGCCCTCGTCACCGAACTGCATGCGGCCTTCGCTGATGAAATACAGCGTGTCGAAGTCGTGCCAGTGTTCGCCAGCGATGTAGTCGGCCACGAAGCGGGTTCTCAAGGCTGACAGCGATCCTTCCAGCAGCACCTGCACCGGCTGGGTGGGTCGGCCAGCAGGATCGTCGAACTTCTCCCACGGGAGGCTTGCGCTTACGACCGTCTGTGACGGCAGTTCTCCACCAATGTCTTGCAGGGGCACCATGCAATACACCCTGGCGCCCGCAGGTCCGGCAAAAAACGTATGCGAAGCTGTGTTGCACCAGTACAGGTCGCCCCGTACCAGTTCGTCGCCGTCCTGCCGGGCCAGTGCGCCCGCAGTAACCAGACACAACGTACCCGGCGCAACGGCCCACTCCGTGTTCGCCTGAAGTTGCGCTTCCCGCAATCGCACCACGTCGCTTTCGAAAAGTTCGCGGTTTGCTACGTCGCTGGTACCGTCGTTGGTCCACGCAACGTCATCAGGCGCTATCCGGTAACACTTGTTGCTGCCCATCCCGTCTCCCTGGCCGTTTCCGTAGAGCTGCCGCAATCAGAAGTTGGTTTCGCGAGCCATTGTTTTAACGAGGTCGTCCACACCCTTCAGCTGTGCGAGAAACGGCTCGAGATGATCCAGGGGCAGGGCGCTGGGCCCGTCACACAGCGCACTGTCGGGATCGGGATGGGCCTCCAGAAACAGCCCTGCAATGCCGATGGCAACGCCAGCTCTGGCCAGTTCGGCAACCTGATCGCGTCGCCCGCCCGATGCTGCAGCACCGCTCTCGCGCATCTGCAGAGAGTGGGTAACGTCAAAGGTAACCGGTGCGCCGTTGCTTGCGTCTTTCAACGTGCGGAACCCCAGCATGTCCACCACCAGGTTGTCGTAGCCGAAACAGCTGCCGCGCTCGCAAACCATAACCTTGTCGTTACCGCACTCGCGCAGCTTCTCAACGACGTGACCAACTTGAGGCGGGCTCATGAACTGGGGTTTCTTGACGTGTACGACCGCATCCGTTTCGGCCACGGCGCGAATCAGATCTGTCTGCCGCGCGAGGAAAGCCGGCACCTGCAGCACAGCGCATACTTCCGCTACCGGCCCTGCCTGATCCGGTTCGTGCACGTCGGTCAGCACGGCAACGTCGAAACTGTCTTTCACCTCTTCGAGAATTCGCAGCCCTTCGTCCAGTCCCGGTCCCCGGAAAGAGTGTATGGACGAACGGTTTGCCTTGTCGTACGACGCTTTGAAGATGTATGGAATCTCCAGAGTCTCGGTAGTGCGAACGAAATGTTCTGCGGCTCTCAACGCCAGGTCACGAGATTCGATGACATTGATGCCACCGATCAGCACCATCGGCTCAGAGTTACCCACGGTGATTTCACCAACCTGCACGTCTGTCATAGGAGTTCCGTTACGATTTTCGAGCCGTATTGTGAATGACTGGGTGATGTGATCAATGACACCTTTACCTACCGATCGAGCGTGGGTGCCAGGGGTTCGATGAGGCTCTGCTCCGCCAGCCACGCCTGAAGCACCGGCGGCTGCGCCAGAGTGATCTTTCCGTAGCCCAGCTGCAGCAGCTGAAGCGCGGCCAGACGTTTGAGCACTTTCCCCATGGATACCCGTGACACGCCGAACGTAAAGGCCAGGTCTTCCTGACGGATGTGCACCTCAGCGGTGCCGGCAGCTGCGCGATAGATGAATTTCGCGACGTGTACGTGCAGGGGCAGGCGGCGCATGTCATCCATGAACTCCAGGAGCGAGTGATTTCTAACGAGGTTTATTTTCAACAGTGCTTTGGCGAGCTCAGGTTCGGCGTCGTACAGGGTGAGAAACCGACGTTTGCTGATCTCGTCGATCTCCGCAGCCCCCACCGCAATCATCTCGTGGGTGCGGGGTAGCCCCGCCAGCACCGTAAACTCACCGTAGCAGTGTCCGGGCGTGAGAATCGACGTGGTGAGATAAGAACCGTCCCGGCCCTGGTTTCCCACTCTGATTGCGCCTGCCCGCACAATACACAGCCCCGAGCTCGTATCCCCGCGCATCTGGATGAGCTGGCCGTGACTGAAGCTGGTGCGCCTCGCTTCGGCTTTAAGCCGGTCGGCCAGGGCTGGCGGAAGAAGATCTTCCAGCAGCGGGGCTATTTCCAGCAATGAATCCTGCATGAGCGGCCAAATGCTAAAAAGTTTGCATTATTGAAACACAGACGTGGCTACTCTGCCGCCACGTTCGACAGAGGGAGTCTGAAGTGGCACCGGAAATCGTTGCAGTGCTGGCAATTTTCATCGCTTTCATCCTTGCTGAGATGTGTTTCACGGGATTTTTCAGAAAGCCGAAGCAGAAGGCCGGTGATGGCACGGTAGAACTGGTGAGCACGGCCACGCTGTCGCTGCTCATTCAGCCGGCGGTGCTGGCGGGCGGCATGCTGCTGGGGGCAACGCTGTTTCCGGCATCGGCGGGCGTGTTGACGGAAACACACTTTCTGGCGGTTTTCGGCCTGTTTCTGATCTTCGATGATCTGACACAGTACTGGTGGCACCGGCTCTCCCACACGGTGCCGTGGCTTTACAAGCTGCACCGGCCGCATCACAACGCTGAGTATCTGTCGATCCGGATGGTGTATCGCAACAACCTGTTCTATTACTGCCTGATGCCCGGCTTGTGGTGCTCCGGGGTTCTCGTCTACCTGGGCGGCGGATGGGTGTACGCGGTGTATATCGTGATCAAAATGGCGGTGATTTTTGGTGCTCACTCGGACGTGCGCTGGGACAGACACCTCTACGACCACCCCGTGCTGTCCAGAATCATGTGGTTCGTTGAGAGAACCATCTCCACGCCAACCACTCATGCCGCGCATCATGGCAAGCATGCAGACGACGGTGTCACCCACTACAAGGGCAACTACGGGAACCTGTTGTTTTTCTGGGACGTGCTCTTTGGCACCGCCAGAATCACGCGCCGCTATCCGCAGGCCTTTGGCGTTGAGAACCTGCCTGAAACCACGGTGGCTGAGCAGCTCATCTGGCCCCTGGTGTCGGTTTCGCCGGCGCCGCAGCGTCAGGGAGAAGTGGCGTGAAGGCAATGCTACTGAAGGCGACCGGTGCGTTCGTATGGGCCGCTTTGATCGGCTGCAGCGGACCGACGGAGCCGCAGCCTTACAGCGACGATGCGTCAATCTCCGGCGCGCAGGCAGAGCAGATCTTCGACTACGCCTACCCGCTGGTGCTCATGCAGATTACGCAGGATCTGATGTTCACCGTGCCCTTTCGTGAGAAAAGCCATCCCAACAGGTTCATCATGTTCAGCGAACTGGCCCAGCCGGAAAACCGGGCGGTGGTGCTGGGCAACCGCAACACGCTGTACTGCGTGGGCTGGGTCGACCTCAGCAAAGGACCCGTTGTGTTCGAAATTCCCGATATGGGCGACCGGTACTTTGTCATGCCGTTGCTGGATGCCTGGACAAACACCTTCGCGAGCCTTGGTTCCCGCACCACGGGACAACAGGCCCAGAAATACCTGCTGGTGCTGGAAGGCAGTGCTTACGAGGAAGTGGCGGGGTACACAACCATCGTATCGCCCACCAGCATGGTCTGGATAACGGGTCGCATCCAGGCTGACTCACCCGGCGACGCCGAAGCCGCCGCCCGCCTGCAGGATCAATACGTGCTGATGAACCATGCGGAAAAGCTGGGCGGTGAAGATCCGTTCGAAGACTACGAACCCACTTACGCGGCGTGGCAGGTGCGCAAACCGGTGCCGTATTCGCTGGAGATGACCGCCGACGATTTCTACAACGAGTTCTTTCACGCCTGGCGTGCCAACGCGCCCGCGTCGGAAGACCGGGACATGCTGGCGTTGCTCGAGACCGCTGGCATCGTACGGCACCAGACGACGGAATTTGCGCAGCTCGATGACAGTGTCCGAGCGCAACTTGCGGCCGCGGTTGCCAACAAGCAACGCGTCTATCTCGATGCGTTTTACAAAGGCGAAGCACAAACCAGCGCCTGGATCTTCAACGTCGAACGCATGGGCACGTGGGGCATCGACTATGGACGTCGCGCTTACTGGGCCATGTGGGGTCTCGGTGCAAACCTGGTGGAAGATGCGGTGTATGGCGTGAGTCAGCTCGATGCGGATCTCGCCCAGATGAGAGGGGAATCGCTCTACCGCATTCACTTTGACGCCGACGAGCTACCGCCAACCAATGCCTTCTGGTCGATCACCACATACGACAACGAGGGTTACCTGGAGGCAAACGAGTTCGATCGCTACTCGCTGGGCAGCAATCACGATCTGACGTTCAATGCCGACGGCAGCCTGGACATATACCTGTCGAACGTACGGCCCGCGGGGATCAGCAACTGGACGCCGACGCCCGTGGAGGAGTTCAAAGTGCTGCTGCGGATTTACTGGCCGCACGAGTCGGTGCTTGCCGGAAAGTGGTCGCTGCCCCCCATTGAACGGATGGACGGGTAGCGGTCAGCCTGCTCGGGGAACCAGTTCGCCCTGCGAAGGATCCAGCACGCGCACCGGGGCCGTCGTGCCGTCCCACGCGTCAGCAGCCTGCCGCAACAGCCCGAACATCATGTCGTAGAACTCACTGCGCGCCATGAGTTGAATCATCACGCCGGGGTGATCGGGAAACTCGAGATAGGCGTGCGCCTGGTAGTCGGGCGGCGCACCGTAGCGCTGCCATACCTCGTACCTTGCTCCCGCTGCGTCCAGCTCGGCGAGCTTTGCGTCGATATCGTCCACCCAGTACGCCAGGTGCTGCAGGCCGCCCTGCGGAGTATGGGTCAGAAAATCCCGGTAAATGGACGGGTGCGTCAAGGCCGGGGTTATCACCTCGATCTGCTGATCGCCGCAATACGCAAAACCGGCCTGCATTTCAGCGGAGATGGGCTGCTCACGGTACAGGCCCGGGAAGTCTTTGATGTCCACGAACACAAACGGCCCGACACCTCGCGCCAGCCAGTGCTGCATGGCGCTTTCCACGGCAGGGACAACGTAGCCCTGCTGCACCACGGGCCCAAACATCACACTCATACGCCTCTCCCTGTTGTTCCGTCCGCTATGCAGCTGCGGCCTGCCTTTGAAATGTCTCGCGCACCACGTCAGCAATGCGCTCGATTCTCATGTCGCTCTGCCTCGAAACATACATGTTGATCAACGCCGGGGGCAGGGGGGGCAACGCATCATCATCCAGGCGCACGGCGGTTGGAATGGTCCGACGCAGTTTGGGTGAGATGGACAGGTCCGCTGCCAGAAGCGCGTCTACCGTAGACTCCGAATCGGTGTCCCCCACATTGGCCCAGGCGAGATCGGCTTCGTCCAGGGCTTTGATCACCGATGGTCGCATCGCGCAATTCTTGCACAGGGAGATGGGCAGAGGCCGTTGCAGGTGAGCGATGCCTTCGTGCGCCCCGTACCAGTCGTTACTTTCCACCATCAGCGTTTCGCCACCGCCGGCCAGAGCCAGTTCCGTGGTGAGGATGATGTCGATCTCACCGCGGTCGAGGCGCTCGCGAAGCTCGATGGTCAGCGAAGAAATGAGGTTGATATGCACCCGTGGGTAGAGTTGCTTGCAGCGCTTCAGAATCGCGGGTACTTCTGGTTCCATGATGTCGACCGGCACACCCAGCGAGACTTCCCCTTCGAACTCTTCGTTGGTCAACCGCGTCCAGGTTTCGTCGTTCAGCGCGATGAGGCGGCGTGCGTAGCTTAGAAGCTGTTCCCCCACCGGGGTGAGCACTACACCGCGTCCTTTGCGCTGCAACAGTTTTGCGTCGAATTCCCGCTCGAGGCGTTTGATCTGCATGCTCACAGCCGACTGCGTGAGGTGCATCTGTTCGGCGGCCATAGTGATGCCGCCACTATCGGCGACGGCAATCAGGCTTCGCAGTGCAGCGAGGTCGAGGTTTTTCGCCATATCACGGTTCCTGATGGGTTCGATCAGAAGAATTCGATGTTTTCTGCCTCGGCGACTTCGCATCATACATCACGATTCTGAATTTATGACGGAGTAAATATCAAAAATGGTGATGTATAGAATCATGTTTCGTGATGTGTTCAAAGGCCTGGTCTTCGCGCTGTTGCTGGGCGTGTCGGGTTGCGCTTCTAGTTCCGGCGTAGAGCGCCTGCTGGTGCCGTCGGAAGCACCGGGGCGACACAGCGACGCCACGCCGCGGCGGTGTCCTGCCAGCTCGGTGCGTTTCTGTGACCATCGCAGGGCGGGGCCGCCGCGCTGCACGTGTGCGTCCACTGTAATGTGGTAGCGGTCGGTTGACATTGTTGCCCAATTCAATATATTTGCATTTCGTGAAATGTAGAACTGAAAAACGTTGACGTAAACCGCGTTGGCGTTCAACGAGAGGCGAGAGAGTCGGACAGCAGTGAAGTCATCAATTCCACAGGCAGTTCTGGAGCGTGCCGCGGGCATGCTCAGGGCTGGTGGTGACCCGGCGCGGCTGAGAATTCTCGAACTGCTGCTGACGGGCGAGCACCAGGTGTCTGACATTGCTGAGATGACCGCCTCTGAGATGTCCACCACGTCACAGCGCCTGCGGATACTGCTGCAGGAAAACCTCGTTGCGCGCCGGCGTGATGGGCGCGACATGTACTACCGCCTGGCGGATGGGCATGTAAAAACGCTCATAAAGAACGTTCTCGATCACGCCGACCCCCACCACTCATCCAACTAGGAGAATTTCTGCCATGGACCACGATATCCACGAGAACCATACCCACGAGCATGGTCCTGCCTGCGGCCACGTTGCTGTACAGCACGGTGATCATGTCGGGTACCTGCACGACGGGCACCTTCATTGCGAGCACGACGGCCACTATGACGAGCACGTCATCGAGGTGTCGGACACCAATCCGGCGGCGTGTGCCGCCCACGAGTGTCAGGGCCACGACGCAAACCATGTGCACGGCCCGGGTTGCGGGCATGACGCGGTGCCTCACGGCGATCACGTCGACTACCTGGTGGATGGACACCTGCACCATCCGCATGACGGACACTGCGACCACCATGGCACGCTAGCCCTGGCTTAGCACGGCCGGAGGCCCTCTGCGGCGGAATTGCCGCAAGGGCCTTGTCGCCTTTTCGGCACCGCGGGTGCCGACCAAGAGTAGTTCTTACCGCGGATGGCGCGGTATGATCGCGAGCCCCTGGCCCACCACGTATCGCCTGGCACCGGCGCTCGCTCATGAATTACCTGTTGTTTGCGTTGGCTGCTCTTGCCCTGGGCCCGATACTTCTACACCGACTCCGCGAGCGGCCGGCGCTGTCATCTGCACTGGATGGCTTCGTGCTGGTGTCGATCACGGGGCTCATCTTCGTTCACTTTCTGTTCCCCGCGGTCGAGCAGCGGGATGTTGTGGTGATGATCTGCCTTGTACTGGGGTTTCTGTTGCCCTTGGCGCTGGAGCGATTTGCCCGCAACGCTCGCGCTGACGTGACGCGGTGGGGGCTTTTTCTCGGCTTTTCGGGGTTTGCGGTTCACGCTGCGCTGGACGGTGCCGCGCTGGCTGCCGCGGCTGTCAGCGACTCGGAGGCACCGTTTGTGCTGGCGATCGTTCTGCATCGTCTTCCGGAAGGCATTGCTGTCTGGTGGCTGGCGACAACGCTGGTTGGTCAGCGCACGGGTGTTGCTGTTCTGCTCGCACTCATGGGCGCCACCGCGGGCGGCTGGTCTCTAGGCTTCGAAGCCACGCATCAGCACCGCGGCTCAGAGCTCATCGACTTCTACAATGCCTTCGTCGGAGGTGCGCTCGTTCATGTGGCCATGCACCCCGTTCACGGCAGGCGAGACCGTGCGAGCGTCAAGGCGCAGGGGTGGGGTGCGCTTGCCGCGCTGGCATTGCTGGCGGTCATTGTGGTGGTGCCGGCTGATGACACAGGTGGCGGCCCCGTATCCGACGCGGTTGGCGCAGGCTGGAAGCAGGGTCTCACCAAATTGTAATAACATAGCAATTGGGCCGCGCCGGGCCGAACAGTCCGGGTGGCCTTTTGTCCTGAGACTACGCAATGAGCCAAACCGTCAGGCCCGCCGCTATGCTGGTGGCGGCACTGCTGTTCTTCGTGTCGGGCGCCGCGGCGCTCGTCTACGAAGTGCTGTGGATGAAAGAACTTTCACTGCTGTTCGGCAACAGCGCGCAAGCTGCCGCGGCCGCGCTGGCGGCGTTTTTTGCGGGGATAGCGGCGGGAAACGCCTATTGGGGTCGACGGGCAACCGTGACGGAACGCCCTTTGCGGGCCTACGGGCTGCTGGAGCTGGGCGTTGCGGGCAGCGCGGTGTTTTACTTCGGCATCTTCCTCGTCTACGACACGCTCTTCCAGGCGCTGTTCGGTCTGCTGGAGCACGCCCCGGTTGTCTTCACGCTGATCAAATTTGCGCTCGCCTTTGTGCTGTTTTTTCCGGCGGCATTCTTCATGGGCGGTACGTTGCCGATCATGACTCAGTTCTTAGTGCGCGAAAAACACACGCTTGGCCAGCGGGCGTCGCTGGTCTATGCGATCAACACGTTCGGCGCTGCGGGTGGTGCCGTGCTCGCTGGCTTCGTGCTGCCACAAACGCTTGGCTTTCAGACATCGTACCTGGCGACAATGGCGGCCACGCTCGCGGTTGCCGTGGTTGCCATTGTCCTTGACGCGCGATTTACGCTGGTCAGTTCGACCGGTCAGAGCAGCGACCAGCAACCTGCGTCATCGGCGGACCGCGACAAAGGCACCCACGGCTATGCGCCGCGTGTGCTGACGTTGCTGGCGGCTTTGTCGGGCTTTGCGGCTCTGGCGTTGCAGGTTCTGTGGATTCGCATGTTTGCACAGGTGCTGCACAATTCGACGTACACCTATGCAGCCATTCTCTCGATCTTTCTTGTTGCCTTAGCGCTTGGGGGTGCGCTCGCCAGGGTGTGCGCGCGCCGGGTGAGATACGCTGGCTGGTTTCTGCCGGTGCTGCTCACCGTGAGTGGCCTCGCGGTCGCCGGTTCGCCGT
Organism: uncultured Pseudomonadales bacterium; assembly: GCA_964651595.1. GTDB lineage: Bacteria > Pseudomonadota > Gammaproteobacteria > Pseudomonadales > Azotimanducaceae > UBA4421. Next base: position 149,915 of record CAZYYJ010000002.1, on the reverse strand, counting down.
TGCTCTTCGACGCGCTGACGGATGGCGGTCGCTACGTGGGCGGCGATGCGGATTTTGCGGGATACATGCAGCAGATCATCTGGCTGACGGTGGTTGTGATCGGCTTACCGGTCGTTGTGCTGGGTATCCTCCTGCCGTACCTGTTCAAGCTTGCGGAGCGGGGCGCCTACGGTCCCGGAGAGACCGTTGGTCGCCTGGTTACCGCCAATACGATGGCGGCGATTTTCGGCTCGGTGGCGGCGGGTTTCCTGCTGCTGGGTTCGCTGGGCCTCTGGTCCAGCATGCGCTTGATGGCGGGGCTCTATCTCGTGGCAGCCATCTGGCTCGCGATCGAACGGCCACCGCCAAGCCGCGTTGCAAAGTTGCTGCCGGCTGCGGGTGTGCTGCTGCTGATCACGATCCTCGATACCAGTCGATTGCCGGTGGTTCGCATCGACCCTGTCGACAGGCAGGAAAGCCTGCTGAAGGTGTGGCAGGAGGCTGATGCCACCGTTGCGGTCGTTCGGCAGGCGGACCACCTGAGAACGAAGCTGAACAACTGGTACACGCTGGGCAGCACCGGCGACATGATCACTCAACAGGTGCAGACGCACCTGCCCGTGCTTGTTCACGGTTCGCCGAAGCGTGTGTTCTACCTTGGTCTCGGCACGGGGATCACGGCGGGAGCGGTGCTTGATTACGACGTGGAGCAGGTGACGGTGGCGGAGATATCGTCATCGGTGGTGGCGGCGTCGCGGGAGTTCTTTGGTGAACACACAAACGGATTGTTCGACGATTCACGGGTGCGGGTGGTTGCCGAAGATGGCCGTACGGTGCTGCGGGGCAGCCGTGACGAGTTCGATCTGGTGATCAGCGATCTCTTCATTCCCTGGAAAGCGGGCACGGGCACGTTGTACACGGTAGAGCATTACCAGGCTTCGCTCGCACGGCTGCGGGCGGGTGGTTTGTACGTGCAGTGGCTGCCGCTGTATCAGCTTACTGAGGCAGAGCTGGCAATCATTGCGCGAACGATGCTGCACGTGTTTCCGCAGGTCACGATGTGGCGTGGCAATTTCTGGGCCGACAAACCGGTGTTTGCTCTGATCGGCCACCGCGACGCGAGGCCGCTTGCACGGCACACACCGCTGATCGGAACCTCGCGTATGGCGTTGCTGGAGCACGTGGAGGGTGAAGGCGACACCATCCCGCTCATCGCCCACTACGCCGGGCGCTTGAGCCGTGCCGACGAGTTGGTAGCGGCAGCCGCGCTGAATACCGACAACCTGCCGGTCATTGAGTACCTTGCGCCCATCAACCACCGGCGGGAACGGGCAGGACGCGCGGCGTGGTTCGCGGAAGAGGCGTTGCTGACGTTTGTGGGCGGCTACGTTGATCGCGATGCGCTCCGCTCGGACACCTACCTGTCCGAGCTCGACCGGGCCTGGCACGACGCCGTGCGAGCCGGCTACTACCTGCATGCATCCTATGTGCTGGAGGCGCGGCAGCATGCCGATGCGGTTGATGCCAAGCGTGCTTTTCAGAAGTCGCTGCAACGGGCGGCGCGGGCGCTTGGGGGCGATCCCGCCAGGTGATTGCCTGAGAGTCCCGAGAAAGTAGCTCGACGAATGGTTTTGATATGTTGTAACGTATTAGGCTCGCAGCGGGCTGCGGTGCCCCTGCGAACAACAATGAGAGCACATTCATATGAAACGTATTGATCGGAGCGCGTTCGCGGCGTTCCTTTTGTTGTATGCGGCTGCCCCTGCTTACGCGGAAGACCCGGGGAAGCAAGCTGGTGGCGAGATCGAAGAGGTGGTGGTTCGCGCGCATCCGCTTGGGGCGGACGGGCTCGCACAGCCGAACGCGGTGCTGGACGCGGAAAAGCTGCAGCGTCTGGTCGCCTCGTCCATCGGGGAATCGCTCATCCATCTCCCGGGCGTGCATTCCTCCAGCTTCGGGCAGGCTGTCGGGCGTCCCGTGATCCGGGGTCTCGGCGGTCCACGGGTAAAAACGACAGAAGACCGCATAGACAGTCTCGACGTCTCTGTTTCCAGCCCGGACCATCTGGTGACCGTAGAGCCTTTCACGGCTGACAGCATTGAAGTTCTGAAAGGCCCCAGCACGCTGCTCTACGGCACCGGCGCCATCGGCGGCGTTGTGAACGTGCATACCGGGCGCATTCCGCAGAGCGTGCCGGAAAGCACGGAAGCGAAGATCGATCTGCGCGGAGCCGACAATGCAGAGCGGCGCTCGTCAGCAGGCCGCCTGGATGTCGGGCTCGGCAACACGGTGCTGCACTTCGACGGTTTTTATCGCGACGCTGATGAGTACGAGATTCCCGGCTTTGCCGAATCCAGCAGGCTGCGTGCTCTTGAAGAGGCCGAGCACGAAGAAGAGGAAGGCCATGACGAAGAAGAACACGAAGAGGAAGAAGAAGCTTTCGGCGAACTGCCCGGCAGCGAAATGGAGGTCAAAGGCGGCTCTTTCGGTATCTCTCACATCGGCGACCGGGGTTTCATCGGTATAGCCGTATCTGCTTATGAAGCCGACTATGGACTGCCAGGCGGCCATGGTCATCACGAAGAGGAAGAAGAGCACGAAGGCGAAGAGGAGGAAGAGGAGCACGGGGAGGAAGGCAGTCCGGTGCTTGGCCTCGAGCAGACCCGCGTCGATCTGGAAGCAGGCCTGGAACAGCCTTTTCGTGGCATCGAAAGTGTCAACTTCAGAGTGGGCTTTAACGACTACGAGCACACCGAAGTGGAAGGCAGTGGCGAGATAGGCACCAGATTCACCACTGAGGCCGTGGAGGGTCGTATCGCCTTCGCCCATGAGGAGGTTGGCGGTATTGCCGGCACCTTTGGGCTGCAGCTTTCCCAGCGTGAATTTGCCGCCATAGGCGAAGAGGCTTTTGTCGAACCGGTAGACACGGACACGGTCGGCGTTTTCTACGTGGGACAGACCAGCCTCGGCCAGTTTGATCTGGAAGGCGGCGTGCGCTTCGAGAAAGTGGAACATGATCCCACCGCCAACCGCTCCCGCAGCTTCAATCTCGGCGCGGTTTCGCTGGGCCTGATCCGGCGGTTCGGGGAGAACTGGAAGGTGTCTGCACAGCTGGACCAGTCCAGTCGGGCACCGGTGGCCGAAGAGCTCTATTCGGACGGTGCGCATCTCGCCACCAACAGCTACGAGATCGGTGACCCGTCGCTCGATGAGGAGGAGGCCACCAATATCTCTGCCACCCTGCAATACGCCAACGAAAACGTGAGCTTCATGCTCAGCGCGTACCGGACAGACTTTTCCGACTTCATCTTCGAGGGCGCTACCGGCGCGGAGATTGACGAGTTGCCGGTGCTGCAGTGGCAACAGGAAGACGCGGAGTTCACGGGCTTCGAGGCCGATGTGCAATGGCGCGCGTTTACCTGGGACGGTGGCAGTCTCAGCTTCAACGCAGGGTTCGACGTCGTAGATGTCGACCTCTCCGGACCGGAAGAGCATCTGCCTCGCATCCCTCCGCAACGCTGGCGCTTAGGCACGGTTGCACAATGGGGCCAGTTTGTGGCCGAGATCGGCTATACGGATGTGGATGATCAGGACGACGTGGCTGCTGGCGAGCTGCCAACGGACGGATACGATAACCTGCGTGCGTATCTGGGTTATCGTGCGCGCATGGGGGACGCCAGCGTGGAGTTCTTCGTGCGGGGTGACAATTTGACGGACGAGGAGCAGCGCTACCACACCTCGTTCATCAAAGATTTTGCGCCGCAGCCGGGTAGAACGATAGAAGGCGGCGTGACCATCAACATCTGAGGCTTATGGCCTGCAGCCGTTGCGCGGACGACATGGCTGTCGTCCGCGGTGACGGCTGCCGGCACCACCGAATATGACCTATCCAACTGTTTTTGAGCAACGACGCCTGTGACATCACGAGAATCCACCTCTGGGGACGGTGCGGCGCTGCCGGATTCCTCTTCGATGCACCAGTCCATCGCACGGGCCTGGGATTTTTGCGCTGCGGGGTTGTCTGCGCTGTGCATTCTTCACTGTCTCGGATTACCATTGCTGGTAGTTGCGTTGCCCGTGCTTACGCTGTCTGTCGACGATCATCTGCTGCACATCGTTCTGGTGTCCCTCGCAGCGCCGATCACGGCAAGAGTGGTCTGGCATGCGGTAACGTCTGGTGGTGAAACGCTGTTTGTTGCAACCGCGTCGATTGGTCTTGCCCTGATGGTGGTAGCCCTTGCTGCCGAATCGTTGGAAACACCGCTGACAGTTGTTGGTGGGGGCTTGCTGGGTATGGCACACATCTCGCGCTGGCTGCGGCAACGCAAGCTCGTTGTGGAAGATAGTGTGCTTGATGACGACGCAGAACGACGGTGATCCCGCCACTGCCGATCCGGTGGTGGACGTTACAGATCTGAGCTTTCGCTATACCGACCGCGACATCATGCGCGTGGCTCGGTGTCAGCTGCTTCCTGGTGAGAGCATGGCGGTGCTGGGACCCTCCGGGTGCGGGAAAACTACGTTCCTGCACGTACTGGCCGGCCTGCTTGTGCCCACAGGAGGGCGCGTTCAGCTGCTGGGTAAAGACCTTGCCGGTCTTGGCGGCGCGGAGATGGACCGCTTTCGTGGCGAACACGTGGGCCTCGTGTTTCAACGGTTGTTTCTGCTGCCCGCATTGAACGTGCGCCAGAACATAGAGCTTGCGCAACGTCTGTCGCGCAAAGCGCGGGACACGGCACGCATAGACCAGTTGCTTGAGCAGCTCGATCTGGCCGAGCTCGAAAACCACAAGCCCTCCATGCTCAGCCAGGGGCAGGCACAACGTGTCGCCATCGCACGGGCGCTCGTGCATGACCCGCAGCTGGTGCTTGCCGACGAGCCCACCTCGGCCCTCGACGATGAGCGGGCCGACCAGGTGCTTGCTCTGCTAAAAGGCGCTGTTGAAGCTGCCGGTGCGACATTGCTGGTGGTTACCCATGACCAGCGTGTTCGCGGCTCCATGGACCGTGAGCTGGAGATGGAGGCGCCGGCGTGACCTGGTTGCGGCTTGCGTTCGCTAACCTTGCGTTGTCGCCGCTGACAACGGCTGTCAACGTTCTTCTCATGGGCCTTGGCACGGCCAGCATCGTGCTGTTGCTGCTTGCGGGGTCACAGCTTTCCCAGACAATGACCCGGGATGCGCAAGGCATCGATCTTGTGCTGGGCGCCCCGGGCAGTCCCGTGCAGCTGGTGCTGGCCGCCGTTTATCACGCCGATGTGCCGCCAGGAAACATCCCTCTCGAGGAGGCGGAACGCTGGGCGCAGGACCGGCGGGTGAGCAATGCCATTCCTCTGTCGCTGGGTGACAGCTACCGCGGTTTTCGCATCGTCGGCACAACGCCGGACTACATAGATCTGTACGGTGCGTCGCTCGCAGAAGGGCGAGTCTGGCATGGCGCTCTGGAAGTGGTCGTCGGATCTGCGGTAGCGGCTGCTACCGGTCTCGGCCCGGACGCCACGTTTGCGGGTGCCCACGGTCTGGTGGACGGCGGCCATGAGCATGATGAGAACCCGTACCGCGTTACCGGCGTGCTTGCCCCAACGGGCACGGTTGTAGATCGGCTTGTGCTGACGTCACTGGAAAGTGTGTGGGTGTTGCACGACGAAGGCCATGACCATGAGGAACATGGCCACGGGGAGCACGACGGGAATGACGCCCACGGGCACGATGAGGGTGATGAGCACGGGCACCACGAGGATGAAGAGCACGGGCACCACGAGGATGACGGGCACGGTCATCACGAGGAGGAAGAGCACGGGCACCATGAGGAGGCTGAGCACGGGCACCATGAGGAGGATGAGCACGGGCACCACGAGGATGATGCGCATGGGCATGGCGAAGAGGACGCGCACGCCCATCACGACGACGAAGGGCACGAACACGAAGGTCATGCGGAAGCGGTTGCGCACCCCCACGGGGACGATGATGTGCTCGAGCACGACGAGGATGCGGTCGAAGAAGCGCACGACGACGAGCACGGCAGCGGTGCCCACGCCTCAGCGGGTGATGTCGAAATCACGGCGATGCTGCTTACCTACCGAACCCCGATGGCCGCTACCACCCTTCCACGGCAGGTCAACGCAGCCGGTGTTCTGCAGGCGGCATCACCAGCAGCGGAGGTGACGCGAGTTTTGCAGCTCATTGGCTTCGGCCTCACCGCGCTGGGCGCCTTCGCCTGGGTACTGGTGGTGATTGCTGCGCTATCGATCTTTGCCGCATTGTATGGTTCTCTACGCGCGCGGCGTGGAGAGCTTGCCATGCTGCGCTGTCTCGGCGCTACGCGCGGCGAGCTGTTGTGGTTTCTCATTCTGGAAGGGTTGTTGATGGCTGCACTGGGTGTGCTGTTGGGTTTTGCGGTTGGTCACGGCGTCATGGAGCTCGTCGCGGCCTGGCTCGCGGGCGCCAGCGGTGTGGTGCTGACGGGCTGGACGTGGGTGCCGGTGGAATTCTGGCTCCTCCCGGGGCTGCTGTTGGTGGGCGTCGTCAGTGCCTTCGTACCGGCGGTGCAGGCGTATCGCACAGACGTCGCAAGAACATTGGTGGAAGCGTGATGGTCACGAAAACAGGCGTTCTCATTGCCGTGCTGATGGCGGCTGCGGCGGTGTGGGCGCAGAGCGATTCGACGCTGACGTCTACGGAACTTGCCCTGGAAGCGCCGGAAAGCGCGCTCAAGCCACTCGCTGCGGTGGCTGCCAGCGACGCGGGGGAGGTGGTGATAGAAGCCATCGTAGAACGCGGCTATCAGGACGAGCAGGGGCGTTATGTCGTGGACGTCCTCGAGCGTGACCAGGCGTACCTGGGCGTGCGCATCACCACAACCGACGGACGGCCGGTGCAGGGTGCCGTGCCCAATATCGAGGTTGAAGGTGCCAGCCGCCTGGTTCTGCCTGAGCTGGTGTCGGCAGAAGACGGCGTGCTGAGCTTCGGGGTTGTTGGCGGGCAGATGGGCCTCGACACTGTCAAAGCGAGTATTGGTGACAGCAGCGTCGAGTTCATGATCAACGTGATCAGCCTTCGCGCGGCGGGCTTTCCCACGTTGCCCAGCGTTGAGGGCATTCTGCCGTGGAGCGATCTCATGCAGGCCCAGCTCGAATATGACGAGATGGTGCTGCGCGCGAAGTTTTCGCCGGAGGTGCAGGCGCAGGCGGGAAAAACGGTGAAACTGTCGGGATTCATGATGCCGCTGGACCCGGACCTGAAGCAGAAACACTTCCTTTTGACATCGAACCCGCCAAGCTGCTTTTTTCACATTCCAGGAGGGCCTGCGGGCTCGGTCGAAGTGCTGGCAGACGAGGGTATAGAAGTGTCGTGGAACCCGATTGTGATCGAAGGGCGCTTCGAGCCGCAGGCGTCCAGCGACATTGGCGTGGTCTACCGCCTCCTCGATGCGCGTCTCGTCAATCCGTGATCGCGTCCGTGATGGGTGGAACAGCCGTAAACCAGATCAAACATGACAGGTGGTGAAACACGTGGCGAAGCGCAAAGCCGCTGACGCAGAGCTTTCAGCACAGCAGCTGCAGATCGCGCAGACGCGCTGCGCTGAGGCCGGCGAACGACTCACACCTGCCAGATTAGGCGCTTATGCGGAGCTGGTCGCCTGTGACCGTCCCGTCTCAGCCTACGATCTCATTGCTCGTCTCGAAGCGCGGCAGCAACGCAAGATCGCCCCGTTGACGGTGTATCGGCACCTCGATTTCCTCATGCGTGTAGGCCTCGTGCACAGGCTCGAGTCAACGCATTCCTATCTGGTCTGCCACCACCCGGAGCATGCGCACGAGAGCCAGTACCTACTTTGTTCCTCGTGCGGCCGCGCGCACGAGCTGGAGTCGAAGCAACTGGGCCGACTTCTGGGGAAAATATCCGATCAACACGGTTTCCAGCCGGAAAACGTGGTGGTGGAAGTTTCCGGGCGCTGCGTCGACTGTGTGACGGCGGCTCCAGACTGACACTGACACATCAGCAAGCCAGGGGAAGGAATGGACGACGACAACGGATTCGTTAACCCGCGCGTGCGAGACGCGAAGACACTGGACGACGTCATCGCTGTGCGGTTTTCGCGCCGGCAGATGCTGCGTGGCGCTGTGACGGCCGCTGGAGCGCTGGGCGTGGCGGGCTGCGCGCCCCTGGCGGCAACCGCTGCGGGTGGCGCGACATCGCGGTACCGCTTTGAGGAGATTCAGCGCGGATCCGATACCACGCTGCACGTGCCGGAGGAGTACGTGGCTGACGTGTTGCTGCGCTGGGGTGACGCGCTGTTTCCGGATTCGCCGGCTTTCGATCCACGGCAACAGACGGCGCAGTCACAAGCGCGTCAGTTTGGTTACAACTGCGATTTCATTGGTTACCTGCCGCTCGCTGACGAATCGGAAGGTACGCCGCGCGGCCTTTTGTGCGTGAACCACGAATACACGTCCACGGCGCTCATGTTTCCCGGCGTGGCGGCAGGCTTTCCGGGATCGATCACTGCCGAGCATTGTGCCATCGAGATGGCTGCGCAGGGTGGCAGTGTGGTGGAGGTATATCTCGACGGAGACCGCTGGCAGGTTCGCAGAGATTCCCGCTACAACCGCCGACTCATGGCTGCTGGTACGCCGATGCATTTCAGCGGCCCTGCTGCCGAAAGCCCGCGGCTGTTGTTTGCGGGTGAAAGCTCGAACCCGGTTGCGAGCGGGACGCTGAACAACTGCGCCGGGGGCATGACGCCGTGGGGAACCTACCTCATGGCGGAGGAGAACTTTCACGGCTACTTTCTCGGGGAGCTGGCAGCCGGGCATCCGGAAGCGGCCAACCATGCGCGATACGGCGTTCCCGGTGGCTGGTTTCAATGGGGACGCTTCCATCCCGCATTCGATCTGAGCCAGGAGCCCCACGGCCCCAACCGCTTCGGCTGGGTGGTGGAAGTGGACGTGCTGGATCCCGCCTCAACGCCAAAGAAGCGCACGGCGCTCGGCCGCTTCAAGCACGAAGGCGCGGAAAGCACGCTGGCAAAAGATGGTCGGCTCGTGATCTACATGGGCGACGACGAGCGCTTTGAATACGTTTACAAGTTTGTTTCGTCGCAGGCCGTGTCTGAGACAGACCGGGACGCCAACCGCGACCTGCTCGATCACGGTGTGCTGTATGTGGCGAAGTTCGAAGACAGCGGGCGCCTTCAATGGCTGCCGCTCGAATTCGGCCATGGTCCGCTCACCCGAGAAAACGGCTTTCGGTCGCAGGCTGATGTGCTGCTTGAAACCCGCCGTGCGGCAGATCTTCTGGGCGCGACACCCATGGATCGCCCCGAGGACATCGAAGCTCACCCCGGCACCGATCGTGTGTACGTGATGCTGACGAACAACACCACACGCGGCGCGCAGGATCTGAATACAGCCAATCCACGTCCCGGCAACGCCTATGGGCACATCATCGAACTCACTGCGGCTGACGGCGATCATGGCTCTGAGTCGGGCCGTTGGGACCTGCTGGTTCTGTGTGGAGACCCGGCTGACCCGGCTGTAGGCGCCACGTGGAATGCCGCGACCAGTGCCAACGGCTGGTTCGGCAGTCCCGACAACTGCGCGGTGGACCCGGCGGGTCGCTTGTGGGTGGCCACAGATGGCAATCCGGCCACGGGGGCTGCTGACGGCATCTGGGCGCTGGAAACCGAAGGCCCCCTGCGCGGCACGGGCCAGGCGTTTCTTCGGGCACCGGTGGGTGCGGAAGTGTGCGGGCCCCGCTTTGCGCCTGACGGAGCAACATTGTTTGCGTCGATTCAGCATCCGGGCGATGGCGCGAGAGCAACCTTTGAAGCGCCTACAACCCGGTGGCCCGATTTTGATCCGGCCATGCCGCCGCGACCGAGCGTGGTTGCCGTTCGCCGGCGTGACGGAGGCCGCGTAGGCGGCTGAAGCCAGCTGACGCCGTCGGCGGCGCTTCGGGTGACGTTATGATATAACGTCTCCGAAGTTGCTCTGGAGCTCTCTCATGGCCATCCGTTGTGACCGTTAAAGCCAAGCCCGACCTGAGCTTGCAAAGCGTCACAGAGCTCATTTCCGAGGTGAGCGCATCCGACCGCCAGAAGGCGCGCCTTGCCATCGCCAAGGGTGTGCAGGCGGCACAGGATCAGTGGATCGAAGCGCCGCTCATCGCTGAGGCGTTGTCGGTCGAGCTCGTTAACGTTGCGAGACACTCCGTCCCCGGCGCGCAGATTGCTGCGTATCTACGTGAGCTGGCTGAGCACCTCGAAGCGCAGAAAGATGTTCACTAGATGCGTGCTGCTGTTCGCCGCACTGACGGCGGTGCTTCCTGCGCAGGCGCATCAGCAGTGGCTGGCGCCAAACTTCTTCTATGAGCCTGGCGACCGCGCCTGGCTGAGCTTCGATCACACCTTTGGCGATAGGCGCTTTCGTCCTTCTTCGGGTCCCGGCAGCTACTACCGCTGGTGGGTTGTCGGCCCGGACGGCCTCAAGCGTCCCGTGCCCTTCATTTTCCTAGGCAAGACCCGCACGGTTGGCGAGGTAGAGCTGGAGAACGCCGGGACCTATCGGCTGGAAGGTGCCGAAGAACAGATGGCCTGGACTCTCATCAGGGATGATGGCGAGGAGAAGTGGCACCCGGGCAGCAGAGCCAACTTTGCAGGCGCAGACATCGTGCGATCCCGCACATATTTCAACAAAGCGCTGACCTACATCTCACTCGTCTCGCAGGACCGCGCCGCTGTTGCGGCTTCTGGCGATCCGCTCGAAGTCGTTTTTGTGAATCACCCTAACGAGCTGGCCGTTGGGCAGAGCTTCGAGGTGAGAGTTCTGGCATCCGGCGGTCCGCTCAACGCGCAGGCTGTGCATCTCTTTCCCGAGGGCGGCTCGGCACACGACGAGGCGACAGCCTCGTGCACCACGGACGCTAAGGGACTATGCAGCTTCACAGTTGGAGCGGCGGGCCGTTTCCTTCTCGTTACCAGCACGCGTGGAGATCACCCGAAGGGTGCCGATACTGACGGGTTTTCACACAGCGTCTCGGTGATGGTGGAAATTGCTGCAAGCCCGTAGCGGGAGAGAAATAATCGAAACGACACGCGATGACCTGGTGGAATTTCCCGATGCGGTGCCTGAATCGGTACGGCGTTTCGCGCGCACTCTCATCGACCGGCGATGCCTTGCCACACCGCTGGAAATCGAGCGTCTGGCGGTAGACGCGCCAGCGCTGTTGACGGATCTCCGTCGCGGCGTTGCCGATTTCGGCGACGTAGAGGATGTGGGTGCGTTTACGAACTGGGCGGCCCGTTGGGTGCGGGAGTTCGGCGCGCTGGTAGACGCAAAGGCGCTGAGTCTGCGTATGGTGCACTCGCGCAAACCCATGTGTCCCCGGTTTCACGTGGACAATGTCCGGGTACGCCTGATCTGTGCGCTCGTGGGTCCGGGCAGTGAATGGCTGCGATCAGAAGACGTCTCCTACCTGCCGGACGACCGCGTCTGCCAGCAGGTGCATCCAGGTGCAGTGCAGCAACTCGCGTCCGGTAGCATCGGCCTGTTCAGAGGCGTGCGTTTCCGCGGGGGGCGCAAACAAGGTGTGGTGCACCGATCGCCACAGACGGCGGTTGATCGTGTGGTGATGACCATGGACATCGTCGACGACGCTTGAGCCGGCTGCCGGTGTTCTCTCGCTCGCATGCCATTGGGGTACAGCTGACATTCACCCCCGGCGGGCCTTGCACGCGCGAAATAAACAGCCCTTGCCTTTTTCACCGATAGGTGAAAAATAAGCGCCATGGCGAGACCTCGTGCGTACATCGAAGATCAGGTGCGTGAGAACGTGATGATGACGTTCTACAAGTACGGGTATGCAGCCACCTCGTTGACGCATCTGGAATCGGCTACGGGCTTGAACCGTCGCCAGCTGTACAACGCCTGTGGAGACAAGCGCGGCCTGTTTCTGCGCGCACTCGACGACTTCGGGGCAACGGCGGGCGCCGAATTTCTCAGCGAGCTCGAGCAGCCGGATGCGGGTGTCGACGCCATTGCCGCCACCTTCCACAAGCTGCTGGCAGCCGTGGGCTCACCGCGGGGTCGGCTCGGCTGCCTGGTGTGCAATACCGCCAGGGAACCCGTCGCCGACGACGCCGAAGTTGCCAAGCGTATTCAAGGATTCTTCGGACGGATCCGCCGTGCCTACCGTCGCGCGTTGCGCAACGCGGGCGAAGACGATGCGGACAAGCTGGCGAATCACCTGTTCGGCGTACATGTGGCTGGCTGTGTGCTGGCGCGGGCCGGGGAGCGTAAGGCCGTGATCGCTGATCTCTTTGACGCAGCTCTGGCCACGCTGCGTTGATTTTTTCGGGCCACATAATTCACCGTTCATTGAAAAAAGGAAACGAGCATGGATCTTCCTCTGTACACAGCCATAACCGCCGGCGTGCTGCTGGTGCTGCAGCAACTGCTCATGTTCAGCGCGGGCATGCACCGGGCGAAAACGGGGCAGGGTGTCGGTAGCGCGGGCGATCTCGAGCTGGAACGCAAAGTACGCCGCCACGGCAACCTGGCGGAGAACGCGGCGATGTATCTGGTTGCGCTGGGCGCTCTGGAGGTGCTGACGGGTTCCACGGCGGTGGTCGCAGCCTTCGCTGCGTCGTTCGTGGTGGCCCGGGCGCTGCACGCCATCGGTTTCTCCCATCTGGCGGGTTCGCATTCGCCCGAACACGGACCGAAGCTGTTCATGTTTGCGCGGGCGGGTGGTGCGAGCCTCACGGGCCTGCTCGGCATCGGTCTGGGTCTGTATCTGCTCTATGGATTGGTGGCGATGTAATTATTAATTGAACTATGTTCATTTAATGGGTTATGCTTGCGGCCACTACTTCGAGAGGATTTGAGCCATGACTGATGCGATGACTGATGCGATGACTGATGCGATGACTGATGCGATGACTGATGCGATGACCGATAAGCCCACTGTCGACCGAGCTTTTGCTGAGAAATTTCTGCGTTCTGTGGATGCACCCATGGAATACGGCGTTTACTTTCTCTTTCACGACTGGTTCGAAGCTGCGCCGCAGGCAACGATCGATGCCTATCGGGACGATCTGCTGGCGATCCCCGGCGCCCGCGAGTGCATTGAGGAAGGCTTCATTGCCGAGCCGCTGGAGCTCGATCGCCTGGCGCGCTGCGCGCCCGGCACGCTGGGCCATGGTTACCATGCGTTTGTGGTGGAGAACCAGCTGGAGGCCAATCTCGGCCGCAACTACCGCACCTTCAATGAAGAACTGCACGCGTCCGGCAAGCTCGACCGGCTACCGTCAGAGCTCAGTTTCATGATGATCCGTGGGTTTCAGACGCACGACTTCCAGCACGTGGTGACGGGCTACGACTCGTCGCCGCTGGGGGAGCTCGCTCTGGCGGCGTTCTACCTCGCGCAGCTGCGCTTTCCCTACCACGCAATGCGCATGGCGGTTACCACGGCACACATGGCGTTTCTCAAGCCGGAGATAACCGTAGATGCCATGGACGCGATCGTGGATGGCTGGGCCTACGGTCGCAGGGCGAACAATCTGAATTTCGTGCGCTGGGAAGACGAGCTGGATACGCCGCTGTCCACGTTGCGCGAACGCCTGCAGCTGAACGGTCTGCGCCAGGCTGCCTGAGCGCCTGTCAGGGCGTCAGCCACTCCAGCATGGCGTCGATCATGTCGGCGATGATCGTATCGGCGTCGTCCAGGGCTAGCCTGTCGAAGTTGGTGGGCAACGCCACCGCCCCGTGCAGGCCTGCCCACACGGTCTCGGCGAGACGGGTAGGGTCGCCGGGGCGCACGACGCCTTCCGCCTGAGCCGTGGCAATGACGCTGCGGAACAGGCCGAAGAACCGGTCGTCTGTCAGCGCCACTTTGCTGGGCTTGTCATGGCTCTGGGGACGCACGTACAGAAAGGCGCCCCGGTACACCTCACGCTGATCGCGCGCGAAGGCGGCGTATAGATCCAGCATCACCCTCAGCCGTTCGCGGGGGTCATGGGTCTCGGCAAGCTTAGCCTCTGCGTCGGCAATGAACCGGGCGACGGGCTCTTTCCACAACGACTGCATCAAGGCAGTGAGGTTGTCGAAATAGGAATAGAGCGTGCCGACGGACACGCCGGCGGCGTCCGCAATGGCGCGCGCTGATACCTGGCCTATGCCTTTCTCGGCGTACAACCGGGCTGCGGCGCGGCGTATTGCACGCCTTGTTTCGCGGCGCTGTTCGTCGGTGAGAGCGGGTCTTGCCATGACTGCGATCCTTTCACGGCGGTGCGGACACGTCCAGTAGGGGCGGGTGTCGGGATCTCTGACGTGCGCCGCTGCGGTCCCGATCTAGGCGCTAACCTCCTGTAATTTAAGTACTTTCTCTGAAAAGACAGTGTTCCGGGCTGTCGCGGGACTTTACACTCATATCTCCGTTACAAAGCATAACGTGTTGAAAAATAAGCATAAATTGAGTTGGCACTATTGTTGCTGCCCTGAGGCAACAGAATCAGCGGTACTGTCCCGGAGACCTAGACACCATGAAGACCTCATTTCGCGCGTTGCTGGCGTGTCTCACCCTGGCCCTGGTGCCTGGCTTTGCGAACGCCACGCTATGGGTTGTGGACGAAGTGCTTACGGGATCGGGCGTGCCCGGGTTCGGCGCATCTCTCTACCACGCAGCCAGCGACGGTGCGCCGATGAGCGGTGCAACGCTTGCCAGCATCACGGGCAGTGGCAACCTCGGCACCTTTGACGACGCAACCGGCATTCTGAACGTCACCATGAACCTGTCCACGGGTGGCACCACTACACTCAGCAACGCCGGTGGTACGGGCATGTTCTTCACCGCGGCTGGTACGGAATTGACGACTGCAGCTGCGGTCACGGCCACTGCTGCCAGCCTGGGTCTGGCGGACGACATCTGGTTTCCCGGCGGTAACCTTCTCTGCTGCAGCAGCGGCAGCATCGGTCCCAACTCCTTCATTTCCGATGGTGCCGGCGGCATGATCATGACCCTCTGGGGCGCAAACGGCTGGAACAGCACCAGCGGCTTCGCAGGGGGTGGCGACACCACCATCGGCATCGATATACGCCTGCACTTCCGCCAGGTTCCGGAGCCTTCGGCATTGTTGTTGCTGCTGGCAGGTCTGGGCGGACTGGCCCTGGCACGCAAGCGCGGCGTGGCATAGCGTCAAGCGAGGCGCGGCGAGGCATAGTCCCGTTTGTGCAAGCTGGCCGCCTGCGGCAGCTAAGCGCTAATTCTCGCCGCGTTCGTACTCAGTGTATTTCGCAGCGCTGCCGCGCACGCGCTCGGCAGGATATTTCTCGTGATTCTTCTCGATCTTGCGAAGCGCAGCCTGCGTCAGATCCACGTCCAGCTCGTCGGCCAGGCGCACCACGTAGTTCAACACATCTGCAAGCTCGTCTTCCACGCGCGCCAGGCGTGCTGCGTCCAGCTCAACGGCCTGTTCAGGCGTGAGCCATTGAAACTGCTCCAGGAGCTCGGCCGCTTCGACGCTGAGGGCCATGGCAAGATTCTTCGGGTTGTGAAACTGACGCCAGTCGCGTTCGTCGGCGAACGCGGCCAGTAATGTCCTCAGCGTATCCAGAGAGTCGCTGCTCAACGGATTCTCCTTCGCAAACTACCCAGCGCGTTGAATATACCACCGGCCCTTGCGGCGCTGAGGAACCCGGAGAGGATTCAGTCAACGCTGACGGTTTTTGCTACCATCTTCGACCCCATTACCACCGGTGCCACCCATGACGGAGACCAAGACACGCCCCCTGGCTGAAATGCCGCTGATGGACCCGGAGACCTTGAAGTGCCCGTACCACTTCGACGCCGCGCTGCGCCAGGAAGCCCCTGTGTATCAGGATCCGATGACCGGCATCTACATCGTGTCCACTTACGAGCTCGTGCGCCAGGCGCACAAGGCGAAGGACGTGTTTTCCAACGAGTTTGGTCTCGCGATGGGGGCCGCCATGGAGATTCCTCCCGAGGTGAAGGCGGTGACGGATACTACCTACAATCTTGGCCGCGGCACGCTGCTCACCATCGACGACCCGGAGCACAAGGTGTATCGCGACGCTGTGAAAGACTCGTTTACCGCGGAAAATTTTCAGCAGTACGCGCCCTGGATACGTGAGCTCGCCAGAGACCTCGTCGACAAGCTGGCGACCAAGACCGAGTGCAACTTCATCGAAGATTTTGCCCGCCCCCTCCCTCTGTCCGTGATCATGCACGTGCTGGGGATTCCGCTGGAGCTCTTCGACAAGGCATTCAAATGGACCGTAGACAACGTGACAGTGCTGTCGCGCATGGCGGACGTGCCCACGCTGGTCGAAGCCAACAAAGGCCTGAAAGAAGAATACGACTGGTTTGCCGCCGCATTGAACGAGCGTCGTGGCAAACCGGTGGAAGACTTCCTCGGCCTGGTCGCCAACGCAACCTACGATGGCCGCCCGCTGGCGATAGAGGAGCAGTTGTCGTACTGCACCCAGTTCCTGGTTGCGGGGAACGAAACCACCACGGCAACACTGGCTGAGTGCATGCGCCAGCTGTGCCTGCACCCCGATCAGATGGCGCTTGTGAAAAACGACCGCAGTCTCATTCCCAACATGGTGGAAGAGAGCCTGCGCCTTGCATCGCCCACGTCGAACATGTGGCGCTTCGCGAAAGAGGACTACGAGCTTGGCGGTGTGCAGATTCCCAAGGGCAGCATGGTGCTGCTGAAGTACTTTTCGTCGAACCACGACGATGCCGTGTTCGATGAACCCATGAAGTTCGATGTGACGCGCGCCAACGCCAAACGACACATTGCCTTCGGTTTCGGCATCCACGTGTGCATCGGTCAGCATCTATCGAAGCTGGAAATGTGCATTGCCTGGGAAGAGATTTTCAATCGCCTGGACAAGCTGGAACTGGCGTGTGCCGACGATGAGCTGGAGTACATGCCCAACATTCTGCTTCGAGGCTTGGAGGAAATCCCCATTCGTTATACGGTGACCTGAACACCAGACGGGGAGGGCGTCGTGTACCCGGGACACTACGCGGAACAGCATCCGGATCGGCCGGCGGTGATCATGGCCGGTTCCGGCGAGGTCATCACCTACGGCGATTTCGAGGCGCGAGCGAACCGTCTGGCGCACTTTCTGCGGGCGCGGGGCCTCGGGCGCGAGGCTCACTACGCCATATTCATGGAGAACAACGCGCGGTATCTCGAAACCTGCGCAGCCGGTGAGCGCAGCGGCCTGTACTACACGTGCATCAATTCTTATCTGCAGGCAGATGAGCTGGCATACATCCTCACCAACAGCGAGTCACGGGTGCTCATCACGTCGGCAGCGAAGCTGGCCGTCGCCCGTGAGGCCGTAGCCCTGGCGCCGGGCATCGAGATGGTGCTGGTGGTAGATGGCGAAGACGCGGGCGACAGCGAGCGCAATTACGAACAGGCGTTGGCCGCGCATCCTGCTACACCGCTGCAGGACGAACGCCTCGGCACGTCGATGCTGTATTCCTCCGGCACCACCGGGCGACCGAAAGGCATTCTCCGTCCGCTGCCGGACACTACACCGGACGATGCGCTGCCGCTCTTCGGCTTTCTGGATCAGGCCTGGCGCTATCGCGACGACATGATCTACCTTTCCCCGGCGCCGCTGTACCACTCGGCGCCGCAGGCGGCCACGGGCCTGACGCTGCGGCGTGGGGGAACCGTGGTGGTGATGGAGCGCTTCGACCCGGAACAGTACCTCGACCTCATCGGCAAGTACCAGGTGACGCACAGCCAGCTTGTGCCCACCATGTTTTCCCGCATGCTGAAACTGCCCGAAGCCGTGCGTAAGGCGAAAGATCTGAGCTCCCTGGAGGTGGCGGTGCATGCTGCGGCACCTTGTCCCGTAGCAGTGAAAGAACAGATGATCGACTGGTGGGGACCCATCATCCACGAGTACTACGGCGCCACAGAAGGCCTGGGCTTTGCGCTTTGTGACAGCGAAGAATGGCTGGCCCACAAAGGCACCGTTGGCAGGATCGTGCTGGGCACCTTGCATGTGCTGGACGAAGGGGGCAATCCGCTGCCGGCCGGTGAGCCCGGCGAACTCTGGTTCGAGCGGGCAACGGAGTTCTCTTACTTCAATAATGAAGAGAAAACCCTCGAATCCACGTCTGCCGACGGCACCCTGAGCACGGTGGGGGACGTCGGTTTCCTGAAAGACGGCTTTCTCTATCTGACAGACCGCTCCACGTTCATGATCATCTCAGGCGGGGTGAACATTTACCCGCAGGAGACGGAAGATCTGCTGATCACACATCCAAAGGTGATGGACGCTGCCGTGTTCGGCGTGCCCAACGAGGATCTGGGTGAAGAGGTGAAAGCGGCGATACAGCTCATCGATGGGGTAAGTGCCGATGATACGGTCGCGGAAGAGCTCATCGCGTTCTGCCACGAGCATCTGGCCAGACACAAGTGCCCACGATCAATCGACTTCGAGGATGAGTTGCCGCGATTGCCGACGGGCAAGCTGTACAAACGGGTGTTGAAAGATCGCTACTGGAAAGACCGCGGCACAAGCATTCTCTGAGCGTCACCCGTCGCGGGCTACCAGGCGGTACAGATAGGTATCAGCGGCCGTAGAGTCCGTGCGGTCACTGCCATACTTCGCGAGCCAGGCCCGCGCAAAGCGTGCAAACTCCTCTTCGTCTGACACCCGCGCGCCGCGCAGCTCGTAAACCGCGCCTTCGATTTTCATGCGCGCCGCGTCGGCCGCATCCATGTTCTCCGCCCACTGCGCGTAGTTCTCGCCACCGTAAACGTACAGGTGCGTTTCTTCCGCGATCATCCAGATGTTGACGGAATAGGGTTCACCCTCGCGCAGCGTTTCCAGCTGCACGATGTCGACGTCACCCAGCGTACGCCAGTCGGCTGGCGACGGGGCCGGGGTGCCGTCCAGCGGGCCGCCGGCAAAAGGCATGTATTCGCAGCCCGCAGTTACCAGCAACGCCGTTGCGAACAGGGCGCGTAGCTTCATCGTCAGGTCCCGTGTGTTGTGCTTTCGGCGCAGCCTAATACACAGGCCGGCGGATTGCCTCTTTCTTCTGCCGTGTGGCGACCCCTGGAAAGCCGTCAAAGTGAGCACCCTGTCCCGCTAACCCCTACCGCGACGGCATAACATGCGTTGCCACGCGTGCGCGCGCCGGGATTTTGACCCCGTTCTCATTTAACGCGTTAACTGTGCACGCCGAAACAAGGAGGCCGAAGCATGCGCATCGCTATGCTCTCATTCATTGTCGCCACCATTGCCCTGTTCAATGGCGGCTGTGGCTCTACCGCCCAGGACAAGCTCACACCGTACGAAGGCCTGGCCCGCATGGCGCCGGGGGAGCTCAAGGTACAACTGCAGGCGCCGTCGCAGGATGTGTTGTCTACCGGCGAGGCGGTATACCTCGACGTGGAAGGCGTTGCTTCCGCGATCGGCGGTGTGCGTCACATTGACATCATGCTGGTGATGGATCGCTCGCAGAGTCTTACCGGTACCGACCCCGATGATTTCCGTTCGGCAGGTGCCGTCGGATTCGTGGAGAGCCTTTCCCCGAAGAGCGATACGCTCATCGGAGTGGTGGGCTTCGACAGCTCGGCGACGCTGCTGCAGACGCTTACTGCCAACCGTAAGCACGTCGTTGGCGCTTTTGATCGTATGAAGCGTTCCGGCGGCACGAACATCGCTGCCGGCATCGAAACGGCCCTTGCGGAGTTTAACGCCCGCGGACGCCCCGACTCTTCGCGATTGATCATGCTGTTCACCGATGGCAAGTCGAATCAACGCAAGGCGCGTGAAGCGACCCGGCAGGCGATTGCGCAGGGTGTGACGGTACACACGATGTTGCTGGGCGGCAGTGACAGCGGTGCCGCCATGCTGGAAGAGATTGCCATGGGTACGGGCGGCAGCTTCGTGCAGGTGACAGATCCTTCCAAACTGCCGGAAGCATTCATGAATCTGCGCACCACCGGTGTGGAGCAGGTTCAGTTGAGCGTAAACGGAGCGCCCGCGGTACGTGCCACGATGACCGGCGGCACCTTCGCAGCGCGGCTGCCGCTCTCCGTGGGCGAAAACCGTATTGTTGCCCGCGCGACCAGTCTGGACGAACAGACCGCCGAAACGGTGCTGGATGTGGCCGTGCACGATGCAAGCTGCGCGGCGCTGGACGTTGCGGCGGTGTATGAAGGTCTTCCGGCCATGTCGCTCAACGAACGGGCAGTGCAGATTGTCATCGATGCGTCGCGCAGCATGTGGGGACGTATGGATGGTGAGCCGAAGATGGCGGTCGCCCGGAACATCCTCCTCGATGCTGCCGACTGGCTGCCCCGGGATCTGGATGTCGCCCTGCGCGCGTACGGCAGCGTCAGTCCCAGCGAGGCGAATGACTGCAGCGACTCAGAGCTGCTGGTGCCTTTCGGCAGCGATGATCGGGCTGAGTTGCGCACGGCCGTCACTGCGCTGAAGCCGCGGGGCCAGACACCCATTGCGCTGGCGTTGCAACGCGCCGGTGAAGACTTTGCCGACCTGGAAGCGGACCGTGCCGTCGTGCTGGTGACGGATGGCATTGAAAGCTGCGGCGGCGATCCTGTGGACACCGCTCGCAGCCTAGCCGAAACCGGTGTCACCGTACATGTCATCGGCTTTGGTCTCGGGAACGAAAAAGACGAAGACATGGCCGGTCTGGAAGCCATTGCCGGAGCCGCAGGCGGTCGCTTTGTCACCGCGGGCAGCGCCGCTGAGCTCAGGAAGGCGCTGGAAGCGACCGTTGGTACTCAGTTCCGGGTGCTGGACGGGGAAACGGTTGTGGCGGAAAGCATGCTCGGCAACGAGGAACGCATTTTCCTCCCCGGCGGAAGCTACCGGGTCGAACTGGACAGCGTGCCGCCATACGCGGTGCCGCTGACGCTCGAGCCTCGCGATGCATTGTCGCTGACGCTCGAAAAAGCCGCCGGCTCGTTCTCGTTTTCCGAACAGCGCGGCGCGCTGGAAGCCACTTCCTGCGAAGAGTCGCTAGCCTGGCAGCAACGTGAAGGCCGGGCACCGTCTTTGAGTGCCGTATCCCGCGCCAGCACCAGCTGGTAGCAGCGTCGGTCAGGAACGTTCCGCGCGCAGGGCGGTGAGTTGCACGGTGACGGCATCGTGCTGCGCGCGGGTCATCTTGCACTGCACTACCAGCAGCACGCTCACGACCGCAAAGCCGGAGACGATGGGTCCGTACAGCATCGCGAGGTTGGCGAGGGTGTGCGTGGGGATGTCGGCTGCGCTCTGTATGTGCTCTCCGGTAGGCCAGTTGATCAGATCGAGGCCTACGCCCGCCAGAAACGATCCCAGCCCCGTTGTCGTCTTGGAAGCAAAGGAACCCGCTGCGAAGAAGATTCCTTCCTGGCGCTTGCCGGTGGTCAGCTCGTGCTCGTCGGCAATGTCGGCGATCATGGAGTGAAAGCTCACGAGTGATTGTGCCGCGGCGATGCCCTGGACAAATTTGATGGCGGTCAGCGTCGTCGCCAGCTCCGGGGTGCCGTTTTCGGGCAGCCAACCCAGAAAGCGCAGAAAGATGGGAATGATCTGACACGAAGACCAGCCGACGATGCCGATGGTGATGCCGTGGCGCTTGTCCACCATGCGGTGCAGCTGAGGCACCAGGGCCGTACCCGTCATGATGCCGAGCGGATACAGCAGCATCAGAATCAGCTTTTCGCGCGAGCTGAGCTCCCAGAAATACTCGAACATGTACAGATTCAGGGCGCTGTCTGTGCCGACCATGACAAAGATCACCAGCGTGCCGCCGAAGGTCCAGGCAAACGACCGGTTTTTCAGCGCCTGCCCCATTTCCCGGAACGTGCGGACGAACACTTCGCGAAACGTCAGTCGTTCGTCGGCGCCCACGGCTCTGGGCAGGAAGGGGATGCGGCTGTGCGTGCCCCAGGCAGACCAGATGATCGTCACAGCCATCAGCACGGCAACCACCAGCGCAAACGGGGCGTAAGCAGCGGTGTTGAACTGACCGCGCGGGAACTCTGCCGTGTCGGCAAAGAACAGCCCGAAACCCAGATAGTACGCAAGCAGGTAACCGACAAAGTTCATGAAGTACCGAACCGACACGATGCGTGTGCGTTCGGTGTAGTCGTCGGACAGCTCGGCGCCGAGCGCGAGATGCGGTACGTGGTACAGGGTCATCGACGCCCGCGTGAGCACCACAAACGTGGTCAGCCATGCAAACAGTCCCCATTCGCCAAGGCCGTCGGGCGGCATGAACAGCAGGCAGAACATGATCGCCAGCGGTACGGCGGAGGCATACATGAAAGGATGGCGCCGGCCCATGCGTGAACGCCAGTTGTCTGAGACGGAACCTGCCAGTGGGTCCGTAACGGCGTCGAACACCAGGGCAATGAACAGTGCCAGCCCCGCGAGGGTCGCGGGCAGCGCGAGCACCTGGTTGTAGTAGAACAGCACGAACATGCTGAAGGTGGCGTTCTTCAACCCTTCTGCAGCCTGCCCGACGCCGTAGGCGAACTTGGCATTGAACGTGAGGGCAGGGGGTGTCGAGGGTGTAACCGCCTCCGTGGGGATGGGCGCTTCAGCCATCTGGGTGAGACTCGTGCATGGTGTATCCGTCGCGGGTCATCTGAGAGCGTACCCGAAGGTATACAACCGCGCACCCGGCCTCAGCAGCCCGTTGCGTGGCGAGACCTGCTATCGTTTGCGGTTGTCCTTCAGTGCGGGTCGTGGCCTCGATGCGCGACAATTCACCTTTCGCGCCGCTGCGCGTGCCGATCTTCCGGGCCGTATGGCTGGCGAGCATAGCGTCGAACTTCGGTGGTCTGGTGCAGGCCGTGGGTGCCGCATGGCTGATGACCCTGATCGCGGGCTCCGATACGCAGGTGGCGCTGGTGCAGGCGTCGACGACCCTCCCCATCGTGGTGTTTTCCCTGATTTCCGGTGCGGTGGCAGACAGCTACAACCGCCGCCGCGTGATGCTTGCGTCGCAGCTGTTCATGCTGGCCGTGTCCGTGGCATTGACGGTGGTGACCTACCTGGACCTGATCAATGCGTGGACACTTCTGGCGTTCACGTTTCTGCTCGGCTGCGGTGCGGCGTTCAACAATCCGGCATGGCAGGCGTCGGTGCGGGATTTTGTCGGTATGGACCTCATGCCTTCGGCGGTGCTGTTGAACGGGGTTGGGTTCAACGTGACCCGCAGTGTGGCACCCGCTGTCGGCGGGTTGATTGTTGCCGCGTTCGGGGCCGTGGCCGCCTTCGTGGTGAACACCCTCAGCTATCTGGGTCTGCTGGCTGCATTGTGGTCGTGGCGGGGCCCGCCTGCGGTCGCCGAAGTCCATCGCGAATCGCTCGCCGCGGCAATCCGTGCCGGTATCCGCTACGTCAGGCTCTCGCCGAAGCTGAAGCTCCTTTACGCGCGCGGTTTTCTGTTTGGTTTCGGCGCCGTGGCCGTGCTGGCATTGCTGCCGCTCATTGCCCGGGATCTTCTTCGCGGTGACTCCCTGGTGTTTGGTGTGCTGCTTGGTGGCTTCGGCGTGGGTGCGGTAATCGGCGGACTTACCTCGTCGCGCATTGCTCAGGCGCTCAGCAGCGAGCAGATGGTGCGCCTGTCGTTTCTCGCGCTGCTGGTGAGCGTGCTCGTTGCCAGCGTCAGTCCCTGGCTGCTGGTCACACTGGTTGCCGTGGCCATGAGCGGGTGGGGCTGGGTGCTCACGCTGGCGCTGTTCAATACGACAGTGCAGCTGTCCACGCCGCGGTGGGTGGTGGGGCGCGCCATGTCGTTCTATCAGATGTTCACCTTTGGCGGCATGGCATTGGGAAGCTGGATCTGGGGGCTGCAGGTGGAAAGCTATTCGCTGCCTGTGGCGTTGCAGTTTGCCGCGGCCGCGCTGCTGGCGGGGCTGCTTACGGGGATCCGCTGGCCGCTGCCCGATCGCACGGAGCTGAACCTCGACCCGCTGGGGCGCTGGCAGGAACCGGCTGTGGCGCTGGACATTGTGCCGCGCAGTGGTCCCGTGTCAGTGGCTGTGGAGTTTCTGATCGACGAGCCGGATGTGCCTGAGTTCATGGTTCTCATGCAGGAACGCGAGCGGATACGTCGGCGGGATGGCGCTCGCGAGTGGACCCTGCTGCGCAATGTCGAGCAGAGTGGTCAGTGGATCGAGCGCTTCGAGCTGCCGACCTGGGCCGATTATGTCAGGCTGCACAGTCGCACCACGCAGGACGATGGCAGGATCAACGATCGCATTCGCGCCCTGCACCGCGGTGCAGAACGCCCGCGGGTGCGGCGGATGCTGGTGCGCGACCCGGGCGATGCGCGCCTGACACTGGACGCGAAACGGCATTCATCATCGGAGTAGCTCGCATGGCCGAAAGGGAAAAAAAGATCATGGGGCAATCGGTACCCGACGATGTCTGGCTGGCCGGCGTGCAGGAAAGGCCGCTCGAACCGGATCTTCCCATCGTAGATGCCCATCACCACCTCTGGGTGCGCAGCGGCCATCGCTACCTGGTGCCCGAGTTGCTCGACGATCTGACCAGCGGCCACAACATCGTGGCCACGGTGTATGCCGAGTGTCACTCCATGTACCGCCGCGATGGCCCCGCAGCGCTGCGTTCCCTCGGCGAGACGGAATTCGTGACAGGCTGTGCGGCCATGGCAGACAGCGGGACCTTTGGAGATGTTGCCTTCTGTAAAGGCATCGTCGGCAATGTGGATCTGACGCTGGGGGCCGCCACGCAGCCCGTTTTCGAACAGCATCTCGCGGTATCCGGCGGGCGTTTCAGGGGCGTGCGTTTCACGACCGCGTGGGATGCCAGCGAGCGCATCACGAGTCAGGTGGCAACGCCCGGGCTGCTGCTCGACACTGCGGTGGTTGCCGCAGCCCGTGTCATGGCGGCCCTGGAGCTTGCGCTGGATGTGTGGGTGTACCATCCGCAGCTCGAGGAAGTGGCAGCTCTGGCCGACCTCGTTCCGGACCTGACCATCGTGCTGAACCACACGGGTGTACCGATTCTGGGCGGGCCGTATGCGCAGCAGCGTGAGGCGGTGTTTACGGATTGGGAGGCTGGCATACGGGCTGTGGCCGCCCGCGACAACGTGTTCATCAAGCTGGGCGCGGTACCGATCCGTTCCCGGGGCGACGGTGTCGATCGAACGGTGCCACCGACATCCGAGGAAACGGCCCGAGCATGGGCGCCGTGGATGCATGCCTGCATCGATGCCTTCGGCCCGGCGCGATGCATCTTCGAGTCGAACTTCCCCGTGCAGAAACTCTTCGCCAGCTATGGGGTGACGTGGAACGCGTTCAAGCGGGTGGCGGCCCATGCGTCGGACGACGAGAAGCGCTGGTTGTTCCATGATGCGGCTCTCGCAGCCTACCGTCTGGCGGTTTGACCAGCCCCCCGGCGATCTGAATACAATGGCGTCATGAACCCGCGACGCCCATCGAAGCGCTTGGTCGAGACGCTGCTCACGGTGTGCGCTGCCGTTGCTCTCGCGGCTTGCGGTGGCGGCGGCGGTGGTTCGGCCTCGAGCCCGCCCACAGGCGGTTCGCCGCCACCACCGGCGAACGATGCGCCGGTGTTCGCGCTGACCTTTCCTCTGGCTGGCAGCGTAACCGATCTGGCGCAGTTGCCACTCAGCGGTACGCCTAACGATCCCGATGGCGATGACATCGTCAGCGTCACAGTCTCTGTGAATGGCGCGAGCTGGCCGGGAACGGCGCAGAGCGATGGCAGCTGGCGCGTACCTGCGGTGGACCTCGCCGAGGGTCTCAATGAACTCGTGATCGAGACCGAAGATGCGCAGGGCGAGCTCGGCCGCCTGGTGGCTGAAGTGCGTCGGCAGCTCATTTTCACAGTGCCTGCTGCCACTGCCTTCGACAGGGCGGCGGGCTTGTTGTACGTCATCGATCGGGGGCAGCGTTTGCTGTTCAGCATCGATCCCGCCACAGGCCTAGTTGCGCTGGTGGCGTCGGCGCAGCGCGGTGCCGGTCCCCTCTGGACGTTCCCCAACGCTGTGCAGGTGGATAGCGGCGGTAACATTCTGGTGCTGGATTCCGGCCGTGTGCTCAGCATTGATCCGGCCACAGGAGATCGCACTGAGCTGATCGCAGCCGGATTTACGCTGCCGCCGTTTGCCGCCATGACAATCGATCCCGCAACCGATCGACTCTTTCTGATGACCCCCGGCAACAGCGGGTTGTGGCGCTTCGACATCGGACGCGATACGGCGCCCAGCCGTGTTGGCGCCGGGGGGGTGACGATCGCGGGAACGTTGCTGGACGCAACCTACGCGCCCGCCTGGAACACGGTGTTTGCGGTGGATCTGCAGGGGGCTGTGTATGCCTACGACGTGGCAACGGGGGACGTGCAGCTGGCGTTTACGCTGTCGGCTGCATCAGCAGGGTTGTACAACGTCGAGTTTGACGCGGATGCCGGAGAGCTCATCGCGTTGACCGGCGATGGCCGGCTGCGGCGCCTCGACCGCAGCGGCACACAGCTTGGAGTGATCACGCCGAATGGCGGCGTCGGCACCGCAACTGTAGGCCTGTCGGTGTCCGGAGATGCGTTCTTTTACGTCTCTCAGGCGTCGGCTGAGGTGGTGGCCGTCAGCCGCACCACGCAGACGCTGGATGTGCTCGCCAGTTCCCGGGCCGGTAGTGGCGCCATCGTCACTGCGCTCAGTGGTGGACGCCTCGGCGAGGACGGCGTGTTGCTGTACAACCTGACGAGTGTGGTGCGCTTCGATCCCGCAACCGGTGAACGTACCCTGGCCGGGCGCATACCGCCGCAGCTTGGGCTGGTGTTTGGTGGTTTGAACGGGCTTCCCAACGGTTTTGCAATCTCCCGGGACGAAACCATGGCGTGGGTACCGTCGCTGGCGGGCGAAGAGCTGCTCGAGGTTACGCTCAGCTCCGGAGGGTCCCGCGTCGCTTCCGGCGGCTCGGTGGGCAGTGGCGCACCCTTCGAGCTCATCACAGGTGTCGCCGTCGATGCAGCGAGGGAGACCGCCTATGTGACTGATGCGGGGCGCTTCGACTCCCGCCTGGTTGCCGTTGATCTCGCCTCGGGTGATCGGGCCGAACTGTGGCGCATGGATGGTGCAACGGTACGCGACGTGTTGCTGGACGAAAGCCGGGAAACACTGCTGCTGGATCTCGACCTGGGATCTTCGAGCGGTTTGTTCCCGTTTCCCCTCGGTCCTACCGACAAACGAATTGTCCGCGTCGATCTGACCGGCGCGGGCGAGGCAACCCTTCAGGAGATTGCCGCTGACGCGGGCAGCGGACCGTTTGTGCTGCTGCCGTCCCGGCAAGGCAGTTTATCGGTTGATGGCGAAGCCATGCTGTCCCTGGTGGACGAAACGCTGGCTGGCACCATTGCGCGCACCGCGCTGGACGGGGGCGGAACGAACGAACTGCTGGCGCCGCTGGACGCCGGCGGCCCTGTGTCTACCGCGCCTGTGGCGGTAGTGGGCGCGGAGGCCGCAACTGCTTATGTGCTTGACCTGAACGGCGCTGTGTTTCTCGTTGATCTCGCCACCGGACAACGGGTTCTGGTGTCGAGGTAAGTCTCCCGCTCAGGCTGCCGTTGTCGTCACCGGCGCCCAGGCAAGCAGCGTATCGGCTGTGTTTCCCGCATTGCGCACGAGGTTGATGCCCTGCGCATCGGCCAGCGCTTTGTACTGCATCCACGACTGTATCGCCGCGATCGGCGTGCCTTCGCCTTCGTCGAACTGCACCGGGCCATAGACGTTGGCGGTGTAGATGAGGTCTTCATCGTCGCCTATGCGCTGAGTGGCTTCGTGCCGTGCGCCCGCCGGTTCGTAAAACCACATGCCCGGCCCGTAGCCTTCCGCAGGGCCGGCGCGATAGCCGATGCGGCCGCTCAATACCAGAAAATCGGCGGCGCCCAGATGATAGTGAGGCCCGGCAACGCCGTTGTGACGCACGATCAGGGACGTGATGCCGGTTTCTTCGCTCACCCGCAGGACCTTCAATGCGATATCAGGCAGGTCCGGGTTGACAATCCAGGGCACGGCGCGGGTGTCGATGAAATAGGGCGAGCCGGTGTCGTGTGCGGGCCCGTCACTGCGGGTTGCGAGGCGACTCATGTCATCGTCGGCAATAGCCAGCGGCTCATTGGTAGCGGAGACGTTCTCAGGACGAGGCTGCATGCACTCTGCCAGGGTGTTGGGCACCAGCGTGATGCCGGCGTCACGGGCACCGCTCAGCACGTCCTTCGCTGTGCACAGACTTGTCATGGCGCCGCTGTCGCCTATGAACGCTACGGGACCGTAGAAGTTGCAGAGATACTCGACAGTACGGGCAACGCGCAATCCCTGAATGCGGGTGTTGGCCGGAATGAATCCCCACACGCCAGGCTCCAGCTGCGCGTGGAAATCACCGTCCGGGCAGGACATCTCGCCCGAGAGCAGGTAGAGGTCGGCAGCGCCGAGGTACAGCATGTGGGGGCTTGCGCCCGCCTCGATCTGCACGATGGCAGAGAACATGCCGGATTCGATGCTGGCGCGCAGCGGTTTCAGGCGCAGGCCGGGCGCCTGGGCCAGCGAAAGCCAGGGCAGGGTGTTGGTGTCCAGCCCGCCTTCTATACCCGTGGGGTTGTAGTCCGGATTGTAGCCGCTCATCGTCTCGTCCTCCCGAGTTCAGCTTATGGCAAACAGAACGCCGCCGCGAGGTGATTCTTGCCTGATCCCTCAGGGCAGCCAGAGCCTCAACTCGATGGCCTTCAACCAGTCACCGAAGGTATGGTGTTTCAGGTCTTTGAGTTCCCCGGCGTCCAGGAAGAGCCCATCGCAACTTTTGCACGAGTCGATCGTGATGTGCGGCTGCCCCACGACCTGCTCAGCGGTCATGGCTGTGCCGCATGCGGGGCAGGGTATGTTCGCGACGCGATCGTAGATGGCACCGAGGGCTGCGTCGCCCACATCGAGCACATCGATCATGGGTGCCCGCTTCAGCGCGTCCAGATCGTAGCCGGGGCACCACAACCCCGCGCAGGTTTCGCACCGGTGCACGGCAATGTCTTTGCCGAAACGTTTCAGCCGCATGGCGCTATGGCACTTGGGACAGTCCATCAGGGTACGCGCTGGCCCACGGCCTGGCCGGTGGCGACGAAGTGCTTGAGACCGCGCACGATGAGGTTGTAGCGATGGCGGATTGTGGGCTTGTAGATCACAGCGAGAACGCCGCCGAGCCGACCGCCCTTGGGTTCGAACTGCACATCCACCGCAAGGCGACAGAAATCCTGGTCTGCGGGGTCGAGCGTGAAACGGGCGGTGCCGTGATTGATGGGCAGGCTGGTTTCCGTGAAGCCGATCAGCATGGAGCGGCCCTCTTCGTAGTCGAGGATCGTCTGCAGCATCTCGCTGCCGTCGTACATGGTGATCAGACGTTCCGCCCCCAGCCCCTCCGCAATGCCGTTGGTGATGGGTGACAACTCGATGAGCGGATTGAACTGGTAGTGGCCGCCGAAGTCCTTGAGGACGTGCCAGACCTCTTCGCCGGGGTGTTTCAGATCGGTGGTGATGTTGACATTCAGATACATGGCTGCCGTCCGCCTGCGCGAACCGATGCCATAGTTTACACCCTAGCTGCGCAGAAAAGCGTACACTTGGGGGCTTCGAAAACTTTGAGGAAGAGCCCACCATGTCTGACGCATACATCATCGACGCGTGCCGCACGCCCCGGGGCATCGGTAAGCAGGGACGCGGCGCACTCGCTCACCTGCATCCGCAACGCCTGGCATCCACGGTTCTGGGAGCCATCAAGGAGCGCAACAACCTGAACACGGCCGAGGTGGACGACGTCATCTGGGGCACCAGCTCGCAGAAAGGGCAGCAGGGCTTTGACCTCGGTCGTATGGCGGCGCTGGACGCCGGCTACGACATCAAGGCGTCCGGTGTCACGCTGGACCGGTTCTGTGGTTCCGGCATTACGTCCGTGAACATGGCTGCCGCACAGGTCATGGCCGGCATGGAAGATCTGGTCATTGCCGGCGGGACGGAGATGATGAGCCTCACGGCCACCATGCGCGATCCGTCCATCCCGCCTGTGTTCGATGCAGGTAACCTGCATCTTCGGGACATGCACCCGCAGACGCAGCAGGGTGTCTGCGCCGACGCCATTGCCACGCTGGAAGGCATCGACCGGGAAGCCGTCGACCGTCTTGCAGTCGTGAGCCAGCAGCGCGCCGCTCGTGCCATCGAGGAAGGCCGCTTCGACAAATCGCTGGTTACCGTCTACAACGATGACGGTACCGTGGCCCTCGACCACGAGGAGTTTCCGCGTCCGGGCACGTCCATGGAATCGCTGGCTGAGCTGAAGACGGTGTTCGATATGATGGCCGCAGCACCCATCGAAGAGGGCAGCGACACGACCTTCGGCTCGCTGGTTCACCAGCGCTATCCGGAGCTGGAAGGGCGCATCAACCACGTACATCACGCAGGCAACTCTTCCGGCGTGGTAGACGGCGCAGCCGCGATTCTGCTCGCTTCGGAGCGCTATGCGAACGACAACGGGCTGACGCCGCGCGCGAAAATTGTTGCCATGGCCAACATGGGTGACTGCCCCACGCTCATGCTCAACGCGCCCGTCCCGGCGGCAAAGAAAGTGCTGGAGCGTGCTGGCCTCACGAAAGACGACATCGACCTCTGGGAAATCAACGAGGCGTTCTCCGTCGTGGCCGAGAAGTTCATTCGCGACCTCGAGCTCGACCGTGAGCGTGTGAACGTGAACGGCGGTGCCATGGCGCTGGGACATCCCATTGGCGCCACCGGGTCGATCCTCATCGGCACGGTGCTGGATGAACTGGAGCGACAGAACCTCAAGCGCGGCCTCATCACCATGTGTGCCGGCGGCGGTATGGCGCCGGCGATCATCATAGAGCGCGTTTGACCCCGCACGGGCAGCGACCTTGCGCGTCGCTGCCCAACCAAGGCCGTGCCGGACGAACCATCTGATCAGCTGCCCGACGAACTGCCCGACTTCGTCCTCACGTTTGCCTGCCCGGATCGCACCGGTATCGTGCACGCCGTTTCCGCGTGGCTGCTGGAACGGCAATGCAACATCATAGACAGCGATCAGTTCGGCGATCCCTACACCGGTCGGTTCTTCATGCGGGTGCACTTCGCGGGCCCTGTCACGCTGCAGGCTCTGCAGCACGCCTACAACCCGCTGGGCCGGGAATTTGCCATGCAGTGGCAGCTGTGGCCCATGCGGGTAAAGCCCAG
This sequence comes from uncultured Pseudomonadales bacterium, assembly GCA_964651595.1. GTDB lineage: Bacteria > Pseudomonadota > Gammaproteobacteria > Pseudomonadales > Azotimanducaceae > UBA4421. The sequence continues at coordinate 118,642 of CAZYYJ010000002.1, read as the reverse complement.
GGTGCTGGTCATGGTATCGCGGCTCGATCATTGCCTGGCAGATCTGTTGTATCGCACGCGGATCGGCGAGCTGCCCATCGATGTTGAGTTGGTGGTGTCGAATCACCGTGACACCTACGCTCTGACGGCCTCCCATGACGTGGACTTTCTGCACCTGCCAGTGACGCCTGACACAAAGGCCGACCAGGAGCGCATGGTGCTGGAGGAGGTTGATCGGCGAGCCATTGATCTGGTGGTGCTGGCTCGCTACATGCAGGTGTTGAGCGACGATTTCTGCGCCCGGCTGGAGGGGCGGATCATTAATATCCACCATTCCTTTCTGCCCAGCTTCAAAGGCGCCAGACCCTATCATCAGGCTCACGATCGAGGCGTGAAGCTCATCGGGGCCACCGCGCACTACGTGACAGCCGATCTGGACGAGGGCCCCATCATCGAACAAGGTGCTGAACGCGTGACGCACCGCCACACGCCCGCGCAGCTGGTGGCTATGGGCCGAGATATCGAGCGCAGCGTTCTGGCAAAGGCGGTACGCTATCACGCGGAACAGCGCATCCTCATGAACGGTGACCGGACCGTGGTATTTGCCTGAGAGCTGGGTCGGCTCCGTCAGCTCTCCGGTTGTGGTCACCGCAACATACACACCGGCTTGGTGCGATAAGCTGCGCCCGTCTTCCTGGAGTGAGGTTTCATGACAATTAAGGTTTACGATCATCCGCTGTCTCCCTATGGACAGAAGGTGAAAATTGCTCTGGCGGAGAAAGGGGTGGCTTTTACGACCGAGATGCCCGGCGCCATTGGCAGCGGCTCGACCCCGGATGCGTTTGCCACGGTGAGCCCTCGCGGCGAAGTGCCAGCGCTGGTGGAGGGTAGCGACCTGGCGCTCTTCGACTCATCGGTGATCCTGGAGTATGTGGAAGACCGCTGGCCCGATCCGGCTTTGCTGCCCGCCTCACCGCGCGAGCGCGCACGTGTGCGCCTGCTGGAAGAAGTGATGGACACACACTTCGAGGCGATTACCTGGGGCTTGTCGGAAATCCGTCATTTCGGAAGAGGTGAGGGGGCGCTCGGCGAGCGTATGTTTGCGGACGGACTTGCCCAGCTGGCACGGTGGTATGTCTGGCTGGAACGCCAGCTCGGCGATGCTGAGTGGTTCAATGGTGCGGACTTCGGGTGGGGCGATCTATGCGTGGCTCCGTTTGTGAACGGCGCTGTCGGTTTCGGTGCTGTGCCGAGCGGCCCCGTCGCCGACTGGCTTGCGCGGGCGAACGAACGCCCCAGCGTCGCCTCATGCCGCGAGGCGGCGTCCGCGGTGGCCTTCGACAGCCCGGCTGTCAGCCTCGAAGCGGTGCGCGAGGCCATGGAGCAGGGTTTGTTCAAGCGGGAGTACCGCGACCATCGGCTGGAGTGGATGGTCAGAACCGGCGGGCTCGAAATTGTTGGCGAAGGTATCGAGCGGGACAACATCCGCTTCGTCGACCCGTTCGTTTAGCTGTCTGCCGTCAACCGACGGGTTCCACCAGTTCGATGACGTTGCCTTCCGGGTCTTCGAAGAACACGAGCTTAACGCCGATATCGCCGGACAGAGTGGATGGGTCTGAGCGAACAATCGCGCCATTTTTTACTGCAATATCAAGGGTTTGCTGAAGATTCTCGCAGTAAAAAGTCAGATAGGCGAAGCCGGTTCGCTCGCTTGAGAATTCCGGTGCGGCTGGCCTGGCGGGTGTCGCTGGCGGGGCTACCAGCTTGATCACCTCTTCGTTGGGTGTTTTCAGCCACACGTTCACGTAGCCGTCCGGCGCGGTCCTGATGGCGCTGGATAACGGGCCCGGAATGTCGGCGCGGCGCGCCTCGGTGCAGGCCAGCACGTCGGTGTAGAACGCGAGCATGCGCTCGAGGTTCTGCACCACGAGGCCGACTTCGACTGGGGCAAGCTGATGCATGGCAGACCTCTTCTCTTGTTACTCCATCAGACGCACAACGTACACGCCTTCGAAGCGGCTCGCGACCGCTTCCCCGCTCAACACCTCGGTCGTCAGTTCCAGGCGCACGCGTCCGGTGCGGGTGAGGGTGTCAATGGTGTCTTCCCGCCCGGCAAAGGCCGAGCGCGCGACAATGGCTTCGCGCACCGGCGTGAAGAACTCGATATTGCCGGACGCGTGGATGATGGATGCGTGCAATCCGGCGATGCGCAGTTCCAGCCACAACAGACCCCACGCGGTGAGAGACTCTATCGCGTACAGGCTGCCTGCAAAGGCGGTGCCGTGCACATTCGTGTTGGGCTCGAGGCTGCTGCGACTGGTGAGCACGTGGTCAGCGAACGACATCAGGCGCATATCCATGGTACGTGACAGCGGGAAATCGCGGTGCCACAGCGCCTGCAGCTCGGCGCAGAGATCGGGATGGTCGTTCATGGAAGTCCGGGGACGGTCCAAAGATCGAAGTGTATCAGCGGTTCCACGATGACGTTTGTCCCGACGAGGCGGCCTGTCTCCGCGGTGCTTGCCTGGCGGGGTGGCATTTAATAATGGGTGTCATTATTATTGCCGTGGTCATCTACGGCTGAGAGGCGCAGCGCATGACTTCGATACGTTGGATCTGGCTCGTTTCTGCCATCGTGTACGCAGCCTTCTTCGGCTGGTACACGTCCTTCGGTGGGCCGTTGTCCGAGGCCGAGATCGAGCAGTACCTCACGCAGTTCACCGATCGTGACCCGTCTCCCGCACCGGAGGCGGTCGCGCTGTTGCGTCGGTTCATGGAAGAAGACACGGGCGATGACTTCGTGATGGTGAACGTCATCGATATGTACGAGCGGCCCCTGCAGATCGAAGGTGTGGAACCGGACGAATCCTCAGGGGAGGTGCTGGATAAGTACATGGCGTACATGTACCCGGCGCTGTTTGCGCGTGCTTCTCATCCGGTGCTGTTCGGCTCCGCTGCCAACCACGCCATGGATCTGATGAATGCACCGGGCATGGAGGCGTGGACTACCGGCGCTGCCATGCGGTACCGCAGCCGTCGCGATATGCTCGACATAGCCACCAACCCTGCGTTTCAGGGTTCTCACGAGTTCAAGGTGGCGGCCATGGCCAAGACCATCGCCTTCCCGCTGGATCCCTGGTTCCACCTGGGGGACCCGAGATTGCTGCTGGCGTTGCTGCTTGGGCTGGTTGCAACGGCCCTCAGCTGGCGGATGGCTGGTCGGAGCTGAGTTTGCGGGCAAGCGCACGAGATTCCTTCGATTCGGGCGCGCTCAACAAGCCCACCAACGCATCGACCAGGCTGTGCAGAAAGAGATCAGCCTCCGCGCCGCGGAAGGCAGTTTTCTGTCGCGCCTGGTGGTACATCGACGCGGAACAGAGACGCACGGCCGTTTCCATGCGCCGGCGGAATGCGTCCATGCTGAGCTGAGGCAGGGCGCCTTTCAGCAGCAGACCAAGTTGCTGGCCACTTTCGCCGCCCCCGCCGTGCGTGGTGGCCAGCGCCAGCGCTGAGGTTTCGCTGAGAGCCAGCTCGTGACCGAACGCTTTCACGTAACGGCGGAAGCTGACACTGGCGCAGGCCAGGTCGAAGGACGGTTGTACCATCAACAGGCAGAGCTGGCGCAGGTCGGGCTCGGGGGTTTCGGCGAGCAGCTTGGCGTACAGCTCCGCGCGCCGGGCCTGCGTTTCCGTGGAGCGACGCTTGTGGATGGCCACGATCAGGCCCTGAAAGCTCTTGAAGTGGTACTGCAACGCCGATTCGTTTTTCTGCCCGGCCTTGGCCACGATGGCGCGAATGGAAACGTTTTCCAACCCTCGCTCGGCAATCAGGGCTTCCGCGGCGTCCATCAGGGCCGTCTGGGTAGTCAGGCTGCGCTCCTGGCGCGGATTAAGGGCCACTGATATCGATCTCCGTGCTGTCGGGTGGCAGGTCGAAGGTCTGCAGATCATTCACCAGAATGACATCGTCGGGCAGATCCCTCCGAAACACGCGTTCGGTCAACCCGGTCATGGGGACGGGAACCAGATGGTAATAGGCAAGCTGGCGCACGCCGGCAGCGCGGGCGCGCTCCGGCAGGGACAGCGTATCGGCGTGGTAATCGATCACGTCCTTCATGATTTTCGGCAGGACCGGGATGTTGTTCTGTGTGGCGGCTGCAATCATCGGATCCAGCAGGCTGCGCGACAAAGCGTCGTGCAGAAGCAGATCGACACGGTCCGCGGCGGCGAACAGACTGTCGGCCGCATTGCTGTCGCCGGAAATCACCACGGAGCGGCCGCGGTAGTCGATGCGATAGCCGACTGCGGGATGGATGGGTGGATGCGACACCAGAAAAGAGGTGATTTTGAGCCTCCCGTCGTCCCACACCACATTACCCGGCGTGATTTCCCTGGGCGTCATGGGCCCGACGGCAGGTGGCAGCAGCTCGGCTCCGTGGTGTGCGGTGCGATAGCCCCGGTCTAGCTGATAAGCCCGATTGAAGCCATCGACTACATCGTGGATGCCGGCCGGTCCGTACACCTCCAGGGGCCCTTTGCGTCCCTGCACCCAGCTTGTGAGGTTGACGTCGGGCAACGCCGCGATATGGTCGGAGTGATAGTGGGTCAGGAACACCGCGGTGAGACGGTTCATGGGCAGCTGCGCCTGCGCTATGCGCAGCGGCGAACGTGCACCGACATCAACCAGGAAAAAATGCTCGGGCGTCAGCACCGCGATGCACGCCTGGGCTCTATCCGGATCGTTGCCAAGGGGTGAGGCGCTGCCGCAGATTACCACGCGCAGCCCTTCCGGTTGTGCGGGAGGGGGCACGAGCAGCGCGCTCAGGGCACCCCGCAGCAACGTATCCTGCCCGACGGCGGTGTTGAAGAGCGCAGCTGCTGCCAGCGCAAGCGTGAGCACGAGCGCGGCGGCGCCGTAGAGAAGCTTTTTCATGGCGCGGTCGCCAGCTCCTGGAACATTGAGCGCACTATAAACTAATGAGTCCCATTATTTAAATCTTCAAGACTCGAGCTGCGCTTTCGATTCGCTGGCGGCGGCGCCGAAGATGCCTTTGCTCATCAACGAGGTTTCCTGATTGCGCCGGTGCTGATACACCTCTGCGCGCAGCGCGTGCACGGCGTTGTTGTCGGGTGCCGCCTGGGCGGCCAGTTCCACGAGGTGGCAGGCCAGGCGGATGTCTGTTTCCATCAGCTCGCGGCCGCGTTCGGCCAGCCGCACAGCGCCCCCAGCCAGCGTCGCCAGCTCGGTGGCGACCACGCTGTCGGGTGAAGGCTTCAGTCGGGCCGGATTGCCGTCATACCAGCCGCCATACATGCGCCAGATGTTGCGCACGACAAACTCGGGCTCGTCGTAGATGGGGCGGAGAAAAGGTTTCTCCAACACGTCGGGCGCAAGCTGCACCTCATGGATGATCTCGTCCAGCCGGGCACCCTCGTTCATGCGTTCGATGGTTTCGCGGACGAGATACTCCAGGGCATCCGCAACGGTGGTGAGCACGCCTGCGATGCGCGCCCGGCCTTCGATGGGCAGACCGTGTGCCGGAATAAAGAGCTCCGCGCCCTGTGCAGCCATGGCGCGCATGGCTGCGGCCCACTCGACGGGATAGCGTTGCACTTTCTGCGGATTGCCGGCGTTCGGAAAACACCAGATGAAAAAATCGCCAGCGCAGATCGCCTTGCGGGCCGGAATCCAGGCCCATGTGTGATCGTCTGTTTCGCCCCTGGCGTGGTTGAGATGCAGATCCAGCCCTCCGACGTTCACGCTGAGGGTATCGCGGTAGGTTGTGTCCGGTTTTGGCGAGGATGCGGGTAGAAAGCGGTCGCCATCCTGGATCTGATAGCCGCGGCGCGAGAACTGGCCGAATTGACGCTGGTTGATGACCTGGTTGTAGCCGTTGGTAAAGTCATACCGGTCGAAGCGGTGCGGGACGTTCTCATGGCCGATCACGCGGGGACGGGCATGACCGCGTGTGGCCGCATCGTCGATGAAAGCGCCGCAGCCACCGACATGATCCACGTGACCGTGCGTGTACACGAGGCTGTTGAACGGGTCGCTGCGCCAGGCCCGGATAGCGTCGACCACTCTGGCGCCGCCGAGCGGCCCGGAAGTGTCGAAGGCCACGAGCCCGTCGTCAGTTTCGAACAGAATGCAGTGGGAAAACGCCTCCACCATGGCAACCCCGTCCGCGAGCTCGGAGAGGCGGAAATTGACGCGATTCATGGGACCTACGTCTTCTTCAGTTTTTTCAGTTTTTGCGCCATCGATGACGGCTGTGGACAGTGCCAGCAGTTCGGCCACGTTCGCTCTCCTTTCGTTGTCCGCCTGTCGCAGCTTTCAGATGCTAAGATCCACGCTCTGCAGCCACAAGCACCGGGGGAGAGCCATGTACGATCTGTTGATCAGAAACGCGAGCGTGGTGGACGGCACCAATCAGCCGGCGTTCGAGGCGGACGTGGCGGTGGCGGATGGTCGCATCGTCGCGGTCGATCCTGCCCGCAAGCTCAGCGGTGCGGTGCGCACAGTGGATGCCGAAGGTCTGCTGCTGACGCCGGGCTTCGTGGACATTCACACTCACTACGACGGTCAGGTGTGCTGGGACAAGCAGGTAACGCCCAGCTCCTGGCATGGCATAACCACCGTGGTCATGGGCAACTGCGGGGTGGGCTTTGCGCCGGTGCGACCGGGCACCGAAGACGACCTGGTGTCGTTGATGGAGAGCGTCGAGGATATCCCGGGCACTGCGCTGCACGATGGCATCACCTGGGGCTGGGAGAGCTTTGCCGAGTATCTTGATGCCATCGATACGCCGTACAGCATCGACATAGGCACTCAGGTACCGCACGTGGCGGTGCGACACTATGTGATGGGTGAACGTTGCTACGACGATGCGACGCGGCAAGACATGCAGGCCATGCAGGCGATCACCCGCGAAGCGCTGCAGGCAGGTGCGCTGGGATTTTCAACCTCTCGTTTCTACGGCCATGTGGACAAGCAGGGCAACGTGGTGCCGGGCACCAACGCGTCCGCCGACGAAATGTGCGCCATTGGCGATGCCTTCGCAGGGCTTGATCACGGCACCATCGAGATCATCTCTGATCATCTGAACGATGACGAGGAGCTCAGGTGGATCGAGCACATCGTGCGTGCCACCGGGCGCCCCATCACCACACTCGCCACCGCCGGTCGCGGCAAGCTCTGGGACCTGGCCGCAAGATTGAATGCTGACGGCCTCACTCTGCGGCCGCAAATCGGCGCCCGGCCGGCATCCATTCTCATGACCCTGGAAGGCACCATAAATCCCATGCGCCAGCACGGCGCGTACCGCGAGATACAGAACCTGCCGCTCGCAGAGCGTCAGGCTGCACTGCGTGATCCGGCCTTCCGCGCGCGCGTGCTGTCAGAAGAACCGAGGCTGCCCCGCAACGTCGACGCGGTACGGTTCATGAACGACTACGACCATATCTATGTCATGGACGACGCGCTCAGCTACGAACCCAGTGCCGCGGACTCGATCTCGGGCCAGGCGGCCGCGCAAGGGGTACATCCGCTGGAGGTGATCATGGACACCATGGCGGCTGGTGTGCCGCTGCTGGTGTTCTTCCGCGGCTATCAAGACGATCTGGAACCGCAACGGCGCACCATCGAAGACCCGCTGGCCGTGTTCGGGCTGTCGGATGGCGGTGCGCATTGCGGCGTGCTGGTGGACGCAAGCGTGCCTACGTACATACTGAGTTACTTCACGAGAGACCGGGCGCGGGGTCCGCGCATGTCGCTGCCGCTGGTGGTTCACAAGCTCACGCAGGATACGGCTGGCATGTACGGGCTGCGCGATCGCGGCGTGATTGCCCCGGGCTATAAGGCGGATCTCAATCTCATCG
>CAZYYJ010000002.1:0-110686 GCA_964651595.1 uncultured Pseudomonadales bacterium | reverse complement strand
CTGCGCGATCGCGGCGTGATTGCCCCGGGCTATAAGGCGGATCTCAATCTCATCGTTTCCCGCCTGCCGGCAGGCGGGAAACGACTGGTGCAACGCGCCGACGGCTATCGCATGACCGTGTGCGCCGGCGAGGTGACGTACGAGAATGGCGAGCATACCGGGGCGATGCCCGGGCGATTGTTGCGTGGTGGTGCGCTGGAGCTGTCCGGTGAATGAAGCCAACCTGACGCGCTTCGGGCCCCTGACTATCGAGCCGGGGCAGACCGCCCCTTCGCCATACACCGAAACGTTCCGGGCGATTGACGGCCCGGCGAAGCTGGTGCTGCGTGGCGGTGGTGTCGAGCAGATACAGATCGAAATCAATGGACAGCGCGCCGCTGTGCCATCGCCTGCTGCCAGCCCCATCGAAATTCCCGTCACGCTCGGAAAAGAAAACACCATCCAGCTAGTTGTGCCCGAGCATTGCAGCGAGGTAGTGACCGTGCGTGTCACCCAGGTGACCCGGGCGGATCTCGGCTTGCTGCGCCAGGGTTACTTCGGTCTGAACACCAGCAATATGGAGCGCCAGCGGGCGTTCTACGACACCCTGGGTTTTGTTGGCGAGATTTTTCCGGCCGGACCGGAAACCAGCACGTCGTTTGCGCGCTCCCTCGGTTTTGCCGACGACTATCTGATTTTTGTGTCCCTGCACAGCCTGGAAAACCCGCCGACCATGCCGTTTGTGGACACGGTGCAGTTCCGCGGCGATTCGTTCCGCGACGAGCCACCGTACGCGCAGCTGAATCATATCGGCATGGCATACGCGACCTATTCCACCACCGACCTGGATGGCGCCTACGACTATCTTCGCGCGGAGGGTATCGAATTCCTGTCGGCGCCCGCGACGGCGCCGGATGGTGAACGCTTCGTGTTCTTCAAAGATCAGGACGGTGCGTTTCTGAAGCTGATTGCGGCGGACGCAGCAGAAGGGCAGGCGAGTGGGCCGGGTGCAAAGCTGGTGCGTCTGGTGAATACGAATATGAACGTCACTGACCTGGAGCGTTCGCGCGAGTTTTACCGACTGCTCGGCTTCACCCAAGTTGTCCCCCGCGCGCAGGCCGGTGACGGCGAGTTTGCAGCGGCCCACGGTTTTGCTGGTTCCATTGCCTTCGAGGGCGAGGACGTCAGTCTCGGAGAAGGCACAGACGGGGCGACCATTCAGCTGCGTCAGTGGACGCAGCCCTACGATGACACGGCGCCCTATGCGCCTCCCGTGAACCACCTGGGGATCGACCGCATCAACTTCTACGTGAAAGATCTGACGGCGGCGATCCAGACGATGAACGACCTTGGCTTCGAGCAACTGGGTCCCATCGGGGGAGGTCCCGAAATCGGGATCGTGTTCTTCTTCGATCCGGACGGTATCAAAGTGCAGCTTGCGGGGCCGCAGAGCGGTTGAGGCGGCAGCCGCCACGCGCAGAAGATCCCGATGTATCGGTGCGCCGATATCGAGTATTCGTGGGCGCGTCCACTACCTATGCTTGCGGTGCTACTTTGAGGAGCAAGCCATGCGTTCCAGAATCAAGTCAGTCTCGGTCGTGGAAGTGTCCAGCCTCGCAGCGCACCAGCACGTGCTGGCTGTAGTGGATGTGACGGACAGTCGTGCGACGGAATTGAATCGGCAGATCGTGTCCACGGCTGCATCCCTGGCCGGGGAGCGTGGCACGATGATGTCTGTGCTGGTGCTTGCGGCCAACGACGCGCCTTTGCGCGATCGCGTGGAAGCGTTGTGCCGCTGGTATTGCGCGCGCACCGACGCGCCGGTGGACGCGCGCTGGCTGCCCCGCTTGGGTTCTGTGGAAAGCGTCCTGCCCGATGCGGCAGAACGTTACGGTGCCGATGTTGTTGTGGTGGACAGTCTCAATGCTGCTGTCGCGCACGGCTCGGTAGAACCGCTCCTCGCGCGCGCGAGCTGACGCTCGCGCAGCTTCCCTTCCCGAGCGCTACGCTGCGCTCGCCTTTTCCAGATCGGCGCGGATGGTACGCGCAGCCAGCAGGAAGTGCGCGCCTGCCCAGAAATAGGCGGCTGTCGCAATGATGATCGCATAGCGCAGCGACTGCTCACCGGCAACACCGCTCAAGAGATCGCTCAGTACCCCGACTAGAAACGGGCCGAAGCCAAGGCCGATGATGTTCAGCACGAACAGTAGAATGGCGGAAGCCATGGCACGCATGGGCGTTGGTGCGAGGTTCTGGATGGTGCCGAAGGCCGGACCCAGCCACAGAGAGTTGAGGAGGCTTGGTACCACCAGGATGGCGATCGCCAGATAGGGCTGATCGACGAGCATGGCTGCCAGATAGAACGGGAAGGCGACCAGCACGCCCACAGCGGGCAGCCACATGTAGCGGCGCTTGTCCTCCTGGCCGATGCGGTCTGCAATGGTGCCGCCCAGGAAGGTGCCGATGGCGCTGGCCACCCCAACCACCAGTCCGAAATAGGTCGCGGTTTCGGCAATGCCCATTTCGTGTATGCGGATGAAGTAAGCCGGCAGCCACTGGCCCAGGCCGTAGCCGACAAACGACGTCAGCGCACCGCCCATGGCGATGTGCACGATGGTCTTGTTGCGCAACAGCGTGGCGATGGTGGTGCCCAGGGGCGGCTGCGCGGCGGCGGCTGCGGAGCCGGCCGGGTCCGACAGGCCGCGCAGGGGCTCGCGCACCGTCATCTTGAACAGCACGGCAAGCAGTACGCCGGGAATGCCAACGATCAGAAACGCCATGCGCCAGCCGTAGAACTCGGCGATCCAGCCCCCGGCAAGCAGTCCCAGAATGCTGCCCAGCGGAATGCCCAGCGCATAAATCGAAAGCGCTGACGCACGCTGTTCCGGCGGGTAATAGTCTGCGATCAGCGAATGCGCCGGTGGCGTGCAGCCCGCTTCGCCCACCCCCACACCGATGCGGGCGGCCAGCATCTGTGCAAAATTCTGCGCTTGCCCGCACAGGACCGTCATGCCGCTCCAGATCACCAGGGCCGCGGAAATGATGGAGACGCGATTCGCGCGGTCCGCCAGGCGTGCGATAGGGACGCCGAGGATTGTGTAGAAGAGCGCAAAGGCAAGGCCTGTCATCAGACCGATCTGCGTGTCGTTCAGGCCCAGGTCGAGCTTGATTGGCTCTGCCAGAATCGTGACGATCTGGCGGTCGAGAAAATTGAACACGTACACCACGACCAGCATGGACAGCACGTAGGTACGATAGCGGGTAGACGGGGCTGCGTTGCCCGCCGGTTCGAGGACGGCTGCCATAGGGGATGTCCGGCTTGCGGTTGATATCGTGCCGCGGGGGCGACGCTTCCAAGCCTGACTATCGGGGAAGGGGTAACTGAACCCCAGCAGATGTTCGTTGAGGGACGCTTCGAAAAACTCGAAGCGTCTCTCGCCTGGTCAGCCCGGGGGCGCTGCGGGAAGGCAGCGCGCCCCGGGTCGGGAAAGTGACTCAGACTCGAAGACGATCAGTCGTCGTCCTCATCGTCATCGTCATCGTCATCGTCATCGTCGTCCTCATCGTCATCACCGGCTGGCGGTGCTTCAGGCGCGAAGACATCGCCGCCGACGCCGAACAGCAGGGCTTCTGTAGCCTGCGTCGCTCCGCCGCGGGCACCGTCGCCACGATCACCATTCGTCCACAGCATGATGCCGAGCTCCGGCGAGTTCCCCGGGAACGAACCGAAGTCCAGAATCTCCAGAGTGCCGGTATCTCCAGCCGCAACGTCCGTGGTGACACCGAGGAACCGCTCGCCGAGCGGCGTGACCGTGATCGGGCCGGGAATGACGTCGCCGGGGCCGCCGAAGTAGAAGTCCGTGGCCAGCACTGCGTCGATGTTGACATTGGTTGCGAGAATGTCGGCACCGCTCAGGCCAAGCTGTTCCGCGCAGACGAGCAACATCGTGTTGCCGGTGTTCGTCGCATGTTCTGCGAAGAAAAACGCGCCTGCTTCGCCCGAGGCCAGATCAACCACGTAGGATAGCTGCCTGCCATCGGTGACATTGTTCAACGTCACGTCGCGGTTCAGCACCAGGTAGTCGCTCACGCCGTCCTGATTCGTATCCAGCAGAATCTGATGGCTCACCGGCACCAGGTGCGTTTGACGCTCCCACGTGTTGATGGCGAAAGCCCAGAGGAAACTCGCATCAGCGCTGCAGAATCCTGGCGGTACCGGGAAGGTGTTGATACCCACCGCACGCAGGTCTGGTGTCGGAGACTGCTCGCCGGCGCCCCCCCGCGGGATGTTCTCGCTGACGGCCAGCAACGCATAGGTGTCGTTCTGCGCGATACCAGCGCCGGTATTCGCCAGGTTGATGAGACCCCCTCCCGCTTCGAAGGACGTGGCGTCTGGCTCAACGGCCGCAGCCTGGCGCGGCAGGATGTGCCAGGGCACCGCAATTTCGTCTCCGCGATGGCTGTTGATCAACAGATACCCGTCGTACTCGGCTGCGGTCAACGACTGCGAGACGTTACCGTTGGAGCCTGAGTTCATGGGATTGCCGGTCAGAGCCGCGGGATCGACATCGAAGGTGACCTTCACGGAGCGGCTGCTGCGCGGCGGAATCCACAGGCGATCCCGTTTCACCGACACGCTGATTGCACCGCTGGCGGCATCGCCGTCAAAGCGGAACGTAGGCGTTACCTCGACACGCTGCCAGCGCTTGCTGAGGTTTTCGATCTTCACGCGCTTCTTGATCCTCGTCGCTTCCGTGACGTCCGAGAAGCCGAGGCTCAGCACAGGTTGCTTGCTGCGTCGCTCGTAGGCGATGAGGGGCGTTTCAGCAGCGGCATCGGCACGAACTTCGCCGCCCCCGATACGGGTAATCTCCGCTAGCTCGAACGTGGTGTCGCTCAGAATGTCCCGGAAGCCCGTGTTGACGAGTTGAGCTTTCACGCGTGCGGGTGTGCAGCGTTTGCCGCGTTTACCCCAGTAATAGTCGCTGTAGTACCAACCCCAGCCGTAATGTTTGCGCTTGCGGCGCTCATCGCGGCAGTTCTCCAGCACCAGGGCGGCGGCGCCGGCAACCATCGGGCTGGCGCCTGAGGTGCCACCGAAAGGTTCGCGTTCAGTGCCGGTACCCACGAGGGCAGAGATCGAGGCGCCGGGCGCGCCGATTTCCGGCTTGATGGCGTTGAACGACAGATCGGGCCCACGCGCGGTAGAGCTCACCGTCACGCCCACGAGAGGCAGGCTCAGATCGGGGCCGAACTGCACGAGCGCCGTGTTGGATCGCAGAACGTCGCCAACGGCATTGCTGACGTTGAAGCCCGGAATGGTGATGGGATCACCACCGCCGAAGGCGCCGTTGAACGGTGCACTGCCATCTATGAGCATCACGATGCCCACGATGCCGCCGGCCTGCTCGATGTTGCGAACCTTGTCACTGAAGAAACAGCCGCCACGATCCACGGCGACAATCTGTCCGGAGACGTCCGACTCGAAGGCTGCGCAGCCGTCGAGATTGATGGGGTCGCCGTTGCTGTCGCGATCACCGTACTGAACGACACCTTCGATCAGACCGTCCGGGTCGGGCGTCCAGGAGTACTTCACGGCATCTACCAGACCAATGGCCGGGGTAAGTATGTTCATGAGGAACTGGATGGCGGACGGCACGTTCGTCTGAGCCACGGCGATGGCCGAGGGCGCAGAGGACGGGGTGCCGGTGCAGTAGGGCAGGTCGCCGCAGTTGCCGGCGGAGGAGACCGTCAGCGTGCCGAGCGCGCTGGCGTTTTCCACGGCGGCAACGAGATCGTCGTCGAAAGGCTGGCCGTAGTCTGCGCCGAGCGACATGTTGATGATGTCCACACGGTCTGAGGTGTCGCCGTCACCGTTCGGGTCCACCGCGAAGTCCATACCCAGGATCAGGGAAATGCCGTTGCACGCGGGGGTCAACGACGCGCAGACCTTGACGGCATAGATGTCCGCTTCCGGGGCAACGCCGTTCACGCCGGCGATGATGTCGGCCACATGCGTGCCGTGGCCGGCGAACGCGCCGGGTATCAGTGCGAGGTCGTCTATGGGGTCGGGATCAGGCACCGGCGGATCGGCGTTTCCGCCAGGTCCGGTCGGCCACTGATTGCCCAGGAAGTCGAAGCCGCCGACCACTTTCGCGGTGGGAAAGGTGCCAGGCTCGATGATGTTGCCATCGTTGTTGGCGTAGTCGGCAGGATCGCCGGAGCCGCCCAGGTCGGCATGGGTGTAGTCCACGCCGCTGTCCAGCACCGCGACGCTCACGCCTTTGCCGGTCAGCCCGGCTGCCTGAGCTGCGGCCGCGCCAATGTACGGCACGGTTTCTTCCAGCAGCACACGGTAGTGACCCACCGGGGCGACGCGCGTGACGTCAGCGTCGGCGGCGATGGCCGGGATCTCGCTGGCCGGCACATCCAGGAACACGGCGTTCAGCACGTGCTGCACGCGCCCGAGCACACGTACGTCGGCTGCCGCCTGGCACCGGGCGATGAAGCCGGATTGTTCCGCCTCCAGCGACTGCTTCCGGCTCATGCGGTCTGCGGCAAAGGCGTCGGCGCCCAACGTGGTGGTTGCGCCGCTCTTCAGACGCACAATTACCTGCTGGCGACCGGTGGCGCCGATCAGAGAAGGATCGATGGCCCCGAGATGCGGCAGCACCTGCGAGGCGTTGACAGATACCGGGGTATCGAGTTTGAGGCTTTCGATGGCGGGGCCGGCGGCGCCCAGCTCGCGACCAGCCGTGCGATCGGCGGCCACGGCTGTGCTGGCCACCAGGAGCGCGCATGCGGCTACCCCCCCCAGCCGAAAGCCATGTAGCAATTGAGATTTCATAGTTCCCCCAACAGAACAGGTTAATAAACGGCAACCGCACAAGCGGCTGCCGACTGCATGCAAGAGGGACCGGACGAAGGGCTGCTACCCGCAACGGAGTAGCAGAAAGGCGTGCCGCGCCCTCCCTTGCATGGCAAACCGAAGCTACTCCACTGTAAAGTCGCTTGCAACCGAAACCGGAGAGGGGAGATACAATGCGCTGCATGGGCACTTTCGCCGCCTTTCTGAGCACGTTCCTTGCGCTGTCCCTGGCCGTTGGCGCCGCTGCGGCAATCGCCCCGGCCGACGAACGCCTGAAAGGTCGCGAGCTGAGAAAACCGCTCCCGGAGCGTGTGCCCGGTCAGCCCCGGCAGGTCTCCGGGGAGGTGTCGGACGAGGTGATCCGGAGGGTACGTACCGCGTTGCACGAGACGCTTGGCGTTGCGCCCCGGGTGGTAGACGTTCTGGTGGCGGAGGAGGTCGTCTGGACCAGTGGCGCCCTGGGCTGCGGCGAACCCGGACAACAGTATCAACCGGTGCCGGTGACCGGCCAGCGGGTGGTGCTGCAGGCGGATGGCAGGCGATACGACTATCGCGTAGCCGGTGCCGTCCTACGACTGTGTCGCAGCCCGGAGGCAGCCGGCACGGTAGAAGTGATGTAGTCAGGTCGCTGCAAAGATCACCAGCAGTGTCATGTCTTCCTCGATTTCGAAGAAAGAGTGCGCCTCGGTGGCGCTCACGTACAGCAGTGCTCCCGGACCGATGGCGCGCTCTTCACCACCGATGCGCATCTTTGCGCGACCGGCCAGCACGAAATAGACCTCGTCCTCGTCGTGCGGAGATTGCATGTCCGTTGAGCCCGCAGCCAGTTTGTACAATCCGCAGCTCAGCGAAGGGACCTTCAGAAACTCCTGGTATTTCACCGGGGCGTCAGCCAGTTGCTCGCGCAGTGCGTCTACATCGATCACCTGCCAGGCGTCGTCGCTCATGTTCATTCTCCTTGTCGGGGCGGCTGGTTGCTAAAGGCGTTCGGGCGTGCCGCGTTGCCCTGGTGACGCCGTCCGCCCCCCGCCGGTAAAGCGGATCGTCCGGAACCCGATTAAACACCCAATCAGGCGCTCGGGCACCTCAGTTTCGGCAGGCAACGTGGGCTCTGGCATCCGTAGTTTCCACAAACTCCGGGATTTGAAGCGCGGAAACCCCTGAGGTTCTTCGCGATCGCACGCTTGCACAATGTACGGCACCTGGTGGTGTCGGAGCGTTGCCGTTGATGATTGGTCTGCTTGGTCGGCTCGCGGTTGTGGGATTGCTGTTGGCGGGTGCCGGTGCGGTGGCCGCGCCCGACGACGGGGAGGGCGCCTTCGTGAAGCACTGTGCCCGGTGCCACCTGGCCAGTGGTGCGGGTGCACTGCCATGGTACCCGGCGCTCGAAGCACTCGCCCAGCGCCTGGAGCCCGAGGCCATTGCCCGCACGATTCTCTCGGGTCAGTTTCGCCGAGGCGGGGAAATTGCCGGGCACACGATCCCCATCATGCCCGCGTGGGACTGGCTGAGCGACGCGGACGTTGCGGCGATCGTCAACTACATCGAAGCCCGCTGGGGTCAAACCGAGGTTTCGATCACGGCGCTGGAGGTACAGGCACTGCGGCGCGGCGTGGAGGTGGAAGAACACGGCGAAGGGCAGGCAGAGCTTGAGCGGCGGGTGGCGGAGGGGCTCTATTTCGAGCATTGCGTCGGTTGCCATGGCGCCGGGCGCCTTGGGGCGTCGGGACCGCCGCTGCCTCCCTGGCTGCTCGACATCAAGTCCACGGGCGCCGTGTTGTCGATGGTGCACTACGGTTCCAGCGAGGGTATGCCCGGCTGGGGGGTTGCGGACAAGCTTACGGCTAAGCAGATCGAGATGCTGGCTGCGTACCTCATACGCCCGGCGACTGGTGTGCCGCCGTTTACGCTGGACGATGCCAGAGGCAGCTGGACCGTCGAGAAGCCTACGCCACAGCACAGCCGGGGACGCGCCCGCGAGTATTTCGTGGCGCTGCTGCACGACGTGGGAGCGCTGTTGATCATAGATGCGGCCACCAAGGAGGTGGTGGGTCAGGTCAGCACCGACTACGCACCGCACGATGTGATCGTCTCGGAAGATCAGCGGGCGCTCTTCGTCGTGAGCCGGGGCGGTCGGGTACACAAAATCGACCTCCGGGCGCAACCGCCTGCGGTGGTTGCCGAGGTACGTGTTGGCTTCGAAGCGCGCGGACTGGCGCTTCTCGATAGTGACACGCTCGTCGCCGCCGATTTCGCGCCGGGTTCGCTGGTCTACCTGTCTGCGGCCAATCTCGAGCCGTTGGCGCGGTCGACGCCCCCTTCCGCTGACGCACTTCACGGAGTTACCGCTGCGCGTTTTGCGCTGGGGCGTCGGGAGGGATGTATCTATCCGCTGCCGACGCAATCCGGTGCCACACTGGATTGCGTACGCACAAAACCGTTTCCGCGCCGCGCGGCCATGGTGCCGGGGTCGAACCTGGCGATAGTGTCCACCGACGACGGCTGGATCAGTATCTACGATGCCCAAAAGCGGCAGGTTGTGGACGAGCTTGCGCTCGAGGAACTGCAGGGTGCGGGCGAGGGCGCCTTTTACAAGCACCGCCGCTGGGGGCAGGTGTGGTTGGTGGGTGGACTTGTCAGCAGCAAGCTGTTTGTCGTCGGCGCCGACCCGCGGCGCAAAGCAGATCAGGCCTGGACATTGCTGGCCGCGCCGCAGCTGCCGGGCTCCGGCAACCTGCACGTCGCCACCCACCCCCGCTCCAGTCGGGTCTGGCTGGATCTGCCGCTCGATCCCGATCCTGCCGTGGCTGGATCGCTCGTGGTGCTCGACAAACACCGGCTGGATGAGGCCCCTGAGCTGATTGACGTCGTCAAGCTCGCAGGCGTGGCGCGCGGGGCGCGGGCCCTGCAACCGCAGTTCAATCGCGCTGGCAACGAGGTCTGGGTGACGGTCTGGAACAAACAGTCCGAAGAGTCTGTGCTGGTGGTGCTGGACGATCGCAAGCTGTCGCTGAAGACGGTGATCAGGGACTGGCGCCTGATTACACCCACTCGAACAGCGCACGTTGCATCGTCGCGCTGACAGCCAAAAATGCCCGTATCGTCTCTGACCATCTGATTGTAGCGCGTCAAATCCGATTTTTTGAACAAGCTGTCATACGTTTGTCATTGCCTATGCCCTAGGGTTCCCGGGCCGGCATAGATTGCCGGCCTGCAGATCAATGGACAAAGTTAGGGAATCCAACATGGGAGAATTCAAACGTGCGCTCTGCTTGAGCGCTCTGGTCGTGCTGCTTGGCGCCTGCGAGGGGGACGACGGTGATAACGGCCAGCAGGGACCTGCGGGTCCGGCGGGTGCCGCTGGCGCGGACGGCGTCTCAAGCCTGACCACGCAGACCGATCTCGCTGTCGGCAGCGCCACCTGTCCCGCAGGCGGTGTGCTCGTGGAAAGCGGTCCGGACACGGATGGCGACGGCGTGTTGGATGCTGAGGAAGTGACTGCGTCGTCCGCAATCTGTGCGCCAAACGCCGAGTACAACTTCAATCGCGTAGCGTCTTTCCTGGTCTGTTCGCAGATCGACCCAACCTGCGATACCGATACGGAGACGGTGGCTGAGATTGTTGCGGCAAGCGCTGACGGCTTGACGCTGATCTACACGGACAGCGAGGTGGAAGAGCTCGGCTTCGTCGATATTGCGGATCCGGTCAATCCCGTTGCGGACGGCACGGTACCCCTGGCGGGCGAACCAACCTCGGTGGCGGTGGTGAACGGTTTCGCTGTTGTCGGTATCAACACCTCAACGGATTTTGTCGCGGTGGATGGTGAACTGGCCGTGGTGGATATCGCTACGCAGACCCAGGTCGCCTCGATTAATCTCGGGGGACAGCCTGACTCCGTGGCCGTCAGTCCCGACGGTGCCTATGTTGCCATCGCCATCGAGAACGAGCGTGATGAAGACCTGGGCGACGGCGCACCCCCGCAGTTGCCAGCCGGTGCCCTGGCCATTGTCGCCACTGCCGGTGATCCCGCAACGTGGACAGCCACCACCGTGGACCTGACGGGGGTGACAACGCTGTTCCCCGCTGATCCGGAGCCGGAATTTGTTGCCATCAACGAAGACAACATCGCGGCCGTTACGCTGCAGGAAAACAATCACATCATCCTCGTGGACGTGACCACAGGCACGATCGTGGGTGACTTCAGCGCGGGTGCCGTGGATCTCTCGCAGGTCGATGCATCAGAGGAAGACCCTGCGATCATCAGCCAGACTGAAACCCAGATCGGCGTGGTGCGAGAGCCCGATGGTGTTGTGTGGATCAACGACCAGTTGCTGGCCACCGCTGACGAAGGAGACCTCGATGGCGGCAGCCGCGGATTTACGATATTCAATCAGGCCGGTGACGTGGTGTTCACCTCCGGCAACACGAACGATCACCTGGCGGCCCGTCTGGGCCACTATCCCGACGCTCGCTCAGGGAACAAAGGTAACGAACCCGAGAACGTGGCGTTCGGTACTTTCAACGGCGAACGGCTGCTGTTCGTGAACTCGGAGCGATCGAGCATCGTGTTCGTGTACAACGTGGCCGATCCCGCCAACCCCGTTCTGCGGCAGGTGCTGCCGGCAGGCGTAGCCCCGGAGGGCGGCCTCGCAATTCCTGATCGCAATTTGCTGGTAGTGGCCAGTGAGGACGATGCACGTGAGGACAAGATCCGTTCCGTGCTCAACATCTACCGTTTCGAGCAGGCCTTCGCGAGCTATCCTACGATGGAATCCGCAGATCGCACGGATGGTACCCCGATCCCTTGGAGCGCCATGTCCGGTCTGGCCGCGGATCCGCAGGTGGATTACCTGCTCTATGCGATCGAAGACAGTTTCTATGGCAGCAACCGTATCTTCACCATCGACATCAGCCAGAAGCCTGCGCTGCTCACCGAAGAGCTTGCGATCGTGGACAGTAACGACGTCTTCGCCGCCCTGGATGCCGTGGCTCTGGCGGATCCTACCGTCGCCGACGACGATGCCACGCGTATCGATGTGTTCGACGAAACGGACCTCGCTGCGCTGATTAACGCTGACAAGACCGTGAACATCGATCCCGAAGGGATCTCCGTCGCCAGTGACGGTGGCTTCTGGGTGGCGTCCGAAGGCTCGGGCACCGTCGGCGATGCGGCTCGACCGGTCAATAGTCTGAACTTCATTTTCAAAACCGATGCCGCCGGCGTTATCGAGGCGGTAGTGACGTTGCCTGACGCCGTCAACGCCGGGCAGCTGCGCTTTGGTTTTGAAGGCATCGCAGAGTACGACGGCTCGGGTTACGTTGCGTTCCAGCGGGTCTGGACCGGCCTTGGCGATACGGAGGCGCGCATTGGGGTGTACAACCTAGCCAACGCCACGTGGTCCTTTCTGTTTTACCCGCTGGATCCGCCAACCTCGCAAAACGGCGGTTGGGTCGGCCTGTCCGATCTCACCTCGCTGGGCGGTGGTCAGTTTCTGGTGGTGGAGCGCGACAACCAGGGTGGGCCGGACGCTGCCATCAAGCGCTTGTACACGTTCGACGTGACGGGCCTTGCAGACGGGGACAGTGTGACGAAGACCCTGGTGCGTGATCTCATTCCCGACCTGCAGGCATCCGGCGGGCTCGTGGCTGAGAAAGTGGAAGGTTCAGCCGTCACGCTGACGGGTGACGTCTACATCATCAATGACAACGATGGCGTGGACGACAACAGCGGTGAGACCGAACTGTTGAACCTCGGGGCGATTCTGTAAGCTCGAGTGTCGGGAGAGCTGCGCCTGCGCGCGGTTCTCTCGTACTACTCAGGGGAATTGCAGTTTGGATGCGGACGACGAACAGAGAGCCATCACAGAATCGTTGGAGCGCTGCGCCGAGCGTGCCGGGGACCTGGTGCCGCCCGTTTTCGAGCGTTTCTTCGCGCACGACCCGGCGGCTCACGATTTGATGCGGCACAGCGATCAACCCATGCAGGGACGCATGTTCGAGGGCGTGCTGGATCTTCTGCTGAGCGACGAGCACTTCGGCCCCGGCGGATACCTCGACTGGGAACTGGACAACCACCTGGACGCCTATGCTGCCACCCCGGCAATGTACCGGTCGTTCTTCGACGCCGTCCTGGCGGTGGTGCAGGACGCGCTCGGAGCGGACTGGACGGCGCATTACGCCGCT
Organism: uncultured Pseudomonadales bacterium; assembly: GCA_964651595.1. Lineage (GTDB taxonomy): Bacteria > Pseudomonadota > Gammaproteobacteria > Pseudomonadales > Azotimanducaceae > UBA4421. Next base: position 97,656 of record CAZYYJ010000002.1, on the reverse strand, counting down.
GCCTGGCAGGCCCGCGTGGCCAGAATCATGGCGCAGGTGGATGCTCATCACAAAGCGGTGTGACCGTGGTCACAGGCCCTGGATGAAGAACGCGTTTCAGCATCTTCTCAGCATCTTCTCAGCAATGGTTGAGCCCGCACACCCGTAACCCCCCGCCCATGCGGTAAACTGACCGCTCGCACACGAGGGAGCGGCTTGTGACTGGCACTCACGAAGATTCGGCGTATATCGACCGGTTGCTGAAGCAGCTGCAGTTGCGTCTTGCACCGGATGAGTACGACCTGGCTGCTACCTTCGCTCAGCTGTTCTGGGCGCGCACGCTGGAAGAAGATCTGGCTGTGCGCGACATCGGCGACGATGCCGGCGCCACCATCGAAGCCTGGCGCCGGCTCAGCGACCGGCGTCCCGAAGCCGTGGAGGTGCGGCTGCACAATCCGGTGCACGCACGCGACGGCTGGCAGTCGAGCCATACGATCGTGGAGGTGACAGCACCGAACATGCCGTTCATGGTCGATTCCGTGTTGATGGCCCTGTCCCACGACGGTCTGGTCACCCATCACCTCAACAACGTGGTGTTTGCCGTGGACCGTGGTGAAGACGGGACCATTGAGGGGCTGGCGGTGGATCAGGCCCATGCCAATCGTGAGCTGCTGATTTACGCCGAGATCGACCGCCTTGAAGACTCGGCCCTGACAGAGCTGCGGGAACGTCTCGAGGCAATGGCGTCCGAGCTGCAGGCGGTGGTAGACGACTTCGAGCCGATGAAAGCGGTAGCGCAGTCGATTGTGGCCGAGCTCAGTGAGGAACCACCCGCGCTGCCTCCAGAGGAGGTTGCCGAAGGCAGGGCTTTTCTCGACTGGATGCTGGACAACCACTTTGTCTTTCTCGGCTACCGGGAGTTCACCTACGAAGACGGCATGATGCGCCAGACCGGACCGGCGCTCGGCATGCAGCGGGTGCGGCGTACCGCCTCGGCGCGGCGGCTGGACGAGCAGCCCGAGGCAACGCGCGACTTTCTCATGACACCGACGCTGCTGACCTTTTCGAAGTCGGGTACACGTTCCCGCGTGCACCGTCCGGCCTACCCGGACTACGTAGGCGTGAAGCGCTTCGATGCTGATGGTCGGGTCGTCGGGGAAGTGGGCTTTCTCGGGCTGTACACGTCACGGGCATACCAGGAGTTTCCCGACCGTATTCCCGTGGTTCGCCGTAAAGTGTCGGGCGTGCTGGCACGGTCGGGGCTGGATCCGACGGGGTTCGATGGCAAGGTGCTGAACCAGGTGCTCACCACGTTTCCGCGCGACGAACTGTTTCAGAGCACCGAGGATGAGCTCTTCGAAACGGCCCTCGTGATAACGGACATCCACGAACGGCGGCGGGTGCGTGTGTTTCCCCGTTACGACGCGTACGGATTGTTTGTAACCACGCTGGTGTACATGCCGCGGGATCTCTTCAGCACGGGCGTGCGGGTGAAGCTCGCTACGCTGCTGCAGGACACCTTCGACGCGGAAGATGCCGATCACGACATCTTTCTGTCCGAGTCGATCCTCGTACGGGTGCAGTTCAATCTGCGCATCCGTCCCGGCAGCCACGTGCGCGTGGATCGGGTAGACCTCGAACGGCGTATCACCGAGATGATTGGTGACTGGGTGTCGGACCTGAACACGGCGATGGTGGCGCGCTTCGGCGAATCTCGTGGTCGTCGCCTGCACCGGGCTTATGCCGATGCCTTTCCCGCAGGTTATCGCGAGCGTTTCAGCGTGCGCAGCGCAACCGATGACATAGCCGCCATGGAAGAACTTACGACACAGGCACCGTTGTCCACCCAGTTCTATCGCCGGCCGGGTGACGCGGCGGAGCTGCTGCGTCTGAAAATCTACCACCTGGGTCCTTCGCTGCCCTTGTCTGATCTGGTGCCGAAGTTCGAGCATCAGGGACTGCGCGTTACCAACGAACACACCTACACGGTGCGCAAGCTCGAGGGTGATGCGCTGTCGGTTCACGACTTCGACCTCACCTACGCGACGGAGCTTGATCTCAACGCGATCGGCGCCGACTTCAACGAAGCCTTCGTGCGGGTCTGGCACGGACAGGCCGAGGACGACGACTACAACGGTCTCATTCTTGCGGCGGGCTTCGACTGGCGCCAGGTCAGCGCCCTGCGCGCCTACGGTCAGTACATGAAACAGACCCGCTTCGGGTTTTCGCAGGCATTCATTGCCGAAACGCTGCATAAGTACAAACATCTCACCGTGCTGCTGCTGGCGTTTTTCGACATCCGGTTCAATCCCGCGGTGGCCTACGATGCCGCACAGGAAGATTCGCTGCGCCAGCGGATCGAAGCCGCGCTGGAGGAAGTTTCGCTGCTCAACGAGGACCGCATCCTGCGGCGGTACCTGGAGCTCATGAGTGCGACCGTGCGCACCAACTATTACGTGCGCGACGCCGAAGGAGCGCCACGCAACTTTCTGTCGCTGAAGCTCATGCCCGGGGCTGTACGGGACATGCCGCGACCCGTGCCGATGTTCGAGATTTTTGTCAGCGCCCCGTCGTTCGAGGCGGTGCATCTGCGGGCGGGAACCATCGCCCGCGGCGGCCTGCGCTGGTCGGACCGCCACGAAGATTTCCGCACCGAAGTGCTCGGGCTCGTTAAAGCGCAGGCGGTCAAGAACGCTGTGATCGTGCCCACAGGCGCCAAAGGCGGCTTCGTGGTGAAAGGGAACCGCGAGGGCGTGGAATGTTACCGCGACTTCATCCGGGGCATGCTGGATGTCACCGATAACATTGTGCGCGGCGAGGTCACCGGACCACCGGAGGTGCGCCGACACGATGAACCGGACCCGTATCTGGTGGTGGCGGCAGACAAGGGCACTGCCACCTTCTCGGATGTGGCCAACGGGATCGCCGCCGAATACGATTTCTGGCTGGGAGATGCCTTTGCCTCCGGCGGGTCCAACGGCTACGACCACAAAAAAATGGGCATTACCGCGCGCGGTGCCTGGGTCTCGGTGCAGCGGCATTTCGCTGAGAAGGGCATCGACGTGCAGCGCGAATCCATCACGGTGCTTGGCGTCGGCGATATGGGTGGCGACGTTTTCGGCAACGGTATGCTGCTCTCGCCGTGTCTCAAGCTGGTGGCGGCTTTCAATCACCTGCACATCTTTATCGATCCGGATCCGGATCCCGCCAAGAGCTTTGCTGAGCGACAGCGTTTGTTCGAGCTCCCCCGCTCGAGCTGGGCAGACTACGCGCCTGAGCTGATCAGCGCTGGGGGTGGCGTGTTTTCCCGTACAGCGAAAGCCATCACGATCACACCTGAGATGCGCCGCGTGTTCGGTCTGGACGCCGAGCGGCTTGCGCCCGACGAGCTGATTCACCTGCTGCTGAAGAGCCCGGTTCAACTCATCTGGAACGGCGGCATCGGCACGTATGTGAAAGCCAGTACTGAGTCGCACGGGGAAGTGGGTGATCGAGCGAACGATCATCTCCGGGTCAATGCAGCGGATCTGCGTTGCGTCGCGTTCGGCGAGGGCGGGAATCTCGGGCTCACCCAGCGGGCCAGGGTAGAGTTCAGCCTCGCGGGCGGTGCGGTGAACAGCGATTTCATCGACAACTCTGCGGGCGTGGACTGCTCAGACCACGAGGCGAACATCAAGATCGCCTTGAACGAGCTGGTGGCGGGCGAAGACATGACGAACAAACAGCGCAACGTGATGTTGGAGGCCATGACCGACGACGTGGCGGCGCTGGTGCTCACCAATAACTATCGTCAGGCGCATGCGCTCAGCGTGGCGGAACGTCATGCCAGCATGCGGGGCGGTGAGTATCAGCGGTGCGTTGGCTATTACGCGCAGCATGCAGGTCTCGATCGGGAGCTGGAGGACCTGCCCGGTGACGAGCAGCTCGCGGAGCGCGCCGCTGTCGGGCAGGGGCTGGCCCGACCGGAGCTGGCGGTACTGCTGGCCTATGCGAAATCCCACGTGAAAGAAGCGCTGATGCAGAGCGACCTGCACACGGAGCCCCTCGTGGCCGAGCATCTGTTTACAGTCTTTCCGGAGCGCCTCACGGCAGCCCATCGGGAGCGCTTGCAGAACCACCGGCTGGCTCAGGACATTATCGCCACCCAGGTGGCGAACGAGCTTGTCGACTTCGTGGGTTTGAGTCTGGTACCGCGGCAGATCGAGATCGTCGGCGGTTCGGTAACCGATATCGTTCGTGTGTACGTTGCCGCTTCGCGCTGCTTCGACCTGCCAGGCTGGTTCGAGAGTCTGCGTGCCATGGACACCGTGGCGGCTGAGCTCAAGCTGGCTGTGTGGTTGGAGGTGGTGCGCCTCGGACGCCGGGCCATGCGTTGGATGCTTCGCCACGACGCCGGCGCGCCGGCGGTGGAGCTGGTTGAGAAGTACAAACCGGCGGTGGACATGTTGATCGTGTCCGGTGAGCACCGGGCAGGCGCTGGTGATACGAGCTGGGAGGACCGGGTGGAAGCGCTGGTGGAGGCTGGCCTGCCGCGGCCGCTTGCCGAACGCTCATCGCGCGCCGCAGATCTTGCGAAGCTGCTGCCCATTGTCGACGTGGCCAGTCAGCATGGCGTTGCACCGGGAAAGCTGGCGGAGCTGGCCAATGTCGCTGGCCGGGAACTGCATATCGACTGGCTGGTGCGGCAGATCATCGATTTAGGCGTGGAATCGCACTGGCAGGCGCTGGAGCGCGACGCGTTGCTGGATGAGCTGGACTACCGTCAGAGCGTGCTGGGCGCGCTGGTGCTCACGGACGGGGGCGGCGATGTCGCCACATGGCTGGAAGGTAACCCGAGGTTTGCCAGCGTATGGCAGACAGCGGTGGACGAAGCCCGGATCGCGAAAGCACCGGACTTCTCCATGTACTCGATTGTCACACGCAAGCTCGCGGATCTATGCGCCAGCCTCGGCTGCTGACGGTTCAGGCGGCCGCGGGCAGCGGATCCCGTTTCACGGCTTTCTTCAGCACCTCGCCATAGCCGTACGAGAGGCAGTTGTGCGCATCGAAGAACCCGCGGCTTGCCAGCAGTTTGTGCAGCGGCGCGAGGCGGTAGCATGGCACCGCGGCACTGAGGTGATGCTCCAGATGGAAGTTCACGTAGTTGGGGCCCACGAACAGCCGCTCCCACCACGACAGGACGGTGGTGCTGGTGTTTTCCCGTGCATCCGCCCCGAGCCGGTCGATGGCAACGCCGTGTTCCGAGATGAAGCGGAGGCGGAGGATTGCCTGGTAGACGACTGCGTGGGCTACCCACCACAGTACATACGTCCATGCCGCGCCGGTGACCCACAGGGTACCGAGCAGCAGCGCATGGGCCGTGAGAAACGGGGCATTGCGCAGCGGCCGCACACGTTTCAGCTGGCTGGTGATGCTTTTGAGTCCCGTGCGCCCCGTGAGGTCGCGCACGAACTTTCGTTTCAGACTGGCACGGCTGGTGGGGTACTGACTTGCCAGCGGCATGTCCGGGTCGTCCACCGTGCCGGCAAAACGATGGTGTTTCAGATGATACGTGCGGTACGCGTACATGGACGTGTTCAGCAGCGCCCCGGCCACCCAGTGGCCGACGAAGTCGTTCAACCAGCGGGTGCGGAAAAAGACGCCATGAGAAGCGTCATGGTAGATCACGGCGAGACCGAGCTGGCGCCCGCCCAGAAGCAGCAGAGCCGCCAGAATGGTCAACGGGTTCAGCCACAGGACGGGCAGCGCGAAAGCACCGGCGATGATCGCGGTATTCACAGCCATCATCCACGCGGCGCGGGTGTCAGATCGCCGGGTGAACGGGCGGATCTCTTCCGTGGCAAGCACGTCGGACAGCTTCACCGCCGCAGCGGCGCTGGCGTCCACGAATTCGTCGTCTGTTCGAAAGGTAACCTGCGCGTCGCTCATGGCAGTGCCCCGTTCATCATCGATGCTGCATAAAGTAACAGAAAAGATCGGAAATCGTCAAATTGTGTAATATTTCCGGTAGCATGGGCTGATGTCGGAATCGAGGCTCACAGCTCGAGAACTCATTCTCACACTCATCGACTCGGCGGCCGGCACGACGTTGAGCGCACGCTATTTTGTTGCCGCGGGACAGCTCTTCGGCCTGGATGCCAGCAGTGTTCGGGTAGCCCTGGGTCGCCTCGTGCGGGACGGGTCGCTGGTGCAGGCGGAACGGGGCAGCTACAGCCTGGGTACGCGTGGTGGCACGCTGCACAGGCTGGTGCGTAACTGGGCCAGGGTAGAGGCGTCTCTGAAACCCTGGCGGGGAGGCTGGCTCACGATTGTTACAGGCCATCTGCCCCGCAGTGACAAGACCCGGCGCCGAAGCCGCGAGCGCGCGCTGCGGCTGTTCGGCTTTGCCGAGTCGATGCCTGGCTTGTGGGTGCGACCGGACAATCTCGTCAGCGATGTGGCGGAGGTGCACGATGCGCTGCTGGAACTGGGACTGGACGCGGAAGCGGTCGCGGGCGTGTTTTCACAGATGCGCCCGGACCATGCAATTGCGCCGTCCCGGCTCTGGGATCGGCTGCTGCTCGAAACCCGCTACGTGCGCCACCTCGAGGCGCTGTCGGACAGCAGCGAACGACTGCCGTTACTGGGGCCGGAACAAGCCGCAATTGAAACGTTGCTTCTCGGACGCACCGTCACCCGCGACATTCTGCTGGATCCGCTGTTGCCTGACGAACTGGTAGACACGGCGCTGCGCAAACGCATGATCGCGGCGATGCGTGCCTATGACAGGCAGGGACGAAGTTTCTGGCGCGCGTTTCACCGTGAACACAACTAGGGGATGCCGATCATTTCCGTCTGCGCGCGCAGTACCAGCGTGCCTTCGTCCTGTGCCCACTCCTCCATGCCGTCGGCGGTGATGGTCTGCTTGTAGCGGCGCCATCCGTCCACGTTGTCGAAGTAAAGTTCTGCCATCCCTGCGTAGGGTTCCTGCTCAGGTTCCAGGCTGTGACTCACCACGTACCGAAATCCGCCAACGGTTTCCATCACGTTGCGCACGTTCGGCACGTGGACGTTCAGCCAGTGATCGAAGAACGCCTGGTAGTTGGTGCCGGGCCTGGCTTTGACCAGAAACGTGATTTTGCAGAAGCCGCTGCGCGTTGTGGGAAACGGTGCGTTCAGCGTGAGCGGATGCACGGCCAGACCGTTGCGGTCATCCAGCACCACGTACTCGGTTGTGGGCCAGGGTACGTACGGCTCGGCTTTCTGCTGGAACGTGTCCGTGGGTTCGACACCGTGCGCCGTTTCCGGACGAGGCAATGGGCGCGGCCACCAGAGCTGTGCAACGCCGTCCCAGGGATGCTCGCCGGTGCTGTCGGCGTCGAACAAGGTTGCGGTGTAGCGGGTTGCGTGTAACTTGCCGCGTGCCTCCTGGTTCTGCATGGCAGCGATGACCAGAGGCATGTGGTTGGCGAACCAGTGAGCTACCAGCTCTTCGCGCGAGGTGCCGTGCCGGCGTCGGATCAGGTATTGCATCTTGCAGCCTTCGGTGAGCTGGGCGAGTGTCATGAACGTTCATCCTGTCGTCGACACCCCGCCAAAAGACCCCTGCGAAGGTAGTGAGCGCAAGCGCATGCGCGGGTGTGATGTGTCATAGCCAGTTGCCGATAAGAACAAAAGGCGCCCAGAAGTACGGGTGCGCAAATCTCGGATCCATGGCGCCTGTGGCAAATGCCATTTGTGTCTCACGAATTGCTGCCGCCTTTGACTTTCCTTCAACGGTTCGGCGACGGTAGAACTCTTCCATGAACGCGGCGGTGCTTTTGTCTGCGACCGGCCAGAGCGTAGCGAGTACGCTGCGTGCCCCCTGATTTTGGGCCAGGGCGCCGAAGCTCTCAAATTCGCTGCCCGCGCCCGAAAACGCCGTCTCGCAAGCCGAGAGTGTCAATAGATCAACATTATGAAAGTCGAAGTTTCCCGCCCTGAAGTCTCGTAGCGTGAGCGGTTGTCCGTCTCCCAGAAGCAGGTACGAGTCGCTCTCAGTGCCGGGTTTGAATACGAAATGGCTCGCAATGTGAACGACATTGTATTGGCCAGATTGCGGCTGCAGGTCCTTGGCGAGCTGCGCGGAAGTAAAATCTTCGTCGATGCGGACAATACCCGGAAAGAGACCTTTCGCATCAGCGCTGTCTTCGCGAACGATTGCGTCGAGTTCGTTGCGCACGGAAGGTAGCGGTGCGAGAGTGTCCGAACCTCTCGTCGCGCCAAAGGCAGCCACCTTCCAGACGGGTGGGGCTTTGAACTCCAGTCCCACTTTGCTTGCAGGGGTAAAAAGGGCAACTTCGTACTGGCTGCCCAGATACTGTTGGCCGTCGTAGAGCGCGTGCATCGGCAGGTAGCGCAATGCGCCATCCGGCGAGATCATTAGCATGGCGAGGCCCGCCTCACGCAGATCGTCCTCAATTGGTGCGAATAGAGCGTCGTACAGGCGTGAAGAAGCGCGCTCGGGTGCGCTGCGTCTGTTTTGCAGCATTTCGCGAAACTCGAATACCAGCTTGTTCAGCGTCTGCTCGCTGATCACGCTGTCGCGATGAAATTGTACGGTAGGGGTCGTGACGAGGATTCGCACACGCGTTGGCGTGACCAGAAAGTGGATCAATGCAGCGTTTCTGCCGAGGCGTTGCAGGCTTCCCTGCACGGCACGAAGACTGTCGAGGTCTTTGCGCCCAAGTTCATACGCCTTCTCCGGCCCAAGGCCCCGGAATGCCTCTTTCAAATCGGCCACATATGCAACAAAGCCTGCCCGTGCGATCGCCAGATCTGCTTCGAGCTCTCTGGCACGCTTTCGGTCTGCGCTTGACGCTTCATCGGTTATCAGCAGAGCGCGCAGCTTCTTAAGCTCGGCGCTTGTGGAGATGAGTTCGTTCTGAATTTGCTCGTAACGTCCCTTCCACTCTGCTTCCTCGGGCAGGTAGTAAAGCGTTGAATCATTATTGCCGGCCTGACTCGAGCGGCGCAGGTACTCGAAGAGTTCTTCCTGTTTCAACATCTTGATGACCTGCTGGGCTTCAGGAACGCGCCCTAGATCGATCAGTCGATCCGCCAGATGCCGATACACCGTTGAGCGACCTTCCAGGTAGCTTTGACGCGAGCTGACATCAAGGTTCTGGAGATTGCTTCTGAGTTTCTGCAGGTTGTTGACGGCTTGTTTGCCGAAGAGAATGGCTGCTTGTGTGTCGCCCTCTTCGAACATGAGCTGCGCAAGAGTGTGTTCCGTGCGCCAATGGAGTTCCGGGTTCTCGAAGCGGGCCGCGAGAACCGCAGCCTCCTGAGCGGCTTCTGTGGCTGCTTCGAGCTTACCCTGGCCCAGATAAGCGAGTGCTAACATGTTCTGCAACGAAGCTTCCTCGGGCGTATCGGTCTGGCGGTAGAAGCGTCTGGTGAGAAGTCGCTTGACGAGCTTCTGCGTCGCCCCGTGGGCGTTGTTCGCGGCGTACAATTCGGCTAGCTCGCGTTGAAGCTGCATCAACACGAAGCTGTCGCGCTCGTGGTGGGTGTCTGTCCACGCCACAGCTCGTTCCATGTGCGCTATCGCATCGCTGAGCTTACCTTCCCAGCGAGCACGCATGGCCTCGTAGCGGGCGATCGACCCGGTTTCGCCCCAGAAGCGCCGGTGCGTGACGAGGTAGGCGTCCAGGTACGGCAGTGCGCGCCCGTAGTCGTGGATGGCCGCGTAAAACTCCGCCACGGTCAGGCGCAAACGGGCCGCTTCGAGGCTGCTTGCCCCCCGGAATTTTTCGGTCGCTCGCAGAGAGGTTAGGTAGCTTCGTTCGGCCTCCTCATACAGACCCAGCGCCTGTTCCAGCTTGCCCATGTAGAGGCTCGTCTGGTCCTGCCAGAAGCTCTCGCTGTTGGGCAGAGAAAAGTCGATCTGTGCGTATGCGTTGCGGGCTTTTTGATAGGTGGCGGTAGCATCCGCGTAGTTGCCGAAACGCCGGTGTACGTCCGCCAGCATGTTCAGGGTGAATGCAATCTGAGCGATTTCGTTGGGTGTGGCGGTGACGTATACATTGAGCGCATGTTTCAAGCTCTCTACGGCGTTCTCGTAGTTGCCGTTTCGCCAGCTCAGATCAGCCATGTCGCGAAAACGTATTGCATTGGAAGGGTGTTCGTAGCCCTGATCTTTCAAGTCGCTCTGGTAGTTTCTTGCGATGAGATCAGCCAACTCTCGATGTTTGCCCAGTTGAACGTCCATCCAGACGCGGCCGGAAGCCAGCGTATGGTTTCGGTTTCTTGGCGCGGTGGTACGCGCAATCTGCGTGCGGTAGAAATCGTAGGCTTCGTCGTAGCGCTCGAAAAACCGGTGAAGGTCGCCTAAGCCACGCATCACCGCACCACGCCACGTTTTCACCGCGCCAGGGCACTCGGCCATGGTGGTTCGGTCTACAGGCAGGACGAGAGGCCCTTGCCAGTATGCGCTGCACTGGAGGCCAGACAGAGTTTCTCTACTTTCCACGTAGGTCAGGATCGCTTCCCATGCGGCGCGGGCATCCTCGAATCTGCCTTGATACTGGTACAGCCACGCCAGACTTCTCATTGTGGCGAGGTAGCGTTGATCGTCCCGTTGCGACAGCTTGTCGTAGATGTTCAGCGCCTGCTGGAGAATAGGCTCAGCGTCCTCGAGATTGCCGTGAAGCCTGTGCAGCGTGCCCAGGTCTTCCAGGGTCCGGGCCACGAACCAGCTATCAGGACCGAGATTTGTCTGATAGATGCGCAAGGCTCTGGTCAGAAGGGGCTCTGCCTTGAGCGTGCCGCTGGACATGAAGCCTTCACCGATGACCAGAATCAGATCGGCCAGCTCGGTTTCGTGTTCGTCAAAGACGCTGGTTGCTGCAGATTGAACTTCCACGTAGAGCTGCAGTGCTTCATAGGGAAGGCTCAGTTTGCTGTAAGCCCAGCCCGCGTTGAACAACGCCAGCGCTTGTTTCCTGGAACCGGCCCTGGTGTTGGACCGAACGTTTTTCTCGTATTCGATCAGAAGGTTTCGCGCTCTGTTACGTGCTTTCTGCTCGTGGGAGATATGTTTGTAGGCTTCCAGGAGGAGCTCGTTTTCGCTTCCGTGTGCCGGAAGGGCGATCGAGAGCAGCACGACGAGGGGAATCAGGGCTTTGCACATACCGTTTCAGTGTGCGGGTCCGAGAACCGCAATAAACCACGATTCCGTCAGGGTTACCAACCTGGCTGAAAGCCCCGCAGGGCCCTCTCCTAAACAGCTCAGCCCAACACCTGCCCCGCGTCAGCCGACGCTGTAGCTCCGCGCGGTCATGCAGGTGCCCAGCGCGCGGTTGTAGGCGTCCTGGCCGGCGGTTGCCGCGGCACCGTGTGCGAGCGGGTCGAAGTTTGTTTCTTCCAGAGCCCAGGTGTGACACTGGTAGCGGTCCTCGGCGAGCTGCGCTTCGCTCTGACCTGCCGCGGGATAGATGACAGGAGCGGGTGTCGACGGCGGCAGACTGTCAGCTTCGGCGGGTCTGGCCACTACTACATAGGCGCGCACCGCGGGATCAAAGACGTAGTAGGTGGCACCGTGCACGAAGTAACGTCGCGGTCCCACTGTGAGCGCTCGAAAACCGTATGGCAGCACGGCAACACGCGCCCCGATGGGGGCTGATACCACAACGTATCCGCCGGGCTGTTCTATCAGATAGACACCGTCGGCATAGAAGTAGGTAGTGGTTCCCACCGTCACCGCCAGGTGCCGGGCGGGCAGCGTGAGAAGCCGCATACCGACACGGAACTTCACGTGGCGTTCCCAGCGATCGTCCCGGCGGTCTTCCCAGCGGTGCTCCCGCCGGTCGTGCCGTCGCTCCTGATGATGCCCGTCGCGGCGCTCGCCACGACGATCTGCGCGCCGCTCGTGGCGGCCGGTGTCGTGCTGCATCTTCGCCAGCCGGGCGTCGCCGCGACGGGCGCCCGGAGCGGCTGCTTCCACGCTGTTGATGGTGAGCGCCGTCAAGACGAGGGTGATGGTGAGTTTGATACTGATTCTGCGCATTTGTGTGCTCCCTGGGTTGTAGACTAGGTAACGTTTCGTCAGGCATTACCTTAGGGAGCCGCGGCACGGGCCGTTAATCGCTGCATGACCACAACCGATCATTTTGCGCCACCGGACCCAGTCGCGTACCACAAGGACGTCGCGAGTCACTACGGCATTGCCCGCGTGCTGGCTGACACGTTGCGCGCCCGAGGTCTCGATAGCGTCGTTCTCTTTGCTGAAGCTGGCCTGCCCCAGCTCGAGGCCATGGACAGCAACGAGCGGGTGGATGCACGCAAGCTGCAGGCCCTGTGGCGGCGAGCGGTAGAGCTTACCGGCGATGAGGCCTTTGGCATCGCTTTTGCCGAGCACCTGCAGCCGGGTACCTTTCAGGGCCTGGGGTTTGCATGCTTGAGCAGCGATACGCTGCACGATGCTCTCAAGCGGATTGCGAGGTACTACGGGCTCATCTCTTCCGGCGCCGAGGTGGTGATCGAAGCACAACAGGGCCGCACCTGCCTGTGGTACCGCATACCTGCACCCAAAGGCGCCGGGGCGCCGGCGTCGTTGGACGCAGCACTGGCCACCATGATGCGCCTGTGCCGCTTCGCCAGCGGCGAAGAATTCTCCGGCGAACGCGTGGAGCTGCAACGGCAGCCGCCGCATGATCGGGCCCGTTTCGACACCTATTTTGCGTGTCCCGTTGTCTTCGATTGCGACGAGAACCGCATCTGGTTCGATGAGGCAGCCTTGTCCCGGCCGCTTCCCATGGCGAATCAGGAGCTTGCCCGTGCCAACGACCGGGTGGTGATCGATTATCTGGCCCGGCATGCGGGTGACAGTCTCGTATCACGTGTGCGTAGTGCCATCATCGATGCCCTGCACGACGGTCCACCCACTCAGGCGGCACTGGCAGACCTGCTGCATCAGAGCCTTCGCACGCTGCAACGGCGCTTGAAGGACGAAGGCTATACGTTCCGTTCTCTGCTGGAGGAGATTCGCCGGGAGCTTGCGTTCAGCTATCTCGCGGACCCGAGCCGTAGCATCGGCGAGGTGACGTATCTGCTGGGCTACACTGAGCCGACGAACTTCACCCGCTCTTTCAGGCGCTGGACCGGCATGAGCCCCAATGCCTACCGGGCTGCCTGGCAGGCTGCCGGCCCTCGGTAAGCCGGTAAACTCATGCCGGCGTGGTTGTGCCGCTGCGTTCCCTGAACAGCAGGCTATAGAGCACAGGCACAAAGCCGAGCGTAAGCAAAGTCCCTACGGCAAGGCCACCCATGATCACCACGGCCATGCCGAACCAGAACTCGCCCCCGAAAAGAGCCAGTGGCAGCAGGCCCACGACAGTGGTGATAGTGGTCATGATGATGGGGCGTGCGCGCACCAGAGCGGCCTGGTGCACGGCGGCGTCTACGCTGAGCCCTTCAGCACGCCCCTGGTCGACGCGATCTACCATCACAATGCCGTTGTTGATGATGATGCCTGCCAGACTGAACAGCCCAAGCATGGCGGTGAAGTCGAAGAACGCCCGGGTGGCTGCCAGCCCGGCGACTGCGCCGATGAGCACCAGCGGGATGGTGAGCAGAACAATCGCCGGTCGTCGGAAAGAGTTGAACTGCAGCACCAGCAGGGCAACGATGATGAACAGCGCGTGTGGCGCAAACCCCAGAAGCTTGGCGTTGGATTCAGCGGCCCCTTTGATCTCGCCTTCGAGCTCGACGCGGTAGCCCGGCGGAAGAGGGATGTCGGCCAGCGCCGGCGTCATGGCATCGTAAAGCTCCACGGCGGTCAGCTGCGGGTGCTTGCCTGCCACCGTGATGGCACGTTTCTGGTCGACGCGTCGAATGCGACTTGGTTCCAGGTCGCCGGAGATGTCTGCCACCTGCACCAGCGGCACCGGGATCCCGTCAGCGGAGGGTATCTCCACGGCTCGGAGTTGATCGAGGCTCGTTCGGGCTGCCGCCTCGGCGCGCACGACAATGGGTATGGAGCGATCATCTTCCCGGTAACTCGAGATGCTCAAACCATCGAAATGTGCGGTCAGTGTCCGTGCCACGGACTCGCTGGTGACGCCAGCGCGGCGCGCCCGGGCCTGGTCCAGCACTACCTGAAGCTTCACGACCGGATTCTCCCAGTCGTCGCGTACCGCCTGCGCGCCCGGTACTGACCGGAAGGCAGCTTTGTGCTGCTGGGCGAGCAGCTGCAGCGTGGCCGCGTCGGGCCCTACAATCTGCAGTTCGACGGTGCCCAGCGCCGCAGGACCCAGAAACAACAGCTCCGAACGTCCGGTAGCTTCCGGCACATCGGTCAGGAAGTACTCGTCGATGCGTGCCATCACCTCCGGGAGTTGCTCCGCCTGCTCCGTGTTCACCACCAGAAACGCCTTGTTGGGCTGAGGGTCGTTGGGGCTGAGGGCCAGGAAAAATCGCGGGCCGCCTGCGCCAACGTAAGTGAGCACGTCGGTTACCTCGGGGTTGCGCGCCTTGTCGGTGAGAAATTTGCTGAGCTGTTGCGCGACTCTGGTGGTTTCGTCCACGTGCGCCTGTGCCGGCAGATCGAGGTATACGGTGAACTGATTGCGTTCAGACGGCCCCAGCGAGCGTTGTTTGACCGTGCCGAAGAGCATCACGGCCGCGGCGAGGAGGGCAACCATGGCGAGTACGAAGAGCCCGCGGTGTGCCAGCAGCCAGGACAGCACGCCACCGTACCAGCCGAGCGCCCCCGACGGTTTCGGAGATTGGCTGTCCGCAGGAGGAGACTCACGCAGAAACCAGTAGCACAGCGCGGGCGTGACCGCGATGGAAATGAGCCAGCTCGCCAGAAGCGCGATGGCCAGCACCAGCCCCAGAGAGCGCAGGAACTCGCCACTGCCGTCTTCGATGAGCACCAGGGGCAGGAAGGCCGCGACGGTCGTGAGCGAGCTCGTCAGGAGGGGCACCCCAAGCGTGCGCGGGGTTGTCAAAACCGCCGTCAGACGCTCCACCCCCTGGTCGAGCTGTTTGCGGATGTCTTCAGCCACCACGACACCATTGTCCACCAGCAGCCCGAGGGCGACGATGATGGCGGCGATGGAAATTCGATGCAGTTCTATGCCACCAAACGCCATGACGATCAGTGTGGTCATCATGGTAAGCGGCACCATCGCACCGACGATGAGACCGGTTTTCCAGCCGAGGAACGCCATGACCACCACCAGTACCACGGCTACCGTCTGCAGAAGGTTGTTCGTGGCGCTGGCTACCGAAGCCTGCACGAGATCGGGCTGGAAGATGGCGACGTCCAGATTCATGCCCGCTGGCAGGCGCGGTTCGATCGCGCTGAGGGCGTTGCGCACCTGAGCGCCCAGCGCCACGACGTTGGACGCTTCGACCATGGACACACCCAGCACAACCGCCGGTTTGCCGTTGTAGAAGGCGGGGGCATCGGCCGGGTCGACGTAGCCCCGACGCACGGTGGCAAGGTCCTGAAGGTAGAGGATGGCGCCGTCACCTGCCTGTATGGCGAGGTTTTCAATTTCAGCGACGCTTTCGAAGTTGCCTGAGGGTTCGATAGTGATGCGCTCGCCTGCCGCGTTGACGGTGCCGCCCGGCATGACAACGTTCTGCGCGTCCATGGCCTGCACGACATCGTTCGCGGTGACGCCGAACTGGCCCATGAAGGCCGGGTCGAAATCGAGCCAGATCCGTTCGTCCTGAACGCCGTACAACGACACTTTCGATACCAGCGGCAACGCGCTGAGGTGGTCAGCAATATCGTCCGCCATGATTTCCAGTTCGCGCGGCGTATAGTCTTCGCCGGTGAGAGCCATGGTGACAACGGCGATTTCGCCATAGTCGTCGTTGACGAACGGTCCCTGTGTACCATCAGGGAGCGTGGGCGCCAGATCTTCCATCTTGTTGCGCAGGCTCGCCCAGATGGGCGCCATGTCGGAGTATTTGATGTCCGCCTCGGGCATGACAATCGCCATTCCGGTGGTAGACATGGATTTGATCTCGGAGATCTCGGCGATGGTTTTTATCTCGTTTTCTATGGGGCGCGTGATCAGCGCCTCCACACGTTCCGGAGACAGGCCGGGATATTGGGCAACCACCTGCGCGCCGCGAATGGTGATCTGGGGATCTTCCTGACGGGGTTGGGTGAGATACACGCTCATGCCCCCCAGGAGCAGAGCGAGCAGCACCAGCGCTGCGAAACGCTGACGTTCGATGACAAAGCTGGTGAAGCTATCCATCGGCAAGCCCGCCCTGCCAGATTGCCACCTGCATACCTTCGTGCAGGAACGCGACGCCGGCGCTCACGACAAGCTCACCGGGTTGCAGCCCGCCATAGACCTCCAGTTCGTTGCCCCGTATGTCACCAACCGTGACTGCGCGCTTCTCCAGGGTATCTCCGGCAACCACGAACACCGGCACGATGTCTTCCGCCGGTGCGTCTGGCAGCGCTGTGCTCACTGCCAGGGCCGACAGGGGGATGAGGTAAACGGGATCGTCGCTGGCAGCGCCCAGGTTGAATTGCACGCTCGCCGTCATGCCCGCCCGCAACTCGGCGGTGCCATCCAGGAGCCGCACCGAAACCGGGTACGCTGCGCCAGTTTCAGAGAGTGCGCCAATTTCTGTCACCACCGCCGCAACGTCGGCATCTCCGTTGGTCAGCGCCACGCTCACGGTCTGGCCGTAGTCGATGAAACGGATGAGCGTTTCCGGAATGCCCACCTGCACTTCGAAGGCATCTTCCCCCTGCACCGTGATGATGGTCTGGCTGGCGGACACCTCTTCGAAGGCGTCCACGCCCCGTTCGGTAACCTGACCGGCAAACGGCGCAACCAGATTGATCATGCCGAGGTTGCGCTCTTTGCTGTCCAGGTTGGCCTGCTCGGCGCGTAGATTGCCCTTGGCGCTTTCGAGGGCCGCAAAGGTGCTGTCCACATCGGCCTGGGCACCCACACCCCTGGCGACCAGCTCCGTGGCCCGCGTGTAGGCCTGTTGCGCCTCGTCCAGCTTGGCACGTGCGCTGGCGAGCTGCGCACGCGCCTGCTCGGCAGCGATGCGGGAGGGCTCGTCGTCGAGGCTGGCCAGCACCTGTCCGTCCGCGAAACGGTCGCCGGGATTGACGTTCAAGCGGGCCACGGTGCCACCGATGCCAAAGCTGAGACGGGAGGTTTCCGCGGCCACCACGCGCCCGGAGATGCGCCGGAGCTGGCCGTCAGACGTCGGCCCCACTTCGAAGACCTTCACGCGCTTCACCGTTTCGATGGCGGGCTCGGGTGCGGAATCGCAGGCGGCGGACAACAGGAGAACAGATACGATGAATAGTGCGCGCATGGCCATCAGTGATTGCTCGGGTGCGCGTAGATTAATGAATCAGCACCGGTCTGACGACACATGGCGCCCGGCACGAGAAGGCCAGAACTTGATCGGCGTCTCCAATCGACCAAGCCAATTCCGTACCATGGACATTTCCCAGGAGGAGCTGTCATGGCGAAGCTATTGCAACTCGGCCGCCGGAGCCTGCTTGGCGCTCTGCTGTGGCTGGTAGCCATCCACGCGGTGGCTGAAGTCGCCACCATACATTTACAGGATGGATCCAAGCTGCGCGGTGAAGTGCTGTCTCTCAAAGGTGGCGCCTACACCGTTGAGACGGTTAGCACCGGGACGTTGCGTATCCCACAGGACCAGGTGAAGCTGGTGGAGTACGGCGCGGCCTCTGCGCCGCAGGCTTCTGGTTCTGCGATGGGTGCCGCCACGAATGCGCTCGACCCCGGTCTGCTGCAGAGTATGCAGGCACGCATGCTGCAGGATCCGAACATCATGGCCTTGATCGAGTCGTTGAAAGACGATGCAAGCGTGCAGGCCATTGTGAATGACCCGGAAATTCAGGCCGCCATAGCGTCCGGCGATATTCTGAGCCTGCTGAACAATCCCAGGTTCAAAGCGCTCATGGAAAATCCGCGCATCCGCAGCATCACCGAGGCGGCGCAGGGCAGCCGCTAACGCTTCAAGCTGGCCAGAACCGTGGCCTTCACCGTGCTGCGCAGGTTTTTCAGGTTCAACTTGCGGGGGTCGATGAGGTGCTGCATCACCAGGCCCCGTAGCGAGCCGATGATGAGGGCCGCTGCCGCTTCCGTATCGGTATCTGCGCGAAACTCGTCCTGCTCGATACCACGCTGGATGATGTCCATGAGAATACCTCGCGCGCCGGCGTTCAGGTCTGCAATGGACTGACGAATCTCCGGCACCGCACCCAGCGCTTCGCCCATGATGACGTAGAGGGCCCGCATGGGCCCTTCGCGCAGAGACACTTCGGTGAGATAAATCTCGATGTAGTTGCCGATGGACTCCGTGGCGCTGGGCTGCTCGATGGACCGACCGAGCTGGTCCTCGAGAAAGCGCTTCGAGATGTGATCCACCACAGCCTGGAGCAGGCCTTCTTTGGACCCGAATTTGTGACTGACGAGGCCGGCGGTGTAGCCCGACTCGCGGCCTACCTCGGTCAAAGTCGTTTTCAGATAGCCCTGGCGTGCGAACAGGGCAATGGCAGCTTTCAGCATCTGCTTTTCTGACAGCTCGCGTCGCTGCTTGTGTGTTCTGGGTGTTTTTCCAGCTTGCGCCATGCTCGTTCATTCCTGTTTGCCGCAGTGATTATAGGGTGATTCGCCGAGCGCGACGCCCTGGCTTCACATAATATATTGGTTTATCATTCAATAAAAATTATGCGGTAAGGACGATGGACGCACAGGACTTCAACAGGTCTTACCTGCCAACGCTCTCGGCTGCCTTTGAACGCTACGGTGATGATCCGTGTCTCTGTTTCCAGGGAGAGACGTTCACGTACCGACAGGTTGGCGATCTCTCGGCGCAGGTGGCCAATCAACTGATTGCCGGCGGCTTCAGGGTGGGTATGAAAGGCGCGGTCTACAGTCTCAACTCCGCTCTGTCGTTCATTGCCACGCTTGGCATTGTGCGCGCGGGCGGCGTGTGGCTGCCCATCAATCCACGCAATTCCGAGCAGGACAACGTTGCCATTCTCGAACGGTTCGGCGTAGACGTGCTGTTCTTTCAGGAAGCGTTCGAAGGCCCGGTCGCGGGCTTTATTGATGGCGGGGCAGAACTGGTCTGTCTCGACGCATCGTTGCCGGGCTACGAGCATTTCGGTGCCTGGTTGAAAGACGCTGGAACGGCCGCGCCCGGCGTAGACGCTGCGCCCACGGACCTTCTCTGCATTCCGCTCACGGGCGGCACCACGGGGTTGCCCAAGGGTGTGATGCTGAGCCACAGAAACTTCTGCGCGCTCGAATACGGCACGCGGGCGATGTATGCGGGACGGCGGGCGGTGGTGTTATGCGCTGCGCCCATGACGCACGTAGGTGGCCGTATTGCCCTGTGCGGCCTGTCCAGCGGAACCCGCTACGTGATTCTGGATGCGGTTGACCCGCAACTGGTGTTGAACACCATCCAGGAAGAGAAAGTCACCGACACGTTTCTGCCGCCAACGGGCGTGTATGCGCTGCTGGAGCAGCCGGATCTCGACGAGTACGACCTCTCGTCGCTGCTCAATTTCAGCTACGGCTCGGCACCCATGTCCACTGAGCGTTTGAAAGAAGCGCTGAGGCGCATCGGCCCGGTGATGCGCGGCGGTTTCGGGCAGACGGAGTGTCCGATGTTCATTGCACGGTTGCAGCCGTCGGAACACTTCGTAAACGGGGAACTGGGGGGTGAGCTTGCGTCGGATGAGCGCCTGCGCAGTGTGGGGCGTCACACGATCATTTCCGAGCTGGGTATCCTGGACGATGAGGGGCGGGAACTGCCGCCAGGGCAACGCGGGGAGATCGCCGTGAAGGGCCCCATGGTGTCGGAGGGTTACTACGAAGCACCGGAAGAGACGGCAAAGATCCGTGTGAACGGATGGCATCTGACAGGCGACGTCGGATACCTGGACGAGGAGGGTTACCTCTTCGTTGTCGATCGCAAGAAAGACATGATCATCACGGGAGGCTTCAACGTGTACTCGGTGGAAGTGGAGCAGGCTTTGATGCAGCTTCCGGGCGTTCAGCTTGCCGTGGTGTTCGGTGTGCCTGACGAAAAGTGGGGTGAAGCTGTGGCAGCAGAGGTGAAGCTGGAACCCGATGTGGTGCTCGATGAGGCTGACCTCATCAAGGCAGCCAAACAGGCCCTCGGGGGCGTGAAAGCGCCCAAGCACGTGCGCTTCGTCGACGACTTTCCTCGTACGCCCGTAGGCAAGATCGACAAAAAGGTGCTCAGGGACAGGGCGTGGGCTGATACCGGGCGAGCGATCTGACGCGGCCCGGGGCGGCTACGCTCAGCGCGCCATCAGCTTGGCGATGATGGCGTTCACGTCGTACGCCTCGTCACCTTCGTAGCGGGGCGCCTGCGCGGCGAACGCGGCTGCAATCTCGTCGCTGCGGCGCGCCGCAATGTCGGCGACGTGAGGATGAGTGAGAATGTAGAAGTGCTCTGCCCGAAGCGCTTCGATCACCTTTTCTGCGACAAACTCCGCGGGCAGACCCATTGCCATTGCGGCTTTGCTGGCAGCGTTGGCGGAGACAGCGCCACCGTGCGAATCAGGTCGGCGCTCGGAAGCTTTCCATAGCGTGGATTCCACGATGCCGGGGCACAGCACGCTCACGCCGACGTTCTCGGGCAACTCGGCGCGAAGCATGTGGGAGAGCCCCAGCACCGCATGCTTGGACGCGTTGTACACGTGGGCGTTGGTGTGCGGCAGCCCCAGAGAGTGTTCGGAACCGGTGTTTACCACCCACGCCCGGCGACCCGCAGCGATCATGCGCGGCACGAAAGCACGGATACCGTTCAGAACCCCCTGCACGTTTACGCCTAACACCCAGTCGGCATCCTCGGGTGTGACGGTCCACACGGGGCCGGCCGGGCCCATGACGCCGGCGTTGTTGAACAACAGCGCCACCGAGCCGAAGTGCTCCCAGACTGTCTCGGCCAGCGCGCTGACGGCTTCGGGGTTGCGAACGTCCACAGCGTAAGCGCGGGCGTGTACCCCGAGGGCCTGCGCATCGTCAGCCACGGCTTGTGCCTGCGCAAGCTCCACGTCGACCACGGCAACGTTGGCGCCCTGTTCCGCCAGGGCAAGCGCAATGGCGCGCCCGATGCCGTTGCCGCCGCCGGTAACCACGGCAGTGTTGTCTTTGATGTTCATTTCATGCGCCTCGAAGCGTTGGCTCGCGTGCCGTAGAACCGTGGCTCATGTAGAGAGAATGGTCACGCCGCTGATGCCGGGCGCGCCGTAAACATGCGTGTACGCGAGCCGGGGGTTGCCCGGCACCTGTCGAGCTTCCGCCTGGCCGCGCAGCTGCAGCACGTTCTCGTAAACCTGTCGCAAACCTGACGCGCCGATGGGCTCGCCGTTGGCAATACACCCACCGTCTGTGTTCACGGGAAACGAGCCGTGAATTTCTGTCTCGCCCCGGGCAAGCAGGTGCTCCTGCTCACCGTGCTCACAGAAACCGTTTTCCGCCATGTGCATGATCTCCGCACCCGACTCGGTGTCCTGCAGCTGCGCGATGTCGATATCGTCCGGTCCCACGCCGGCCTGCTCGAAGGCCGCTCTGGAGGTGTCTTCGGTGGGGCCGGGTGCAGCTTCCGTCGGCAGCCAGGACGTCTTCACCTCGAAGCTGCCAAAACGCCGGGAGCGCATGACCGCCGCCTTGACGTAGACGGCTTTGTTGCTGAAACGGTGTGCCAGGTCCGCGCGGCAGACAACCAGGGCCACGCCACCTTCTCCCGGGGAGCAGAACATGTATTGCGTCAACGGGTACGCCAGCATCTGGGATTGCAGTACCTCGTCTTCCGTGAAAGGTTTTTTACGCCAGGCCATGGGATTCATGGACCCATTGCGGGTTGCCTTGGCCGCGACGCGGGCAAGGGTCTGGTGGCTGATGTTGTGCTGCTCCATGTAACGGTTGATTTTCATCGCGAAGAATTGCGGGTTGATGGCCATGCCGCTGCCGCCGTACCAGTCCAGGCCACCCTCGGTGGGGTGCACCGGCTCTTTACTCGCGAAAGCGCCCCGGGGATGCTTGTCGAAGCCGATGGCGATACCCACGTCGTACATGCCTGCCATGATCATGCTGCAGGCCTGGCTGAGCGCGGTCCCTCCGGTGGCGCAGCCGTTGTTGACGTTGACGAACTGCAAACCGGTCAGCCCAAGCATGGAAACCATCTTGTCGGGGTTTCCAGCAGCCGAGCTGCCGCCTACGGCGAATTCGATGTCTTTCCACTCGAGGCCCGCGTCTTTGCATGCGGCGCGGGCGGCGACCGCGCCCTGCTCCATGCCGGTGAGCTCGTGGCGCCCGAAGGGGTGCATGCCGATACCGACGATTGCAACGTCACTCATGTCTGTCTCCTATGATCCCGCGGGCTGGAACGCGTACGTGACAACCTCGTTGCCTGCTTCGTCTGTGAACAACGGCTCGGCCACCAGCTGCATTGCCATGCCTGTCCTGAGTTTGCCGGGTTCCGCTTCGGTGAGACGTGCTTCCACGATCACTTCCGGTAGCTCCACATATCCGACGCCGAACGATTGAAACCTGTCAGGGTGGTTCTCGCCGAGATAGGGCGGGTTCTTGGGAGGAAACCCCTGTACCGTCCAGGCCCACAGCGAGCCTTCTCTGCCCAGCGGGGTTCGCTCGATGTCTGTGCCGGCGCACTTCGGGCAGCCGGACAAAGCTGGGAAAGTATGGTTGCCGCAGTCCCGGCACCGCCCGCCGTACAGGGTAGGGCCTGCCGCATCCAGTTGCAGCACGAAATCGTTGACCGAACGCTGACTTGTCATTGGCTCCTCGCTTACCCGTCGAGCGGGCGTTACCTTTTCTGTCACGCGAGCTGCTGCAGCAGGCCGCGCCTCGCTGAGCGATATTCTTCGACGAGCTGCTCGATGAGCAGCTTCACGGGTACCACCTCGCGCGTTGCGCCGATGCCGTGGCCGGCAGACCAGATACCCTTGTAGCGCTGTTTGGATTGTCCGTCCGACGTGACAATTCTGCCCGGGCGGGTGACAGCCAGCTCGTCGAGGTCGATGCCCGCCTTCACGAGGCTGGGTGCGTACCAGTTTGCGGGGGCACCATCCAGGGCCGCCGAGAGGAAGATATCAGTTGCTTTGCCTTCGATCAGCGCGTCGCGGTAAGCCTGTGGCGCCAGTGACTCTTCCGTGGCAATGAAGCGTGTGCCCATGTAGGCCATGCATGTGCCCATGGCTTCCGCGGCCAGAAGATCGTGGCCGTTTGTAAGACCTCCGGCGAGGATGATGGGTTTGTCCGTCACCTGGCGGATCTCGTTCACCAGGGCAAACGGGTTGATTGTGCCGCAGTGCCCGCCGGCACCGCCCGCGACGGCAATCAACGCATCGGCGCCGGCCTCTACGGCTTTCTCGGCATGTCGTGCCGATGCGACGTCGTGGAAAGCGACGCCGCCGTACTCGTGAATCAACTTGAACACATCGTCCGGGGCACCCTTGGAGGTGAGCACGACAGGCACTTTGTGTCTGAGGACGAGCTCGAGGTCGCCCTCCATGCGTGCATTGCTGGCGTGCACCACCAGGTTGACGGCGTACGGCGCGGGCTTCTCCCCGGCGGCTTCCGACGCCTGCAGCGCGGCCTCGGTTTCAAGCAGCCATGCTTCGAAGATCTCTCTCGTGCGGGTGGAGTGAGCGGGGTAGCTGCCAATGGCGCCGGCTCGACAGGCGGCGATGGCCATCTTCGGATTGGAAACGAGAAACATCGGCGCAACGATGAGGGGCAGCCTCAACCGGTCGGCGAAATCGAACGGGATGGTCATGGCGTTTCCTTATCTATTCAGCGGAGGTCTGTTCAGCCGAGATGGATCCTGTCCGCATTTTCCAGGGCGGTGAGCCGGGAGAGGTGCGCAGCCGGGTCGTGGCCTGCAAACGCGCACAGGCTGGCGAATTTGCGCTGCAGCTTGTCTCCCTGCAGCACATAGTCGCTCACTGGCTCGGAAAGATCATTGAAGGTTTCGTGGGCGTGTTGCCCGGCATCCACCCACGCTACCCGGGACTGAAACTGGGTCAGTGTCTCATCGGTTTCGACGCTGATTTTCTCGATCAGGCGTTGCACTGCGTGGCTGTTGATGACGCCATCCACAAACGTCTCGGGATTCGCGGTGTCTATGCCGTTCAAGGCCAGCGATGCGGTACCGCGAAGACTGAACTTACCTTCCAGCCCGGTGCTGGGCTCGGGGACCCCACAGATGTCGAGCAGCAACGGATTCACGGTGATGGTCAGTGAAGACAGATCGTCTACCTGCAGGTTACGTTTCAGCGCCAGCACGCTTTCGATGGCTGCGTGCGTGAGGTGGCAGGCCGCGTGGTACTTGAACAACGTGCCGAGGATCAGCCATTCGTCCGCCACCGCGGCGAGACGATCGGAAGCGTCCGTTGCATTGGATGCCGCCTGCACAAAGCCCTGATTGCCGAGCACGGCGTCGGGGTTTGCCGTAAAGCCCGCGGCGGCAAGGCGTGCGCAGTTGATGCCGTTCTCCGCAGCGTGACCGGGATGATAGGGCTTGGTCATGGTGCCGAAGTTCGCTTTGACGCCGCACGCGTGCGATGCGGCGAGGCCCATGGCGGTGGCGTACTGATCGGCCGACAGCTTGAGCAGGTGGGCGACGCCGGCCGTGGCGCCGAAGGTGCCGTAGGTTGCCGTGGTGTGCCAGCCGCGAGGATAGTGATCGCGCCCCATGGCGTAGTTGATTCGTCCCTCGATCTCGACGCCGGCCACGAACGCGGCGAGCAGCTCTCTGCCGCTGGCGCCGATTTCCTCGGCGACAGCCAGCACCGCCGGCAGCACGGGTGCCGTGGAGTGGCAGCCGGTTCTGGCACCGGTGTCGTCGTAGTCCAGGGCGTGGCCGCTGGCACCATTCAACAGCGCGGCGGTGGGGGCTTCGAGTTGCAGATCGGTGCCTATGACGCTGCAGGCACCGCTGCGGTGCCCGAACTGGCTGCGCAGAATTTCGGACAGAGGCTCGGTGCTGCCCGCCAGAGCGCAGCCGAACCAGTCCAGCACACACTGGTTGGCAACCCGGGTGACAGGCTCCGGCAGGTCGGCATAGGTGAGGGTGCCGAATCTTTCCCAGGCGGCTAAGTGGTCCATCGGTTTCTCCCGTTGTCAGCCCTTGCCCAGCAGGCGATCAGAGATGATGCGCTGCATGATTTCCGAGGTGCCCTCGAAGATCTTGGTGAGGCGCGCGTCCCGCCAGTAACGTTCCACCGGATAGTGGGTGGTGTAACCGGCTCCCCCCATGATCTGCAGGCATTCCGAGGTGACGCGTTCGGACATTTCCGCCGCGAAATACTTCACCATGGCGGCTTCCTTGTCAGCGCGACGGCCGTGATCGATCTCGTTGCACACGTGATACATGAGCTGCCGCGCAGCCTCGATTTCCGTGGCGGCGGTGGCAATTTTGAAGCGGATGGCCTGGAACTGGCCAATGGGGCGTCCGAACTGCTCCCGCGCTCCGGCGTAGTCGATTGCTACCTTGAGTGCACCTTCGGCGGCTCCGATGGAGCGCGCGGCGGTGTGAGCGCGGGCCACCTCCAGGCCGCGCTGGATACCGACAAAACCACCGGCCATGGACGCCGGGCCGGGCTCGCCGGAGCTTTCGTCGCGCTCCAGGGCGGGGACGCGCACATTGTCGAAATGCAGTTCCCAGGTTTTCCAGCCGTGGTAGCCGATCTTGGGAATGGGACTGCCCTGCACACCGGCAGGCAGCTCTCCGCGCGGTTTCTCGACGGCGATGCTTTTCATGCCACCCTGGCGCCGCTCGCTGTCGGAGTCCACGCGGCAGACCACGCTGATGAAATCTGCCCCGTCTGCAAAGGTGCACCAGTATTTGTTGCCGTTGATGATCCAGTCGTCACCGTCGCGGGTGGCACGGCAGGAAACGCCCGCCATGTCGGAACCGGCATTGGGTTCGGACATGGCGAACGCGCCCAGGTATTGACCGGCGGCCATGCGGGCAATTTTTTCGTCCCGCTCGGCGCCTTGCCCGGGAACCGAGCGCCAGAAGCCGTTACCGCGGGCGATGAGACTGGCCACACTCATCCAGCCGCGCGCCAGCTCTTCGGCGATGATGCAGTATTCGAAGCAGCCGAGGCCCAGGCCACCTTTGTCCTCGGGGATGGTGATGCCGAAGTAACCCATCTCTGCCATCTTGTCGATCAGCGCGCGGGGAATCTCGCCTTTCTCGGGGTCGAGCTCGTTAGCCACGGGCAGCACTTCGCTGGCTGTAAAGCTCCGCGCCGCTTCCTGCATCATGCGGCGTTCTTCGGTCCAGTATCCGTCACTCATCGCGCTCATTCCTTCAGAGGCCGTACAGATCGGCAAGGTCGAGGGTGTTGGCGTACAGGCGCACCGTGGCAGCGTCGGCAAACTCGCCGTCGATCATCACCGCACCTTCGCCGCGCGCTTCGGATTCTCGATACGCATCGGTCATTTTGCGTGCCTTGGTCACCTTCGCCAGGTCTGGCGTGAAAATCTCCTGGGCGTGGGCAATCTGCGTGGGATGCAACGCCCACTTGCCCACCATGCCCAGCGCCCGGGCCTGCAGGCACGACTCGCGATAGGCGTCCGTGTTGCGGATGTTGCCGAACGGACCATCAATGGCGTCGATCCCGCGTGCGCGGGCGGCCATGGCTACGCGGAACTTGGCGTAGTGAAAAACATCCCCCGGGTATTTGTAGTCGGGCCCGTAGATGGCGTTGAAATCGAGGCCCTGGCTGGCGGAATAGTCGCCCATGCCGAAGACCATGGCTTCCAGGCGCGGCGTGCTCGAGGCAATGGCTTCGACGTTCTGCAGGCCGAGCGTCTCCTCGATCAGCAGCTCGAGCCCGATCTTCTTTTTGAGGCCGAGTTTGAGCTCGAGCTGCGTGAGGAGCTTGTCGACGAAGAGAACATCCGCGGCGTCGTAGGGCTTGGTAAGCATGATGCAGTCGAGATTGTCGCCGGCTTTCTCGACCACAGTGATGACGTCATCGTGGCACCACTGGGTACCGGTGTCGTTGATACGCACGCAGCGGATCGTGTCGCCCCAGTTGAGCTCGTTCAACGCGTCGACCACGTTGTCGCGGGCGCCGACTTTCTGGTTGGGGGCGCAGGCATCCTCCAGGTCCAGAAACACATGGTCCACGCCCGACTCGGAGGCTTTCTGAATCATCTTTATGTTGCTGCCGGGCACCGACAACTGGCAGCGGCGGTGGCGGCGGGGCTGGCCATGAGCGTTCAGCATTGTGGTCATCGCTATCTCCGGTGGTGATCAGGCGGGGAGCCAGTGGCTCTTCTTTTTGATGAGCGCGGTGCGCTCGACTTCGGCAACCAGCTTTTTGTCCTGATTCACGCCCCAGTGCTTGAACACGACGATGCCGGCGTCTTCGCGGTCGCTGTCGCGCTTCTCCAGCACCCGCGAGTACGCGTAAAGCGTGTCGCCGTGAAAGACCATGTTTTTCAGCTGGATGTTGTTGAGGCCAAGCTCGGCGATGGCGTTCTCCACGGTGTCCTGGGAGGCGAGGCCAAGCACCAGAGAAAAGTTCACGCCGCCGTAGCAGAGGATTTTGCCCACCGGGGTCTTCGACATCTGGTCTTCGTTGAAATGGCCCTGCGCCGTATTCATCACCATGTTCGTGATGTTCACGTTTTCCAGCGCGGTCATGGTTTTGCCGCGCGCATGGCGAATGGTCTGCCCCACCTCGAAATCCTCGAAGTAGTTGTCGGGGCTGGTCAGCCGGGCCAGTGCCGCCTTATCCATCTTTCGCCTCCTTTTTCACTTTCGCGCCGCCCATCTGGCCTTTCCAGATCGCAAGATTGGAGCGACGGAATTCAATGACCTTGTTGCCGTGCTGGTTGAAACCTTCGTTGAACCAGGTGACCACACCGCGGCCTTCGGACGATTCGGACTCGCGCTTGGCTTCAGTGACCGACACCGCGGTGAGCGTGTCGCCGGGATAGACCGGCTCTAGATAGTTGAGGTCGTACACGCCCAGGAAGGGTCCGCCCAGCCCTTCGGAGCACACCTCGACGCTCAGACCCAGAATGACGTTGAACACGAGCTGCGGGTTCACGACGATGTCGGGATGCCCCAGTGCTTTCGCGTACTCGCGGTTGAAGTAGAGGGGGTTGTAAGCCAGCGTCAGGTGACAGAACTGTATGGCGTCTGCCTCCGTGATGGTTCTGCCCCAGTGATGGTGGATCGTTTCGCCCACCTCGAACGCGTGATAGCCCTGGCCGCGTTTGCGCAGCACGGCTGATTCCAGCATTTCTTCGAATTCGCTCATGACATCCGGGCCTCCTAGGATGCGCATGTTTTAGCGAATAATTTATTGGTTTGTCAATCAATAATAGATTTTTCGGATGCGCGCGCGCGATCGTGGGCGCCGATTCGTCGCAACTTTGTGTGTTTCCGCGGGGAGCAGTGTCCCCTGGCCGAGGGGGCGTGTTCTGGTTCGCGAGAGGATTGTTTGCAGGACGGTGGCGCGCCCGGGAAGAGAAAGTTCGAAATCTCAGGCGGGCGATTCTGGATCAACGCTACTCGATCGAAACGACGTTTTCGCCGAAGGCGGAAACTCGCCAAGGTCGCGTAGCGACCGACTGGCGCGCCCGAGAGGATTCGAACCTCTGACCTTTGGCTCCGGAGGCCAACGCTCTATCCAGCTGAGCTACGGGCGCGGGGAGGGCAATTCTACGTCCCGCGCGGCGCGCCGGCTAGTTCAGCCGCCATGGAACCACACACCGCCCGTCACCTGACAGTCCATCATGTCCAGCAGGAGGTGTACGCAGAGACCGAGGCCCAGCAGCCGCGTCTTCTCATGAGCGAACAGCGCGAGGTACACCCCTGCGGGCACCAGCGTGTGCAGTGGATGAAAGCCGATGCTGCAGCGTCCCGGGTCGTAGATCGGCTCGGCCAGCAGATGGTCGATGTCGATGACCATGCCCAGCATCATCACGAGCAGGGCTTTCATCCACAGGGGTCGATAGAACACGATGGCGATCGCCAGTGGCACCGCCCCATGCAGCAGCAGATGAATCACAGCTCGGTGCGGTAGCCGCGGTCGGCGTAGGCGAAGTCGCGCAGCTCGCGGTTGTCCGGGTCCTGCAGGTAGAAGTTGTTGTGGTACGAGCGGATTTCCGCTATGCGCCCGTCCTCGAAGAGATACCACTCGCTGCCACGCAACAGCTCTGCCTCGCCGGTCGCCCCCGGCACCCACCGCATGCTCCACTCGATGACCGCCTCTGGTTCCTGCACCAGGGCATGGTCAAGCTGCCAGTTTGCGCCCGTACGTGGCGCTACCTTCGCCCAGTAGTTGGCCAGCGCTGTCGCGCCACGCACAGCGCTGTGATCGACAAAATAGTGCACCACGTCTTCGGTGAACGTAGACACCATCAGCGCCACGTCCTGTGTGTTACAACCACGATAGTAGCTGTGGATAGTCTCAATGTACGGATGGCCGGTGGTGCGGGGCATGGCGGACTTTGCTGAAACACTCCGCGCCAGTCTATTGGGTGCAGGCACCGTCATCCAGCCGCCTGGCATCGACCGGACGTGGCTGTTACCGTCGAAGCCGTTTTGACGAGGGAGGGAGACATGCAGGCAAAGCTGATCGCGGTTCTGGTAGGGAGTGTCATTGCACTGACCGGCTGCGGCGCACCGCCGGAGCAGCCACCGTCGGCCGGCGAACCGGCGCCGGCCACGGCAGACCCGCTTGCGGAGCTGGACGCCGTTCACGCCAGTGCTCTGGTGCTGGACGCGCACGCCGATATCGAAATCAAGAGCAAGCCGTCCCGCTATGCCGGTGAAGACGGCCTCTCCAAGGTGGCGCCCGCGAAAATGCGTGCCGGTGGCGTGGACGCGGTTGTCATGTCCATGGCCGTGGGTCCCATGCCGCGCACGGCAGACGGCTATGCGCAGGCGCTGGCCACGGCCCGGGAGGAGCTGGCCGCCGTGCAGGAACTGGTTACCAACCCGGAAGAGGGTGCGGTGCTTGCCACTTCGCCGGACGAGCTCCTCGCCGCTCACGAGCGGGGGGATCCGGCGCTTATTCTCGGCTTGCAGAACGCGCTCATTCTCGGTAACGACGTTGATCTGCTGGACGAGTTCCACGAAGCAGGCACCCGGGTCTTTGCGCTTACGCACATGGGCCACAACGACTTTGCAGATTCTTCGCGGCCGCTCTTCATCGCCGAGACCGGAGAGCATGAGGCTACCGAGGAGCATGGCGGACTGTCGGATCTGGGTCGCGCCGCCGTGGCGCGTATCAACGCCCTGGGTGGCATCGTGGACGTATCCCAGCTCTCACGCGCGGCGACGCTCGAGGTGACCGAGCTCTCACAGGCGCCGGTGATTGCGAGTCACTCGAACGTGCGCAGCCTCAGCGACGTATCCCGCAACCTGTCAGACGAGGAAATCGACGCCATTGCTGCGGGCGGTGGCGTCGTGCACATCGCGCCGTTTCGCGGCTATCTGTTCGACTCCAACGATGCTGAGCTGATTGCCAGCATCCGTGCCGCAAGGCGGGCCGCTGGGGTCAAAGAAGATTACCTCTATCCGTTCGAGCTGTACTGGGAGATCGACGATCCCGCAGCTCAGCAGGCTTTTCTCACCAGCGTCAGCGACCTGCTGGGCCCCGGGCGTCTCGAGGATGTGCTGAATCACATCGACTACATCGCAAAGCGCGTGGGCGTAGAGCACGTGGGTATCGGCACCGACTTCAACCACGGTAGCGGTATCGAAGGGTTCAACGATGCCAGCGAGGCGCGCAACGTCACCGCCGGTCTCCTCGAACGTGGCTACAGCGCCGAGGACATTGCGAAGATCTGGGGCGGCAACTTCGTACGCGTGTGGCGCGAGGCTGCGACGGCGGGGGCTGGTTAGGGCCTCCGCCGCCCCCGCGGCGTGATGCTCACGGGGCCATGTCGAACAGCAATACCTCGGCATCTTCGACCGCTGCGATGCGGATAGCATCGGCTTCCTCAATGGCCGCACCATCGCCGGCCGAAAGCGTCTGCCCTTCCAGTGCCACCGTGCCGTGAGCAACCTGCAGCCAGCCGATGCGGTCCGACCCGAACTCATGCTGCACGCTGTGCCCGGCCGCCAGCTTTGCCGTGTACAGATCGACCGTGCTTTGAATCAGCACGGACCCATCCCGTCCGTCCGGTGAGCCCACCAGCCGGAAGCGGTTGGCGGTATCCGCAGCCGTGAAGGTCTTCTGCTCGTAACGGGGTGTTACCCCTGCTCGTTCTGGCAGCATCCACAACTGCAGAAAATGCACGGACGCCTCCTTGGAGTCGTTGAACTCGCTGTGTCGCACGCCGGTGCCGGCAGACATCACCTGCACCTCGCCGGGGCGGATCACGGACCCGTTGCCCATGCTGTCTTTGTGGGCCAGGGCACCGGACAACACGTAGGAGACGATCTCCATGTCCTGGTGTCCGTGGGTCTCGAAGCCGGCCCCGGGTTGCACGCGATCTTCGTTGATGACCCGCAGCGGTCCGAAGCCCATGTGCGCGGGGTCGTGGTAGCTGCCGAAAGAAAACGTGTGCCTGCTGTCCAGCCAGCCGAAGTGAGCGGCGCCGCGGGCCTGCGCTTGTCGGATAGTGATCATTTTTTCTGCCTGCATGGGTTTTGGTTGACGTTGTGCATTTTCCATTGGCGTAGATTTATAGACAATAAGAGGAAATAGAAACATACTGTCTTCGAAACAGAGACAATAGAACGAAGGATCTCTGACATGGATCAGCTCCAGGGCATGCGCGCGTTCGTGAAAGTTGTGGAGGCGGGCGGCTTTGCGGCCGCGGCACGCGAACTGGGGCTGTCGCGCTCGGTGGTCAACAAACACGTGATCAACCTGGAGCACGACCTCGGTGCGCAGCTGCTTCGCCGGAGCACGCGTCAGGTTACGCCTACGGAGTCGGGCCTCGCTTTCTACGACCGCTGCGTGCAGATCCTGGCAGACGTCTCTGAAGCCGTCGCCATGGTATCTGCGCTGCAGCACCAGCCGTCGGGCAATCTGCGTATCAACGCACCGATGTCTTTCGGCGCAACTCATCTCGCACCCCTGGTCGCCCAATTCATGGCGGATCACCAGGACGTGCATGTGGAGCTGGTGCTGAATGACCGCGTTGTCGATCCCATCGAGGAAGGGTTCGACCTGACGATCCGGGTTGGCGAGCCGCAGGCAACCACCAGCCTCATCACCAGCGCAGTGGTGCCTGCGCACCGCGTGCTCTGTGCGTCGCCGGAGTATCTCGAACGCCATGGTGAGCCGGGTGATCTCGGGGCGTTGCGACGCCATCGCTGCCTGCACTATGGCTACCAGGAGTCCGGCAGCCAGTGGCGCCTCATCGGAGAGGGCGTGGATCGCACCGTGGCGATCAACTGTGTCATGTGGTCGAACAACGGCGATGTGCTGAAGGCGGCAGCCCTGGGAGATCAGGGCATCGCCTTGCTGCCCACGTTCATCGTTGGCGATGCGCTGCAGACCGGTCAGCTGCGTACGGTGCTGCCCGCCTTCCGCCCGCCGGAGATCTCCGTGTGTCTTCTTTACCCGCGGCACCGGCACCTTTCCGGCAAGGTGCGGGCGTTTGTGGAGGCGGTGGAGGGCCGTTTCGGCGGGCGGCCTTTCTGGGACCTGGTGGCGTGAAACGTCGAGGCCGGGGAACCCTTTGGCAAATGACGGGTCTGTAAGGCAACCAAGCGAGCAGGGCCCGCCCCGAGGAACCACCATGAACGACAGGCCGCTTTCCGTACGACGCCTTGTTGCACGCTGTTTCGTAGTGCTGGCGGGTCTCAGCGCACCGCTGGTGCTTGCGTCCGCTGCCGAGCCGACGCTTCACGACAGCCGCTTCTGCGCGCCCGATGGTGTTGCCCTGGGTGGCTACGACGTGGTTTCGTACTTTCAGGCCACCGGACCGGTGCGAGGCAGCGCGGAACACGCCAGCGTACAGGGCGACCTGACGTATCACTTCGCCAGCGAAGAGAACCTCGCGGCCTTTGCCGCCGAACCCAAACGCTATCTCCCCACCTATCTGGGGTGGTGCTCTGCCACCTTGTCCATGGGTCGGCTCGCCTGCCCGGACTTCACCAACTACAAGATCGAGGACGGCGCGCTGCTGCTCTTCGAGCGCATTGGCTTCTCCAACGGCCTCGACATGTGGAATCTGGACCCGGCGGCCTCGCGCCGCAACGCGGACGGGCACTTCGCGCGGCTCCGCGAGGTGCCCAGCGCTACACCTTGAAGCGCGCGGCAGCCATTGCCGCGGTGGCACTGTGTGCCGCTTTCGGGGCCGGTTGTAGCCCCGAGCGCGCCTACATGCTCGGCTGGGTGAACGTGGAGCCGAGTGCGGAAATCGGGGACCACCTGCTGGCTGCGCCAGTGGGGGGGATGCGGTTTGCCGGCCAGGCGTACAGCAATCAGGACGAACTGCTTGCGGCTCTGGAGAACGGCGACGTCGACTTCGCGCTCGTGGAAAACCCGCCGCGACCGCTGAGCGGCGTCAACGCTGTGAGCGCGCTCTTTCCCAGTGTTCTGCACGTGCTGGCGCGGCGAAACCACACTGCGTGCACGCTCACTGATCTGCAGGCAGTGGCGGAGACAGGCACGGTCTACGCCGGTCCCGCGGGCGGCACCGGACAACGGCTGCTGGCGCAGCTGGCGGCCACAGGCCTGCTGCCGCCCGTGGACGATATGCAGCGCCTCGACAACGTGTTTGCCGAAGCCCCTGATCTGTTCTTCGTGTTCGGCGGTATTCTCAGCCAGGACGCGGTGAGCCGCCTGGACGGCTATTGTCTGGTCTCGCTGGATGCTCTGGCGGATCAGGCGGAAGCCACCACGGTGGCCGCGCTGGCGGTGCGTTATCCCCAGCTCGAGCCCTTTGTGCTGCCCCGAGGCCTGTATCCACAACTCACGAGCGAACCCACGTTAACCGTGGCCGTGCAGACGCTCCTCGTTGCACGCGCAGAATTGCCTGAAGATACGGTGTTCGACGTGGCCACCGGCATTCGAGCGCTGGGGGCAGCCTTCGGGCAGATTTATCCGCTGGCGCAGCCCGGGTTGCATCGCGATCTGGACGAGCGACAGCTTGCCATTCCCATCCATCCCGGGGCGATGCGCTTCCTGAACCGGGATGCTCCGTCGTTTCTGGAGCGCTATGCCGAAGTCATGGCCATGCTGGTTACGCTGCTGGTGGCGGTTGCCAGCGCGGCCCTGGGCGTCGCGCGACTGCGACGGCAGGCGAAAAAAGACCGGCTGGACCGCTACTTCGACCGCCTCATGGTGGTGCGTACCGAGTTCGTCGCCGGCGAGCGCCCGGCAGCACAAACCCGGGCGGAGGCGGAAGCACTGCAGAACGAGGTCATGCAGCTCGTGGTGGAGGAACGGGTGGCGGCGGACAGTGCGCTGGTATCGTTCCTGCTGCTGGCTAACAAGCTGATCGACGAAACCGGTTAGGCGCGGGACGGGGCGGCAGCGGTGCGCACGCCCCACACGAGCTCCGCAATACCCATGAGCGCAAAGTAGATGGCCCCGCCAACAATGGCCCGTTCCGGTTCCTGCTCCCACAAACCGCCCCCGCGCCCGGGGTACACCTCATCCAGCACCTCCTGCGTGATGCCCATGGGCGGAACGTCCACCGCGATGGTGAACGCCGCTACGCCCAGGTAGGCGACCACGCCGAGGGCGGCGCGCTGCGCAAAGCGGCTGTCGTGGTCTATGTTGGCGCGGATGGCGTTCGCGAACCGGGCGCCCATGATCGCTATCAGCACCCACAGCAGCGACGGGCTGTCAGTGGCAAGGGCAAAACCCAGGCCCATCAGGCCATACAGGGCTGCCAGCCCGGCAAAACGCAGAAGCTTACCAGCGAGCGAGCCTGCGCCTTCTGCGCTCACAGCAATGAACACGCTCGAGTGCAGGATCAGAAACTCCATGAGCAGCAGCCCCACGCCGTAGGGCACCCAGGACCCTTCGCTCCAGGCCATGGGGTCTAGCCACACGTTCACCAGCAGATACGCCAGCACGAGGCTGGGGACCGCAGCCAGCACGGCGATGAGCGATCGCATGAAGGGTGCTGCCGGCCGAGAGGCGAATCAGTGGCGGAACGACTCGTCAACGCGGTCGAGCTTGCGCAACCAGGCGGGCCAGCCCAGCTCGTCCAGCGTACCGTCGAACAGCAGCCGCGACTGCTCGGCGGCCTTCTCGGCCGAGCCCTGCGGTGGCGCGTTCACGGGACGACCGCCCGCCAGAGCTTTCACCTGCATCGTGCAGGCGCGCTCCAGGTAGTACATGGCGGTGAAAGCCGCGTTGGCACTGACGCCTACGGTGAGAGTGCCGTGATTGCGCAGGATGAGAAACTGATTGTCTCCCAGGTCCGCCACGATCCGCTCGCGCTCGTCGAGGTCCAGCGCCACACCCTCATAGTCATGGTAGGCCATGGGACCACAC
Source organism: uncultured Pseudomonadales bacterium (assembly GCA_964651595.1). Classification (GTDB taxonomy): domain Bacteria; phylum Pseudomonadota; class Gammaproteobacteria; order Pseudomonadales; family Azotimanducaceae; genus UBA4421. The sequence goes on along the minus strand of CAZYYJ010000002.1, from coordinate 62,183 downwards.
TGCATGGCGTGTTGCGTGATCGGCAGCAGACCTTCTTCCATCGAGGAGACCGCAACGCCGTCGTCGGTGTGCAGATGCATCACGAACAGCGCGTCCTCGCGGGCCATGTGCACGGCCGAGTGAATCGTGAAGCCCGCCGGATTTATCTCGTACGGCGAGTCCATGACTTTGTTGCCCTCGGTATCCACCTTCACGAGGCTGGACGCGGTCACCTCGTCGAAGCACAGCCCGAGGGGATTTATGAGGAAGTGGTGCTCGGGGCCGGGCACGCGGGCGGACAGATGCGTGAACAGAAAATCGTCCCAGCCGTGCAGGGCTACCAGCCGGTAGAGGGCGGCAAGGTCGACGCGTTGCTGCCATTCGGCGTCCGAGACGTGCTCGCGAACCGTATCGAGGCTTTGCAGATTCATACATGAGGCTCCAGAAGTTGGCAGGGGGTTTATATACGGTGCGACCCCATAAGGGGAACCCCGTACGCCAATATCCGGGCCGATCGCTGATACTTGCTGCGTTGCAATATGGAGAGGGTTGGCGTGAATCAGGCTGCAGAAACAGGCGAACAGACCACGGTGCATGCCGGCTACGTCGACGTGCTGATTGTCGGCGCGGGCATCTCGGGCATCGATGCCGCATACCACCTGCAGACCTTCCTTCCCGACAAGACGTTCACGTTGCTGGAAACGCTGGAGAGTTTCGGCGGCACGTGGTTGACCCACAAATATCCGGGCATTCGCTCGGACAGTGATCTCTTCACGTTCGGCTATAAATGGAAGCCCTGGATGAGCGCACCCATCGCCACGGCGGAGGAGATTCTCAAGTACCTGGAAGAAGTGCTGGACGAGCACGATATCGGCCGGCATGTCCGCTACCGGCACAAGGTGCGGACAGCCGCGTGGTCCGATGATGACCGGCTCTGGCACGTACAGGTGGACGATCTGGCCACCGGCAGGTTGCTCGCGTTCACCACCCGCTTTCTGTGGATGTGCCAGGGATACTACCGCCATGCGCAGGGTTATACCCCCGAGTGGCCCGGCATGGACGATTACCAGGGCACCATCGTGCATCCGCAGACCTGGCCCGAGGACCTGGACTACGCGGGCAAAAACGTCGTCTGCATCGGCTCCGGCGCCACAGCAGCCACGCTGGTGCCTGCCATGGCCGAGCGCGCGGCACACATCACGCTGCTGCAGCGCTCGCCGACCTATTTTGCCCCCGGACTGAATCGCAACGAACTGGCAGACACGCTGCGTGAGCTGGACGTCCCTGACGAGTGGACGCACGAGATTGTGCGCCGCAAGATTCTGCACGACCAGCAGGAGATCACGCGCCGGTCATTCGAGGAGCCGGACGGCTTGCGCGAAGAGCTGCTTGCGGGCGCGCGCGAGTACCTGCCGGAAGGCTTCGACATCGAGAAGCACTTCACGCCGCGTTATCGTCCCTGGCAGCAGCGGCTTGCCTTCATTCCCGATGGGGACCTGTTCCAGGGCATCGCTGCCGGGAAAGCGTCGGTGGTTACCGACCAGATCGAGCGGTTCACGAGCGATGGCATTCGGCTGGCGTCCGGCGAGACGCTGAAGGCCGACATCATCGTCACCGCCACCGGCTTCGACCTGTGCGTGATGGGCGACATCGCCTTCTCCGTGAACGGCGAGCCCGTGGATTTCTCCCAGCGCGTCGGTTACCGAGGCTTCATGTTCACCGACGTACCGAACATGGCATGGGTGTTCGGCTATTTCCGCGCCAGTTGGACGCTGCGCGCGGATCTCATCGCCGAGTTCCTGTGCCGACTGTTTCAGCGAATGGAGGAGCGGCAGGCCACCGTGGTCACGCCGCAACTCCGCGAAGAAGACCAGGACATGACCCTCAAACCCTGGGTCGACCCGGACAACTTCAACCCGGGGTATCTCACCCGCAGCATGCACCTCATGCCCAGGCAGGGGGACAGGCAGCCGTGGGTGTTCACCCAGGACTACTGGCAGGAAAAAGACGACTTTCCCGCCGCAGACCTAGAAGACGGCGCGCTGGTGTACGCCTGACGTCCGCAGCCAATCCCTATCGCCCATACAAGGAGCAACATGAAAATCCGAGCATTTTTCGCCACCGTGATTCTCGTAGCTGCAGCCCCGGCCTTCGCTGAAGCCGGTGACTGGCTGGTACGCTTCGGTGGTTCCACCGTCATGCCGAAGTCGGACAACAACGACACCGTGGAGGTGGACGACGGCACCATGGTCACGTTCAACGCCACCTACTTCTTCACAGACCGCTGGGCTGTGGAAGTGCTGGCGGCGCTGCCTTTCGAGCACGATATCGACCTCGACGGCGGCTCGCGCGTGGGCAGCACGAAACATCTGCCACCGACCGTGTCGGCGCAGTACCACTTCATGCCGGGCAACAACGTGCGTCCGTACGTAGGGTTGGGCGTGAACTGGACCGAGTTCTTCGAAGAAGATACCACTGGCGCGCTCGAAGGCGTGGATCTGGAGCTGGATCGTTCCGTGGGTCTGGCTGCCCAGGTTGGGCTGGACATCGACATCAACGAGGCGTGGTTCGTAAACGCCGAAGTCCGCTACATCGACATCGATACCGATCCCACGGTAACCCTGCCGTCTGGCGACCGGCTGGAGATCGGTGACGTGGAAATCGATCCGTGGCTGCTGGGCATCAACGTCGGGTTCCGCCTTTAGCGGTGCCGCGTTGATCGCCTATCATGGCCCTCCGCACAGATGGCACGGGGAGGCCGCATGCTGATCAACGCGTCCAGGGCAGCCGCAGGGATTGTCCTGGTCTGTCTTGTCGGCGCCTGCAGCACGACGCAGGCGCCGGTGAAAGATGGGGATGCCACGTTGCCCGGGCAGGGTGCCGACAGCGGCAGAACGGTTCTTTACCGGGACAGCTGGGGCATCCCTCATATCTACGCGCCAACCGTGGCCGAAGGGCTGTATGCCCAGGGTTGGGCGCAGGCTCAGGACCGTCCTGAGCAGCTTCTCATGAATTTCAAAATGGCCATGGGTGAGCTGACGGAGGTGAACGGAGAGGCCGGTGTCACCACCTCTCTCGTTGCTCACATGTTCGGCCATCTGGCTGGCGCGCAGGCGTCCATCGCCAGGATGGATGCGTCTGAACGTCAACGCCTGACTGCCTTCGCCAACGGCATCACCGACTACTTCCGCATGCATCCCGAGGACGTACCCGGGTTCTGGCGTCACGAGAGCGTGACGCCAGAGATGGTGGAAGCCTTTGGCCGCATGTTTCTGTACAACTGGTCCATCGACGAAGCGCTGGGTGACCTCGGCCGCGGGGGCGTTGCGGCCGAGTTTGTGACGCAACAGCGTGCTTCCAACCAGTTCGCCGTCAGTCCCGCACGCAGTGCGAGCGGTCATGCCATGCTGTATATCGACCCGCACCTGTCCTGGTGGGGGCCGAGCCGGTTCTGGGAAATGCGCGTTCACGCCGGCGAGTGGCAGGGCAGCGGGGTGTCTCTGGCGGGCTCCCCCTATATTGGTCTCGGTCACAACGGTGATCTCGCCTGGGCCATGACGACCGGCGGCCCTGACACGGCGGATGTGTATCGACTCACGTTGAACCCGGAAAACTCCGATCAATACCGCTACGAAGGTACGTGGCGCGATCTCGAGGCTCACCATGTCGAGCTGCAGTTTGCCGACGGAGGATCCAAACGCTACACGTGGCAGAGCTCACATCATGGTCCCGTCGTGGCGCGCACCGACACCGCCGCGTATGCGGCGCGCATTGCCTACGGCGACGATACCAACCGCAACGCAGCCTGGGAGGCACTAAATTTTGCCCGGGATTATCGTGGCGCTGTAGAGGCGTGCGCTACTTTGTCTATGTTTCCGCAGAACGTCATGGTGGCTGATACCAGCGGCAACATTTACTACCAGCGCACGGGACGCGTGCCGGTACGCGATCCCGCTTACGACTGGTCGCAGCCCGTGGACGGCAGCACCCGTGCAACGGAATGGCAGGGTGTGCACCCGGCGAGTGATCACCTCCAGGTGCTGAACCCGCCCCAGGGTTACATGCAGAACTGCAACATCCCGCCGGATTCGATGATGCCTGGAAGTCCATTTACGCTGGACGCGCAACCCGCGTACCTTTTTTCCAGCCGGGCTTACGGGCCGGCCCGGGATGGCTGGATCAATCAGCGCGGCGCCCGCGCCATAGAGCTTCTCGCTGCTGACGACAGCGTCACCACCGAGGAGATGCTGGCTTATGCGGTAGATGTGCGCCCCTATGGCGTGGCGCGGTGGCTGGAGGCGTTGCGCAGCAGCGGCGCGCCGGCCTCTGCGGAGTTGCAGGAAATGCTGGCCTGGGACGGCGAGCTGCACCGTGACAGCGTGCCGGCGCTGCGTTACGCGTACTGGCGTCGCGCGCTGGCGGCCCACGAGGAGGGTGCGGCCCTGCGGGAGGCGGTGGACGATCACCGGGCCATCGTCGAGAACCGTCCGCCGCGGGCTCTGTCTCTGACGGAAGCGCAGCGGACGCGCCTGCGCGAGTCCTGGGTGAACGCGCTCGCAACCATGCGCAGCCATTTCGGCGATACGGCGCAACCGTGGGGAAAAGTGCATCGCGTTGGTCGGGACGGAAAGACCTGGCCCGTTGGCGGGGGCGGGGGCGACGATCTCGGCCTCACCACCCTGCGGACCATGGGTTACGGCGACGCGGACGAGCAGCACCTGCGCCATGGCCTGCGTGGACAGACATCCACACAGGTTGTCGTTCTGTCGAAACCGATCCAGAGCTGGATCTATCTGCCGGTGGGTCAGTCGGACGACCCCGCGTCCCCCCACTACGCAGACCAGGCGGCCACGGTGTTCAGCGAGCGGCGCCTGAAGCCAAGCTGGTGGCTGCCGGAGCAGCTTGCGCCGCACATCGAGTCGCGCACGGTGCTCGTGCCGAGATTGTGACAGGGGGCGTGGTTACGTTCACGGAGTCTGCACGCCGCTGATGATTTGATAGGCTTACGCCGCAGCAAGACTGGAACACTGGAGAGAAGCGATATGTCGCGAGCACAGCTCATTGAAATGGCCAGACAGGACCTGGAGCATGGGCGCAACGGTACCTTGTCCCGGGTGGAAGGGGTCCGCAAGGTACCCATCGAAAATTACTACGACCCTGACCGCTGGGACGCCGAAGTGCGCCAGATCTTCCGCAGGATGCCGCTGGTCCTGGCCGCCACGGCGGAGCTGCCGAACCCCGGCGACTACAAATCCATGACCGCGGTTGGCGTGCAGGTGCTGATTACCCGCAACCGGGACGGTGAGGTACGCGCTTTCGTGAACATGTGCAGCCACCGGGGCGCCCGGCTCGTGGAGGAGGGTACCGGCAACGCCAACAAGTTCACCTGTCCCTACCACGCCTGGACCTACAGTCCGCAGGGCGACCTCGTGGCCATCTACTCCGAGCAGGACTTCGGCGAGGTAGACAAGAGCTGCTATGGCCTCACCGAGCTGCCCTGTCTCGAGAAAGCCGGCATCATCTGGGTGACGGTAAATCCGGACTCGAAGCTCGACATCAATACCTTTCTGTCGGGCTACGACTCGCTGTTGAATGAATTCGGCTTCGAGACCTGGACCCATCAGCACACGCAGACCGTGGATGGACCAAACTGGAAGGTGGCGTACGACGGGTATCTGGACTACTACCACCTGCCCATTCTGCACCGTAATACCTTCGGCACAGAGATCGGCAACAAAGCCAACTTCTACAGCTGGGGCCCCCACACCCACCTCGGCAGACCTGACGCCACCTGGGAAGAGTTCGAGAACCTGCCCGACGAGGAGTGGCCGGAAGAGCGCCTGCTCGCCGGTGTGTGGACCATTTTCCCGCATGTCTCCATCGCAAGCTTTGGCGGGGGCGGGCGGTCAGTGATGCTGTCGCAGCTGTTCCCCGGGGACACGCCGGAGACGTCTTACACCAATCAGATTTTCCTCATGGAAAAAGCGCCCGATACGGACCAGCTCAAGGAAGAAGCCAAGCAGCAGTTCGATTTCCTGAAGTACGTGGTGCAGGAAGAGGACTACGCGACTGGCATCGCCCTGCAGAAGAACCTGGACGTCGGCGCAAGAGACCACGTGCTCTTCGGGCGTAACGAGGGCGGTGGTCAGGCGTTTCACGAGTGGGTGGATACCCTGATCGAAACGTCGGACGAGGACCTGCCGAAGCTCTTCCAGACCGGCTGACGCCGCGCTGTCAGCGGGCGCCGTCGAGAAACTCGGTAAAGCCCGCTGGCGAGTAGGGGCCTATCACAATCTGCTCCAGCACACCGATGCCGGTGCGCTCTCCATCGCTGGCGCGCATGACCTGCTGCACGTGCAGGTTTTCCGGACGCAGGAGATCCAGATCATTTGGGTCGAAACTTTCGTAGCCTGTGGCCAGCTCACCCTGCCAGGCGCCCTGGCGCCACTTGGGGTGGCCGTAGCCCAGGCCCTTGAACTGGAACCGCAGCATCGGTTCCAGCGTAACGGTGCGTCGCGTGCCGGCGAGGTCGATCAGGTCGATTTCCGCGGCCTTTGCGAGGCGCGTACCTGGATGATATTCCACGCGATGCACAGTGCCCGCAAACCGTTCGACGCGTCCGTCTTCCACCCCGGGAATGTCCTCTTCGGCGGGGTACAGTGGCGCGGTCAGTGCTTCGCGCACTAATGCTTCGCCGTCCATGCCATCAAAATAGATGGCGTGCGTGATGTGGTCGTCCCAGAACAGCGGCGCCCAGAGGAAGAAGAACCCCCCAGGGGCCTGCGGGGCACCGTCCGTGACAGGCTCGCCAACGCCTCGAACCCCCCATGAGCGATCTTTGGTGGCGCGGCACTCATCGGGCGAAACGATAATTTCCCCTTCCGGCGTGGCCACCACGCCTTCCCACACCCCGAACTGGTCGAAGCGGGTGGCATCCATCATGCGGCGGGCGCCGTTCCAGAGAATCTGCCGCTGCTCCTGAATGCACGCCGAGCGGCCGCTGAAGGTGAGGTCACAGGCGAGGCCGCTGTCGTTATCCTCCAGCACCACCCGTGCGCGGCGCATCGGTTCCAGAACTTCGATGCGCAGCGGGCCCACGCTCATGTCGGTACGTTCGGTGGGGGCGCGACGGGACGCGAAGAAGCAGTGCTGCAGGCCGCCCGGACGCACCACGCTGAAGGCCGCGTCCAGCACGTGCCGGTGTGGATAGATGGCCATGCCGATGCCGAAATAGTAGCTGGCGTCGTTGGCGTAGCCGTTGAACCAGGTGCGGTCGTACACGTTGCGGTCGCTGGTCGCAGCCTGCGCCAGCGGTTCCGGCGTCTGGTGCACCGGATAGTCGTCGAGACGGTTCAGCACGGCCTACTTGTCCCGGCGCCAGTTCCAGCCTTCCTGCGCCTGGCTCATGTCCAGCAGTTGCTCCTTGCGGGCCAGGAGGTCTTCGTAGGTGGCATCGGTGCCGAGGTCCACGTTGTCGTTATTGAATACCGCACAGGTGGAAAAGCGTCCTCCGCTGGCCTGGATGATCTTGCCGGTGGGCGCATCTTCGGCGCACATCAGCAGCACGGCCGGCGTGACCAGCCTCGGGTGAGCCGCCGGATCGGGATTGTCGGGGTCGAGATCCTGACGGCCCGGGATCGTGGCGATCAGGCGTGTGGCCGCTCCGGGCGCCAGGCCGTTCACCCTGATGTTCTTGGTGGCGCCTTCGATGGCGAGCACATTGATGAACCCCAGCATACCCATCTTCGCGGCGCCGTAGTTCGCCTGGCCGAAGTTGCCGTAGATGCCGGACGTGGAAGAGGTCATCACGATGCGACCGTAACCTTTGTCGTACATGATGGGCCAGGCGGCGTGGGTCACGTAGGCGGTACCGTTGAGGTGCACGTCCATGACAATGTCCCAGTCTTCCAGGGGCATCTTCTTGAAGCTCTTGTCGCGAAGAATGCCCGCGTTGTTGACAAGAATGTCCACTGTGCCGAACTCGGCGACGGCATCGTCAATGACTGACTTCGCGCCGGCTTTGTCGGAGACGGAGGCTTTGTTGGCGATGGCTACGCCGCCGGCTTCGCGGATTTCAGCCACCACGGCATCGGCCATGTCGCTGGCACCGGTACCGTCGCCGCTGCCACCGAGATCGTTCACCACCACCTTCGCGCCGCGCCGGGCAAACTCCAGGGCATGGGCTTTGCCCAGGCCGCCGCCCGCACCGGTAATCACCACCACCTTGTCTTCGAAATCGCTCATTCCGCACCCTCCCGCGGCTGAAAAAGATCAGGTTAGGCGACGGAATTTGGCGATGCAAGGCGGCCACCCGCAGGCGGTGACCGCTCGTTCAGGCGTCGTTCTGCTGCACGACCTTTTCGGCCCAGGCGTCGATGGCGGCGTCAATGTCACTGCCGCTGGCCTGCATCAGCTCGTCGAACTGGTTGCGATAAGTCAGGCCCAGGTTCAGGCCTGCCAGAATGAGATTGCGTACCTTCCAGTCATCGTCGGTCCTGGCAATGGACGATACGAGCTCGATGGTCTGCCGGTCGCCGGTAGTGACCGTCGCGTACGCCTGTCCACGGGCGGCATTCTTCTCGCTCAAGCGGGTAGCGGTGACCTCGATGCGGTACTCTCCGGCCGTCTTCAAAGCCGTGCGTAGAAGCGCGAGCATGGATTTCTGAAACTCGCCCTGAAAGCGCGCGCGCTGCGCGTCGTTGACGTCATTGCGGTACTTTCCCAGTACGCCCCGGGTGATGGCGGCAAAGTCCACGTTGGCAGCCAGCGCGGCAAGCGCGGCCGTGTCGTCCTCGTGCTGTTCCACGGCCGTCAGAATACTGACGAGCTTGCCTTCCATGATGGTCTTCAGCTCGGCATCGGATTGCGCGAGGGCGCTGCCGGCAGAAACCGCGACAAATACCGTGAGAATGGCTCTGGCGAGGATGTGCATGTTGTTGTCCTTCTGGTGCCTGCGTTGCGGGTTCAGTCGTCGAGGAAGGTGTCTTCCACCACCCCGTCGTTGATCAGAAATTCGCGCCGCTGCAGGTAAGCGTCGCGGAAGAAAGTGTAGCGATCGCCGGTGACAAGATCTTCCACGTCGAGGAGCCCGGCCCGGAGATTGATGACGGACACGGCGTACACGGTGTTACGCGTGGGTACATGGTCTATGTATCGCGGCAGAAATGTGTAGCTGCCAACGATGTCCCCGAAGCCGTCCCGCGGACCGGAAGGCCCCCAGAACGGTACCACCAGGTACGGACCGGCACCGAAGCCCCACACGGCAAAGGTCTGGCCGAAGTCTTCCTGGTGTTTGCTCATACCGAGAGAGGTGGCCACATCGAAGAGACCGCCAAGGCCGATGGTGCTGTTGACCAGAAAGCGACCGAAGTCACTCGCTGCGAGACCTGGCTTGCCCTGTAGAAGCTGATTCAGGGAAACCTGCACGTCGTCCAGATTGGAGAACACGTTTGCAATGCCGCGTTCGGCCGGCGCCGGCAGTACCGCGCGGTAACCCTGCGCAAGCGGTTTCAGCACGTAGCGGTCGGCCTGTTCGTTGAAACCGTGCACGCTGCGATTGAAGCCCTCCCAGGGATCGGCGTTGGGTTGGGTCGCGCAGCCTCCCATGACCAGCAGCAGGCAGCCCGCGACAGCGGCTATTCTTGTCATGCTTCTTTCTAACCCCGTGTTGACCGTCCGCATTGTAGTGCAATCGCCAGGATTTTGGCTTGAGGGCGATAGCCTTTGAAAGTAGGGTGAGCGCCCCATGAATTCCCCCGAAACCCTCACTGCAACCGAGACGCCGGGTAAAGCGCTGTTTTATCTCCGCTGGCCGAAGCTGGTGCTGCTGGGTTCGCTCGTGCTGATGAGCCTGGCGGCCTGGCACGTACCGCAGTTCCGCTTCGATGCGTCCTCCGACACGCTGGTTGTGGAAGGCGATCCGGACCTCGCTCAGTTCCTGGAGGTGGCGGCGACCTTCGGCGGCGAGGACTTTCTTGTGCTCACCTTTGCCCCGCGCGACGGGGCGCTGATCAGTCCGGCCGCCCTCGAAGACCTGCAGAACATCGTGGCGGATCTGCAGGCGCTGCCGGGCGTGCGCGGGGTGTTTTCCATCCTCGATGCGCCGCTGCTGAAGAGCCCGCCGGTGGCGCTGACCGACCTGCTGGATGGGTTCCCGACAGTGCTCACACCCACCACGGATCCCGTGCTGGCGCAGGAAGAGCTGACCGCCAGCCCGTTTTTCCGTGAGCTGCTGATCACCGGCGACGGTACCGCGTCAGCGATCAAGATCGATCTGGAACCCAACACGTCGCTCGGGGCCGCGCAGGCTCGCGTGGACGGATTGAAGGCCGCGGGACAGCAGCAGGGCGAGGATTGGCGTGCCGCGCTGCGCACGCTGCGGGAAGAGAAAGATGCCGATCAGGCCCGTCGCGCCGGGTTCATCCAGGCCGTTCGCGATGTGAAGAACGCCTATACCGATCGCGGTGTGCTGTACCTCGGCGGGGTGCCCATGATCGCCGCTGACATGATCACGTACGTGAAGAGCGACCTGTCGGTGTTCGGAGGTGCGGTGCTGGCGCTGATGGTGCTGGCCCTGGGTCTGTTCTTCCGGCGCCCGCGCTGGGTGCTGCTGCCGTTGCTCACCGCCTCGGCCAGCGTGCTCTACACAGTGGGACTGCTGGGTGCGCTCGGCTGGCAGGCGACCGTGATCTCGTCGAACTTCATTTCGCTGCTGGGTATCACCACCGTATCGCTCACGATCCATCTCATCGTGCACTACCGGGAACTGCGGCTCATCGACGACAACCTGTCGCGCGATAAGCTGGTCTTTGAAACCATGCGCGACAAGTTCGTGCCCTGTTTCTACACCGCGCTCACCACCATTGCCGCGTTCGGCTCCCTCACGGTGAGCGGCATTGTGCCGGTGGAGTACTTCGGGTGGATGATGTGCGTGGGCATCGTGATCTCCTTCCTCGCGACGTACACCCTGTTTCCGGCGGTGCTGCTGTTGCTGCCGAAAGGCCGTGCTGCCAGCAACATCGGCAAAGTGAACAACCTCATTCGCGGCCTCGGTGAGCTGTCGCGCTGGCGCCCGGGCCTGCTGGCAGGGGTGGCGCTGCTCAGTGCCGGGGCTGCGTACGAGGGCATCTCCCGTGTCTCGCTGGACAACCGCTTTGCGGAGTACTTCGACGCAGACACCGAAATCTATCAGGGCATGCGCTACATCGATCAGAATCTCGGTGGCACCATTCCCTTCGACGTGGTTCTGACCTTTCCGCCCTACGAACCCCCGGAGCCGTTCGACGAGGAAGACGATTTCTTCTCGGACGAGGCTGAAGATCCCTATCCGGAGCGTTACTGGTTCAACCGCACCAGGCTCGACCGGCTCGAGCAGGTGCATCGGTTCGTCGACGACAAACCTTTTGTGGGCAAAGTGCTGTCGCTGACCGCGCTGGAAGACTTCGCGCTGGAATTCAACGACGGTAAGAAGCTGGGTTCGCTGGAGATTGCTGCTGTGCTGGGCGCGGTGCCCGAGAGCCTGCATCAACAGATCATCAAGCCGTACGCCAATCCAGCCACCGGCGAAATGCGGCTGGCGGGTCGCATCATCGAGAGCGGCCCCGGCTTCGACCGCGAGGCCTTCCGGCAGGAGATCCGGGAATTTGCTCAGGCCCAGGTGAACTTCGGCGAAGACGAGGTGGTGGTGACCGGCATGATGGTGCTGTTCAACGGCATGCTGTCAAAGCTGCTGGCCTCGCAGGTGAACACGCTCGCGTACATCCTGGGCGTCGTTTTCATCATGTTTCTCGTGCTCCTGCGCTCGCTGCACCACGCGCTGCTGGGCATGATCCCGAACACGCTGGCGTCAGCGACGGTCATAGGTGCCATGGGCTTCACCGGCGTGCCGCTGGACATGATGACAACCACCATCGCGGCCGTGTGTATCGGTATCGGGGTGGACGACACCATTCACTATCTGCATCGCTTCCGCGAAGAGTTTGCCAAACACGGCAACGCCCGGGTGGCGGTGAGCTTCTGCCACGAGAGCATCGGCCGGGCCCTGTACTACACGTCGCTGACCGTGGTGGCGGGTTTCTCGGTACTGTGCTTCTCCAACTTCGTGCCCACCGTGATGTTCGGCCTGTGGACGGCTATCGCCATGGTGCTGGCGCTGCTGGCCAACCTGACGCTGCTGCCCGCTCTGCTGGTGTTGACGCATGCGGAGAAACCGGCAGCCCCGCAGATCCGGCCAGACGTGCAGGGCGGCGGCGGAGCGGATTAGGAAGCGCGGGCGAGCAGTCCCTTCACCCAGTCGAGGAGCGTTTTGAATTTGAGGTCGGTGAACTCACCGGCGTCGAGAAAAATCCCGCCACACTCCTCACATTGCTCGAACCACACGTGGCGCTGATCTTCGTCTGCGCGGTGCTGCATGCACCCGTGTCCTTCAGGACAGGCGATGTCCCGCACTTCATTCAGCTTCTTGCCGATCTTGGGGCTGCCCACGTCCAGAACCGCCTCCGACATCCACTCGCTCTTCAGCTTCATCAACGCTTCCGGGCGGCACCAGAGGCCGTGGCAGACGTTGCAGCGGTGGATGGTGCAGTTGGCGCCATACTGCTGGGGCTCGAGGGTGCCGGTGCACTTGGGGCAATCCATCGGTCGATTCTCCTGGAAAAGGCGCGAAGCTTACACGTCTGCGGGACCGAAGGGCATCGGTTGCCTGCCGGCTTTCGTGGCGCGGGACGCGGGTGCTGCAGCGCGCGGCGGTACGCCGCTGCCCTGCACGGCGTGGCTGTGACGCGCGGAAAGTCTCAGACCCGTATGGCGGAAACGGCCTGGTCGGTGAGACCGTCGATGTCGAAGGACATGATGATCATGTCGCGCGTGGTGCCGGTGCGGTCCTGTACGTAGTCGGCCAGGTGCGCTTCGGGCACAAAGCCGACATGGCGGAAAGCGGCCTGGGCGCCACGCTGGTCGGCGGTCATGTGCGCCGTGAGCTTCTGCAGCCCCATGGTGCCGGCCAGCTCGAAGACATTGCCGATGAGCGCCCGACCGAGCCCCCGGTTGCGGTATGCGGGGTTGACGTTGACACGAATCTCTCCGAGGTGGCGGTGCCATGAGGTGGGATTGGTGTGCACTACGGCGTATCCGTTCAAGCCGTTGTCGTCGTACGCCACGATGCCCGTGGATCGGCCGCTGTCGGCGTTAGCCAGCCAGTCGTCCACGACACGTTCCTCCGTGAGGTCGACGCGCAGAAACAACAGATCTTCTTCCGGCAAGGCGCGGGCGAAGGCGAGCAACGCGTCGCGGTCTGCCGACGACATACGGCGCAGCTCCACACTGCTGTTGTCCGGCAGCTCGATGGTTTTGGGGAAGGCTTCATTGGTCATGGTGTTTCTCGCTGGCTGTTCGCGTCTGCGGATCAGGCGCGCAGGGCGGCTGTCCGTTCCCGGGCGGTAGTGAGCAGGTCTTCGAAGGCGGCCGCGGCGCGCTCCCGAATGAAGTCCACGTTTGACAGCAGGGTCGGATCGCAGATGAAGTTGAAATAGACGGTGTTGTTGTAGCTCAGAATGGCGATGTTGAAGCCGACGTTGCCGTTACACACCATGAGGCCGATCTGGTGGTCTACCAGCTTGCCGCACAGATACTGCGGCACCTGAGGTCCGGGTACGTTGGTGCAGGTGAAGTTGTAGCCGATGTGCGGCGGACGCACCCCCGGCGGCAGGCGTAGCGGCGGCATCGCCGCGGCCATGGCCGTGGGATCGAGTGGGGTCGATACCAGCTGGTTGGCCCACAGGGCCACCGGCCACGGTTGCGGCTGGGTTTCCTGCATGGACGCCAGCGCCTGGGCGTCCTGGTTCTGCTTGATGCGCTCCACTTCGCTTACCACGGCTGCCAGGCGCTGCGTCAACGGCATCTGCCACGCCGGCAGCACGGGGAAAATGGCCGAGACACGGTTGCCGAGGGAGCCTTTCTGGTTTTCCGTGCGCACATTGACGGGACACATCACGCGCATGTACTGGTTGTCCGTATCCACACCTTCAGCGGCCAGGTAGTCGGCCACGGCGCTCGTGACCACCGCCAGCACCACGTCGTTCACGGTGCCACCCAGTGCCCGACGGATCTCGCGAATTTCGCCGAAGGACTGTCCCATCCAGGCGAGATCACGGTTCTGGCTGATGAGGCCCGCATTGAACGGGGCCGTCACCACCGGGCGCGTCACGAAATCAGCCATGATTCTCGATGCGCGCTGCATCATCGCCTGGCGGCCGCTGGAGGGCATCAGCGTCTGCGTCCAGTTCGTGCGCGCCAGCGCCTGCATGTTCTCGGCCAGGGCGTCGTTGAACAGTGTTGCCGGAGGCGGCACGCGTTCAGGCTCCCAGGGTGCCTTCGGCGCGGGCACGTTCTCCCCCTCGGCGACGAAGTCGTAGATGATCGCCATCAGTTCCACACCGGACGCGCCGTCGATCATGCAGTGGTGGGTGCCGTGCAGCATCAGCGTTTTGCCGGGCACGCCGCGGATGACGTAGGCGTACCAGAGCGGCCTGGCTCGATCCATCAGCGGCTCGTTGAGCTTCACGGCGGCGGCGATGCCATCCTCCAGGGAAGATCCTTCCGGCAGCTCGTGGTCGATGACGTGGTTGGCAAGGTCGAAATCGGGATCGTCCACCCACTGCGGGTGGGCAATGCTCATGGGCACGGGCGCCAGTTTGCGGCGATAGGCGGGCACCAGGTGCAGCCGGTCGGCAAAATGCTGGTACACCTCGTCGAACGACAGCTCGCCGTCGATGACATTCACCGACGAGATGTGCATCGGCCCGCTGGCAGTTTCAAAGTAAAGGAAAGACGCGTCTGACGCCGTGAGTCGCATCGTTGTTCTCCATCCCCGTGCAGGCGGCAATATGGCGGTTTGCAGCAGGGTTGTCCAACGTTTACGGTGCTGCGCGGAAGCCTTTGATGGAGCGGTGCATGAGCGAGTTCAACCAGCCTCTGTCCGGCAACGACATGCCTCGCTTTGCCGGCCACGCATCCCTGTTCCGCCTGCCGGTGCAGCCCGACGCGACAGGTCTCGACGTGGCCATGGTTGGCGTGCCGCTGGACATCGGCACCAGCAACCGTGCCGGATCACGCTACGGCCCGCGCCAGATCCGTGCCGAATCGGTGCTGGTGCGCCCCTACGGCATGGCGACAGGGGCTGCGCCCTTCGAGTCCTTTCAGGTGGCCGACGTCGGCGATGTGGCGCTGAACGCTTACAACCTGCCCAAGTCCATAGAGCTCATCACCCGCCACTACGAAGCATTGCTGGTGCACGACGTGGTGCCCGTCTCCATGGGCGGCGACCACACCATCACGCTGCCGATTCTCCGGGCGATGCATGCCCGCCATGGACCGCTGGCCCTGGTGCATGTGGATGCACACGCGGACATGAACGATGCCATGTTCGGCGAGCCGGTGACGCACGGCACGATCTTCCGGCGGGCCATCGAAGAGGGGCTGGTGCAGCCCGGCAAGATGTTTCAGATCGGCCTGCGTGCCACAGGCTATGCCGCTGACGACTTCGACTGGGCCCGTCGCGAGGGTGTCACCGTCATACCGGCCGAAGACTGCTGGTACACCTCGCTGGCGCCCGCCATGGCAGAAATCCGCGCCGCGCTCGGGCCGGAGGTGCCTACCTATCTGTCTTTCGACATTGACGGGCTCGACCCCTCCGTCGCACCGGGTACCGGCACGCCGGAGCCCGGCGGTCTCACGGGCTCGCAGGGTCTCGAGATCATCCGGGGTTGTTTCGGTCTCAAGCTGGTGGGAGCGGATCTGGTGGAGGTTTCGCCACCCTACGATCCGTCCGGCAACACGGCGTTGCTGGCCGCGAATCTACTCTTCGAGATGTTGTGCTCGCTGCCAGGGTGCAAGCGACGCTGATCAGTACAGAGCGAGCGATTTCTGCGCCAGCTCGCGAACGACCGGTTCGTTTGCCCACAGCAATGCCTGCTGCAGGTGGGCGCGGCCCCGCGGGTTTCCCAGCAGGCGCAGACACTCGCCCAGGTGATAGTTCACCTTCGGCGACCAGGGTGCCCGGTGGTGGGCAATGCGCAGATAGTCGACCGCACGGCCGGGGTTGGCCCCATACAGCTCCGTGATACCCAGCCACAGAATGGCGTTGAAGTGCTGCGGGTCCTTGGCCAGCGCGGCGCGGATATAGCGGGGCGCTTCACGCCACTGTTCCAGGCACGTGAGGGTGGCGTCGAGGGGGCACTCCTGCAGCAGCGTCAGCGCCTGCTGCATCAGCACCGCCGGGTGGTCCGGCGCAAGGGTAATGGCACGGGCGAGATTGGCGGCTGCGGTGTCGGGTTCGAAGGAGCGCTGGGCGTCCACAAGGGCTGCCAGCAGATCAATGTTGTCAGGGTCCGCTTCCAGAAGCTCACTGTACAGCCCGGCCGCGTAGCGGGGATTGGCCGGCCGGGCGGTCTCTGCGACCAGCCGGGTGGCTTCGCTGGCGGGCAGTTCTCGTCGGGTGACGGCAAGATCGGCAACCGGGGAGAGCTCGACGGTTGTAACGGCCTTGCGCTTTTTCCGCACATACCAGTTCACGTTGCGGTTGAGGCGCTTGGAATTGGTGTCCAGCAGCTCGGTCAGCGGTTTCGAGCGGTCCGCCAGGTGCGCGTTCAACGCTGCGATGTTTGCTGTGCGGGTCTCCGGGTCGAACAGAAGGTACTGCACCAGCTCGGCAGAGCGGCGGTAGAAGCCGGTCATGCCTCCCCAGTCGAGGCCGTCGAAGTTGCTCCGGCGCAGCAGCGCCCGCATGCGGGGAGCCTCGGCCTGCGAGCGCTTGAGGTTGCGCGGCAGATCACGGCCCACTTCGGCATACGGCGGCGTGGCTTCGTCAAAAAACTGCGTGTTGGAAAGCAGCGTCGCCAGCCCTTCTTCGTACCACACCGGATAGGCCTGCGAATGGGTGCGCAGGCGATAGTGCACGTATTCGTGCAGCGTGTTCTGCAGATGTCCGCCTGTGCCGTCTGGCCCGACAATCAGGTTCGTACCCGCCAGCTCCGGTTGTGTGTACGCGGCAAAGTGTCGATTATTCACTACGCGCGCGAAGTCTTTGCGCCGCTTGAACACGATGATTTTCAAGGCCGACTGCGGCGGTGTGGGGTTCTTTCCCGCTGCGGGCGCGACGAGAAAGGGGTCGGCTGCCTGGGCAAAGTAGGCGAGCCTAGACAGCAGTGCGTCAGCATCGCGCTCGTCCAGATCGGTGATCAGGCTCAATTGGGGAGTTTCATAGTGCGACCAACCGGGAAATGCGGCTTGCGCGCCCGTGGGCAGAACCACGGCCAGGGCGGTGCTCAGCAACAGTGCGCGAAGGCGGCGGCTGCGCTGTTGCTGGCTGGTATCACAACCTGGCCTGTGCAGGCGCTGGACCTGCCGGAGCGGATGGTGTGCACGGCCGAGCAGACCGCTGGCTTTCACGACTATCCGCACAACGAACTCGGTTACGAGGCGGTGGTGTTTTTTGAAAGCAGTTTCACGCTGCAGATCAACAAGGTGCTGATGCAGCACCTGGCGGCGCAGACGCCGTTTGATGCGTATCTGACCCTGCGAGACAAGGAAGGCGAAGTGGGTGAGCTGCAGTGCCGTCAGGTACGCGGCGCTGGCGCTTCCCGCGGGTTGAGCTGCAGCACGACACCGCCGGCAGATCTGCTGCTGCTGAACCTCGACAATCTCCGCTTCACGCGTACGGCCATCGGCGGCTGGGCCTTCGGCACAGCCGAAACGGCAACCGGTCAATCGATTTTCGTCGAGTACGGCACCTGCACAGGCACATGAACGCCGGCTGACGCGCGTGCGCCTGCCGGCAGAAGAGCGCTGTCTGAGCGGCTCAGTGCTGAGGTGCGCGATCCGGAGTCGTGGGCTCGTCAACGCTGTCCATCTCGTCCGCTTCTTCCAGCAGCGCCTGCACGCGCGCGCTTTCCGGGTCGATGTCGAGCACCTGCTTTTCTGCGGTGACGTTGATCTGCTCGATGCTGTGCAGACGCTCTTTCACCTCCAGCGACGAGACCCGTACCAGTTGCTCGTCTGTGGTGCGCACGTCCGCGTTGGCCGTTGCGCAGGCCAGCAGGCCGGTGGCGGAGGCTAGGCCAATCAGTTTGCCGATGTTGCTCATGCCGCTTCCCTCTGTTTTTTCTGGCTGGTTCTGGTTCGGGATGCTCTTACGGAAGCCGTTGCTGGTGCAGTCTCAGCGGCGCTGGGTGCGCGCGAGATCGGCTTCGGTGCGGTGATCCCATACCGCGTGTTCATTCATAGCATAAATATAACGATAGCCGCTGTGACGCTTGCGGCGAATGGTGTTGTCCGTTTCCAGAATCCACACCGCATCGCTGGCCTTAGGCTCGCCGTTTTTCATGCGCAGCGCAAGCACCGCGTGGTATCCGGGCTCCCGCCTTTCCCAGGTGACCACCACGCGCATGTCGTCGGCGGGAAATCCCAGTTCCCGCAGCATGAAATACTTGGCGACCGCATAGTCTTCGCAATCGCCCCGCTGCGTCAGAAATTCGTACAGCGTGCCCCAGTGGTTACGCTTCAAACCGAGGCGTGTGCCGTCTTCTGCGTAGAGGCGCTCTGCCCGGTCGTCTTTGTAGCGGGTACGGTTGATGTAGAAGTTGACGAGTTGCACCTGCTCTTCGCGCGAAAGGCCGGCACCCTTCGCCAGCACGCGCTTGAACGACCGCAGGCGACCTTTGCAGCCGCGTTCCACACGCTCGCAGTCCAGCAGCACCTCGCGCTGCTCGGCATAGCGCGCGAGCGTTTCAGCCCAGCCGGTGAAGGCGCTCGCCTCCGTCAGATAGTCTTCGTTCGCAAAGCGATAGGGTGCGGTGTGCGCGGCGCCGGAGACCATGATGCCAAGCAGCAGCACAGCGAGCGCGTGCCTGCGGTGGCGCGGGTACCGAAGCGTTGGCCGGGGCAGGATCATGGTCTTATCATCCGGCGTACTGTGGCTGACAGGCAACGACTTTTTTTGTCCGACAACCTGTTGCGTGATGCTGTGGCGGGATGCAGGGCGCTGTTGCGCGTGTGGGGTCTTTGCGAGGCTCTGCCGGACGCGGGTAAACTCGACGCTCTTGCTTCGAGGGGAATTCATGTCCGATTCGTCGACCGCAGCGGACGCTGATGCGTCGCGCCCGGAGAGCCACGACGTCATTGTCATAGGGGCCGGCGTGTGCGGCATCTACATGCTGCACCGTTTGTGTGAGCTCGGTTTCGACGCCGCCGTGCTGGAGGCCGGCGACGGTCCCGGGGGTACCTGGTACTGGAACCGCTATCCCGGCGCGCGTTTCGATTCCGAGAGTTACACCTATGGCTACTCGTTCTCGAAAGAGATTCTTGCCGAGTGGAACTGGTCGGAACACTTTGCCGCGCAGCCGGAGACGTTGCGCTATCTGAATTTTGTGGTCGACAAGCTCGGGCTGCGGGAACACATGCAGTTCGGCTGTCGCGTGAAAAGCGCGCGCTTTCTCGATGCCCGTAACCGATGGGAGGTGACGCTCGAAGACGGCACCCGTCGCGAATGCCGTTTTCTGTGCACCGCCATCGGCATGCTGTCAGCGGCTACGCCGCCGGTAATCCCCGGCGCAGACCGTTTCGGGGGAGAGGCTTATCACACCTATTACTGGCCGCACGAGCCCGTGAGCTTCGCCGGCAAGCGCGTGGGGGTGATCGGCACCGGTGCCACTGGCGTGCAGGTTATTGCCGAGATTGCCGATAAAGCGGAAACGCTTACGGTTTTTCAGCGCCGTCCCAACTGGTGCGCGCCTCTGCACAACGGGCCCATCACTGCAGAGGAGCAGGCGCACATCAAAGCCTCGTATGACGAGATTTTTGCGCAGTGCCGGTCCACCCCTAACGGCTTTCTGCATGGTCCCGATCGTCGTGACCTGGCCGAGGTGCCGGTGGAGGAGCGCAGGGCCTTCTGGGAACAGCTATACGCCTCGAAGGGCTTCGGCGTGTGGCTGGGTAATTTTCGCGACGTGCTGATGCAGCCGGACGCAAATCGCGAGTACAGCGATTTCATAGCGGACAAAATCCGCGAACGGGTGCACGATCCGGCAGTGGCCGAGAAGCTCGTGCCGCAGGATCACGGTTTCGGTACGCGGCGCGTGCCTCTGGAGACCCGTTACTACGAAGCCTACAACCGTGAGAGCGTGCGTCTGATAGACCTCACGGAAACGCCCATCGAAGAGATCGTGGCCACGGGCGTGCAGACCACGGACGAGTTGCATGAGCTTGACATGCTTATCTACGCGACCGGCTTCGATGCAATCACCGGCGCCTTCGACCGTATCGATATCAGCGGTGCGGGCGGACAGAAGCTGGCTGACAAGTGGCACGACGGTCCGGTGACCTATCTCGGCGTGCAGGTACATGGCTTTCCCAATCTCTTCACGCTGGCGGGTCCGCAGAGCGCGTCGGTGTCCACGAACTTTCCGCCGGCGATCGAAACCGCGGTGGAGTGGACCTCCTCGTTGCTCGCCCATGCACGGGACCGTGGCAGTCACCGGGTGGAAGTGGACAGCGCAGCCGAGCACGCTTGGGTGGAGCACGTGCAATCGGGCTACGAGAAGTCGCTGCTCACGACGACGAAGTCGTGGTTCACGGGCTACAACAGCAACGTGCCGGGGCATGACAAGCTGCGCTACATGGTCTACCTCGGAGGCGCACCCGCTTATCGCGAACGCCTTGCGGAGGAGGCGGGTGAGGGTTATCCGGGGTTTGCTTTCCATTGATCGTGCCTAGCTCCCGAGCCCCTTTTTCCCGCTGGCTGAGGATGCTTGGCGCCATGCTGGCGTTTGCCACGCTCCCGGCCGCAGCCGCTGCCACCGATGGTGTGGTGGAAACACCCGTGGCACGGGTTGTTGCCATTGGCGACGTGCACGGTGCGCATGCAGAGCTCGTACGCCTGTTGACCGGCATTGGCCTCATCGACGCTGACGGCGCTTGGCAGGGCGGGGCAACGCATCTCGTCAGCGTTGGAGACCTGCTGGACCGGGGTGCGGATTCGCGGCGGGTCATGGATCTGTTTATCCGCCTGCAGCGTGAGGCCGCCGCCGCTGGCGGCGCAGTGCACGTGGTGCTGGGCAATCATGAGCTGTTGAATCTGACGAACGACCTCACGTACGTCAGCGAAGGGGAGTTCGCGGCGCTCGGCGGCGCGGCAGGGCTGCGCGCGGCCTTCAGCACCACAGGCGCTTACGGTCAGTGGCTGCTGACCCTGCCCGTGGCGCTGCGCATCAATGACACACTGTTTCTGCACGGCGGTCTCAGCAGCGGATTTCCGGGCGTAGCCGCAGCCAACGAGGCATTCCGGCGGGCCCTCGGGCGCGTGAAGCTGATCGGTGAGCAACTCGTGCGGGACGAGGTACTGCCCCCGGAAAGCAATCTGCTTCAGCCGGAGTTTGCCGTGGAGAAGCTGGAAGGCCGGCCCCGCCTGCTGATGGAGGCGGCCAGCGACTGGCTGTTCAACGAGCGTGGCCCGTTATGGTACAGGGGCAACGCGTCCTGCCATCCGGTGCTGGAGCAGAGTGGGCTGGCCGCCTCCCTCGAACGGGCTGGCGTGCGTCGGGTGGTGATGGGGCACACGCCGACCGCCTCCCGGGAGATCGAAAGTCGCATGGGCGGTATGGTGCACGTCATCGATACCGGCATGCTGGCCAGCGTGTACAAAGGCAACCCGCGAGCCCTCGAGCTGACTGCCAGGGGCGTGCGGGCGCTCACCCCCGATGGCACTGCAGAGATTCTGAACCGGCCGGGCCGCGAAGCACGCCTTCGCCAACTCCTGACAGACGGGCGCCTCGAAGAGGACGAAGAAGACAACTGGTGGGCTGTGCTGGGCACCGACAGGGTGCGTGTCGACGTGCTGCGCGGCGGCCGCAAGGCCCTGCGGCGGCAGCAGGCCGCCTTTGCCATGGACCGGCTGCTCGAACTGTATTTTGTACCGATGACGGTGCCGCGCGAACTCAACGGCCGTCAGGTATTGATTGCTGCGCGCGCGAGACGATTCAGCGAGAGTGCGCGGCCGGTGCCGCGCCCCAACGAATGTGAAGCGGGCTCCGTCTTCGACCTTGTCGCGGCCTTCGACAGCCTTATTGGCAAGCGCGATCGCGGAGGGGAGAATCTGCTGTACAACGTGCGCAACTGGGAAGTGATTCTCATAGATCATGCCAATACCTTCGACACCCGATCGACGCTGCCGGCTTATGCGCAGGTACCTGCCTTGACCCTGCCGGTCGAAGAGCGCCTGGCCGCCCTCGATGAAACCGCCTTGACCGCAGCGCTGGGGGACCTGCTCGACGCGCGCGCGATCCGTGCAGTACTGAAACGGCGGGATCGGATCCTTACGTGGCGCGAGCAGCAGGAGGCGCAGTGAGAAAATCCACGCGCATGCTGAACCCCGGTTTTGCGATCCTGGTGTATTACGCGCTCCTGGTGGGTCTGGTGTATGCGCTGCGGGCCCTGTTTCCCGGGCTCGACGCAGATCTGCCGTTCGGCGGTATCGACAGTCTCATTGAGCGCAGCAGCGACGAGATCATCTCCACCATCGTCAGCCCTCCGGACGCGGCGCCGGGGAAGGCTGAGATGCTGGCGCTGGCGATCATCGGTGCCGTGCTGGTCACCACCCCTGTGACGTGGGTGTATTTCATCACCACGCGCACCAAGCAGGTGGATCGCTCCTTTGCCCAGACCATCATGGTGCTGCCGGTGGTGGTGTCCGGCATTGCGATCATCGTGCAATACAGTCTGGCTCTGGCCTTCAGTCTCGCCGGCGTGGTTGCGGCCGTCCGCTTCCGCTTTGCCCTCGAAGAACCCGCCCACGCGCTGTACATCTTCGCCGCCATCGCCATCGGGCTGGGCGCGGGTATCGGCGCGCTGGATATCGCCTTCGTCGTTTCGGTCGGTTTTGTGTACATCAACCTGTTGCTGTGGCGCCTCGACTACGGCTCGGACCTGACCACCCCTTTCTTCGCGTTTCTCACCGGCCGTGGCCGCGACGACAACGAGCTTTAGCTGACCTTGCGCGGACTGCTTGTGCTGCTGCTGTGCGCCGGTTGCTCGGCGCCCGACGCTGCTGAAGAAAGTGCAGGCGTACGCATGGACCGGGTGCCGCTGCCGGCAGTGCTGAACGAGGTGTCGGGGCTGGCGCTCGACGCTGCCGGTGTGCTGCTGTCCATAGCAGACGAGGAGGGGTTGATTTACCGCATTGCGCCTGCGACGGGTGAGGTGCACCTGCACGCGGAGATCGGCAACCCGCCGGTCAAGGCAGACTTCGAGGGCCTGGCCGTAAAAGACGGCGCACTCTTCGCGCTGACCAGCAAGGGGCACATCTATCAGCTCGGTCCGGACCGGGGCGATTATCGTCGTCACAAAACGGGTCTTGCAGACGAATGCGAGTTCGAAGGGCTGGCAGCGGATCCACAGGCGCCGCAGCTCTGGCTGCTGTGCAAGATCGTGTACCGCAAAAAACACCGGGACAAGCTGGTGATCTACAAGTGGAACGTTGTTGAAGAGGCGCTCGTGGACGAGGAGCGCCTGCGCGTGGAATTCCGCGACCTCGGCTTCAAGCGTCGACTCGCGCCTTCTGGGCTGGCGTTCGACGTCGACGGAGAGCATGTCGTGGTGATTGCTGCAAAAGAGCAGGCTTACGTGCGCCTCACGCGCGACGGACGGCGCACCCACCATGGTCATCTGCCCGCCCTGGATGCGCACCCGCAGGCGGAAGGCATCGCCGTGACGGCGGACGGCGTGTTCATTGCCGACGAGCGGGGGCGGGCTCCGGCGTCGCTCACACGCTACACTCCGCGATTCTGGATGGTGCAGTGAGGTTGGGGAGATAGTGGCGGAGCAGGAGCGGGCAATTGTATTGGTGCATGGTGCGGGCGCGAAGCCCGACCAGGAGGCACTGCAAGAGTACTGGCGCAGAGCCATGCTCATCGGCCTGGAGCGCGACGCACCCAAGCGCGCCAACAGCTTGCGTGCCGTACCTGTCGAGATGATCTATTACGCGCACAAGGTTCCCCACCGTGAGCAGAACTTCGACGCTGTGCTGGACAAGGCGCAGCGGGAGCAGGTGCTGGACAAGCTGGCGTCGTACAGCAGTGCCAAAGATTTTCGTCGCCGCTATTACGAGGGACTGCCGGGCAAGACCCCGCTGAAGGAGTTTGTCATGGATACCGCGGCCACGCTCGGCGTGGGCGGCGTGGCCCTGGCGAAAATGCTCCCGGAGTTGGCAGCCTACTGGCAGGACGACAGCGGCTGGGCGACGGAAGTTCGCCGGGAGCTCGAAGCCGTGCTCACCGCGCACCTCGAGGCCGGCCGCAATGTGCTGCTCGTCACTCACTGCGTGGGCAGCGTGATGGCGTTCGATACGCTCTGGGGTATGCCCCCGGGCGGTCACCGGATAGCGCTGTGGCTGACGCTGGGTTCGCCGCTGGGTTCCCAGGCGGTGATCAGTCGCC
This sequence comes from uncultured Pseudomonadales bacterium, assembly GCA_964651595.1. Lineage (GTDB taxonomy): Bacteria > Pseudomonadota > Gammaproteobacteria > Pseudomonadales > Azotimanducaceae > UBA4421. The sequence goes on along the minus strand of CAZYYJ010000002.1, from coordinate 37,722 downwards.
TCCTGGGGGCGCAGGCGGCCGGCGTCGACCGTTATCCACAGAACATCATGCGCTGGCATAACGTGGCCGCGGAGGACGACTACGTCTGCCATGACAAATCAGTGCGTGACGATTTTCACGTGATGCTGGACAAGCGCATCGTGGGGGAAATTGACGACCACATCATCTACAACCTGGCGGTACGCTACGGTCGTTCCAATCCGCATCATTCGGCGGGCTATCTCGCCCATCCCAGGGTGAGCAGCCTCATTCAGGAGTGGCTGGCAGACCGGTAGGTCGCGTACTTATCCGCGACAGCGCTTTATCAGGCGGCTGTTCACGCTTCTGGGGTTTTCCAGGGTTTTGTAGAAACGGTCCATGAAACTCTGCAACTTGTCGCGTTTCAGATGCGGCACGTCGTCGAAGTCGGCGATCAGCGCGTTCACCGCGCTACGCTGCGCACGCAGCGTTTCTGCAGCGGTCAGCAGCTGGTCGTTGTGACGGCAGAAACCGCGATACAGCCGCTGCGTGAACCGGCGTACGCCCAGGGCCTCGTTGGGTTCGCCATAGGACGGATCGACAATGCCTGACGAATCGAAGTCGTAGGGAATCACGAAATAGCGGTTGGCAGCATCGTGCATGGGCACGGCGTTGTGACAACAGTCGTCGTTTTCCGGTCCGCGAATGAAAGAAAAGTCGGTGTTGCCGATCATGTACTGGTAGAGACCAAGCATGCCGGTATAGGCCGGTTCGAGCTGGCCGGAATTGAGCGACGTCACATCCGGCGCCGCCAGGGCCAACCGCTCGGCCAGCTGGTTCTTGTGTTCGATGAAGAAGGCGTGGTGACGTTCCGGCTCACGCTCGGGCTTGTTGCTGTCGACGTAGGTCAGCTCGATGGCCCGCACGCGAAAGCTCTTGTTCGTGAGCATGTTCAGCAGGCGGTACGCCACCATCTCGGCTGCAAGATAGCCGCGCGGTTCCAACTTTGTGGAGCAATGTGTTACCAGCTTCAGCTTGTTCTGCCCGGCAAAGAGCGTGCCGCCCAGCGCCTTTTTGGGAAAATCCAGCCACAGCGGCGGGAAGCGGCAGCGATCCAGGCGCGATTTGCCGCGTGGCGTGACATCCACCGCCAGGGCGCCTTCGTGGCCTTCCAGAGCGAGCGTGGCAGCGACGGTAGGGCGCTTGCCTTTGCTGCGCAGCAGCTCAGTGAGCGGTAGGGTGAGGGTGCCTTTGAGAGGCTCGCCGGCAACCTCGGCAAACAGGGGTGGCCCCGCACTTTCTGCAAACGCGGTCACCGGGACGACACAGAGACAGGTGGCGGCGACAGTGCGCGCGCGTGCAAGCAGACGCGTGAAAGCGCTGCGCTGGTTCTCAGCTTCCGCCAGCGGGGTTCCGGCCGAGGCGCGTGACCCGTTCCTGTGCGTCCACCACCGTGTCAGCTTCAGGGGTCTGCGCGCGCTCGATGAAGCGCAGGAACGAGTCGTTGGCTTCCTGCTGCATTCCCAGGCTTTCCTGAGTGCGTCCCAACCAGTAGTCCACGTCGTAGGAAAAGGCCCAGGTGGGCAGGTCGTCGAGGAAAAGGGCGGCGGCTTCGCCAAGCCGGGCGCGGCACCGTCCAAACTCTGCGAATGCCTCTGCATACATGTTCATCTGTATATAGGTCTGTCCGGTAAGGTAGCGCAGCCACCACAGATCCGCCAGTTCGACGCCCCTGACAGCATGGTCGATGGCCGTAGGATAGTCGCCGGCCTGGTACGCCAGCAGCGTGTCCAGCGCATAGCCGTATGCCCGGCTCTCCTTGGCGAGCTGGGTGCGCAGCTCCCGAGCCTGGCGTTCGGCCAGCGCGGTCTCACCGGCATACGCGAAGATGTAGCCCGCCTGAAAGCGCGTGCGTGTGTTTGTCTGTTCCGCCAGCGCGGCGTTGGCTTCGGCAACGGCACCCATGGGGTCACCCTGGTCGAGGAGCACTTTGGCGAGCGCGAGGCGCTTGGTGCTGGCGCCGCGAGCGTTGCCGGCGGCCTCGTCGATGGGGATGGCTTCGCGCAGCTGGATGGCCGCGCCGGCCAGGTCGCCGCGATAGGCGGCAAGGTCTGCCAGGCCCAGCGCCGCGATGGAACGGCCGCGCGCGTCGGTCTGCCCCATACGCCCGTACGCCGCCTCGGCGGCCGCATAGTCCTCAGCGGCGATGGCGGCACTGGCCAGTGCGAGGTACGCCATGGCGTACTCGGGTTGCTGCTCGATGAGCTGTTCCGCCCGCTGTCTGGCTTCCTCGAACTCCCCCGCGTACATGGCGTAGAGCGCAAGGTTACCCTGGTAGAGGCTGCTTCTTGGAAAGATCTGCAGCGCCTGTTGTCCGGCGCGGAAGGCCTCGTCGAACTGCCGGTTGAGAAACGCCGAGACGGCCAGATTGTTGAAGCCGGCGTCGTCCGCCGGGAACTTGCCCGTGAGCTCCCGGTAGGTGTCGACCGCCTGCGGGTAGTTCTCGTTGGACAGCGCATAGTAGGTGCCCATGGTGCGCAACCGTTCGCGCTCGGTCATCTTGCCGAGGTGCTGCAGCGCGGTGCGATAGTGCTGCTCGGCTTCAAGCTCCCGTCCCAGCTCGAATTCCGTCAGCGCCAACCCGCTCCAGGCCCGCCCGAACTCGGGGTCTTCCGCCACGGCTTTCTGGTAGTACTCGATTGCGCCCTCGAAGTTCTGCTCCAGGGAAAGTGCCTGCGCGGTCAGGTAGTAGTTGATTGCCTCGAGGCTCGCGGCGGTAAACGTTTCGTTCACGGAGGAAGGGTCGATATTGACGTCGCCCAGAGCCTCGCGGATTTCCCGGCTGAGCTGCGCAACGGCTTCGAGCACCGCCAGCGCGTCAGCCGCTTGCGCTGACACCTCCACGACGGTCTCGCCATTGTGCGCCTCGACCGCCGAGATACTCACGGTGAAGCCGGCGCCATCGGCGTTGGCGTCACCGGACAGTACCAGCGAGATACCTTCTCGTGCGGCGACGAGCCGCGCTGTCTCCGAATCCAGCGCGCTCGCGTCGGGCAGGATTGCCTGCGCGATGCCCAGCGCATCAGGGCGGGGAAACGACGTGATGAACGCAGCGCCCTCGATGCCGATCTGCAAGGCCCGCTCCAGAGCGCCCTCGAACAGGGGCTCGCCGGTATCGTTCACGAAATCGGCGATGAGTACCGGCAACGGCTCTTTGGGGCTGTCCACAATCGGCGTGCTGTCGCCGCCGACGTTGATAAACAGCGATATGCTCAAGGCGACGACCAGCAGACCAATCACCACGAAGTCGAAGCCGCGGCCCTTGACGCGGCCCTTGGTATGCTTGACGTCCTCGTCGAGCTCGATGCCCTCGTCGGTGATCTCGAAGACCCAGGTGAGTACCAGGGTGACGGGGAAGCCGGCGAAGACGACGAGGACAATCCAGCGCACGGCGTCCTCGTCTCCACCGAAAAGGGGCACGAGCATGCCGGACGACTCGATGACCATCCAGGCAACCGCAATGTACGCCGCTGCGACGCGCAGCACGCTGCGGTCGGACAGTTCGCGGTACAGATCCTTGAGCGGCGTCATCGTGATTTCGGGTTCGTGTCAGGCGCCGGGGAGTATATGCTTATCGGCTGCATCGCGCATGGTTGCTAGTCATCGACAAAGTTGTATCCGTCATTGCGGGCCGTGCCCGGGCGCTGTGGTCAATGCGCCGATTGTTCCAGCCACGCCCTCCCCTTGTCTGTCACCTGCTGGCGTTTCTGGCGATGGGTCTGGCAACGCTGCCGGCCATGTCGCAGGGGCCCATCGAAGAGCTCGTGGTGCGTCAGAGCATGCCGGACCGTTTCGCCTACGCGCCGCTCGGCGACGGTGAGCGTCCGTTGGCGACAACCCTCGCAGAACACCTCACCGATCAACCCGGCGTCGATTTCGTGGGCCAGGGTGGGTTGTTTCAGGGCGTCACGGTCAGAGGCTTCTCCCGGCAACGGCTGCACTGGCGCGTGGCCGACGTGCCGATCCGCACTGAGCGTCGTGCGGGGGCGACGCTGGCATTTCTCGACCCGGCTTTCGTCGATTCGTTGACGTTGCTTTCCCCGCATGAAGCCCAGCGCTACGGCAGCGGGGCCGTGGGTGGGGCGCTGGCTGCCAACATCGTGGAACCTGCGAACTGGCGCCTGCTCGCTGGTCTGGACAGTACCGGCAGCGGCCGCCGCCTGGCGGCTACCGGTCCTGTCGGCCGCTGGCGGCTGGGTGTCGCGACCGCTGAGCAGCACGACGAGAAAGATGCTGCAGGCACGCGCTTGAATGTCGGCTATCGCCAGCGCTCCGGCTTCGTCAAACGCGGCATCGACGTCGCGCCCGGACGCGTGCTGGAGCTGTTTGCCCTGGCGGCACGGGGTGACGCCATCGGGAAATCGAATACAGACTTTCCTTCGCGCGCCACAGACTACCCGACGGATGCGCATCATCTGCTGCAGCTCTCGCTTCACGGGGACCGCTCACATGGGTTTCTTTACCTTCACGATCACGATCTGACAACACATATCCGCCGCGCCGACGAGCGCACGCGTCTGCGCCAGTCCAGTCTGGCGTCAGGCCTCGGTTGGGACAGGTTGTGGCAGCTGACTCAGGCCACGACGATACGGTGGGATACCGAGTGGCACTATCGGGGCAACGTGCGGATAGACGAGGACGTTTTTGTGGCTGCATCGCTGGCCCCGGCACTCTCCGGGCGCCGGCTCGACGCCTCTGAACATCACGGCGTGACGGGCGTGGCCATGGCGTCGGCACGGGGTTCCTGGCGTTACGAGGGGGGACTCTTTCTGCATCACTTCGAGCAGGAAGGGCGCGCAGACACGTTCCTGACCGGGAGCGTTGCCCTGGCGCGGGCGGTCGGCAACGGCGAAACCGTTGTAGAGCTTGCCCGCAACTTCCGCTCGCCAACGCTGTCCGAGCGCTTTTTCACCGGAGCAACCGGGCGGGGTGACACCATCGGCAATGCACGTCTTGCCCGGGAACGCGTCGACAGCGCTACGGCGCGGTTCGCGTGGGACGAAGGCCCCGCAGAGTGGGCGGTGGAGATGTTTGTTGCGCGCGCCCGCGATCTCATCGAGCGGCGGTCGCTTGGCGATGACGTGTCCACGTTCGTCAACGCGTCACGCGCAGCGTTGTGGGGTATACGCGCGAGCGGCGAGGCGCCTGTCGGCGGCCGGTGGCGGGTCGCGTTTGTCGTGCAGACTGCGCGTGGTGAGGACGATGACGATGCGCCCTTGAACAACCAGACAGCAACGCGTGGCTCTGTGGCCCTGGGTTACCATGCGGGCGCACACAAGGTCACGCTCCGCCTCGGCCATCGCCTGCACGAAGACGACGTCTCCACGGCGGACCTGCCGCTGGACAGCGCTTCGACCGTGGATCTGCTCTGGGCGATGCAGCCCACCGCAAAACTCTCCGTGTCCCTCGGCGCCTACAATCTGGGTGACGAGCGCTATCGACTGGCAAGTGATGACAAGGCGACACTCGCGCTGGGACGGCGAGTGGCGTTGCAGGCCAGCTATTCGTGGTTGTGACTGTCGGGGTACTTGACACTTCCGCTGACTCTGAGAAAAGCTTCTTAAGTGGCTGATAAATAAAATAAAATTTTCTTCAGGGCCTCAGAAACATCAGAAACCCTGTAAAGAAAAGATTACATAGAGCCCGCGCCGATCGAGCTAAGTTATTGAATTGCAAAGAGTTTAAGGGTGGCTCGAAATTTGCTTTCCATATCGGTTAGAACCCGTTCGGGGAGGGCGCGGCGAAGCCGCGGCCGTAGAGACAGGTAGCAGAGTGGAGGTAGTACTCATGCGGTCGAAACGACAATGGTTATCGCAATCAGCGATTGTTCTCGCGTTGTGGGGGTGGGGCGCGGCTGCAAGTGCAGCGCCGATCAATCTCGTCGACGCTTTCCTTGATCCTTTTCTGCAGGGATTTTCTGACGAAGTCGACCGCGCGCGATTTTTCGATCCCGTCTCCGGTAACCCGGTGGCGTACAACCACGATGCCATCGACCCGTTGCTCATCGCCGACCAGACGGCGCTGACGTATCGCGAGGTCGACAACCAGGATCTGTTTGCGCAGACGCTGTCCAACAATCCATTTTTTGGACAGCCCGATCTGATCGGAGGCGCGGCGGGTCCGCTCGAACTCACCTTCGAATACCAGTTCACGACCGGAATTCTCGGCGACGACGACGAATTCGAGCTGCAGATCTACAGTGGTGACATCGGGCTCTGCGAGGACGACCCGACCCTGTGTTTCATCCGCAATCTGCTGCCCAATACAGAGTTCGAACTCGTCACCATCGATCTGGACGCAGTCATTGGCGGACTGGTCAATTTCGGCGGTGTAGCGGTCGATTTCGGGTTGGACGCCATAGCCTTCGATTTCGCCTTTGACGACGATGACGGCTCCGGTGTGGATAGTCTGTTTTCTCTGCGCAACGTGCAGATCGGGCCGCCGCCTCCGCCGGATAATGGTGGCGGTGACGACCCGACCCCCGTGCCGTCACCGGGCGTATTTTCACTTCTGCTCTTCAGCCTGCTGGCGCTTGCCCTGAATCCGAAGCTGCGCCATCGCGCATGACCGGCGCACCTGCCGGTTGTGGAAGCGGGCAGTTGCTTTGTAAAGTGTCATAACAAAGAAAAATAAATCCGGGGACAGTGCGCTGTCCCTGGATCGTCCCCCCGCAGCGGGGGTCACACAACAGAGCCGGGTGGACGGCTCGAAAGGGGGAAGTGATGCGCGGCAAGGTCTTGCGGGTGTCGGCGCATGGTTGTGGTGTGCATCCACAACCGGAACGAGGGACTGCTTCGGGAGACGCGTCTGTGGCTTGGCCATGGCGGCTTTGCGTTGCCGTTCTGGTGACGGTGCTCGCAGTGGCAGGTATCGGCGCTCCGTCTGCCCAGGCTGACACCCGCCACCACTGGCGTTTCGAAACCGGCGCGTTCACCGCAGACAGCGCTGGTGCTGCCACCCTCACGAACTCCACGGCCACGCAGGCGGCGCTGCCGGGTACACCCGGAGACCCGGGCGCGGCATTCCCTCGCCAGATCGGTGGTGAGGTCAACGATTTCGCGGCACAGTTCAGCAACGATGGTGGCTTCACGACCACCATAGCGCCAATCGACGGTGCTTGGACCGTCGAGATGCTGGCGCGCTTCGATGTCATTGATGGCGCCTTCGGTCAGGTGCTGGTCATCAGCGGTCAGTGTACGAATCGCTACAACTTTCTGGTGCACACCCGCAACGACGGAGCGCTGGGCGCAACGCAATTCGGCGAAGTGGTCATCCTGAGCGGTGACTTCCCCGGCGCGTTCAGCTCGTTTGCAACGGGATTCGCGCCGGCGCTCGATACCGACTACTTCATGGCCGTGGTGTACCGGGACGCAGACAGTGAGATCGATTTTTTCTGGCGGGACCTCTCCGCGGACGGGCCCCTGAACGTCGCTACCGGTCCGTTCAACGCATCGTTTTTCCCGACGGAAACAGACCTCGGCCTCGGTGACGGGGTGACCTGCGGGAGCTTTGAGCACAGCGGCCTGCTGGACGAGGTGCGCATCTCCGACACGGCCTTGAGCGCGCCGGAGTTTCTGGTGCCCGGCGCGGTGGCGCTGGAGCCGGCGTTCGTGTTCGAAGGCGCCACCGGCACTTCGGTCTCCAAGGAAGGGTCGCTGCTGGCTGTGGGTGACACGAGCGCCGACGCGGTTCGAATTTACGAAGCCGGCGTTGCCGATCCCGTTTTCTCCCTCTTCAATCCCAATCCCAGCCCCGACGATTTCTTTGCGGACCAGTCAGCGGGTCGCACGATTGCCCGGGCGGGGGATCTGCTGGTGGTGTCCGCGCGCGGCAAGGACATTGGCGCCACCGATGGCGGTGCGGTCTATGTGTTCGACCTGCTCGAACAGACGCTCGTCGACACGATCACGCCTCCCTTTCCGCAGGTGGGCGAGTTCTTCGGCGCCGAGGTGGCAGCCACCCCTTCGCGCATTGCGGTGGGAACGAACGCGGGGCGCTTTTATCTGTTCGATGTCTTTACCGGCAGTCTGGTCCGGTCCGTGGTGCTGCCCGCGGGGGCAGCCACCGTCAGTTTGTCGAACTTCATCGTGGCGGCAGGTTCACCGCTGGCGGAGTCGGTCCGGCTCTACGACAGTGACGGGAACTTTCTGCGACTCATCGACAACCCGACGCCGGAGCTGAACGACTTTTTCGGCCTGGAGGTTGTCGCGCAGGATCAGGAGGTGCTGATAGCCGCTCCGCTGGCCGACCAGGGGGCCGTTGTCGACGCGGGCGAAGCGTATCTCTTCGACACGGGTACCGGTGCGCTCGTGCACACGTTTGTCGATCCCACGCCGGTCGCGTCGAGTGCCTTCGGCTCTCAGATGGCGGTTGAAGGTGATCTCGTTGCCATTGCCGCTCCGCAGGCCACCGGGGGTGAGGTGCACGTCTTTGACCGCGTTACCGGTGCATTGGTGACCACCATCAACGATCCGGGCGTTACCGGTTTCGTCTCCGCCGTCAGTTCCGTAGACCTGAACGAAGGTTATCTGGTTGTCGGCACGGACGGCGGAGACGCCTATCTGTACGCCGTGGCCGGGCTGGACGGTGATGGTGACGGCATCGCAGATCTGATTGAGCTCCGCAACGGTCTGAACCCCGAGGACCCAGCGGACGCGGACGGTGACGCGGACGATGACACGTTCACCAACCTTCAGGAGGTGCGCGCGGGCACCCGCATGAGCTCGGGTGATCCGGCCGCCATCGGCGATCGGCCCGGGGCCGGCTTCGCCACGCTGGCCGCGTCGTTCTTTTCCGTTCGAGAAGGAGAAACCGCGGAAATCACTCTCGATCGGGTCTGGGGCAACGACGGCGAACTTGCCGTAAGGGTCGAGACGGTGCCGATACCGTCCGGGGCAGTGCCGGGCACCGACTACCAACCCATCGACGAAGTGGTGACCTGGGCAGCGGGAGACCAGGCCCGCAAGAGCATCGTTCTGGTGGGTCGTGACGACAATGCCACCTTCGAGGCGGACGCGGCTCTGCAGCTGCGCGTGACGCTGGTGGGAGTCAATGGCGGGGTGCTTACGCCGAACGGCATCGCGAGCGTGTTCGACGACGACCGGGACACGTCGGGGGCGCCTTTTGCCGGCGCCATCATCGTTTCTCCCTTCGAGCAGCTGATCCCGGAGCACGCAGGTTTCGTGGATGTTGTCGTGCGCCGCATCTTCAGCGATGCCGGGGCGGTATCGGTGGATTACTCGACCAGCGGGTTTTCAGCGCTGCCGGGACAGGACTATCTCGAGGTTGCCGGTACGCTCAGCTGGGCGGACGGGGACGCCAGTGATCGGCTGGTTCGCATCCCGATCGTCGATGACGAGATCTCGGAGCAGATCGAGTATTTCATTTTCGAGATGACCGGCTCGGTGCCGGAGCTGTCGGTCTCCACGGCGTACCGGTTCAACATCTACGACGACGAAATTTCGCGCGTCGAAAGCGGCGTGGGACTTCTGCAGTTCCTGCCTTTCGTTCCGGAAGCGGTGCCCGCTACCAACCTGGGTGTGGTGCGCGTGGGGGGTGCCGGAGCAGTTGACCTAAACGTGTTCGCCTTCGATGCAGGTGGTGGTGCCGTTCCAGGGGTGGACTTCGACGTACTGACAACCACGCTGTCCTGGGCAGACGGAGAAACCGGGGTGAAGCCGGTAACCGTTGCCCCCATCGACAACGACGTGCTGGCAACACCAAACAAAACGTTCTTCCTGAATCTGCAGCTCGATGCGGGCTCGGCCCAATCGATAGCCGACTTCATTCCGATCGGCTTTCTGTCGACGAACATTCCGATTCTCTGGGATCCGGAGGATATCGACAGCACGACCGACACGGACGGAGACGGCGCGCCCGATTTCGCGGATGTGGACGACGACGGGGACGGCGTCGCCGACTTCCTCGACGCCCTGCCACAGGACGCGTCCGAGCAGTCGGACTTCGACGGCGACGGCATTGGCGACAACGCAGACCTGGATGACGACAACGATCTGATTCCAGACACCGAAGAGCAGGTTCTCGGCCTCGACCCGCGCAATCCGTTCGACGGCAACACCGATAACGACGGTGACGGCTTCTCCCGCGGCCAGGAATTCCTGGCGGGCAGCAGCGATTTCGACATCGACAGCGTGCCGCAGGTGCAGTGGTTTGCCACGCACCTCGATATCGACAATCCGGTGGACGGGATTGGCAATGTCGACCGCGTCACCTTCGAATGGTCCACGGAGCTCTATGGGGGGCCGGTCTCTCAGTTCGACATCGAAGACATGGTGGTGCGCATTTTCACGGCCGACACGCCGGGCGACTGCGCCGCGGGCGGGGCGACGTGTGTCGAGCTCTACCGGGACACTGTCGTGGTATCCGGGGTGCTGCAGCCTATCGGCGGCGTGACCCGTAACCTTTCCGACTTCCTGTGGGATTTCAATCTCAGCACGGCCACCTTGTCGCAGTTGCGCAACGTGCTGGACATTACCCTCGAAGGTAATCCGCCATCCATACCGGCTGCAGCCGGCACGCAGTATCTGCTGCAGGACGGTCTCTCCCTGACGGAAGATTCCGGCCTGCTAATCACGCGCTACGTGAATGGTCTTTTCGACGCCGACGGCGTTGCCACGGTGCTGACGCAGAGCACCGAGTCTATCGCTGGTACCGACAGCGACGGGGACGGCGTCAGCGACTCGGCAGAGCGGCTCAACGGTCTCAACCCGCTCACCATTCGCGATCCGCAGCTGGTGGACGTCCTGGAAGCGCGCCTGCCGCACGGCCCGGTGATAGCGCCGGATGCCAGCCGGGTATTCCTGCCGTACTTCGAAGTGGACGGCCTTGTCACCGAAATCCGCGTGGCCGTGATGGGCGTGGACGGCAATGGTGATTACACGATTGCGCAGGACGACGTGGTCGTGGCCACGCTCGACACAATCTATATCGAAGAGCCGGACGGCCTCGCCATCGGTGCGGTGGTGCATCCGGACAGCGATGCATTGTATGTGCAGTGGCAACGGTCGCGGTTCAACGACGTTACGCAGATCAACGACATCATCAGCACCGATCTTGCGGCCTACGCCATTGGCGTGGATGGCACGCTGACGTTCCTGAATCAGCTTGCGCTGGATCTGCAGAATACGCTTACGAATCCGCCGACAGAGCGGCTCTTCGTTCGTCCCCAGGGCGACGTGCTCTACACCACCCGGCAGACGGTTCAGCTTGCTGGCGATGGATCGCTCGGCGCCGCCGGCCCCGTGATCCCCGATATTCTGTCGTTCGGCGAAGGCGTCTTCACGCCTGACGGAGATGTATTCTACGCGGCGTCGTTTTCCAATTCCGTCAGCGTGTTCAGCGTCGACGGGGCGGGCAGTGTCACCGCTCTGACGCCGTCGCCCGCGGCCGGCATCAACGATTTCCTCTCTGCCGTCGCCATAGATCCGGATGGCGACACGCTGTGGGCTGCCGGTCAAACCTCGATCGTCGAGTTTGCCGTCAACAACAGCACGGGTGAGCTGACATTCGTTAACCAGACCGCCATTGGTCAGACCGGAGTTTCGGCCCTGGTGTCTCTGGCGATACACCCCAGCGGCGAGACGCTCTACTACCTCAAACGCATCGGCAACAGCGAGATTGTCATCATCGAGGAAGTCGCCATTGGCGCGGGCAACACGCTGACGCTCGAGGATACGGTGACGTCCCGCGTCATGGATTTCACTTCCATCATCGAAGTGGTGGGTGATCCGTTCTCGACAGATCCCGTAGACCGCCCGCGTCTCTTTGGCGGTTCTTTCAGCGACCAGCCGTCGATCTTTGCAATCGATCCCACGACGCAGGCGCTTGGGGCGGAGAGCTTTGTTGTGCAGTCTCCCAACCACATACCGGAGCTTTTTGCGCCGGCCATCGTGGCCCCGCGGGGTGACCAGGTCATTCTGGAGGTGTCTGCGCTCAGCACGCTGACGTTGGACTTCAACCGGGTGCTCGATGCCGCGACCATCGAGTTTTTCACGTCGCACAGCTACGTCGACCGGATCCTCGCCCCCGGCGGCGGGGCACCAAACCCGCTTGGCGGCACCGTGCTGGCGCCGGACGGCCTACACGCCTATACCGCGGGCGCGCAGCGCGCGTCAGACAATGCCCAGGTGATCGGGCGGGGTTTCGATCCCGTAACGGGCCTGGCGACGGGATACGCCGCGTACGAGTTCGAAGGCTTGGACGGCTTTTTAACCGGGCTTGCCTTCACGCCCGACGGCACGATGGCCTACGCGTTGGCCGTGGGCGACGACATCGGCGGCGGTGTGGGTGTAGTGCAGGTAGTGGCTCTGCAGCGCGATCCCTTGAGTGGCGATCTGCGGCGTGTGGGTGCTGGCGTAGATACCGGCAGTGTTGCCTCGATTTTCTCGACCACGGGCTTTGCCGCGTACCTGCCGAGCCTGCCCGGTATCGTTGTCTACGACGGCAACCCCGGCACGATATCCGTCTATGGCGTGGACGAGTTCAACCGCACACCGACGGGATTGATCGAGCAGCTTTCCACGAACGGGTTCGACGCGACAGGTCAGTTTGTAGGCGCGCTGCAGGGCGCCACAGACATGAAGCTCAGCCGCGACGGACAGCAATTGTTTCTCACAACCGCGGCGGCCTTCGAACGCGCGTTCCCGCCAGCGCTTACCGGCCGTCTGCTGGTGTTCGACATCGCGCCCAACGGAGGGCTCACTCTCGTTCAGGCACTGTCCACCGCTGACCTCGATCCGGGCGAAGTGCTGGAAGGTTTCACGGCGGTCGAGGAAAACCCCGACGGCACCGAAGTTTATGCGGCCGCTACCATTCGCACTTTCGACGATCGTTTCACGCGTATCGGTCTGTTTGAGCGCAACGCGCCGGCAGGACCGCTTGCGTTGCTGGATTTTGTCGAAGAACCTGTCCTGCGCCGTCCCATTGCCGCCATTGGGACAAGCCGTGACGGTACGCGCGTGTACATCAGCGACACGAACACGCTGGCCCTGTACAGCCGTGATCCCAGCGACAATCTGCAGGGTGATCTGGACGGCGATGGGACGCCGAACTACGCGGATGACGATATTGATGGCGACGGGGTGCCCAATGTCTCCGACAACGCGCCATTCAATCCCCTTGCCGTAGACGATTTCGACAACGATGGCCTCGGCGACGCGATCGATCCTGACGACGACAACGACGGCATCGCGGACACCGACGATGAGTTCCCCAACGATCCGCTCGAGTTCCGCGACAGTGATGGCGACGGGGTCGGTGACCGGGCCGATACGGACGACGACAACGATGGCGTGGCCGACGTCGACGACGAACTGCCGTTCGACGGCTCGGAAAGCGCGGACGCCGACCGGGACGGTATCGGAGACTTTGCCGACCTGGACGATGACAACGACGGTATCCAGGATGCCGTGGAAGCGCTTCTGGGCACCGATCCGCTCGACGCATCCGATGCCATCGACGACCCCGATCTCGACGGCTTCACCACCCTCGAAGAGATCCGTGCGGGGACGCGCCCCTTCGCCGGAGATCCGGCCACGCCTGGCGACGTGCCCGGTGCCGGCTTCATCGAGTTTGCTGCTGGCAACTTCTCGATGGTGGAAGGCAGTGGAGTGAACGAGATCCGGCTGAATCGCGTCTGGGGCAGCGAAGGTGCAGTCACTGTGCGGGTACGTACCGTTGACGGTCCGCAATCCACGGCTATTGCGGGCGTCGACTACGTGCCCATCGACACCACCGTCACGTGGAACGACCGTGATCAGGACAGCAAGACGATCCCCATCGACATCCTTGCGGACGGCACTGTTGATCGGAATGTGTTGCTCACCTATGTCATGTCGCTTGAAAGCGGGGCTGCCGAGGTGGCCACCGAAACTGCGGTCTCGGTGTTGTACAACGAAGATCTCGACGACAGCGGTGTGACCTTCGGCGGCTACCTGGACACGCTCAATTTCGAAGTGCGCGTACCCGAGCACCAGGGCTACGTTGATCTACCTGTCAGCCGTCGCGGCAGTGCCGCGGGTACCGTCTCTGTCGATTACCGGATCGACAGCTTCGGAGTCACCAACGGTGTCGATGTGGACGCGGTTACCGGCACCCTCACCTGGGAAAATGGCGAAGCCGGTGTGCAGTTTGTGCGTGTGCCGATCTTCGATGACCTCATCGTCGAACCTCTGGAGCGTTTCGGTCTGACGCTGAGCAACCCGACCGGCGACGCCCTGATCAGAGTCAACGGTTCCACGGTGGGGATCGTGGACGACGAGGTGGCTGGCGAAGACAGCGTTGTGGGCTTCACGGCCCGCTCCGTCCGTACGGAGGAAGGAGCCGACGCGATCCGCCTGGGTATTGTGCGTCTTGGCGGGGTTGGTGATCTGGTCATGGATGTCACCGACAGCACGGCGGGGCTCAACCCTGGCATTGCACGGGCCGTTGCCGGCCAGGATTTCAATTTCGTCAACACGCAGGTGGCCTGGGACGATACCGTCACGGGGATGCGCTTCGTCGACTTCGAAGTGCTGCAGGATACGGAATTCGAAGGGCTGGAAATTGCGCTGATCTTTGCAGGCATCAATACCGGCGCGGCCTTCGAGATGACCAACATCACGCTGCCGCTGATCTTCGATTCTGACGATCGGGACATTGTCACCGACACCAACGGCGACGGCACGCCGGACGTTGCGGATCTCGATGACGACGGTGATGGCGTGCTCGATGAGAACGATGCCTTCCCGCTCGATATCAACGAGAGCGCAGACACGGACGGTGACACCATCGGCAACAACGCCGATCCGGATGACGACAACGACGGTCTCTTCGACGAGACGGAAATTTTCCTCGGCACGGATCCGCTGGATGCGTCCGACGGGAATGCAGACAACGACGGTGACGGTTTCACGCGGGGCGAAGAATTCCTGGCCGGCACCAGCGATTTCGAGTCGGACTCCACGCCGGGCCTCGCAAGCTACACCACAGTCCTCGACCTGGAAAATCCGGTGTTCGACGGCGCGGTGTTCTTCGACAACATCGATCAGGTTGTCTACGAGTGGACTACGCAGCGCGTGCTTGGAAACATTATCGCCGCGGATGTCAGAGACCTGACGGTGAACGTCTACACGGCGACTACGCCCGGCGACTGTGCCAGCGGTGGCCCAACGTGTGTTCTGTTGTTCTCAGACGTGCAGAAGAGCGGTGGGGTGGTGCAGGACCTCATCAGCATCGAAACCGGCAGCAACACACCACCGTTGAGCGCTACCCGCACGGCGGACGATCTGTTGTTCGACTTCAACCTGACGACCAACACGCTGTCGCAGTTCCGTAGTTTCTTCGAAGCTGCAGCAATCGACGCCACAGAACCGGAACCGGGCAACACCGGCGCTACCGTCTACGGCGTGGAAGACAACCTGGATCTGCCGACGGACGGCATCGTGCGTATCGTGCGGTACACGGATGGCGCGCTGACGGGCATTGGTTCAGCCAATCTCATCCAGCAGACGACCACGTCGAGCCGTATCGTTACCGGCGGCGCTGATGCCGGCGACATTGTCGTCAACGCGTATGACACGGTGGTTTACGAGCCTGAAGGTTCGGTCGAAATACTGGTCAAGCGAATCCGCGGTTCGGAAGGTCCGCTCACGGTGAACTATACGACCGTGGAAGACTCGGGGACGGAAAACAGCGACTACACACCGCAGACGGGCGTACTCACCTGGACAGACGGCGATGCCGAAACCAAGGTGATTTCGGTACCGATCCTGGACGACGCCGAGGCTGAAGCGAGCGAGAAGCTGCGTGTTCTGCTCGATCTGCTGCCGGGTACCGGTGCGCGGCTCATCGACCATGAAGCCTGGGTCACCATTGCGGACGACGAGAGACCTTCGGGTCCAGGGCTCGTGCTGGTGCGCGAAGGTGGTCTGCGTGCCGAGGAAGCCCAGGGTACGGTGTCGTTCACAGTTACCCGTCTCGGCGGTTCCGAAGGCGATGTCAGCGTAGACGTGTCGCTGCAGGCGCAACCGAACTTCAACAACAATCTGTTTACGCCGGCAATCCCCGGGGAAGACGTGACCATGCCGTCGCAGAGGCTGTTCTGGGCGGACGGCGACGAAAGCGATCGCGTGCTTACCGTGAATCTGCTGAACGATGATCTTGCCGAAGACACGGAGCTTGTGCTCGTGAGCCTGCTCAACCCGCAGGGCGGCGTTGAGGTTGCCGGTATCAGCTACAACATCGAGCTGGTGGACGACGATCGTGAGAACCCGTCGGGCATCATCCGCATAAGCAGGCGTGTACCGCTCGGGTCTGAAATCTCGGGGCAGATTACGGTCAGCCTGTATCGTGACAGCGGCACGGCGGGCGATGTATCCGTGATTGCCGGCGCTTTCAACGGGCGCGAGTTTGTGCGGAACGGTCCGGACGACGGCACCAACGACTACCAGGGGCCGATTCTGGGCTTCGGCTGGGGCGATGGCGATCGCTCGGTGCGGCGCTTCACGATTCCAGTCTGGCAGGACGCCGAGGAAGAGGTGCTGGAGCTCTTCAACGCCATCATCTGGGCGCCGTCGAACGGGGCGGTAATCGACCGCTTCCAGGCGCAGGCGTCGTTCCCGGGTACCTACTTCTTCCCCATCATCCTGGAGAACATCTTCACCGACACCGGTGATCTGGACGGTGACGGTATACCGAATTTCCAGGACATCGACATCGATGGCGATGGCATAACGAACGGCACGGAATCCGTGTTTGCGCCCCTCGACTGGCGGGATCCGACCGACGCCGGTGGCGATCTGGACTCGGACGGCTTCTCCAACGTCCAGGAACATCAGATCAACAGCTTCATCAACGACCCGCGCTCCACGCCGGAGATTCAGGGCGGCGGACCGCTCGCTGATCTGGATGGCGACGATTTGTCGGATGTTGCCGATCTGGACGACGATGGAGACAACCTCACGGACGAGCTGGAAATCAGACTCGGGTTGAATCCGCAGGATCCCGACGACGGTAACCAGGACTCCGACGGCGATGGCTTCGCTGATGGTCTGGAGATTGCCCAGGGCACCAACCCGAACAATGCCAACCACGTGCCCACCGCGGGTGACGTTCGCGTGGTGCACTACTACTCGGCCGTTGCGGAGGATTCAGGCACGGTCGAGGTGCTGCTGGAGCGCACCGGCGGTTCGCTCGGTACGGTGGGCGTCGGCTTCACCACCCTGGACGGCTCGGCGCTGGCCGGCAGCGACTACGTCGCGCAGAGTGGGGCGTTCACCTGGGGACCGGGCGATACGAGTCGCCGCACGATCCAGGTACAGATCCTCGACGACGCCATCGTGGAGTCATCGAAAACCTTTGCCATCGAGTTCTCCACCACGCTTGGTGAGCCTCGCGTTCTCGATCCGGAAGCCATTGTCGAGATTCTGGATGAAGACGGTGCGCTGGTACCTCAAGGTACCGCTTACTTCAACACGTACCTTACGCGGGTCAACGAAGGAGATGCGGTTACGCTGGTGGTAGATCGTCATGGCGGCACCGCAGGCGATGTCAGTGTGCAGTACGGCTTGCTTGGACGGTCTGAAGATACCTTCACACCGGCGACCGTCGGCGCGGACATCGTAGAAGCTTTCGGCACCCTTACCTGGTCGGACGGTGATGACAGCCCGCGCGAGATCACACTCTTCACCATCGAAGACACCGCGGCCGAAGGTATTGAGCGGATCGGACTGGTACTGCTGAACCCCACCGGGGGCCTGCAGATTGCCAGCTCCTCGACGGGCATAGAGATCATTGACGACGACCGTTTCCTCGATTCGGGTGTCATCTCGTTCAACCGCCTCGGTATCGTGGGCAGCGAAGCCACGGGCCGGGTTCGCTACAACCTTTATCGCGAGGGCGGCACGGACGGCCTTCTCAGTGTGGTTGCGGATCCGACCACTTTCGGTGCGGTGGAAGGCCTCGACTTCCTTGGCGCCCCGGTGTTGCTGAACTGGAACGATGGCGACCGCGGCGTGCGCGCCCTGTCCATTGACGTGCTGGACGATGCGGAAGCCGAAGTGCTCGAAATTTTCCTGCTTTCGCTGCAACCCAACAGTGGCGGTCTTGTCGACGGCGAGCTCGTACCGGGCGTCGTGCAACAGATCTTCCCGTTCATCAGCCGCAACGATCTCGATCCGGCAACGGATACCGACAACGACGGTATACCGGACATCTACGATCCGGATGCCGACAACGATGGCATCGACAACGTCGAGGAAGCGGTGGCCAGGCTCAACTGGCGCAATCCTGCAGACGCCGCTCTCGACAACGACGGCGACGGCTTCACGAACGGAGAAGAGCGCATCAACGCTGCCATCACCAGCCCGTTCGTCACGCCTCTCACCACCGGGAACGGTTTTGTCGACAGTGATGGCGACGGCGTGACCGACTTTGGCGACGCTGATGATGACAACGATGGCACGCCCGACGGCGAGGACCGGTTCCCGCTTGATCCGACGGAAGCGGCGGACAGCGACGGCGACGGGGTCGGCGACAACGCGGACGCATTCCCCGAGGATGCGGCTGAAACGGCAGACCTCGATGGCGACGGCATCGGCGACAACGTCGATGACGATCGCGATGGTGATCAGCTGGCAAACGACGTTGAAAGCGCGTTCGGCTCGAATCCGGATGACGCCGACACGGATGGAGACGGCACGCCGGACGGCGCCGACAACTGTCTCACCTTCGCCAACGATCAGACCGATTCGGATGGTGACGGGCAGGGCGATGCCTGTGATTTCGCCGGCACGTTTACGGACGATTTCAATGCAGGTCCCAACCCGCTGTGGAATCCGGTGAATGGCGCCTGGGCAGAAGTAGGCGGTGCCTACGACGCCGGCAGCTTCGGCGGCTACAGCTATCTGCCGTTTGTGCTCACGGACTTTGCCGTCGAGGTGGACGTTCGCCAGCTCGATGATGGCGGTATCTGGCTGCGTTCTACGCCCGACCTCGGCGGAGCGCTCGGTGCCCGGGGTGTGCTCCTCACCACCGGGGGGCTGGGCGGCGCCGGTGACGGACTGTACTTCAGCGTGGATACGGCTGACGGTGCAGGCCTCGACCCGATATTGAACGTGAATCCGGCGCTGGGCCTTGCAGATACCGATACGCGCCTGCGCATCGAGGTAATCGGCAACACGATCACTGTCTTCGTGGCCGGGGATCCCACACCCCGAGCGGGCCTGGTGCTTGCGCCGGCAGAAGCAGCGCTGCTTGCCGCCGGTCGCGTGGGTCTCTATGACGCCAGCGGCACGCAGTCGTTCGACAACCTGCTCATTGAAGACCTCGAAGGCGCAACAGACGACCGCACGCTGATCTACAGCGACGATTTCGGGTCGGCTGCAGACAGCGTGTTCCTGGATGCCGACGTGACCGCCGACTTCACGGGCCCGAGCGGGCGCGTGGGTGTGCGCGGCTATGCCGGTGTCGGCGTCAACGGCGATGAGTTCGGTGGTGACCTTCTCATCAACGATACCGTGGGTCTCCTGGGAGGCAGCGCGGAGCAGGTGTTCGCGTTCAGCAACCTGCCGACGCACGAGGGGGTAGACCTCGGCTTCCTGTTTGCCCGCATCGGGTCCTGGGAAGGTGATGCCACCAATGGTCCTGACGGGCTGGAGGTGCGCGTCGACGGCGTGGCGATCTTCTCCCAGGGTTTCGGTGCAGGCAGCACGCCACCGTACGGCGCAGCGCCAGGCCTCGTTGCTCTGGTGGACGAAGAGGATCTCGGCTTCTCGCCGACGGACTCGGCCTTTGATTTCAACGCGGACCGCCAGTTCACCGTACCGCACACCGCTGACACGCTCACGATCTCGATCCGGGCCACCGGACCAAACTGGCAGGGTGGTGCTGACGAAGCGGTTGGTATCGACAACTTCCGTGTTGCGCTTCTGAACGTCGATCGGTCTCAGCAGAGCCCCACGGTGGTCGCACCGCTGGCCAACCAGGTGGTGGATGAAGATACGCCGCCCCTCGTTGTCAGCCTCGCTGGTGTGTTCGACGATCCCGACGGCGCGCCGGGAGAAATTCTCAGCTTCGATGCGCAGGTGATCTCGAATCCGGAGCTGACGACAGTTGACGTGCAAGGCGATCAGCTCACGCTGACGTTTGCCCCCAACGGCAGCGGTGCGTCTGAAATTCTGGTCACGGCTACGGACGTGGATGGTCTGGTCTCTGCGGGTTCGCAGTTCACGGCGTTCGTCAACAGCGTGAACGACGACCCCGAGGTTCTGCAGACCATCGACAACGTGGCGGTGTTCGAAGGTGACGAGCCGGAGGTCATCGACCTGTTGCCGATCTTCGGGGATGCAGATACCAGCCAGAGCCTGCGTGGTGCGCTGGATCGTGTCACCAACGCCGCTGGAGAACCTTCGAACCGGATTGGCGCCGTGAATCTCAACGGCAGCGCGGCTCCGAGCCCGCTGTCACCGCCGCTTGCGGGCGACGACCTCGTCTTCCAGCCGGGTATCGACGATACCTCCATCGTTTCCACGAACTTTGTCGGTGCTTACGCGCCCGACGATCTGCCTTGGAGCCTCGGCTGGAGCATAGGTGTCAATGGCAACAACGCCGTATGGCAGCCGGGTACCGGGGGCACGCTGGCGGGCGCTGCGCCCACCGCGGCTGGCACCTGTCCCGCAGGCACCACGCTGGTGGGTACGCAGCCGTTGCCGTTGTCCGTGGGCGGAGGGTCGATGGACCTCTGCGAGCTGCCGGCCCGTGTGCTGAGCGATACCACGTTGACCAATGACAATGTCTACCGTCTGAGCGCTGTGGCGCCCGGCACGTACATTGGCGACGGTGACGCGGCAGGAGCCACGCCCGGTGCCATAGCGCAGCTTACAATTGAAGCGGGCACGCTCGTCACGGCGACCCCCAACGCGGCGCTCATCGTTACGCGCGAATCGTCGATTAATGCCGTGGGAACGCCTACCGATCCCATCGTGTTCACGTCGCAGGCTCAGTTCGACGGCTGGGTCGCGGGTTCCGACGGCTCCGGCGCGGCGGGCGGCTGGCCGGGCATTGTCCTCACAGGCACCGCGCCGACCAACTCACCGGACTGTGGCGCCGTGACCTGTGACGTGCCTCTGCCGGACGGTCTCGGCTTCTATGGCGGCAGTGACGCGGGACTCAGCAGCGGTACGCTCGCCTACGCGGTGATCCGGGACGCGGGTGGCAGTTATCTGCCGGGCGGCACGTTGGCTGATGGTCTGGCGCTCTTCGGAGTAGGCAGCGGCACCTCACTGTCGTTCGTGCAGACACATAACACCGACGCCGACGGCATCGATGTACGTGGCGGAACCCTGGTCATGGATCACCTGATCGTGTCCGAGCACGGTGGTGACGGTCTGTCCTGGACAGAAGGCTGGCGGGGCGGTGCCCAGTTCGTCCACGCTGAGTCCAATGGCGGCCAGGGCATTCAGGGCGACAGCAACGCGCTCGCGCCGAACGATACGCCGGTGTCGCAGGTGTCGCTGGCGAACGTCACCGTGGTGGGCACCAACGAGGAAGACCTCGGCGTGCTGCTGTTCGGCGGTACGGGCGCAATGTTGTACAACAGCATCATCACCAATGCGGAAACGTGTCTGGATGTGGACCAGTCGGCCACGTTCGACCAGCTCCGCCGCGGCAACGTCCGTTTCGAAAACGTGTTCCTCGACTGCTTCGCTGCCGTTGGCGACGATGCGGACAACCAGGGTGACAGTCTCGTCTACGAAGTGGTTGGCAACTCCAATCCCGGGCAGGTTGGTGCAACCATTGCCGGCGGCACCCTGACCCTCGATTTCGGTACCTCTGGCAGCGGTACGGCCGTCATAACGGTGCAGGCCACCGACGCGCAGGGCGCTGTCGCCAGTACCTCTTTCGAGGTGGAGGTGACGGGGACCAACACCGCGCCGATGATCGTCAGCCCGGAACTCGAAGACGCCATTGTCTTCGAGGGCACGGAAGACTACCTCATCGACCTCACCACAGTGATCGAGGATGCGGACATCGAGTCGCCGGGCGATACGTTGACCTACGAGGTCACGGTAGGCGATCCGACGCTGATCGTTGCAAGCATCGACGAAAACGACGTGCTTGCCCTCGACTTCCAGGACGGCCAGATCGGTGAGACGACCATCACCATCACAGCCACTGACGAAGACGGCGAAACCGTGTCGACGACGCTGGGTATCACTGTGCTGCCCGTCAACGCCGCCGGTATTCCGGGCGTGAACGTCAAGGTCAGCGGCCCGACACCGTTGACCAATCCGCTCTTCAAACCGGACACCACGCTGCGCCAGCAGAACGAGGTGGAGTGCGCCATGCGGCCCGACAACGAGCTGCAGATGTTCTGCGGCTTCAACGACTACCGCGGCGCCGATGATCCGGAGGTGGGCGATTCCTGGCAGGGCATTGCCATGACCCGCGACGGGGGCCTCACATGGAAAACCCGTCTGGCCCCGGGCTGGAAATCCTATCCGCAGACCATCGGTCAGGGTTTTGCCGCTGACCCGGCCATCGCACCGGTGCCAGGGGCAATGGTGTTCGCGTTCATTGCCAGCGACCGCGACAACAAAGGCCCGGGGGGACTCTACTTCCAGCGTTGGTGGGAGCAGGGTGCCGAGTCGGGTCTGCCATGGACACCTGAGAAAGAAACCTATCAGGCCGTAGCGGGCGATGTTGGTCGTTTCATCGACAAGGAAGACATTCTCTTCACGCTCGACGAGCCGGGCGCGAGGTTTAATCCCGGCACTGGAAACTACTATCTGAAGGTTGCCGGTGACGGCGCAACGTGGGAAGACGCCCAGGCGGCAGCGGCTGCGCTGGGGGGCAACCTCGTTACCATCAATGACGACGCCGAGCAGGCGTGGCTGCGTCGCACCTTCCCGGGCCGTCATTGGATTGGTCTCAACGATGCCGACAACGAAGGCACCTTCGAATGGGTAAGCGGTGAACCATTTGTCTACGATGCCTGGCTGGGTGGTCAGCCCGACGCTGAAACCCCCGATCACGACTATGCCGTGATCAATGCGGGGCCGTTCGGTGAGTGGGCCGACGAATCCAACAGCAGCTTCGTGGCGCTGCCCAGCGGTATCGCGGAGTTCGCTTTCGATCCCGATCCCAGCCTGGAACCGTCCACAATCACGTTGCAGGTGGAGCTGGAAGATGCGCCGGAAGGCACGCTGGAGCCGCGCACGGTGCCGGCCGGTACCCTCACGGCAGCCTATGCCGAGTTTGTCGACACGCCACCCACCATTGACGGCTTCGAAGGCTTCGAGGCGCCGGACTTCGAGCCCGGCAACCTGGTCGAGGAAGCGCTGACGGGACGCTGGTCTCTCATTGGCGGCGGGGCCAGCATCGAGCGGGGTACCGGCAGCGAAGGCGACCAGGTGCTGGTGCTGCGGGCGGACAATTCCCCCGGCGGCACAGAGCTCGAAACCATAGGCGGTGAGCCGTTCAGTTTCGCAGCCAACGAAGCGACGGTGGTGAAAGTCAGCTTCGACTACAGCCTGTTCCCGGTAGGTACCGATGCTGCAACCTATCGTGTGGAGCTGCCGTTTGCAGACGTGGTCATCAGCAACCGGTCGGTGTCGATCAGAACCGCCGATCCGGAAGACAACTTCGAGTTTCTGCCGGTGGTGTACAACCGCCTCACCTTCGTGGCGGACTACGAGACCAGGCGCCTGGACGTTTTCGTCGACGGCGCCATTTTCTCGGCAGACCTGCGCTTCAAAGGCTCAGACGTGCTCACCCCCGAGGAGTTGCTCGACTTCAACGGCATCCGCCTCGTGGCAGAGCCCGGCCCGTCGCTGGACGAGCTGCGCATCGACAACCTCTCGGTGCGCGTGAACGAGACCAACGGTGCCAACATGATGGTGGTGCAGAGCCGCGATCTCGGCCGCACGTGGACCGATCCGGTGCAGATTTCTGCGGACGACGATCTGGTGAACCAGGGCGTGGCGCTGGCCGCCGCGGGCGAACGCATCATGGCGGTCTGGCGCCGGTTCACGCCGCCGGGCGAGACGGTGCGGCAGGACGCGCTGCTCTATTCGCTGAAAGAGCCGGGTTCCGACACGTGGACCGTGCCCGCGCAGATTCCGTACGAGATGTGCCCGTTCGATCTGGCGGCGTCGGATGATCAGTTCCGCAGCAACGCGTTCCCGACGGTGACGTCTGACGGTACTGATTTCTACGTGTTCTGGTCAGATCGAAACTACTCCAACGACAAGAAGGGCAACGATTGTTTCAACGGTCTTGCCCGTATCGTCATGACCCGGCTGACCCCCGACAACGTGTGGACACAACCTGAACCGCTGGAAGTGGCCAGCCCGGAAGAGATAGCCATCGACGATCAGGATGTGCGCGGCCATCAGTTCATGCCCAACGCCTACACCGCGGCCTCGCAGGTGCAGGTGGCGTACTACGACACGCGTTACGATGAATCCGGCGTGTTCACGCGGGCCATCGACGATGCGCGACAGGGTGATGAGCTGCGACGGCATACCGTCGACGTGCGCGCCACGCGGGTATTCAAGGGCCTCATCCGTCCTTCCGTGCAGGTGACACAATTCCAGCTCGGCATCGACGAGACCGGTAACCTGATCAAGCTGGAGCGCTCCTTCTCCGGGGCCCGGCTCTTCAAGAAGGGCCTGCAGCCGTTCCTGGGTGACTACATCACCGTCGCGGGACCACCGTACCGTCAGGATGCCAACGGTACCTGGGTGACCAACCAGGCTGACGGTAAAGAACCCGCGTTCTTCGTGGCATGGGCCGACAACCGTGACCTGCGGGGTAACGCGTGGGGCGCTGAAGGCACCCGTTCGCAGTTCTCGCCAGCGGTGGCGGGCTTCACGCCGGGCGATGGCCGTGACGAGGAGCGTGCCGCCGTGCAGCAGGCGCTGAACGAAGCGGATCCGTCCGGGCAGAGCACAATCTGTGTGTTCGATCCGAGCGATCCAGAGGCACCCGATCTGTCGTTGACGCGGGACCAGAACATTTACGGCTCCATGCTCTACCCGGGCCTGCGCATCACGTCGCCGACACCGTTCAAACCGGCCGACTTCGGTCCGGACAACGCCCAGCGCGGCCACGTGATCTATCTGCAGAACTTCACGGAAGAGTTCCGCACGTACAAGGCGATCATCGTGAATCAGCCGGAAGATGCTGACGCGTTCACCGGCCGGGCGTCGTTCTCCGACTTCCCGCAACCGCCGTTCGACGCCGCCAATCCGCCCGACCCGGTGACCGAAACGGTGGTGGTACTGCCGCCAAGGGCTGCCGCTGTGCGTACCGTTTACGTGACGTCCGATGCGGACTCGCGACCGGCGATCGAAGTGCGGGTTATCGAGCAGGAGTGTACGTCGTGTCAGTCGGACGTGATTGTGCTCAACGGGAACGATCTGGCGCCCGATCTCGAGGAGACGGAGGAGACCCAGGGCATTGCGTCCCTGGAGATCCGCGATCCGGTCATCAGTCAGCGGATCGTCAGCGATCCGGTCGACAATCCCGGTTTCAGAAACCCCGGCTTCCGTAATCCCGGTTTCCGTAATCCCGGTTTCCGTAACCCCGGCTTCCGTAACCCCGGTTTCAGAAACCCGGGCTTCCGTAACCCCGGCTTCCGCAACCCCGGTGATCCGAACCCCGGTTTCCGTAACGTGGACGTGGAGAATCCTGGTTTCCGCAATCCCGGCTTCCGCAACTTCACCTTCGAAAACATTGGTTTCGAAGCGACGGGTGCTGCGAACCCGGGTTTCCGTAATCCGGGTTTCCGCAACGAGTCGTTCGGCGCGTCGAGCCTGTTCAACCCGGGCTTCCGTAACCCGGCGCTGGAAGGTGGCGAGGACGCGGAGTCGATCACCGACGTGACGTGGACCGTGGAGAACACGGGTAACACCGTGGGTTCGTTCAATCTCAATCCATTCTCTGGTGAGGAGATCAACGGGCGTACCCAGTTGCTGGTGACAAAAACCTACGTCACGCAGGTGGTGCGCGACTGTCAGGTGGTGGATCAGGCGCGCAACCAGGTGGTGCTGAACATTCCCGACCCGGATCTTTCCGGCGTGGATCTCGGCGCTACCATCGGCTCGATTTTCGTGGAGCCCGGTGAGCAGATCAACGTGACCCTCAGAATCTTCGACGCGGCACCGCCGCCCGAAGAGGACCTCGGGCTTGCGGTAACTGCTCAGGGGTGCAACACCACGCAGAACTGTGAGGCTGACGAGGAACCGCCGCGGGCCATCGATGGCACGCCGCCGGTCTTCGAGTTCGAGCCTTTCGAGGACGCCTCAGGCGCCGTGAGCTTCGTACAGGGTTCCACCCGCTACGACAGGCGCGCCCGTCGCTACAGCCGGACGCTGACGCTGACGAACAGCTCCAACCTGCCGGTGCCCGGGGAGGTCCGGGTGCGCGTGCAGGCATCCGGCCGCGGCATACAGAACCCGGACGGGGTGACCGAGCAGGGCGATCAGTTCGTGCAGTTCCTCGAAGGGGAAGACGCTGTGCTGGAACCGGGGCAGTCGATCACGGTAACGGTCTTCCGGGATCGGCGGCGTCAGGTGATCGACTACGTGCTGGAGCGCAAGCCGCCTTCGCTGATGGACTAGCGGCTGATGACGGGACGGGCGACAGTGTAGACTGCGCCCGTCTTATCAGGAGTCCGCCCCTTGGAATACAGCGAAGTTGTGCTGGGACGTCGCAGCATCCGCGGGTACAAACCCGATCCAGTGCCGAGAGCCGTCATCGAGGAGGTGCTGGCCATGGCCATCCGGGCACCATCCTCCATGAACACACAGCCCTACCATTTTTACGTGGTTACGGGAGACGTGCTGGATCAGATCCGCGCCGAAAACACTGACCGCAACCTGGCCGGCGTGCCACCCTCCCGGGAAATCCGCGGCAGCGGGGGCTACGAGGGTGTCCATCGGGAACGGCAGATCGAGATTGCCGTGCAACTCTTTCAAGCCATGGGTATCGAGCGCCACGATGCCGAGAAACGTCAGGACTGGGTGTTGCGAGGCTTCCGGCAGTTCGACGCGCCTGTCTCCGTGGTGGTGACCTACGATCGGGTGCTGGAGGGTGGGGATATCGCCCAGTTCGACTGTGGCGCGGTGGTGAACGCGCTCGTCAACGCCGCCTGGTCGAAAGGTCTTGGGTGCGTGGTAAACAGCCAGGGCATCATGCAGTCGCCGGTGGTACGCGAGCACGCGGGCATCTCAGAAGACGAAGTGATCATGATCTGCGTGGCCATGGGCTACCCGGACGACAGCTTTCCTGCCAATGCGGTTGTGTCGCGGCGCCGCGCCGTGGGAGAGGTGGCCACCTTCGTCGGTTTCTGACGAGACGTTTCAGCCGGTATTGCGCAACCCGCTGGCGATGCCGGCCATGGAGACTTTGAGAGCCCGGGTCAGCGCGGTGTCGGTTGCGTCGTCCTCACGCAGGCGCGCAAGCAGCTCAGCCTGCAGCAGGTGCAATGGGTCGAGATAGGTATTGCGCACGATCAGGGAATCGCGCAGCACGGGATCCTGGTCCAGCACGTCCGTGCTGCCGTGCAGCTCGAGCATGCGCTGGCGCAAAGCGTCCGCCCGCCCGCACAACCGCGCCACCAGCTCAGACTGTTCCGGCGCCGTAAGCCGGCGCGCGTAGTACTGCGCAAGGTCCGTATCGGTCTTGGCTACGACCATCTCCATGGTGTCCATCTGCATGGCAAAAAACGGCCACGCGCGCATGGCGGTGATCTGCTCGCCGTCCGTGAGGGCGACATCGCTGCCGAGCCATGCCGGCAGCATCAGGCGGATCTGTGTCCAGGCGAAAACCCAGGGGATGGCGCGCAGGCTCGTTACGTCTCCGCCGGCGCGACGCCGGGTCGGGCGGCTGCCGAGGGCCAGCGTGCCCAGCTCCTGCTCGGGGGTCCAGGCGCGGAACAGAGCGACAAAGTCGTCGCTGTGAATGACGTCGCGATACGCAGCAGTGGCCTGCGCAGCCATGGCGGTCATGGCCTGTCGCCACGCAGCGTCGGGTTCCGGCGGCGGGTCCAGCGTGGCGGCCACGGTGGCGCCCACATAGCGATTGAGGGTGTCGCGGGCAACGCCGGGCAGGCCGAGCTTGAAGCGAATCATCTCACCCTGTTCGGTGACGCGGAATACACCGTTCAGGGCGCCGGGGGGTAGAGCGCGAATGGCGGCGGAAGCCGGTCCGCCGCCGCGCCCGACGGTGCCGCCACGCCCATGGAACAGCACCAGACGCACCCCGTGACGCCGGGCAACCGCCACCAGCGCTTCCTGGGCGCGATACTGGGCCCAGGCAGCGCCAAGCTGACCGGCGTCTTTGGCGGAATCCGAGTAGCCGATCATGATCTGCTGTTCGCCGTCGATATAGTCGCGATACCAGGGAACGGCCAGCAGCTGCTCGAGGGTCTCGGCAGCGCCGTCGAGATCGGCGAGGGTTTCGAACAGCGGCACGACCGGGAGCGCTTTGGTGAGCCCCGCTTCGCGCAGCAGCAGAATCACGGCCAGCACGTCGCTGGGCTCGCGGGCCATGGAAATGATGTACTGCGCGATGCCCGCGCCGTCGTTCTCGGCGATGACACCCATGGTGTCCAGCACCTCGGCAACCTCGTCATCGCCCCGCCAGCGGGGTGGTATCAACGGGCGCACGCTCGTGAGCTCCGCGAGCAGGAACGCCTGGCGTTCCTCTTCGTGCCAATCGCCATAGTGCCGGCCATCCAGCGATACGTTCAGCGTGTGCGTCAGCTGGTGGAGTACGTCGCCATGGCGTGCGGAATCCTGACGTACGTCCAACCGGACGAGGTGCAGACCAAACACGTCCAGGCGCCGCAACGTGTCCAGAAGGGGACCGTTGGCGATGTCCGCCATGCCGCAGGCGACCAATGAGGCGTGGCACAGCGCCAGGGGCTCGGCAAGCTCGTCCGCTGACAGAAACACGGCGTCCGCTTCCGTGGGCGGCGTCGGGTCCAGCGCCGCAGCCCACGTGCGGGTCCGAACGAGACGGTCGCGCACGGTCGCGAGAAGGGCGCGGTACGGTTCGCGGGCGTTGCCCACGCGTTCGCGCAGTGCGGCGTCGGCCGCGTGCATCGACAGCGATTCGTTGAGCGCTTCGATATCGCGCAGGAACAGGTCGGCAGCCATCCAGCGCGCGAGCATCAGCACTTCCCGGGTGACGGCGGAGGTGACGTTGGGGTTCCCGTCCCGGTCACCGCCCATCCAGGAGGCAATGCGAATGGGCGCGGAGCCCGGTGCAAGGGGCTCGCAGCCAGCAGCTTCCAGCGCCTCGTCGATATCACGCAGCGCCTGCGGGACCGCACGCCACAGAGAATTTTCAACCACGGCAAAGCCCCACCGGGCCTCATCCTGAGGGGTGGGCCGCTCGGCACGGATCTCGTCGGTGTGCCAGGCTTCGGCAATGAGGCGGCGCAACGTCGCCTCTTGCTCTCCGCGGGCCTCCTCCGGCAGACCGTCCAGCGCGACGAGCGCATCGTTGATTCGGTCGTATTTCTGTATCAGTGTCCGTCGCAGCACTTCCGTGGGGTGGGCCGTCAGCACCAGCTCGATGCGCAGGGCCTGCACGCACCGCTGCAGGTCTTCGCGGGCAACGGTCTGGAAAACCTCCGGCAGATCAGACACCCAGTTACGGGTGAGGTGATGCTGCTCG
This sequence comes from uncultured Pseudomonadales bacterium, assembly GCA_964651595.1. Taxonomy (GTDB): domain Bacteria; phylum Pseudomonadota; class Gammaproteobacteria; order Pseudomonadales; family Azotimanducaceae; genus UBA4421. The sequence goes on along the minus strand of CAZYYJ010000002.1, from coordinate 8,019 downwards.
GCGATGTTGGCCAGGTTGAGAAACTGATTGAACGCCCGGGCGACATTCGGAATCTCGGCGGTTGGTATGGCGGCAAGATAGTGGCTGAGATCTGCCCAGCCCGCCTGGTCGCTGCGGGCGGCCTTCGCCAGTTCACGAATGCGCTCTATGCGCGCGAGAAAACTGCTGCCCCGGTCCTGTGCCATGACGTCACCCAGCAGGGCGCCGAGCAGACGCACGTCCTTGCGCAGGCGGGCATCCAGATGACGGAAATCGGTGGCTTCGATCGACAACGCCGTGCCGCTCCTAGGTGATGTTCAGTCCTTCGAGGGTACCTGCTTCCCGCCACGCTGCCATCATCCGGAAAAACGGTATCGGCCCCTTGCCATACGCGGCGTTCTGGCGGCTGATGGGGTTGGGCTGGCCTTCGTTGTTGTAATAGCCCGGCGTGCAGCTTTCGAGAAAGTCCTCGTTGAAGCGTGACAACCGGATGATCTCCTCCACCCACTCGTCCTCAGCCTGCCGGTCGGGCTCGATGGTGTTTACGTTTTCGCCGATGCACCGGCTGAGAATGTAGCCGAGGTGCTGGGCAGCTTCGTCCATGTAGTGAGGGAAGTTGGTGGTGAAGGCACCCTGAGCGCTGCTGATGAAAAACAGGTTCGGAAAACCGTGGGAGGTGAGACCGTGCAGTGTGCGCAGGCCATTCGCCCACTTCTCCGAGAGGGTCAGACCATCGCGCCCCACTACGTCATAGCCGGCCCGGCGTGTGTATGACGTGCCCACCTCGAACCCCGTCGCAAAGACGATGCAGTCCACCGGGTATTCGATGCCGTTTGCCATCACCCCGCGACGGGTGATGGCTTGCACCCCTTTGCCTGCGGTGTCGATCAGGTGCACGTTCTCGCGGTTGAACGTGGGCAGGTATTCGTCGTGAAAACAGGGACGCTTACAGAATTGCCGGTAGTAAGGTTTCAGCGCCTCGACAGTCTGCTCATCGCTCACCACCGCGTCGACGCGGGCACGTATCTGCTCCATCTTCTTGAAGTCGGCCAGTTCCATGAGCTGGGGCACCAGCGACCAGTCGGTATCTTTGCCGCGGTAGTTGGCCATGGAGATGAGGTTGCGGATGATCTCGGTCCAGCCGTCCTGCACCAGGTCTTCCTCGACGATGCCGCCGGAGCACAGCGTGTTGAAATTCTCCATGCGCGCCTGTTGCCAGCCGGGGGCCAGGCCTGCCGCCCATTCGGGGTCGGTGTAGCGATTGTCGCGGACGTCGATGCTGGAAGGTGTGCGTTGAAAGACGTAGAGCGCGCCGGCACCCGCGCCGAGGTGCGGAATGCACTGGACAGCGGTGGCGCCGGTGCCGATCACGGCGACGGATTTGTCGCCGAGACGATCCAGGCCGCCTTCGGAGCTGCCACCGGTGTACTCGTAGTCCCAGCGACTCGTGTGGAAGGTATGGCCTTCGTACTGATCCATGCCTGCGATGCCCGGCAGCTTCGGCCGGTTGAGCGGGCCGTTGGACATGACCGCAAACCGGGCGCGCATGGCGTCGCCGCGGTCGGTGCGGATCAACCAGCGGGCTTCGTTTTCCAGCCATTCCATGGCGGTAACCTGCGTCTGCAGGCAGGCGTTGCGATACAGATCGTAGTGCCTGGCGATGGCGTGGCTGTGCGCGAGAATCTCCGGGCCCTGCGCGTACTTCTGCTTCGGCACGTAACCCAGTTCTTCGCACAGGGGCAGATAGATATACGCTTCGGTATCGCAGGCGGCGCCGGGATAGCGGTTCCAGTACCACGTGCCCCCGAAGTCGCTGCCTTTCTCGATGATGCGCAGGTCGTCGAACCCCGCTTCGCGGAGGCGGGCGCCGGTGATCAGCCCGCCAAAACCGCCCCCGACGATGACCACCTCAACCTCGTCGTGCAGAGGCTCGCGCTGCAGCGTTTCGCCCACGTACGGATCGTCGATGTAGCGCGAAAAATCACCCGTAACTTCTTGATATTGCTCGTTTCCGTCCGGGCGAAGACGCTTATCCCGCTCTTCGCGGTACTTCTTGCGCAACGCCTCCGGGTCGAAGTCCAGCTCCTCCGGATCAGGCATGCGGGTGAATACGTAAGTCATTTCTTCTCCTGTCAGCGTGGGGGGAAGCTGCCGACCCAGATGGGGCTGGACCAGGCCATGGCGTCGTTGGCCTGCTTCACGCGCACATAGTAGTAATCGCCGTGTACCGTGCTCGTGTCTTCCACGCTGAAGCTCACGTCCGCGGCACCGTCGGTCACGCTGCGTCGCAGCGTAATCGTATCGTTGTAGGTCTCGAAAGGCAGGCTCGTTTCGCTGCGCCCGGCCTGCAGGTCGCTGAGACGCAGGGTTGCCGAGGCAGCCGGCAGCACGGCGTGCTGGCGCAGCAGCGGCGGGGCGGAGCCGAACTCTCGGACTTCTTCCAGCTCGATTTCGATACGCGTGCGGGGGCGGGCATCTTTCAGGCGCAGACGGATGGAGCTGGCGTCTCCGCGCGTGGCCGTGATGAAAGACACACGGTTTCCGTCGACTTCGAACCGCTGCATGTCCGCGTTGAAAAAATCGGTGGGGGACGCTTCTGCAAGCTCGGCGTTCACCACGGTCACCGTTCCGCGCCACGGTCGCCAGCCGCGGGGTGCATCCCGTGGGTGCAGCGACTCCGAGGGGCTCGCGAACGTCAGATAGAAGGTTTCGTCGGCTTCGAAGCGGCCATCTTCGATGGTGAGGTAGTTTTCTTCCCACAGCACGGCGTCGTTTTTCAGGACCGTGATCGTCTCGATGGGTGCGGTGCCGATGACGCGCCCTTCGAGCGTGCGCTGCGCTGTCATGGGAATGCGCTGCCCCATGGGCGCGCCGTTCAGGTGCGTCTGCAGGATGATCCGGTCACCCGTGGTGGCGTACGCGCGCAGACTTTTCATGGCATCGAAGATCGCATCCCGACCCAGTTCCGGGGCAAGCACCGCTCCCAGACCGCCGCGCTGCGACAACGCGCCGCCCTTCGGCGCCGTGTAACCCGGCTGGCTCAGGTGGTTGTCGCTGGCCGCCGTGAAGCCCATCTGATGTCCCTGTGCCAGATACTTGCGTCCGAACCACTCGAAGGTGCCGTGCTGCGACATGATTTCCACGAGGGGCGCCAGTTGCGGATCGCCGAGACGGTAATCGCCGGGGTTGTGCGCGTGGGGAATCACCACCACGTCCCGCGGATCGTGCCGCTCGCGCAGGCCGGCCCATAGATCGGACATGACGGGATAAAACTGTGTCGGTATGCGGTCGCGGTTGGCCGCCGTGCGGAACAACACGTTGTGGTGGCCGCCGAAGCGAAAATGGGTGGTCCACTCGTAGCCGAGGTAGGCGATGAAACGGCCTTCTTCCGAATAGCGCTGCACGAGATCCTTCAACACCGCCCACTCGTGGTCGTCCAGCCAGATGTCGTGCTCGCTGTGGGTCACGAAGTCGAGACGCGCATCGTCTTTCGCCCAGGTCATGAAACGCTCTGGAGTGCCGATGCCCTCAGCGAAGCCCGAGTGCCCATGGGTGTCACCCCAGAACACGCGTTCGGCGTCCGCCGCGACCAGCACAGGATTGGTCCGCCCGCGGATGCTTCCGTCCGCAGACTGGATGTCGATGCGGTACACGCCGGGCGCAGCAAACCGCAGGCCTTCCAGCGTGACGATGGGTGAGGTGACGTTTTCGACCCGCCCGAGCTCTTGCCCGTTGATCAGTGCGCGCCACTCGGGATAAGGCCCCTGCGCCCGATTGTAGAAACGGTCCTGAGCGCGGATGGAGAGGGTGAAGCTTTCGTCCGGTCGCAGCACCGAGGGCGCAAAACCGTGCACGCCTGCCAGCGTCGAGCCGCGCACAGCGACAGGCTGGATCGGCAGGGAAAAAAGCTGGCTGTCGGCGTCGAAGGCCACGTAGAGAGGGAACGGCATGCGGTCGCTGGAGAACGAAGGCATGCGCAGTCCCGCGCCGCCTTCGCCGCGGGCGCCATAGGTGATCGTCACGGTGTCGCCAGGCTCCAGCGAGCCGCTGGTGAGTTTGAAGAACAGCGCTGGCTGAGCGCCGCGAAAGCCGCCATGCATGCCTGTCACCGGACGGCGGTCGGCCACGAAGCGTGCGGTGCGCGCGTTTGTTTCAATACGCACGTAGTTGGCCGCAGCAGGATCGTCGGTCTGGAAAAGGCCATGGTCGGCCATGAAATGTTTGGCCACCACGATGCCGCCACCGCGGGTAACCGCCCGGGTGCCGACGGTCCACGTCTGCTGCAGCGTTGCGTAGCTGCGCGCTTCGAACGGGCCGGGATCGGCGCTGAGCGTGCCGAGCGCTCCCGGGTTGTCCTCCGCCAGTGTCAGCTCGCGGATGTAGGCGTCCAGGGCTGCGGCGGCGGCAGGCCCCACGGGTTCCGGGCTGTTCACCCGCAGGGCGGCGGTGAGGTTGACGGGCACATAGCCGCCGGTCAGCGAGAAGGCGTTCACCCAGCGCCACAGCACCTCGGCGCGCGCCCCGTACGTGGCGGGAGTGGTCGCGGCCGCGGCTGCCTCCAGCTTCAGCTGGTCGACAGCCTGGCGCAGATCAACGGACAGATAGTCGGCAGCCCCTGCGGTGGTGCCCGCCAGGGCGAGCGCAACGGCAGCGAGGTACTGCCTGACTTTACTCACCGCTGGGTTTTATCTCGAAGTCTGCGGCGCTGTGCCGCTCTGGTACGCGGAGCTCTTCCGGTCCCCAGGGGCGGTTCACCCGCCGGCCCCGGGCTACTGCGGGGCGCGCTTCGATGGCTTTCGCCCACCGCACCACGTGCTCGTATGACGCCACGTCGAGAAACACCTCGGCATCGTAGATGTTGTGCAGCACCAGGGCGCCATACCAGCCGTAGTTGGCCATGTCGGCGATGGTGTATGCGTCACCGATGAGATAGTCGCGGTCGGCCAGCGTGCGGTTCAACACGTCGAGCTGTCGCTTCACCTCCATGGCGTAGCGGTTGATCGGATACTCCCACTTCTCCGGCGCGTAAGCGTAGAAATGCCCGAAGCCGCCGCCGAGGTACGGGGCGCTGCCCATCTGCCAGAACAGCCAGCTCATGGTCTCGGCGCGACCGTGCGGCTCGCTGGGTAGAAAATGACCGAACTTCTCGGCGAGATACACCATGATCGCTGCCGACTCGAAGACACGGATCGGGGGATTCATGCTCGTGTCCAGCAACGCCGGGATCTTCGAATTGGGGTTGATGGCCACGAAACCGGAACCGAACTGGTCACCATCGCCGATGTTGATGAGCCACGCGTCGTACTCCGCCTCTTCGATGCCGAGTTCCAGCAGCTCTTCCAGCAGGATGGTCACCTTCACGCCGTTGGGGGTGCCCAGCGAATGCAGCTGCAGGGGATGCTCGCCGACCGGCAACTCCTTGTCGTGCGTGGGTCCGGCGACGGGCCGGTTGATGCTGGCAAAGCGGCCGCCGCTCTCCTGGTCCCAGGTCCAGACTTTGGGGGGAACGTATCCGCTGGTGGTTTCGGTTTCCTGTTCGCTCATGAGTGACTCCGAAAGAGTGTAGGGAAGAAAGTTCAGAAGTGTTGTGCAACTCAGTGTAACCAATCCACTCTGCGTGCGTCAGTCGGCGCCGCGCATCGCGGGGTGCGTGCCGATCAGCGGCTGTCCTGCAGAAAACCCCGGAACACGTCCGCAAACGCGGCGACGGCTGGCGAAGGGGCGCGTGTGCGCCGCCAGGCGAGACCGACGGCATATGGCTCGAATTCCAGCACGTCCTCCAGCACCACAAACTCTTCCCGGAAGCGCGCGCGGGCTGCGGGCAGGCTCACCACCGGCGATAGGGCGTCGGTGCTCTTCACAAGCTGACGCACGAGAGGGAAATCGTCGCAGACGTAGTGCGGCGGTCTGGGGGTCAGGCCTGCGCGGGTATACACCTGCGCCAGCTCCGCGTCGGTCAGCAGGCCGCTCGCGGGCAGGATGATCGGGTAAGCCAGCAGGTCCTGAGGGGCGGGTCGATCACGTTGATCAGCCAGGGGATGACCACGGCGCGCAATCATGTAAATGCGCAGCTCGGAAGCGGTGATGGTTTCCAGCTCCGTCCAGCGCGACAGGTAGTTCGTGGCACCGACCAGCACGTCCTGGGTGCCGTTGAGCGCGGCCTGAGCCATGTCTTCGAGCTGGCCTTCAGTCACCGTGATACGCACGCCGGGATACACCCGGGCGAAGGCGCTCACGGTATGTTCGAGGAATCCCGCAAAGGCGGCAGGTGCCACCCCGAGGCGCAGTTGCCCGGCGGCCAGGCTCTGCAGGTCGCCGACGTCGCGCATCAGTTCGTCGCTGTCGGCCAGCAGACGCTCTGCCCGCGGTACGAACGCAGCGCCGGCCTCTGTCAGGGCAATGCCCCGCGGCAGCCGCTCGAAGAGTTTGATGCCGAGCGTCGCTTCCACATCGGCAACGCTCTTAGTCAGCGCTGACTGCGTAATGGCCAGCGCCCGGCTGGCTGCGGTGAAGCTGCCCAGCTCGGCGACCCCCACAACATGTCGGAGCTTGCGCAGGTCGGTGATGGAGCGTGGCAATGGTGCCTCCTTGGTACTCCGTTGAGGATGGTACGCGGACAACGAATAAGATATTCCGTAGAGGAATGGCACGAACAGTAAATTGAATTATTCAGAATGGCAAAGCTTCTCTAGAGTGGCCGCTGTCAACAACCTCTCTGGAGCGTTCGATCATGAACATGTCCGTCAACCTCCGCGACGAGCTGCTGCGTCGGGCTGATGAGCTGCCGCTGGACGAATTCGATCTCACCAACTGGTATCTCATGGAACAGGATGCAGTGTGGCCGTATTTCGAGCGGCTGCGCAGGGAAGATCCGGTGCACTACCACGCCGACTCCCGGTACGGGCCTTACTGGTCGGTCACGAGGTTCGACGACATCAAGGCAGTAGATCAGAACCACGGGGTGTTCTCCTCCGCGGGTTCCATCGGCATGGAGGACCAGGCCGAAGATTTCACGCTGCCGATGTTCATCGCCATGGACCAGCCGGTGCACGACGTGCAGCGGAAGGTCGTGAGCCCCGTTGTCGGGCCCAAGAACCTGGCCGGCTTCGAAGCCACCATTCGTGAGCGGGTGGGGCGCGTGCTTGACGAACTGCCGGTGGGTGAAACCTTCGACTGGGTGGATCGGGTCTCGATCGAGCTCACGACGCAGATGCTGGCAACGCTGTTCAATTTTCCGTTCGAAGAGCGCCGCAAGTTGACCTTCTGGTCAGACTGCACCACAGATACGACCATGACGCAGGAAGAGCGTCGCGACGCGTTGCTGGATTGCCTGGCCTATTTCACGGCGCTGTGGCATCAGCGCAAAGACGAAGCGCCGGCCTTCGATCTCGTCTCGATGCTGGCGCACGGGGACGCCACCCGGGACATGATCAATCGGCCGTTCGAATATCTCGGCAACATTCTGCTGCTGATCGTCGGCGGCAATGACACCACGAGAAACTCCATGACCGGCGGCGTGCTGGCGCTGAACCAGTTTCCGGGTGAGTACGACAAACTTCGAGCCGATCACGGCCTCATACCGAACATGGTTGCCGAGATCATCCGCTGGCAGACGCCGCTGGCGTACATGCGCCGCACCGCGCTCCAGGACACCGAGCTGGGCGGCCGCCAGATCAAACAGGGCGACAAGGTGGTGATGTGGTATGCCTCCGGCAACCGCGACGAGGCGAAGTTCGAGAACGCGGACCAGCTCATCATCGACCGGCCTAACGCGCGCAATCACATATCGTTCGGTTTCGGCATTCACCGCTGCATGGGCAACCGGCTGGCGGAGATGCAGCTCAGAATTCTCTGGGAAGAGATCATGCAGCGCTTCGCCCGCGTGGAAGTGGTAGGTGAGCCGAAGCGCGTGCGCTCGAACTTCGTACGCGGCTACAGCGAACTGCCCGTGCCGCTGCACCGCGTCTGAAACGCCTGTCTCGAGCGGCGACAGGGAGGGCGTCGCCCGGTTTTCCCCCTGCCTCCGAGGGCTTTCAGGCC
>CAZYYJ010000001.1:118451-215638 GCA_964651595.1 uncultured Pseudomonadales bacterium | reverse complement strand
TACTACCCGGTGGTGCCGCTGTACACCGGCGTCGTGCGCCGCCTCGTCCACACGGACCTCGCCGGCTGGCACGACAATCCGCGGGACATGCACCCCTCACGCTATCTGACGTGGCGCGGCGCCGCGCAGAACTGAAACCGCAGGCAAGGAATTCACTATGGGCATAGGCGCCGGTATCGGCATCGCCAACTTCACTTTCGACGACGCCCGCGGCTTCTGGCAGTGGGTGGATCTGTGCGACAACGGCGGCGTCGACTCCATCTGGCAGAGCGATCGCATTATCGATGCGGTACCCAACCTCGAAACCATGAGCGTCATGGCGGCGCTGGCCGGAGGCAGCAAACGCCTCAAGTTCGGCATGAACGTGGCGAGCCTGGGCCTGCGGGATCCGATCATGACGGCCAAACAATGTGCCACCATCGACGTCCTGAGCGAAGGGCGCCTGCTGCCCGCCTTCGGCGTGGGCAGCGCGCTGTCGCGAGACTACACGGCTACCGGACGACCCACCAAGGGCCGCGGGAGACGCACCGACGAAGGCCTGGAAATTCTGTCCCGGCTGTGGACGGAGGACGAGGTTTCTTTCGACGGTGAACACTACACGCTGGACAATGCCACCATTGCGCCCAAGCCGGTGCAGAACCCTCTGCCGCTGTGGGTGGGCGGCTCCGCGAGCCAGGCCATCGAACGCACCGCGCGCTGGGGCACCGGCTGGCAGGCAGGCATAGAAAACGCCGCCGACGTGAGACCCGTGATTGCGGCCATCAAGGCGCGCGCCGCCGAGCTGGGACGCAGCATCGACGACGACCATTTCGGTGCGGGCTTCAGTTTCCGTTTCGGGCGCCCCGACGACCCGGCCGTAGAACGGTACAACGGGTTTCTCGCCAAACGCCTCGGCAGGGAACCGGTAGGTTTCACCGCCGCCGGCGGTGTGGCCGAGATGATGGCGCTGGTACACGAGTTTCACGAGGCCGGGGTCCACAAGTTCATTCTCCGGCCCATTGCTTCGGGCACGGCGGAGATGCTGGACCAGACCCGGCAGATGGCAGAGAAGCTGCTGCCGGAAATCGACGCCCTGAATCGCTGACGCACGAGCCGGACACAGAGCAACATGAAAGAGCTTTATTTTGTCCGTCACGGACAAACCGAGTGGAACGCGATCCGGCGTATGCAGGGGCAGTGGAATTCCGATCTGAACGAGCTGGGCCGTCAGCAGGCTGACGTCAACGGCCGCTTCCTGAAAGGGCTCGATATCGAGTACATGATCGCGTCACCGCTGGACCGTACCCGCCAGACCGCCACGATCATCGACGCCCACCTGGGCATCAGCTTCGACGTGGACGACCGCATCAAAGAGTGGCACTGCGGTGACTGGAGCGGCGAGATGTGGGACGAGGTGGCGAACAAATGGCCCGAAGAATTTGCCGCGTGGCAGGCAGATCAGTTCAACTACCGCGGTCCGGGCACCGAGAATTACCCCGACATGATCGAGCGGGCAACCCCGTTCCTGGAAGAGCTTCTCGCCAACGAGTTCAACCGGATCGCCATCGTCTCCCACGGCATGATCGGCCGGGTGATGGTCGGTACGCTGCTGGCCATGTCCGCAGAACAGATGTTTTCGTTCAGCCAGACCAACGACACGATCCTGCATCTCACGCAACGTGGCGACGGCTTTCTGTCGCAGCACTTCGTCGGCGGCACCGGGCCCCATGCAGGCCTGCCGCCGCGCGGCTACTGACGCGCTAAGATAGCGCCACAACCGGATCGGCCTGGAGACCTGTCGTGGCGAAGCAAATCATTTCCGGCCTGGCCCTGCTGCTTGGCGTGGCCATGCTGATCAACGGCGTGTTCATGATCGTGGCGCCCGAGCCCTGGTACTGGGCTGTGCCCGGCGTGCCCGACCGCGGCCCTTTCAACCAGCATTTCGTACGGGACATCGGCTTCATCTACGGGCTGATGGGCGCCGCCTTCATCTACGGCGCTGTGTACCCCCGCCATCGCACGCAGCTCTGGTTTCTGCCAACGGCGTGGCTCGGCTTTCATGCCCTGTTCCACGTCTGGGAAGTGGTGGTTGGCATCTGCGGCCCCGAAGCGCTGATCGAAGATTTCGCCGGGGTAACGGTGCCCGCGCTGCTGGCGCTGGCACTGCTTTACCACAGCTACCGGGCTCCCGGCCGTGCGTAAAGCGATCGTGGTCGCCGTGTTTCTGAGCCTGGGCATCGCGCTGGGCGTGGTCCTGGCTCTGAATGCGCCCACCCCCCCGAAGCAGCCAGCCATCGAATGGCTGGACACTCCCCGCAGCCTGCGGAGCTTCAGCCTGGAAAGCACCACCGGCGCCTTCGACAACCAGGCCCTGACAAGGCGGTGGACCATCGTGCAGTTCGGCTTTCTGAACTGTCCCGACCTGTGTCCCACCGGTCTCGCCCAGCTGGCAACGCTCGCAAAGCGCGCGGCTGCAAAACCCCTGGCGCAGGAGGTGGCTTACGTGTTCGTCTCGGTTGACCCAGCCCGGGATTCGCTCGAAGACGTGAATCGTTACGCCGGACACTTCGACCCCGCCATTCGTGGCGTCACCGGCTCTGAAGCGGCGCTGATGCACTTTGCTGAAGACCTCGGCGTCCGGGTGGAAGTTTCCAACCGCGGCGGAGACTATGTCGTCGCCCACTCCGTGACGTTTGCGATCATCGATTCGCAAGGGGCGTTCCGCGGGCGTTTCCACCCGGGCTTCGACGTCGCAAGCCTGCTGAGCAGTCTCGAACGGCGCCTGGCCGACCCTGGAGGAAGCCCATCGTGAACCCGCGCAACACCGCTTTGTTCATCGCCGGCCTCGTCACCGCCGCGGCCCTGGTGCTGATCATCCACCGCGGCGGGCTCATCGCGTGGAGCGCAGCGCTGCTGGGTACGGCGCTGCTGGTGAAGCTGTGGCTGAAACCGGCGAGGCTGGATCTGGCCCTCAGCATCGGTCTGGTCGCCGTGATGGTGGTGGCGTGGGTCGGCACCCGCACCTATGTCATCGCCACCTGGGAGTCCGGGGAGGTGGTCACCCTCACCATCGAGACCCGCACCGGCCCCCGCGAAGTGCGGTTGTGGGTCCTCGATACCGGCCCACACCCGATGGTTTACTACGACGCGCCGCCGGCGATGGCAGAAGCGCTGCTGGCGGGCACACCAGTGCAGTTTTCCCGCAACGGCGAGGCCAGCACGCGCATCCCCGAAGCCACACGCGTCGACGCGCTGGACGAAGCGGAGGCAGCCCGGGTGCTCGACGCCATGAACGCCAAGTACGGTGATCGCAACGACGCCGCGGTGCTGTTCTACGCCATGCTGGGAAGCCCTTACGATCGCGTCCCGCTGGTTGCCCGCCTCGTCGAGCCGTGAGCCCTGGCGCCTAGTTCAACCGTTCGAAATTGCCGGTCGCTTCTTCCCACGCGCGCTGCAGCACGAAGCCGCGGTCGAGACCGAGGGAAACGATGAACCGGATGGGTTCGTACCCGGCATCCATGGTCAGCGCGTCCGTGGCCCGTGTTTCTTCCAGGCTCCAACCTTCGTCAGCCGCTTGGCGACCGATCTCGCCGAGTTGGGCGATGAAACTCTGAAACTGGCGCACGCCGTCCCGATCGGTCGTGGGCCCGTGACCGGGAATCACTCGATCGAAGTCGAGCTGCAGAGTCCGTTCCAGCGTCGCGGGCCACTCTGCCACCGTGCCACCGGCTTCGAGATCGATGTTGGGGTAGTGATTCTGAAAATGCAGATCTCCCATGTGAATCACGCGCTCTTCGACGAACACCACCACCAGATCGCCGTCCGTGTGGCCGCGCCCGGGGTGCAGCAGCACAATGTTCTTGCCGCCGATGCTCAAGGCGCGCTGATCCTCGAAAGTCTCGTTGGGCATCAGCGCGGCCGCTTCGCCGGTCCAGAACTCCGCGTCCAGCGCCTTGAGATGCGAGAGCGTGCGTTCGGTGGACAGCACCCGGGTGCCGGCTGCAAAGGACGGATTGCCGTGCGTGTGATCGAGGTGGTAGTGCGTGTTGATGATCAGCGCCACCTCCTGCCCGGTGAGTTCACGGGCTTTCCGGCGAATGCCCGAGCCCTGCACGCCGAGGGTCATCGTATCGACCACCACCGCCCCGGCGTCGGTGCGTAGCACCGCGGTGTTGCCCCCGAAGCCCCGCAGCACCCAGAGATCGTCGCTGAGCTGTTCCACGTCCAGCGCCTGCACCTGCAGGTACACATAGCCGCCCGCGCCCAGCACCGCAACCAGCAGCACAGCCAACCCAATTTTCAAGCTCTTCATGTCATTCCTTCGGTAGTTGTGCCCGGCCAGCCGCCACGTAACCGCGGTTCCAGGTAGGGCTGATGGTGAGATCGTTGATGCACACATGGGGCGGCAGCTCCGCGAGAAAGCGGATCACCGCGCCGCAATCTTCTGCCTGCACCATCTGCGCGCGATCTTCGTCGGTGACCGGAATCGGCCGTTGCTCGAGAATCGGCGTCGCCACCTCGCCGGGGCAAATGGCCGTAGCGCGCACGCCATAGGTACAGGCCTCCATGTTGAGGCTCTCGTTCATGGCGTTCATCGCATGCTTGGCTGCGGTGTAGGCAGGGCCGGTAACGATGCTGACGTGTTTGCCCGCCCAGGAGCTGATGTTGATGATGAGCCCGTCGCGCTGTGCCTTCATGGCAGGCAGCACCGCCTTGCAGCAGTAAAAAGCCCCATCCAGATCGATGCGGATGACGGCGTCCCAGTCTTCCAGCGTCACGTTGTGCCAGTTGCGGTCTTTCACGTTGATACCGGCGCTGGCCACCATGACGTCTATGCGCCCGAAGCGTTCGAGCGTGCGATCCACCACCGCCTGCACGGCTGCCTTGTCAGCCACGTCGAGCGGCTCCAGCACAGCGCGTCCCCTGCATTGCGCCGCCACCGCCTCCAGCTTGTCGGCGCGCCGTCCCGACAACACCACATGCATTCCCGCCTCTGCGAGCGCCACCGCGCCCGCTTCACCGATGCCCGTGCCCGCGCCTGTCACCCAGGCAACCTTGTCTGTCAGATCCCGCACAACATACCTCCTCTTTTGTGGCTTCAGTGTTCGCTCAGGCGCGCCCGGAAGGTGGCCAGCTCGTAGGCCGGTACCGGGGCCGTCGGCGCCTGGCGGTAGCAGACCGTGTCGTAGAAATCGCGCAACGCGGTGATGCGGCCATTGTCGATCTCGATGACGCCGGCAATGTGCGGGGTCATGAGATCACGGCCCTGCGCATCCCAGTGATGGTCGATGCGTTCCGTGAAAACGACGTTGCCGCGGCTCGCAATGTGCAGCACGTCGGCGCTGAAATGGGTTTGGGTCTCGAGAATGGGTATCTCGTTACGGAAGCCCCCGCGGAGCATGAGCTCGCGTACGGCTGCCTGCCCCGCGAGGGTCGGCAAGCCGCTGTTCTGCCAGACGAAATCAGCTGCACACAGGGCCTCCATGGCGTCCAGCAGCGTGCCGTCTTCCATGGCTTTGAAGATTCCGAGCGCGAGCCGTTCGTTGTCGTTCTGTGCAAGCGCCAGATCGATCATCCCTCTCCCCTTCTTCGATCCAAGCACCTATGCTAACCCGGAAACTAGGAGGGATTCGCCATGGGCGTCACCGTCACCAGCAATCGGCGCGGCATCGAACAGCACCTGCGGGCACTGGAGATTGCCGGTTACACCGTGCTCGAGGGGCTGATTACCCCTTCGCTGGTTGAAGCCGTCCGAGCCGAGCTGTCACCCTACCTGCAGGGCGAGCGTATGGGCCGCAACAATTTCGAAGGCGAGCGTTCCGAACGTGTCTATGCCCTGCTCGCCAAAGCGCCGCACATGGCAGAGCTGGTTGAGCACCCCACCATCATTGCCCTGCTCGACGACCTACTGCCACCCAACTACCTGCTCTCCGCAGCGCTGGCAATCAACGTTCACCCCGGCGAGACCCCGCAGCCTTTCCACATCGATGACGGCGCCGGCGGCCTGCCCATTGCGAAACCCCGGCCGGCCTTCGGCGTCAGCACAATCTGGGCGCTGGACGACTTCACCGCAGACAACGGGGCAACGGAGGTGGTGCCCGGCAGTCATCGATGGCCCGCAGAGCGCGTGCCACGAGAAGACGAGATCGTGAAGGTGGTGATGCCCGCCGGTTCAGTCGTGGTGTTTCTCGGCACGCTGCTGCACCGCGGTGGCGCCAACCGGTCGCACGCGCCACGCCTCGGCGTGACACCTCAGTACTGCATGCCGGGCCTGCGGCAGATCGAGAACATGGTGCTTGCTGTGCCTCCGGACAAGGCCGCGCGCTACAGCGAGCGCGTGCAGTCCATGCTCGGCTACAACGTAATCGATCCAGGCTTCATGGGTTATGTGGACGGCCGTCATCCACGACGTCTGATCGACCCGGACTACCAGGGGCGCAAGCACCGGGCCGATCTGCCACCGTCTTAGGTGCTGAGGGGCAGGTATTCCTCCCGGACAATCCTGCCACCGGCCACCGTGAAAATACCCACTTCCTCCATCTGCTGGCGCTCGCTGCCCGCTTCGGTGGGAGTGACGTCGATGTTGAAGCGCACCACGAACTGATCGTCCCGCGCACCGGTATACGGTCCACACGCCTCGGCGCTGTGCACCTCAAAGCTGGCATTCCACCACTCGTGTTTGGCTTTCACGGCCTCGAGGCCGTTGAACGTCCCCTCGTCACCTCCTTGCGCTTCCACGCTGACGATCTCGTCCGCGTAGAGCTCGCTCAGAGCCGCGTCATCGCGGCCCTCGTTACTGAGCGCCACCAGGCGCCGGCCCACTTCAATTGCGTTCACAGCTATCTCCTTGATCATTGCTCGTCACAGCACGCTCCCAGAGACGCACACGGCGCAGCTGACGCCGCTGAGCCAGAGCGAGCCAGGCCCCTGCCCAGCAGCCCACGCGCAACCACAGAATCGCCCACCTGCCCTGGGGGCTGGTGCAGCGTTTCATCGATGGGTGGCAGTACGTGTTGGCCATGGTTGTCTCCCTGTCGCGCATGGTGCCATGCTAACTGCCGCCTACTGACAACGGAGTGGCAAGAGCCGCACGCAAAGCCGCGGAATTGCTGATCTCTACTGACAACGGTATGTCAGGAGCAGCCTTGGGAAAGAGACCTGCTCTGTTACCATGCCCCGCCATGAGACCCGCAGACCGCCTCTTTCAGATCGTGCTGCAGCTCGGCCGGGGCCGGGTGCTGACAGCCGCGCAGCTTGCCGAGAAGCTGGAGGTGAGCGAGCGCACCGTGTACCGGGACATCCAGAACCTCATGACCTCCGGCGTCCCCATCGACGGCGAAGCCGGCGTGGGTTACCGCCTCCATCGCGGCTACCAGGTTCCCCCGATGATGTTCGATCAGGACGAGATCCAGGCGCTCATCTTCGGCGCCCAGGCAGCAAAGCGCTGGGGTGACCACGAGATGGCAGCTGCCGCCGAACGCATCCTGGACAAGGTG
The DNA here is from genome assembly GCA_964651595.1 of uncultured Pseudomonadales bacterium. Classification (GTDB taxonomy): domain Bacteria; phylum Pseudomonadota; class Gammaproteobacteria; order Pseudomonadales; family Azotimanducaceae; genus UBA4421. The sequence goes on along the minus strand of CAZYYJ010000001.1, from coordinate 208,163 downwards.
GACGCGGTGCTGCCGGAAAACCTGCGCCCCGCCCTCGCGTCACAGACGGTGATCGTGCCCGAGGTGGCAAGGGCGCAGAGCGAAGCAACCACCCAGATGCTGGGCGCGGTACGCGACGCCATCAACGAGCGGCGGCGCCTGTATCTGTGCTACAGCGATGCCGGTGGCACGCCCACAGAACGCATCGTCTGGCCCCTGACCCTGATGTACTGGGGGTTCAACTGGGCCGTGGGGGCATGGTGTGAACTGCGCCAGGACTTCCGCAGTTTCCGCATCGACCGCATCGACGACGCCCGGGCTTTGACCACCCAATACCCCGACGAACCCGGCAAACGCCTCCAGGACTATTTCGACCGCGTCAGCGGCGAATGCTGACGATCCCTAGCCGCCCTCGCCCGCGTCGGCTGCCGCAGGTTCCGAGCGCACCCGCAGCTTGCCGGCCACCGGAGGCGGTCGGTCGTCGGGCTGGTCGTGCAACCGTCGTCCCATCTGATCCTGCCACTTGACCTGCAGATATTGCGGCTCGAATTCCGGCGGCTGCCGCACCACGGTCAGCGTCGTTGCAAGGCCCGCACCGAGGGCGGCCACGGCGATGAGCCAGTAAGCACGCTCGTACGGGTCGAAATGACGCATGGCACGTCGCAACTTCGTGTCTTTCCAGGTGCCCGCGTGGCGCCGCGGCACGTCGCCGCCCCAGGCTTCCTGCGGTAACTCGGCCACCTCAAGCTCTGTGGACACCACCAGCAGGCGCGTGTCGGGGCTTTCCAGCATCTCATAGCGCTTGGCGAGATTGCGCACATCCCGGCGCCAGCCATCCGGATCCCGGTACGCCGCCCTGGCCAGACGTGCGGCAGGGCGCGGCAACAGCGCCACCAGCTCCACCGCCAGCCTGCCTACCCACGGCGCGGGCCAGTAGAGAATGCGTACCAGATGGGCAAACACCAGCCAGCGCCGGCACCCCTGCTTCCTTTGCGCCAGCTGCAGCAGCACTGCGGCATCCACCAGGCCGGCAGGCCAGTTGAGACTTGCGCTGGGCAGCGCCAGCACCCGGCCCGCATGCCAGGCCTGCGACCCGCCCGCCAGCGCCACCGTGTGCTCTCCGTCCAGGCTGAGGCGTTGCTGCCAGTGCGCAACGCGACCGGCGAGCTTGCGACCCGCGTCTTCTCCCACCACCGGCAGCGCGCCTACCGCCTGGTGTGTCATGCGCGCGGCCCGGCGTAGCTTCCACAAGCCCGGCAAGGTGCCCGCCATCCACACACCAAGCACAGCCAGTGCACCCCACCCGGGCAGCTCGGAATTGAATTCCCGCACCACCTCCACATGCACAGGCATCTGCACGTCCATGAGCCAGAGCAACGCCGGCAGCAGCACCAGGGCAAGCAGAGAACCTTTGCGGTAGAGCAACTGCATGTTCTCGTTGGGCTGGCTACGCAGCCACCAGGCGATGCCTGCGAGCGCCACCGACAACAGGTACGCAAACAGCATCGCCCGGCCGTAAACCGGCAGGGTATCGAGCCCCATCGCGATGTACTCGAACGTCAGCGCCACGCGCACCTCGGCAAGAACCTTGAGAGCGACCTAGGCAGCCATTATTGAGTAGAGGTGGCGAAAGGCCAAGTCGAGGCCCCCGAAGGCCGCGTAGTATCCCGCCACCTGTGCGAGACCGTGAGACAGTGGTTTACGCACCGCCCAGGCGGTGATGTTTGCAGCACCATAGCCAATGGCCCCGGCCCACATCCACGCCACCGGACCGGCCAGATTGCCCAGGGGTAACGGGCTCACGGCGATCAGCACCACATCGTAGGTCAGGCTCGCCAGCACCAGGCAGAGCATCGCGTTCGCCAGCCGCAGACGCACCACCCGCGCCGTGAGCAGCGTCATCCACAGCATAAACATCGTCAGCTTGGCGAACACCCAAAGCAGCACGAACACGTACATGTCGTCGAAATACGTGAGGCGTACCACGACACTGGCCACCAGCGCCGCTGCCAGGGCCCAGAGCATGGTGGAACGGGCATAGAGAATGCGTTCCGGCGACCCGCGCAGAAACAGAATTCGCACGATTTGCCTGGGAATACCGACGATGCCCTGCTGCATGGGTACGGCCGCGCTAGGCGATGAAGAGCTCGGCGAGACGGTCCAGGCCCGCCTGGTTACCCGCCACGTCCGCGCTCGCCAGATCGAAGACCATCTCGTCCACCCCCGCATCCACATAGGCGGCCACGGTGCCGGCAATTTCTTCCGGCGTGCCTTTCAACGTGCGGCGCTGAGCAAAGGGACGATCCCAGGGCTCGTCCACGAACTGCACGACACAACGGATGCTCACATGCAACGCATCCGCGGGACGACCACGCGCCTCGAGCAGAGAGCGCAGCGTTTCGAGATCGACCGCCAGCTCTTCGGGGCTTTTGCCCAGCGCGTGCCAGCCATCGCCGAACTCGGCCGTTCTGCGCAACGCCGGTGGCGCTCCACCACCCACGTGAACCGGCAGGGGGTGCTGCCTGGGCTTCGGCTCGAACCGTTGTTCTGCAAAGCGGTAGAAGGCGCCGTCGTGCCGGGGCACGTCCTGCTCCCAGAGAGCACGCAACGCCGCCAGCGTGTCGTCCGTGCGCCGGCCGCGGTCGTGGAAGTCGATGTTCAGGTTGGCAAACTCGTCTTCCGTGACCGCCACGCCCACCCCCAGGTCGACACGGCCGCCGGACAATTGATCCAGCGTGGCCACCATCTTGCCGAGCCGGGCCGGGTGGTGCCACGGCAGCACCAGCACCGACGTGCCCAGACGAATCGTCTCCGTGGCGCAGGCAATGGCGGTAAGCACCGTCAACGGTTCGTGATAAGGCCGGTCGCCGAGGCGCCTGGCCACGTACTCCGCATGAAACAGGTGCTCGCTCACCCACGCGCTGTGAAATCCGCGTTGCTCGGCATGCTTCGCCAGCGTTACCAGGTCGCGCACGTCGGCCACGCCCTGGTTGTTGGGTACCGCGTAGCCGTAGACGGTCACTTCAGGCTCGCCAGAAACTCCATGGTGCGTTCCGTGGCGCCTTCTTCCACCGGCACGATGGCGGCGTTGAAGTCCGACACGCCCATGTCTTCGAAGCGTTTGATCTCGCCGCGCAGCGTGTTCTCGTCGCCGACGATGGCGATGTCCGCAGGCCCGGCCGCACCTTCCCGGTCGAGCATGGCGCGATAGCTCGGCAGCTGACCGTAGATGGTGAGATTCTCGGCAATGGCCTCCCGCGCCGCATCCACGTTGGTGGTGAGCACAATGGGCAACCCCGCAACCACGGTCGGATCGGCGCTGCCGGCTTCACGCAGCGATTTCAGAATGTGGTTGTCCATCGTCTTCGGCCCCACCATCCAGGTGTTGGTGCCGTCGGCCATCGTCGCCGCCAGCTTGAGCATCGCGGGACCCAGCGCAGCAATCACCACGGGCATGTTCGTCGCGCCCGGAATGGCGAGCTGCACCCCGTGCACGCGGTAGTGCTCGCCGTCGAAGTTGGCCGCTTCACCCCGCGTAAGCGGCATCAGCACCTCGAGGTACTCGCGCATGTGCCTGGCAGGCTTGTCATAGGACATACCCAGCATGTCTTCGATCACCAGCTTGTGCGACAGCCCGATACCCAGCGTGAAACGGTTGTTGGATGCTGCCGCCGTGGTCAGCGCCTGCTGCGCGATCGCGGTCGGATGCCTGGGGTACGTGGGCGTTACCGCCGTGCCGAGGCCTATGCGGGAAGTTTCCCGACCGATGAGGGCCAGCGTGGAAATGGCATCGAAACTGAAGATGTTGGCCAGCCAGACGTTGTCCAGGCCGGCCGCTTCGACGTTCTTGGCGACGCCGATCACATCGTCCAGTGTGTTGTTAGTGCCGTCGGCACCGATCATGACTCCGATTCGCATGACTTCCCTCTATGTGTGGTGAGCGGTGAGGGTCGCCCAGCCTCACGTTCAATTCAAGGCACAAACCCGGCATAATCCGGCGCCTCATTCATCAAGCGACCCCCATCCATGAAAGAAACCATCGCCATTCTGGGCGGCACCGGCGACCTCGGTACCGGCCTCGCCATCCGCTGGTCGAAGGCCGGCTACAAGATCGTCATCGGCTCCCGCACGCTCGAAAAGGCCCAGAACGCCGTTGCCAGCCTGCAGGAAATCAGCCCGGAGACGCCCGCCGACGCCATGGAAAATCTCGACGCGGCTGCCGCGGGAGACATTGTCGTGCTGACGGTGCCTGCCGAGCATCAGATCTCCACGCTCGACTACGTGAAGGACAATCTCCAGGGCAAGATTCTCATCGACGTCACGGTACCGCTCGTGCCGCCGAAGGTGGGCACCGTGCAGCTGCCCGAGGAAGGCAGCGCCGGCAAGCGCGCGCAGGACTTTCTCGGTGAGGAGGTGATGGTGGTCACCGCCTACCAGAACATCGCCGCGCACCTGCTGCAGCAGGACGTGGAGATCGAATGCGACGTGCTGGTCTGCGGCAACAAGAAAGACGCCCGCCAGAAGGTCATCGAGCTGTCGGAAGAAGCGGGCATGAAAGCCTGGCACGCGGGGCCGGTGGCAAACTCGGCCGCAGCCGAAGCGCTCACTTCGGTGCTGATCCAGATCAATCGCAGCAAAATCGTCTCCCACTCGGGCATCAAGATCATCGGCCAGGAACACTGAGCCCGGCCATGCCAGTGCCCTTTTCCGTGGTGCCGGTGCCCGGCATGCCCATGGTGCGCGCCGGCGACAACCTGGCGCACCTCGTGCTCGAGGCGTGCGCAGCCAACGACATAGCGCTCAAAGACGGCGACATCATCTGCGTCGCGCAGAAAATTGTCTCCAAAGCAGAAGGGCGCCTCGTTCCGCTGGCTACCGTCACGCCCTCACCGGAAGCCGTGGCGCTGGCCGAGGAAACCGACAAGGATCCACGGCTGGTCGAGCTGATCCTCGCCGAGTCGACCGAGGTGCTGCGCAAGGTTCGCGGCGTGCTGATCGTGCGCCACCGGCTGGGGCTGGTGGGGGCCAACGCCGGCATTGACCAGTCCAACATCGAGCACGGCGACGGCGAAAGCGCGCTGCTGCTGCCGGAAAACCCGGATGCCAGCGCCGCGGAGCTGAGGGACGCTCTGGCCGCCAGCACCGGTGTACGCGTCGGCGTGATCATCACCGATTCGCACAACCGGCCCTGGCGCCTCGGCACCCTCGGTGTGGCCATCGGCGCGGCCGGTCTGACGGTGCTGGACGATCATCGCGGTGGCACCGATGTGTACGGTCGCGAGTTGAAGGTAACGCTCATCAACCGTGCGGACGCCATTGCCGCGGCCGCCACGCTGGTTATGGGTGAGACGACGGAGAAGATTCCGCTGGCCGTGGTACGCGGCTTTCAGCCTGAACCGACCGGCGATGGCGCCGCGGTCATCAATCGCCCGCTCGAGGAAGATCTCTTCCGCTGAGGCGTTCTGCGCCTGGGGTCAGGACGCCGCCTCCAGGCGACCACTCAGCAGCTGCGCAAAGCCATCCGCCAGGGCTTCCAGATGCAAAGGTTTACTCAGGCAGAGACCGGTGTAATCGTCTATCGCCGCCGGGTTGCCTGTCATGAGCGCCACCGGCAACCCCGGTTGCAGCTGCCGCACCCGCTCGATGAGCTCCACCCCGGTCATGCCGGGCATGGAAAAGTCTGCGAGCACAATGTCGAACGCGTCGGGCTGCTGCTCGAAAACCGCGAGACCGTCCTGCGGTGACGTGAACGGCGTAACGCCATAGCCAAGGCTGCGCACCATGTTGGCCACGGCTTCCAGCACCAGCGGGTCGTCGTCGACCAGCATCACCCGTTGCCCGCTGCCACGCACCGGGGCGACCCGCGCGGCAGCTTCGTCGCCGCGGGCGTCGCTGCCCGCCGCAGGAAAGTAGATGCGGAAAACAGAGCCGAAGCCCGGGGCACTGTCCACCTCGATGTGGCCTTCGTGGCGCGCCACCGCGCCGTGCACGATGGCCAGCCCCATGCCGGTGCCGCCGCTGTGCTCTTTCTCGGAGTAGTACGGATCGAAAATCTTCGCCCGGGTGGCCAGGTCCATGCCAACGCCGGAGTCGGCCACGGTCAGCAGCGCATAAACGCCCGCGGGCACGGCCGCGTCGGCGGCCCCCTCCGGCACCACGTGCGGTGCCAGGCGCACCCGCAGCGTACCGCCCTGGGGGTTCATGGCGTCGGCCGCGTTGCTGACGAGGTTCAGCACAATCTGCTGCAGTTGCGTGCGATCGCCCACCACCGTGTCGCAGGCTTCGAGCTCTGCATGCAGCGTGATCGTGCTGGGGACGAGACTGCGCACGAAGGCGACGGCGTCCTCGATCTCGTGGCACAGATCCAGCGGCACCATCTCCCCGGAGCTGCCCCGGCCGAACACGTTGATGCGCTGCACGAGATCCCGCGCACGCTCGCCGGCTTGTGAGATGCCATCCAGGTACCTGGCCGTGCCTTCGATGCGTTCTTGGCGAAGCAGGTCGACGTAGCCGAGAATCGGTACCAGCAGGTTGTTGAAATCGTGCGCTATGCCACCGGCGAGGGTGCCAAGCGCGGACAGCCGCTCCCCCTGGCGGATTCGCGCTTCCAGCGCTTCTTCCTTCGTGACGTCCCGCCCGGTTACGACGTAGCCGTCCACGGTCTGCGCGTTGTTGAATATCGGCGCGATGGTGACCATGACCTTCAATTCGCCATCGCCGCGCGAAAGCACCCGAAGACCGCGCCAGGTGCCAGCCTCGCGAGCTGCCGCGAGCAGCTCGGCAGACGCCGGCACCGGCGCCGCTGCAGACAGCGCATCGAGCTGCAGCCCCGTCACCGACGCGCGTTCCAGGGCCTGCAGAAAGGCGGTGTTGGCATACTCGATGTCACCCGATACACCAAGAACCAGCACAAATTCCGCCGATTGCTCAACGGCAACGGCGAGGCGCGCGCGGTCCGCTTCCAGCGCACGTCGTTTCGCAAGCTGGCGACGCAGTTCCACGGTACGTACGGAAACCAGACGCCGCAGAGACAGGGTCCAGGCCAGCACCAGCACCAGCAGCAGGACAACAAAGCCGCCAATGGTCGCCACCCACTGCGACAAGCGTTCCAGCTCCTCGGGCGCCACCCCGCTGACGCTGATCCAGCGCCGTTGAATCTCGGCGTGCTCGGCCGGGGTAATGCTGGCCAGACCTTTGCTGACAATGCTGTTCAGCAGCGGCCAGTCGTTCCGCGTGCCGAAGGTCTGCTCTTCGAAACGATCCACCACACCGGCGATGCGCAGATTGGTGATTGCTTCGCGCTCGATGTAGAAGGTCGACGTGCCGAGCTCGGAGACGAAGGCGTCGGTGCGCCCCAGCGATACCGCGCGCAGCCCTTCAACCTTGCCCGGCGCCAGCACGAGCTCCAGCTCCGGGTAGTCGCGCTCTATCAAGGTCTGCAGCGCATAACCTTCGACGATGCCGACACGCATGCCCGCGAGGGTGTCGAGGCTGAAGCTGCCCGTGGTTTCCTCGCGCACGAAGATATGGTCGCGCATCTCGATCACGGGCTGGGTGAAGTTCAGATATTCGCCGCGCTCCGGGGTGTCGACCAGGATCGGCAGCACGTCGAATTCCCGGCGCCGCGCGCCGTCCAGAAGCTCCGCAAAGTTGGCGTACTCGCGCACGGCGATGCCAACATCCAGGCGCGCCTGCAGCAGCCGCACATAGTCGCCGGCCACGCCGTCCAGTTCCCCGGCTTCGTTCACAAACAGGTACGGGTGGTAATTTGTCTCGGCGCCGACCACAAGCGGACGGCCGAGCTCTGCCAGCCAGGCACGCTCCTGGGCCGTGAGCAGCTCAACGGCATCGTTTGCGCTGGCGAGCGCCGGCCAGGCCAGCAGCAGCCACGCGATGCAGCATCTATGACGCAACGCTCGTCGATCCATAATCCCTCCCTTTGCAGTCTAGGTGCTCAGCGCAGGATTGTCCCGACCTCCAGACGGTTGAAGCCGCCTCGACGGACGCCGATCATAGGCAACCATGACCGACAACCTGACAAACTCCGGGTCCCCCCGCATTCTGGCGCTCACGGGCGGTGTCGGCGGTGCCAAGCTCGCCCTGGGCCTCAGCAAAGTGCTGCCCCCCGAGCAGCTGCTGTTTGCCGTCAACACCGGCGACGACTTCGAGCATCTGGGGCTGCACATATCTCCCGACATCGACAGCCTCACCTACGCGCTGGCGGAACAGAACAACCATGAGCTAGGCTGGGGCCGCGCCGGAGAAACCTGGCAGTTCATCGAGACGCTGGGCGCCCTGGGCGGTGAAGACTGGTTCCGCCTCGGGGACAAAGACCTGGCGTTGCACGTGCGCCGCAGCGAGCTGCTGCGCGGCGGCGCCACGCTCACCGAAGCCACCGCCACCATCACTCACGCCATGGGGATACGCCATCGCGTGGTGCCCATGAGCGACGATCCGGTGCGCACGATCGTGCACACTGCCGACGGCGAACTCGCCTTTCAGCACTACTTCGTGCGCGAGCGATGCGCACCGGCTGTTACCGGGTTCAGCTTTTCCGGTGTGGACAACGCAACCCTGAACCCGCAGCTCGAGGCCTGGCTTGCCACCTGCGACGGCATCGTGCTGTGCCCCTCGAACCCCTACGTGTCAGTGGCACCGTTGCTTAAGTTGCCCGGTTTTGCCGAAGCGCTCCGGCGTTTACCCGTGGTGGCCGTGACGCCGATCGTGGGCGGCATGGCCATCAAAGGACCCGCCGCCAAAATGATGGCCGAGCTGAATGTGCCCGCCTCGGCCAGCGCCGTCGCCACCCACTACGAACGCGCCTTTCCGGGGCTGCTGGACGGCTTCGTCGTCGACGAAACCGATCCGGAAGAGGTGCAACTGGTTGATAAGCTGGGAACTATTCGTGCTATCGCGACGAATACCATCATGGTAACGTTGCCCGATCGTGTGGCCCTAGCGGAGACCACACTCGGCTTTTTGCAGGATCTGGCGCGAGCCAAAGGCAGCTGATCAGACCTGCATCCCGCACCGGCAACTCAGTCGCGCGGACCAGGATCAAGGCGCGAATAGGGGTCGGCAGCGGTCGGATCAACGCACAGCTCTGTTTACGCGCTCAGGAGTCGCGCGTAGCTCACAGAGCGGGAGAGCCAGATGTGGGCCATCGTCCCCGTAAAGACGTTTGATCGCGCCAAGCAGCGCCTGGCAAACGTCTTGAGTGAAGAGGAGCGTCGCGCGCTCATGCTGGCCATGGCTCGAGACGTTCTCACCTGTCTGGCCAAATCCACCGAGCTGACCGGCATCATCATCGTTTCGCGTACTCCGGAAGCTGACGCTCTTGCGCAGACCTTCGGTACCGAGCGTTTCGTAGAAAGCCCCGACACCAACCTGGCCGGCGCCCTCGAGCAGGCTACACGTCACCTGATCGACAACTTTGCCGTGCGTGGCATCGTGGTGGTGCCCGCCGACGTGCCCTGCATCGACGTGGACGAGCTGGACGAGGTGCTGCGCGCGCATGAGGTGATCACCATTCTGCCGGACGCGGACCACATCGGCACCAACGCGCTGATCTGCTCACCGCCGCTGGCCATTCCGTACATCTTCGACGGAAAGAGCTTCAAGCCCCACGTGGACGCGGCCTTCGAAGCCGGCATCACGCCACGGATCGCTCCAGGTACGCGCTTTGCCCTCGATGTGGATCTGCCCGCGGATCTTCTGGCGCTTTTGGCCACGGCCCCGGACAGCCAGAGTGCCAACTATCTGAAGAAGAGCGGCATCGCCGATCGTCTGACCGAACAACAACACTCCCGCTCTCTCTGAGCATTTCTCCGACCAGCAGGACTGCCATGATCACAGCCATCCTCGACCGTGCCCTAGCCGGCCAACTGCCATCCCATGAGGAGGCTCTGGCGCTGGCCGCCTGCGACGACACACGTCAGCTCGCCGACGTCGCGCAGGTGCTGCGGGACGAAGGGTTCCGTAACGTCGTCACCTACAGCCGCAAGGTATTCATTCCGCTCACGCATCTGTGCCGCGACGTGTGCCACTACTGCACCTTCGCCCAGGTGCCACGCAAGCTGCGCGCCCCCTACATGACCATCGATGAGGTGCTGGACGTCGCGCGTCATGGGGCCGCCATGGGCTGCAAAGAGGCGCTGTTCACGCTGGGGGAGAAGCCGGAGCTGCGTTACAAGGCTGCCCGCGAAGCCCTGGCGGAGATGGGCTACGAGTCCACCACCGAGTATCTGTACGCCGCTGCCAAAGCCGTGTTCGAGGAAACGGGGCTGCTGCCCCACCTGAACCCCGGCAACCTCAGCCCCGAAGAGCTTGCGCACCTGTCGTCGGTGTCGCCGAGCATGGGCATCATGCTGGAGTCGGCCAGCGAGCGCCTGTGCGAAAAAGGCATGCCGCACTATGGCTCTCCCGACAAGGTGCCGGCCGTGCGCCTGGAAACGCTGCGCAACGCGGGGCGTGCCCGGGTGCCTTTCACCACCGGCATCCTCATCGGCATCGGCGAAACGCGTCAGGAGCGTGTCGAGAGCCTGCTGGCGATTCGCGAGATTCACCAGGAGTTCGGCCACATCCAGGAAATCATCGTGCAGAACTTCCGCGCCAAGGCCGAGACCAAGATGGTCAACGCGCCGGAGCCGGACCTGAACGAGCTGCTGTGGACCATTGCCATCGCCCGTATCCTGTTCGGCCCCACCATGAGCGTGCAGGCACCGCCGAATCTCAGCCCCGGGGTGCTGCCGCAGATTGTGCACGCCGGCATCAACGACTGGGGCGGCGTCTCCCCGGTGACCCCCGACTTCGTCAATCCCGAAGCGCCCTGGCCGCACCTCGAGGATCTGCGCCGCGAAACCGGCGCTGCCGGCAAATACCTGACCGAACGGCTCACCATCTACCCGGCCTATGCCCAGCACGTGGATCGCTGGGTGCACGCAGATCTGCACGTGCGCGTGCAGGAGATGATCGATGCGGAGGGTTTTCCGCGCACGGACGACTGGTGTCCGGGCGATGTCGATACCCCACCGCCCGCGGATGTCATGACCGCCATCATGGATGCCCCCGTGCACGTCTCTCCGGAGATCGACGCCATTCTCGGCAAAGCCCGCGATGGCCTCGCGCTCGAAGAAGCCGAGGTTGTACGCCTCTTCCAGGCCCGGGGCGACGATTTCACCGCCGTGGTGCAGGCCGCGGACGGGCTGCGCCGCGCCAGCTGCGGCGATACCGTGAGCTTCGTGGTCAACCGCAACATCAACTACACGAACATCTGCTACTTCAAGTGCCAGTTCTGCGCCTTCTCCAAAGGCAAGCTCTCCGAGAATCTGCGCGGTAAGCCGTACGACCTGGACGATGAGGAAATTGCCCGGCGCGTTACCGAGGCCTGGGAACGCGGCGCCACCGAGGTGTGCATGCAGGGCGGCATCCATCCCGAGTACACCGGCGATACCTATGTGCATATCCTGGAAGTGGTGAAAGGCGCGCAACCGGGCATGCACGTACACGCCTTCTCACCGCTGGAAGTGTGGCAGGGCGCCGCAACGCTCGAAGAGGACCTGCACCCCTACCTCGAGCGTCTGCAGGCTGCCGGGCTCGGCACGCTGCCGGGCACCGCGGCCGAGATTCTGGACGACGAGGTGCGTGCAGTGATCTGTCCCGACAAGATCAATACGGCGCAATGGCTCGACGTCATGGAGGCGGCGCACGACGTGGGTTTCAGAACCACAGCCACGATCATGTACGGCCATGTGGAGCGCCCCGAGCATTGGGCGCGCCACCTCCTGCGCGTACGCGCGCTGCAGGCGCGCACCGGCGGTTTCACCGAGTTTGTGCCGCTGCCGTTTGTACACATGGAAGCGCCCATGTACCTGAAAGGCAAAGCACGCAAAGGCCCGACGTTCCGCGAGGCAGTGCTGATGCATGCCGTGGCGCGCCTCACCTTCCATGGGCTCATCGACAACATTCAGACGAGCTGGGTGAAGATGGGCCACGAAGGGGTGAAAGCATGCCTCAACGCCGGCTGCAACGACCTCGGCGGCACGCTCATGAACGAGTCGATCAGCCGGGCTGCGGGCACGCTGCACGGGCAGGAAACCTCCTCCGAAGAGATGCGTCGCATCATCCGCACGCTGAACCGTTCGCCGCGGCAACGCTCCACGGTTTACGGTGAGGTGAACCGCGAGCGTGAGCAGGCGGGCCTGCAGGCTGCTGAGCTGACCGAGATCGTAAACACGCCGGCGAAGAAGTACGAACGCAAGCGGCCGGCAGCCAGCCTGATCAAAAACGACCTCATCGAGGCCGTGAACATCCACGGCGGCTGAGACCGGCCCACGGCTAGAGCACGATGATTGGACCGCGGCTGCGCGCCAGGCCCGTCCCGGCCCTGCGCACCGCCCATCTCGACGCGGCGCGACGGGCCACGGGCCTCGACGATTTCGGACCCGACGACTTTCTCGAGCCGCTGGACATCATGCTGGACGACCTGGTGCACCGGTCCCGCCTCAGTCCGCGCGGTCATCTGCTGACCCCTTACTATCTGCAACGCCTGCTGCGTCTGCGGCTGCGCGTGTGGCACGCAGTGTCCGTACGTCCGCGGCACGTACCGGCGCGACCGGTGTTCGTGCTGGGTCTGCCCCGCACCGGCTCAACGCTGCTGCACGAAGTGCTGGCGCTGCATCCATCCCTGCGGGCCCCCACGTTCTGGGAATGCCACGCCCTGCCCCATGGCAGTTCACGGGACCGCTGGTCGCAGGCATTCACCCGCACCCAGGTTGCCACGGTGAACCTGCTGGCACCGGATCTGCGCCGGGTACATCCCCTCTCGGCGCTGGGACCGCACGAATGCGTGTCGATACAGGCCCTCACCTTCCGCAGCATGCAGTTTCACGCCGCATACCGGCTGCCTGGCTACGATGCCTGGATGCGGGACAGCTTCGACTGGCAACCCGCTTACACCTGGCACGAGCAGCATCTCGGCATGCTGGGTGACACCGCCACGCGTTGGGTGCTGAAAGCCCCGGCCCATATGCTGGGCATAAAGGCATTGCTGAAGGTGTACACCGATGCCCGCTTCATAGTGCTGCATCGCGACCCGTTGGAGGTGATGCCTTCGATGGCAAGCCTCACGCTCACGCTACGGCGCCTCACCAGTCGCCAGCACAACCTCCGCGAGATCGGCCACGACGTGAACGCGCTCTGGCACAAAGGTCTGCACGCGTTCATGCAGGCCCGGGACAGTCATCCATCTCTGGAGACACGCATCATGGACGTACCGTATACGAGTCTCGTGCGTGATCCCCAGGCGGCGCTGCGCCGGATCTGCACGTTCCTGGATACGCCGTGCGACGATGCTTTCGTTCACGCGGTCGACGGCTACCTCGGTGCCCACCCCAAGGACAGGCACGGTACGCATCGTTACACGCTGGGGCAGTTCGGACTGGACGCCGGGGCTCTGCGCGAGGCGTACGGGGCGTACGTGGATCGTTTTGTCGCCAGCGACGCTGGGTAAAAAACCCCGGGGCGCACGCGCCCCGGGGAAGGGCCTGAAGAACTCAGGCCCGAGGCTAGAACAGAGTCGGAGGCTTACAACCCCCAGCCCGTGTGCTGCATGGCACGCGCCCACTCCTGAAACCAGGTGCGGCGCGGCGGTTCCTCCACCAGCTCGAGGAGACCCTCGGAGCCGGGGATGACGCGCAGGCGGTATTTCACGCCAGGCAGACGCCGCCGCTGGGCGCGCGCTGCATGCGAGGACGAGACTCTTTCATCGTTAGTCATGCTGCTTCTCCTGTCGTTTCCATGGTTATGGCCTTTACCGCGGCGATGAGCGGAACGATCAACGCCGCAAATATCACAAGCGTGACCACGGCCAGCATGGCCAGCGTCACACCCATGCCCCACAGGTCGAACACGTAACCGACCAGCGGGCCCGTCAGCACGAACGCACCGCGGAAGCCGAAGCTGGTCAGCGAGTTCGCCGTGGCGCGGAACTCACTGGGCACCCGCCGGTTCAACGCATCGCGCAGAAGCACCAGGCCGAAGCCCCTGGCCAGGAAAAACGTGGTGCTGGCGAGGAGGCCTCCGACCACACCCCACGCTTCCATGCCGACGTAACCGATCACGGGCGTAAGACCGATGAACAGCAATACCCCGCGGGGGCCGACGAGCTCTTCGAAACGATGCGCCCAGCGCCCGGCAATGGCCGCCAGCAGCGTCAGTCCGGCCCAGAGCCAGCCGAAGTGCGCAAGCTCGATGCCCTGCACCTCCCACACCTTCTGCAGCAACCAGACGGCATAAAACGTGGTGAGGCTCCAGATCGACAACGCGAGCACCACGAGGCGCAGCACTGTCGAGTGCGTGAACAGATACACGCAGATGCGCGCCATGTTGCTCACGTGGTTGTCCGGTGCGAGGCGCTCGCCCGGCGGCTCGATGAGCCGCAGCACCAGCAGCGCCGGTATCCAACCCACCAGCACCTGCAGCCATACGAGCTCATTGAAGCCCGCATAAAGAATCACCACCGTGCAGACCAGGCCCGCACACGCCTCGGACAGCGTGCGCACGCTGTACAGACGGCCCACAACCTGCCGCTGCTCTTCCTTGCGCCGGCCCAGAGCCAGCTCCGTGTCGTAAAGCAGGGCAATGTCGGCGCCGGAGATCAGCGAGTGACTGATGCCGAGGCAGACCTCGAACAACACCAGCGTCCAGAAACCTTCCGCACCCAGCAGGCACGTGTGGCCTATGGCGCCGATCAGTGCGCCGAGCACCAGCGTGTTTCTGCGCCCGCACACATCGGCGAGGTACCCCGACGGCACCTCGGTGATCAGCACCACCAGCCCGAAGATCGCCTGCAGGCTGAAGACCTCCTGCATGGTGAGGCCTTTGCTCTGAAAGAACGGCACTGCCACAGGCATGATCACCAGCATCACCTGGAAGAACCCGACCGCGAGGGTTCTGTTCACGTTCTTCTCCAGTTGCTCGCGTTCTATGCGCATGGGGTTTCCTCCACTCCCTGCCAATTCGCAAAATTTCGGTGCCCAGAAACGAAAAAACCCTGAAGGCTTGGGCTCTTCAGGGTTTCTCGTTCACGTGAATGTGAAATCGATCTATCCGTCGGAGCCTCCGGGGTCGTGCGAGAACGCCTTAATGACGTCATCCACCAGGCCTACCCCACAATTCATCGGGGTTTGCATGGCAAGCACGCGCACGCGGTCTGCCGCTGCACAGAGCGTCAGAGCGTTGGTGACTGTTGTTTGCCAGTAAGCCGTCATTGGATTGGTCTCTTTGAAAAAATTCCGGTGTTCCAGAGGCCGGGCATACTGCGCCTGGAACCGGTCGTTGTCAACGAATTCCTTATGAATAGTTCGAATTTGACGAACAGTTTTGCTAATGCGCCTCAGGCGCGGCGTTATCGATGGCCTGCAGAATCATCTGCCGGGCCTCGTCGGCATCACCCCAGCGCTCGATCTTCACCCACTTGTTGGGCTCGAGGTCTTTGTAGTGCTCGAAGAAATGCTCGATCTGTTCCAGCGTGATCTCGGGCAGATCACTGTAGGTCCGGATGTTCTCGTAACGCCGCGTCAGCTTCAGCGAGGGCACCGCCACGACCTTCTCGTCCTGACCGGCTTCATCGGACATGATCAGCACGCCGATGGGACGGCAGTTGATGACCGCCCCGGGGGTGAGCGCCCGTGTGCTGGCCACCAGCACGTCTATGGGGTCGCCGTCGTCAGACAGCGTGTGCGGCACGAAGCCATAGTTGCCGGGATAGCGCATGGACGTGTACAGAAAGCGGTCCACAAACAGCGCGCCCGAGGCTTTGTCCAGCTCGTACTTGATGGGCTCCCCACCCACGGGGACCTCAATGATGACGTTCACATCGTCAGGCGGATTGCTGCCCACCGGGATCGCGTCGAGATTCATGGCGTAAGCGCCCCTGCGCAAAAACCCGCGATTCTAGCATCAATCCCCATAGCCGAGCGCCGGCATGAAGTCGCCACGGCCCGTCGGGGCCAGGTCGAAGAAATGCCAGAGCGGCCACAGCATATCCACGTGTCGCGGATGTCCGCCGTCCGGCACAAAAAACAGCTCCGATGCCCAGAAGTGTCGCACCTCGCCGTCCCGGCGCGTGAACACGTTGACCATGGGCACCTGCGCACCGTCTGGCATCTCGCTGTGATAGTCGACCGGATAGGTATTCGCCGCGGCCGACAGCCACGACACGTCGTGCCAGCCGCGCTCGCGCACCAGGATCTGAATATCTTCCACGGGCGCGCGGGCAACGATGTTGACGGCCATGCGTTGCTCGAGGTGTTGCCGCTGCCCCGTGACACTGTCCAGGAACGCGCTGCACATGGGGCAGGGTGCACTTCCCCCGCCGGTGAACATGAAGCTGTACAGCAACAGCGTATCGTGGTGGCCAAACAGTTCGCTCAACCTGCGCTCACCGTCAGCGGTGCCGAAGACATAATCTTCTGCCACCCCGCCGTCCGGCAGCGCGCGCCTGAGTCCGGCAACCTTTTCGATCTGCGCTCTCAGTGCCCGTTCTTCCGCCAGCAGCGCATCGCGCTGAGCGCGGTAGCCCTCAGTCTCCCCGGGAAATCGCACGTCGTGCATGCCTCGCTCCTCGTTACGTGATGCTTCTTCGACGAACGAGGGCCGCGTTTCCGGACACGCTCAATCCAGGCCCAGCAGCCTGCGATTGCGCCCGGCATCCACGCCGCTCGCGGCGAAGTCATCGAACGCCTTGTCCGTCACCCGGATGATGTGATCACGGATGAACGCCGCCCCCTCACGGGCGCCGTCTTCCTGGTGTTTGAGACAGCACTCCCACTCCAGCACCGCCCAGCCCGCGTAATCGTAGCCGGCCAGCTTCGAGAAGATGGCGCGGAAGTCGATCTGCCCGTCGCCGAGGGAGCGGAAGCGTCCCGGGCGCGCCAGCCAGTCCTGATAGCCGCCATAGACCCCGCTGCGGCCGGTCGCGTTGAACTCGGCATCCTTCACATGAAACATGCGGATGCGTTCGTGATAGATGTCGATGAAATCGAGGTAGTCCAGCTGCTGCAGCACGAAGTGGCTGGGGTCGTACAGGATGTTCGCGCGGGCATGGCCGTCCACCGCGTCCAGGAAGCGCTCGAAGGTGACGCCGTCGTGCAGATCTTCGCCGGGGTGAATCTCGTAGCAGACGTTCACACCCGCTTCCTCGTGTGCATCGAGAATGGGCCGCCAGCGCCGAGCGAGCTCGGCAAAGCCTTCATCCACCAGCCCCGGCGGGCGCTGCGGCCACGGATACATCATCGGCCACAGCAACGCGCCGGAGAACGATACCTGCTCAGTGAGGCCGAGATTGGCGCTCGCCCGGGCCGCAAGCGTCACCTGCTCGATGGCCCATGCGGTGCGGGCTGCGGGCTTGCCCCGCACCTCCTCAGGCGCAAAACCGTCGAAGAGCTCGTCATAAGCCGGGTGCACGGCGACGAGCTGACCTTCGAGATGTGTGGACAGCTCGGTGATCTCCACACCGTGCGCGGCGACCCGGCCTTTGAGCTCGTCACAGTAATCGCGGCTCTCGGCAGCGAGGCGCACGTCGATGAAAGCCGGATTGCCGATCGGCACCTGGATGCCGACAAAACCAAGCTCTGCCGCCCAGCGCGCCATGGTATCAATGCTGTTGAACGGCTCCGCGTCGTCCATGAACTGCGCAAGAAAAATTGCCGGGCCTTTGAGAGTCTGCATGCGTTCTCCTTATTGTTATGCGTCCGTGTCCGCCCCGGGCGTGACCCAGGCACCCCGGCTGCGCACCACCGCCTCGATGAACTGCATGCCGCGCAGCCCGTCCGTCACTCCCGGGTAGCCATGCTCCGCCGCCGCAGCACCACCGAGGCACAGGCAGAAGTTGCGGTAGACGTTCGCGAAGGCTTCGAGATATCCCTCCGGATGGCCCGCCGGCAGCCGCGCGCCAGCGGCAGCCGCCTCGCTGAGGCCGGCCCCACCGGTGCGGCGCACCTCCTCCGCACCATCCACCCGGCGCACCGTGAGGCTGTTGGCCTCACGTTGCCGCCAGCTTACGCTGCCCCGATCACCGTAAACCGCCAGCGCCAGACCGTTCTCCCGGCCCACCGCTATCTGCGAAACACTCAATACCCCCCGTGCACCGCCTGCGAAGCGCAGCAGCACGTTGCCATCGTCGTCCAGCGCGCGCCCGGGCACGAACGTGGTGAGATCCGCACACAGCTCCGTGATGGTGAGACCCGTCACGTAGGCAATAAGGTTCTCTGCGTGCGAGCCGATGTCGCCGAAGGCACCGGCCGCACCCGCGCGGCTCGGATCCGTTCGCCACGCCGCCTGCTTGTTGGCCGGTTGCGGCGCCGCCAGCCACCCCTGCAGGTACTCACACTGCACCCGCCGGATGGCGCCAAGCTCACCACTGGCGATGAGTGAACGCGCCTCCTGCAGCATGGGATAACCGGTGTAGTTGTATGTCACGGCAAACTGCAGGCCACTGGCAGCCACGGCCTGCTGCAGCATCCGGGCCTCCGCCACGGTCAGGCAGAGGGGTTTGTCGCACACCACGTGAAAGCCGCTGGCGAGCGCCTGCCGGGCGGCTTCGAAGTGCACATGATTCGGCGCCGCGATCACCACGAAGTGCATGCGCTCTGTCTCAGGCAACGCGCGCTCGGCAGCGTACATGTCGGTGTAGGTGTCGTAGCAGCGCGCTTCGTCCAGGCCGTAGAGCGCGGTGCCCGACCGCCGCGATTTTTCCGGCGTGGATGCAAACGCGCCGCAAACCAGTTGCGCCAGCCCGTCCAGCTCCGCAGCCATGCGATGCACCTGCCCGATGAATGCGCCCTCGCCGCCGCCGAGCATGCCGAAGCGCAGCTTGTCCCCCACTGACCGTCCTCACCATCTGCCGTGACAGCATGATCGGCAGCGCCGCGCGGTTTGTCCATCGACGGCCACCGTGTACTCTTGCCGGAGGGGGGATACCGGCATGACAGACATACGCTACGACTTCGGCACGGGTCGCTCTGATCCGAGCACCTTTCCCACGGAAGCGCTGCAGGCGGCTGCCGTGAAAGCGATCGGGGACGAGGCGGAAGCCCTCACCCGCTATCCGGGCTCGCTGGGACACGCGGGTCTGCGCGCCGCCATGGCCGCCCGCGAAGGCGAGCGGGAGGGGGTAACCCTCGATCCTGAGCACCTCATCATCACCAACGGCTCCATGCAGGCGGTCACGCTCACGGCGGAGGCGCTGCAGGAAGGTCGCGGCGACACAGTCATCGTCGAAGAATTTTCTTACCCCGGCACCCTCGGCGCGTACCGCAGCCTCGGCCTGGATATGGTGGGCATCGGCCTAGACGAGGGCGGCATGCGACTGGATCAGCTGGAAGAAGCGCTGGCACGCCTCGCTGGCGAGGGTCGCTCACCGCGCTTCATCTACGCGATCAGCACGTATCAGAACCCCACCGGCTTTGTCATGCCCCGGGCCCGGCGCGAGGCAATGATCGAGCTGGCGCGCCGCTACGACGTACCCATCGTCGAGGACAACTGCTACGCCGACGTGCACTACGAGGGACCCGTGGAACCGGCGCTGTTCGCCCTGGACGACGATCCGCGGCATATCTACCTCGGCTCTTTGAGCAAGATCCTCGCACCCGGCTTCCGCCTCGGGTACATCTACGCCCGGCCGCCGATGCTCGAGAAAATTCTCGCCCGGCGCCACGACGCCGGCAGCAACTATCTGGCCTCCGCCATTGCCGCCGAATTCTACCGGGACGGTATCGACGCCCACGCCGCTGTCACGAATCCCGTGCTGCGGGAGAAACGCGACCTCACCACCGCTGGTCTGGCAGCGGAGCTGGATGACATCTGCACCTGGTCCAATCCCGTGGGGGGACTGTTCATCTGGCTGCGCATGCCGGACGACGTCGACCGGAAGAAACTCTACGCGAGCGCGCAGGCCAGCGGCGTGAACTACCTGCCCGGCACGGCCTTTCACTACCAGAATCGCAACAAACCCTATCTACGCCTGGCTTTCGGCCATCTCACGCCGGAGCAGATCGTGGAGGGAATTCCTGTCCTCGCCCGCTGCCTGCGCGAGGCGCGCAGCAGCAACGAGCCGCGCGGCTTTCAGGGCCTCTTCGATGAGACCGCCGAAGGGTGAGCACCGGCGCCCAGGACGTTCATGAGGTGACGCCGCAACCAGCCAGCCGACGGTACGCAAACTACGTACTCGTCGTTCTCGTGCTGGTGTACATCTTCAACTTCATCGACCGCCAGATCCTGTCGATTCTGGCGGAAGACATCAAAGCCGACCTCGGCATCAGCGATGCACAGATGGGGTTTCTCTACGGGACCGTGTTCGCCGTGTTCTACGCGGTGTTCGGCATACCGCTGGCCCGCTTTGCGGACGTCTGGACGAGACGCAGCCTGATCTCCATCGGTCTCGGTTTCTGGAGTCTCATGACCGCCGTGTCGGGGCTGGCGCGCTCTTTCGGCATGCTGGCCGCCTGCCGCATCGGCGTGGGTATCGGCGAAGCCAGCGCATCGCCGGCCGCCTATTCGATGCTGGCGGACTACTATCCGCCGAAGCTGCGCGCCACCGTGATCGCCATCTACGCGTCCGGGGTCTATATTGGCGCGGGAATCGGCATTTTCCTCGGTGGCTACATCCTCGACGCGTGGGCTGCCGCCTATCCCGTCGATCCGCCGTTCGGCCTCAGAGGCTGGCAGGTGGCGTTCATGGCCGTGGGACTGCCCGGCATCGTCATGGCGCTGTGGGTGCGCACGCTGCGGGAACCCACCCGGGGCATCAGCGAGGGTCTGGTTGCCGAAAAGCACCCGCACCCGTTCCGCCTGCTGGGCAAGGAACTGATGGCAGTGCTGCCGCCTTTCAACCTGCTGGGTCTG
Source organism: uncultured Pseudomonadales bacterium (assembly GCA_964651595.1). Lineage (GTDB taxonomy): Bacteria > Pseudomonadota > Gammaproteobacteria > Pseudomonadales > Azotimanducaceae > UBA4421. The sequence continues at coordinate 187,280 of CAZYYJ010000001.1, read as the reverse complement.
CGCGAGAGCCGGCCGGCCGTGCGTACGAACCTCGTCGCCGCAGCCGCCATCGTGGCCGGCGCCTGGCTGCTGATCTGGCTGACGGGCAGCGTGGCGCAGTGGATCACCACCGGTTTCGGGGTGTACATCACCATTACCTGGGCGCAGTCACTGAAGCTGCGCGACCCGGCCACCCACAGAATGATGTTCGGCTCACGGGCGTTCATCTACACCATGCTGGCCTTTCCCGCGACGGCGTTCATCGGTTATGGCTCGGGATTCTGGATTCCGCCCCTGTTGCTGCGCGTGCACGACGTGGGTGCGGCGGAAGTGGGTCTTTACCTCGGTCTGGGCGCCGCCACCGGCGGCTTCCTGGGCATTACGCTGGGCGGCATGTTCGCCGACTGGCTGAAGGCGCGCATGCCGAGCGGTCGTATCGTGCTGGGTTATGTCTCCATCGCCGGCAAGGTGCCGCTGCTGCTGTGGCTGATTTACAGCGACAGCCTCGTGGCAGCGTACGTCATCAACTTTTTTCTCACAGCGTTTGCCGCCTGCGCCGGCGGCGTGCCGCCAAGCACGGCCGCAGACCTGGTGATGCCGCGCATGCGGGCCGTGGCCGGCGCCTACTACATTCTGATGAACACGTTTATCGGCCTGGCCATGGGCCCGTACGTGATAGGCCAGCTCTCGGACATGTTTTTTGCCTCGGGCATGAGCGACGCGGATGCACTGCGCTCGGCAATCGGTGTGTGCCTGCTCACGCTGATCCCGGCAGCGTTGTTCATGTACCTGGCGCAGCGACATCTGCCTGGCGACGAAGCCCGTCGACTGGAGCGCGCTCGCGAGCTTGGCGAGCCCTTGCCGACGTGACCGGCAGCCGGACCGGCGCCACTGTCACAGGGGCTTAGACATCCTGATGATCACGCTTTTAGCGCCGTTGCCCGCGATCTGCGTTTCCCGCGCCACCTCCACGTAGCCACGCGCGAGATAGAGCGGCTCCCCGGGTACCGTGGAGCCCAGCTCGATGGTGGCAAAGCCCGCGTTACGCGCGGCTGCCTCGCCGAGGTTCAGAAGCAGCGTCCCGATGCCTTGCCGGGTCCATGCGGGATGGGTGTACATGGCGCGTATGCGCGCTGCGTCGAGGGTGGGGTCACTCAGGCTGTCGTCCCGCCCGGCCGTATGATCTCCGCCGTAGAGCGTTTTGCGCTTTCCCCAGCCGCCGCACCCGACCAGTACCGTGTGTTCTTCGTGGACGGTTTCGACCACAAAATAGGTCTGGTCTTCAATGAGACTTCGATCCACACCCATGCTCTCCTGAGCGGCCTCGATTTCGTCCGGGGACAGAAACGCCTGCATGTTGCCGGAAATCGCCGCCTGCATGAGCTCGAGGATCGCCGGCACGTCGTCTTCTCGGGCCAGACGGTGAGTGAATCTGCTAGCGATTGGGCGCTACTCCTTCCGCAATGAAACTCTGCAGCCGCCGCAGCTGTCCGAGCTGCACGCGGTCCACCGGCTCAGCCCACGCCGCCAGACCGTCCGGGGCGTAGCCACCCACCACATAGCGATAGCGCAGCAATGAGCGGTCGTCTCTGTCGGGCACCGGCTCGAATCGGAACGCCATGGTGCCCCGCACCGCCAGCGCCTGCAGGGGGCCGAGCCCTCCGCTCAACACGACTGATCGTCCACGCTCGACATTGATCACGCGCAGATGCTCCACCGAAAGCTCGCTGGTGCGTTCGCAGAAACACCCACCCGCCCGGTCGTCCAGGGACAACGCCGCCGCGTCGCCGCCGAAGGAATGGCTTGCATCCCACCAGGCCGCAACGTCGACAAACGCGGCGTACGCATCTGCGGGCGCCGCCTCCAGCACGAGTTCGTGGACAGAAACGAAACCGTCAGCGTCGCTGTCCTGCACCTCAGCGTAAGCGGCGAAGCTGAAAAGACTGATCAGACAGGTCGCCGCGAAGGTTGCGGGTGCGATCGAATACGGCATCATCGAACTAGCTTTCGCTGTCGCGGTCAACCAGTCAAGGGGTTCGACAGGGAGGATCGATACCATGAGCAGACTGACAGTGCTTCTGCTGCTGGGCGTCTCGTTTGCGGCCGGCCTTGCGCTCGCCTATCTCACTGTAGTGCCCCCGGCCCAGGCCCCTGCCGCGCGCGCAACGGCTCCGCCGGCTGTGCCCCTGCCGGCGACGGTCCCATCCATGCCCGGCGCAGTCCACAGCGAGCCTGTCGTTGCGGACGTGTTCACTGCCTCCGCCCACGGTGACGAGTTCACCCGCCGCAGGGCGCTGTACGAGCTGGCGGCCGGTCTTGATGTGGACGGCCTCCGGCAACAGATGGACGACGCGCGCCGACACATGCCGCGCCCGCAGCGGGCCGCAGCCGTGGGCATCCTGCTGGAGCGTCTGGCCGCGCTGGACGCCCTCGCCGCCTACGACTACCTCCTGTCGCTGGAAGATCCTGAGCACAGCTGGATTGCGGCCGTTTTTCGCGCCCTCGCGCAAACGCAGCCGGAGGCGGTGGAAGAACTCATGAGCGTCCTGTACGGCAGCGCGCGCCAGGCCGCAGCGGTTGGTGTGCTGCAGGCGGAAGGCCTCGAGGAGCCGCCGTTTGCCCAGCGCTTCGAGCGCGCGCTGCAGCTGGGCGCGCTGCGCAGCCTGCCTCTTGCCCCCCACGAATATGCCGCTGCGCTGACCCTGGCGGCGGAGATCGACAGCAACATTGCACGCTACCACGCCATGAACACGGTGCTGGCACGGTGGGCAGGGCTCGATCCCGTTGCCGCCCTGTCTGCGGTAGATGCGCTGGACGTGGACGATAACGTCAAACACAACAACTACTCGCAATTGCTGATTCAGTGGGCCGCGGAGGACGGTGAAAGCGCCCTGGAATGGATCCTCTCAGGCACGGATCTCGGCGATCGCAACCGGTCGTCGCTCGCCTCCATGGTGTTTGCACGCTATGCGCTGCAGGACCTGGATGCTGCGCGAAACCGCCTCACCACCGTCGACGACCCGGCCCTGCGCACCTATCTGGAAACGGCGCTGATCAACACCTGGATCGATCGGGACGTGGAGGGTGCCCTCGCCTATCTGGCGACGGTAACCAACCCGGGTGTGCGCCGGTCGGTGATCTCCATCGCCGCCCGCAGCCTCGCGCGGGCCGGGACAGACCGTATCGATGAGTGGCTGCTGAGTCTCGACGTCGACGAGCGTGGCAGAGCCGCCCGGGCGGTGATCTCCAACGCGGAGAACGCTGCCCAGGCGCGGCGCATCATGGAAACCTATGTGCCAAACACCGATCTGGCCCGCGCGGGACGGTCCCTCGTCAACCGATGGGTGCACGAAGATCCTGAGGCGGCTGCCCGGTGGGTGGACGAGCAAAGGGACGAGATTCAACCGGCGCTGCGCGCCAATCTCGTCTCGCAATGGGCGCGCCTCGACGCGGAAGCGGCCGTCGACTACGCCCTGTCGTTCGAGAATGGAATCCAGCGCGACAATCTGCTGGCGTCCACCATCAGCCGCCGCGCCGACCTGGAGCAGGCTGAGCGGGCCTTCGACGCCATCGAGGATGGCACCCGCAAGGCGGAGGCCGCCCAGCGCCTGGCTCAGTTGCTCACGCGCACCGACGCCGAGCGGGCCAGGGCGCTCCGGGAGCAATATCCTGTCGAGCGCCGCCAGAGCACGTCCGTGCGCCGCTGAGGCTCACAGCGTGCGCAGATGGTCCACGTACGCCTGATAGCGCTGCCGGATCTCCCGTACGTAGTTGGTGGGTTCCCGGCCACGCACGTAACCGAAAGATGCCTGCCGGTAGTACTTCGGCAGGCTCAGCTTCAGCATGGCTTCCTCGACGTTGCCGAACCACACGTCGCGATTGAGACCCAGCTCCGTGGCCAGGCGCCGCGCGTCGTGCACATGACCGGCTCCCGCGTTGTAGGCCGCCAGCGCAAACCATGTCCGTTCGGCAATGGGCAGCTCGTCCTGAAAGCGTTCCCGGCACCAGGCGAGGTAGCGCACCCCGGCATCGAGGCCAGGTTCCACTTTGAACAGATCGTCCGGAGAAACCCCCAGTTGCCGTGCCGTTCTGGGCATGACCTGCATCAGCCCCCGGGCGCCGGCGAACGACGTGCGCTTCGGTTTGAATTCCGATTCCTGGTACACCTGCGACACCAGCAGGCGCCAGTCGAAGGCATGCTGGGCGCCCAGCCGCTGCAGGGACTGGTCGTAGGGTGACAGCAACCCCCCGCTGACCCGATGCACCTCCCGCCGCGCGATGCGCCGGGCATTGTCGAAGTACTTACGGCGCAGCAGGTTATACCCGAGACTGCGGTAATCGTCCGCAATGAACGCATTCGCTGCTGCCAGCAGCTCGGGCTGATCGGGACGCACGCCCCAGGCGAGGCCTACCGCCTGGCGCACGGATTCCGCAGCGCCAAATTCCAGGCCGGCGGCACGCATGATGTCCAGCAGCTGGCTGTCGACAATTGTCGCCGCCACCTCGCCCTCGGCGACGCGCTCGAGAATGGCGTCCGTGGACAACGACGTCTCCTCCACCGCAAAGCCGAGGTTCTGTGCCGTGCTCCAGTGGCTGGTGGTGCGATTCAGCGTCAGCGTCGGCGTCGGCGCAGCCTCTGCGGATGCAACGTCACCGTCCGGGCCACCGGGCGCGGTCACCAGCATCTCGTCGACAAACAGGTACGGATCGGTGAACCGCCAGCCCTGGGCGTAGCGACTGGCGAGCGGCGTTACACCGGCCGCAATGAGATCGCCGGCGCCATCTTCGAGCAGCCGCAGTGCATGCCTGCGATCGGCAGCAACGATCACGCTGACCTTCAAATCGTGGCGCTCCGCGAAGCGCTGCACCAGCTCATAGTCAAAACCCATGAGCTCGCCTTTGTAGAGAAAGTACGTGTGCGGCCCTGTTACAGTGATCAGCCGCAGCACGCCTACGGCTTGCAACGCCGGGAGGTCACGATGCTCGAGGGCCGCCGCACGCTCACCGAGGTGCTCCTCGATGATGAACGTATCCAGCGCCTCACCGAGCTCCACGCTGTCCTGGCGCATCACCCACGCCAGCGGTCGGGAGATCAGCTCATCAAGCTTGGCAAACTGCGGATAGCGATCCAGCAGACCCCGCGCGGTGACCGCGTCTATGATGGTCTGTTCGAACTGCCCCGCCGCCATGGCTTCGAACACCTGGTCCGGGGTGACATCTTCGATCTCCACCACATTGGTGAGCCCCCGGCTGGCGGCCGTGCGGTGGTACACGGTGCCGGGCGGCAGACCGATGCGCGGCGCGTTCCCTTCCTGCGCAGCCGTTGCATCCGCGCTGTCCTGCGCCGCACCGATGAGCCACTCGCTGGAGCGCGACAGCGGCAGACTGAACCGGTGCAGCAGGGCGCGCTCGGGCGTGATGGACAGGTTGCCGACCACGAGGTCGGCACGACCGTCGCGCGCGGCATTCAGCAGCGGGACAAATTCGGCAATCTCCACCCAGTCCACGCGCACTCCGAGGCGCTCGGCGAACGCCTCCGCCACCCGCTCGTACTTCTGCAGTTGAATACCTTCGCCCGGCAACGTGGTGTAGCCGCTGTAGGCCTGGCGCGCCACCCGCAGCACACCGCGTTCCCTGATCTCGGGCAGATCACCCAGCTGCACTTCGAAAGCCGGTGCAGATTCCGCCGTCGCAGGCGCCTCGGCTTCGCCAGCACCGGGCGCAGCCGGCGGTGTGTCGCTGCACCCCGCGATGGCGAAACCGAAGCACAACCAGACTGCTGCGGCGCGGCAACGCCGCGACACAAACCGCCAGCCAGCCCGGGCGTCAGCGGGGCTGGCGTTCACCACGAACGTAGTCGCGTATGCGATCAATGAAGGTGTCGTACTTCAGATCCGAGAATTCTCCAGCGTCGAAGTACATACCCTCGCACTGGGCGCAGCTTTCGAACCAGATGTGTTTCTGGTGGGCGTCGTAGCTCTTGTCCATGGGAATACCGCAGGCCGGGCAATCTATGTCTTCGATCTTGTCGAGCTGCCGGCCGAGCTTGGGGTCTCCCGAGTCCAGCACAATCTCGGACATCCATTCCCGCTTCATTTCCAGCAGCACGTCGGGCTGGCAGAAGAGACCGAAACACTCCCCGCACCGGTGCAACTGGATCTTGCGCCCGTAGGTGCGCAGCTCCATTTCTCCTGGACACTTCGGACAATGCATGTGTCTTACCGCCTCACGCCCGTTCAGAAACTCGTGCCGGGCACATAGTAGCGCTGGTGCCATATGCCCATGCCGTCTTCCCCCTGCAGCGGCATGCGCCACGTGCTGACCTGCGCCTCCGCCAGACGAACACGATACAACCCCCGCGGCTGGTCGATTGTGTTGGATACGTAAGCGTCCGCGCCCGCCTCGTCCACGTAACGCCGGGCAATGCGCCGGTACTGCTCGCGCCAGCGGTCGTCCTCGCCGACATCGTGTACCAGCTCAGCGGTACCGTCCACCAGCACCTTACGGTACGGCAGCGGCTGCTCGTCGATGCACAGGCTCACGCGGGGATCGCGGCGCAGGCAGGCAAACCACTCCGATTTCTCGCGCGGCGTGAAGTAGATGGCCTCGTCTTCGTAGATGAACCAGATCGGGGTGACAAGCGGGCGCCCGTCCTCGCGCACCACGGCTATGCGCAACAGCACCCCGGGCTCCGCAAGGAAGGCGTCGCGCTCCTGTGGGCTGAGCTTCGGCATGACGTCAGGCAGGCACCGCGGCAGTCAACATGTCCCGGTACCCCTCCCGCACCTCCATCTTCGGTGCAAGCCCCTTGGCCACGAGCATCCGGTGCGCTGTTTGCAACCGGTACCAGGGACAGTTCACCACCAGGTGGTGCTCGAGATGATAGTTCACCCCATACGGTGCTATGAACGCGCGCTCCCACCAGGCGGCCCGCACCGTGCGTGTGTTGCGCAGACGATCGTTGTCGTCAGGGACAGCAGCGTGCTCCGCGATGTTACGCAGGCGTGTGATGAAACGGTTCCAGGTAAGCGCGGGCAGCCACCACAGCAGGAAGTAGAGATACCACTTGCCCGCCAGGGCAAAGCCCGCGAAGAAAACCCCGTTGATCAGAAAATTCGGGCCGAAGCGCTGCAGGCCGTTTGCAACCGCCTCTCGCCGCGTCTCTCCCCGGAAGGCGTCCCGGAACATCGCGCCGTACTGTTTCCAGCCTGTCTGCCCCGTGAGATCGCGCCACACCTTCCGGCGCCAGGACGCTTTGCTGATGGGAAACGGCGCAGAGAGAGCCAGATCCGGATCGTCCTCCTGCTGCGTGAACGCGTGATGCTTGAGGTGATACTTGCGGTAGCCGTCAATGGTGCCGCTGGTAAATGGCCGGCTCAGAATCCACTCGCACACCCAGTCGTTCAAGCGCCGGTGCTCGAACAGGGTGTAGTGCGCACCATCGTGCGACAGGATACCGAGGCCCAGCTGCCGCGCACCGATGACGAAAACCGCCACCAGCACCGTGACTGGGTTGGTCCAGACGGTCACCACGATCCAGGTGGCGAGGATCACCCCCCAGCAATGCACCAGCGACCACGTGCTGCGCCACGGCGAGAGCCCGCGCAGATGCGCGATCTCATCTTCGTCGAAGAAGTCTCTGGGACGCTGCAGTTCGGCCATATGCTTGATATTACTGCTTTTTTCAGCGACCGCTAGTTCCCGAAATCCCAGCTTTCTCCCGCGTGGTACTGGCGCAGAATGAGCTTTGCCATGAGAATTCTGTGCACCTCGTCCGGCCCGTCCGCCAGCCTGAGGGTGCGGGCGCCCTGGTACATGCTTGCCAGCGGCAGATCACCGGATACGCCCGCGGCGCCGTAAACCTGTATCGCGCGGTCCACCACGCGGTGATACGCCGCAGGCACAAACACCTTGATCGCCGAGATGTCCGTCCGCGGGTCAGCGCCGGACTCCATCTTCTCCGCGCAATGAATGGTCATGAGTCGCGCCGACTGGATGTCCATGTAGCTGTCGGCGACAAAGCCCTGCATGAACTGCTTCTCTTCGAGCTTCTCACCACCGTGCACCTCGCGCGTCATGAGCCGCGCCACCATCAGATCGAACGCGCGCCACATGGAGCCAATGGAATTCATGCAGTGATACACACGACCGGCGCCGAGACGGTCCTGCGCCGCCTGGTGGCCCGTGCCGGTGCGGCCAAGCTGGTTCTCCCGCGGCACCCGCACGTTCTCGTACTTGATTTCGCAGTGACTGGACGCTTTGCCCCACACGGGCACACCGCGCACGATGTTCACGCCGGGGGTGCTTTTCGGCACGATGATCTGCGTCATCTTTTCGTTGGCCCCGGTGGGATCATCCGGGTCCGCGGTACGGCACATGACAATGTAGAAGTCGGCCGCGTGGCCGTTGGACGTGAACCACTTGTGACCGTTGATGACCCATTCGTCCCCATCCAGCACCGCGCGGGTGGTGAGCGACCGCGGGTCTGATCCGGGATTGTCGGGCTCGGTCATGGAGAAGCCCGATTGCATGGTGCCCTCGGTGAGCGGTTTGAGCCACTGCTCGTGCTGCTCCGGCGTGCCGTACTTCACGAGGATCTTCTGGTTCCCCGAGTTGGGGGCCACCACACCGAACAGCGATGCGGCGCCGGGGCTGTAAGCCAGCACTTCGTTCATGTACGCATGCTGAAGGAACGACAAGCCCATGCCGCCAAACTCCGGCGGCAGGTGCGGCGCCCAGAGCTGCGCTTCTTTCACACGCTCCTGTATCTCCTCCTTCAGCGCCTTGGCCTCCGCCTTCACCTCGTTGCTGGCGTTGGCGCTGTCCGCCAGCCAGCCCCACAAGCGGCCTTCGTTGGGCAGCACGTGTTCGTTCACGATTTCCGCCGTTTTCATGCGGATGTCGTTGATCTCGGCATCCAGAGTGGGCACCGGCTTGACGTTCATTTTGAACGTGTCCGTCTCGAGCGCTGTCCCGGTCATGGTTAACTCCCCCTTGTCATCTCTCTCCACCAGCCTGAGAGCCTCGCACCGCTTTCCGACCCCGGTCAAGCGGCTGTCACCTGATCACGCTATACTGCGACGCTTATGAACGTACAGATCGACCTCACCTATCCCTGGGCCGACCATCCATCCCCGGGCACCACCGTCGAAATTGCCCCGGGCGTGCGCTGGCTCACCATGCCCATGCCCGGGTCGCTGAGCCACATCAACCTGTATCTGCTGGAGGATCGCAACGGCTGGTACGTGGTGGACACGGGCTTGAGCACGCCGGACGTTGCCGCCCTGTGGCACGAAGTCTTCGCGTCCCAGCTGGCGGGCAAGCCGGTCATTGGCGTCATCTGCACGCACATGCACCCCGACCACATCGGTCAGGCCCGCATGATCACCGACGAGTTCAAGTGCGCCCTGTACATGACCCGCGCCGAGTACTACCAGGCGCGCGCCTTTTCCAACAGCGGCGGCAGCCACCACACGTCGTGGCTCGGTGCCGAGTTCTACATGCGCGCGGGCATGCCGGCAGACTATCTGGACCAGCTGCAGCAGATGTGGTCGCAGCGCTCCAACGAAGGCATGTCCATGCCCGAGATGCCTGCGGGCTACGAGCGCCTGGAAGACGGCCAGGTGCTCACCATCGGCGAGCACGACTGGCAGGTCATCGTCGGTTCCGGGCACTCCCCGGAACATGCGTGCCTGTACTGCGCGCAGCTCAAGATCATGATCAGCGGCGACCAGATACTGCCGGTGATCACGTCGAACGTGTCCGTCCATCCCACCGAGCCCAACGCCAACCCTCTGAAAGCGTGGATGGACTCGCATGACAAGTTTCTGACAACCCCGGCCGACACGCTGGTGCTGCCAGCGCACAACCTGCCGTTCAAAGGCGTACGTGAGCGCCTGCGCGGGCTCATCAGTCACCATGACGACCGCATGCTTGCCATCGAGGAGGCCTGCGTCGAGCCTCAGGTGGCGAAAGACCTTCTGCCGGTGCTCTTTGCGCGCGAGCTGGATCCGCGACAGATGATGATGGCCCTCGGCGAAGCGATTGCGCACCTGCACCTGCTGATGCATCGCAACCGCATCGAACGCACGCTCGCCGACGACGGGCGCTACCGGTTTCTGTCCATCGATCCCGATCTGCAGCGCCGCGCTCACCCCAATGCCCACGATGCGCCCTCCGACGGGCCCGTGATGGTTTAGTGGCAAAGCAAGACAGCGATCTCAAGCACAGGATCCGGCTCTTCACTTACCGCACCCTGAAGTGGGGACGCGATCACGTGCCGCCAGGCGTACGCACCATCGTGGGTATCCTGTTCATGATCGGTGGCGTGTTCGGTTTTCTCCCCGTGCTGGGCTTCTGGATGCTGCCGCTGGGGGCCGCCTTCGTCGCGTTGGACTTCCCTCCCGCGCGGCAGCACATTGACGGCTGGATGGAGCGTCTGCGGTTGCGCTCCGAAGAATAGCCGGTTACAAAATCTGCCAAACGCACCTGGAGCCAACCATGAGCGATATCGCCTTCGCCTCAGCCGCCGACCTTGCCCGCAAGCTCAAAGCGAAAGAGCTGTCAGCCGCCGAGCTGCTCGAGCACTACGTTGCGCGCGTGGACCGCTTCAACCCGGATCTGAACGCCATTGTGGTCGACATCCGCGATCAGGCCCGCGAGCGCGCAGCTGCCATGGACGCAGCCCTTGCCGACGAGACTGGCCGGGGTGCCTTCCACGGCGTGCCCATGACCGTGAAAGAGTCCTACAACGTAGCCGGCACACCTACCACCTGGGGCAATCCGGCCTGGCAGGACAACGTTCCCGAAGAAGATGCAGAGTCTCTCAAGAAGATCGCCCGCGAAGGCGTAAACATTTTCGGCAAAACCAACGTACCGCTCTCGCTCGCTGATTTTCAGAGCTATAACGACGTCTACGGCACCACAAACAATCCTTACGATCACGCCCGGGGACCGGGCGGGTCTTCCGGCGGCTCGGCTGCCGCGCTGGCCGCAGGCCTCACGGGGCTGGAAACCGGTTCGGATATCGGCGGCTCCATCCGCAACCCGGCCCACTTCTGCGGCATCTTCGGTCACAAGCCCACCTATGATCTGCTGTGGATGCGCGGACACACGCCGCCCGGTGACATCCGCTCATCGAGTGACATTTCCGTGATCGGCCCCATGGCCCGGTCTGCGGAAGACCTCGACATTGCCCTGCGCGCCATGGCCGGTCCGGACAAGATCGCCGCGCGCGGCTTCAAGCTGGACCTCCCGGAATGGCGCGGCCGCACGCTCAGCGATCTGCGCGTCGCGGTGTGGCAGAACGACGAACGCGCGCCGGTCTCCCGCGAGGTGGAAGCCCGCGTGGAACTCGTTGCCCGAGCTTTGGCCGATGCCGGCGCCAGCGTGGACTTCGAGGCGCGCCCGGGCTTCACGGCCGAACACAGCCACGACACCTATCAATGGCTGCTGCAGGCAACCATGTCGGCACGCATGCCGGACGAAGATTACGAATCGCTGAAAGCCTACGTTGCGGGTTTCGACCCCAACGACACCAGCGACGGCGCGAAGGTCATGCGTGCGCAGGTATCCAGCTTCAAGGAGTGGGGCGCAGCCAACGAACTGCGGCACCATCTGCGCTGGAGCTGGCACGACTTTTTCAATCGCGAAGAAAATACCAGCGCTTACGACGTGCTCATCGCCCCCATCATGCCAACGGCCGCCTTCGAGCACGACCACCGCAAATTCAGCGAGCGCACCATCATGGTCGACAACCAGGAACGGCCCTATTTCGAGCAGGTGTTCTGGGCAGGCCTAACCGGCGTCGCGTACCTGCCGTCAACGGTGATTCCCACCGGCCTCAACGATCAGGGCCTGCCGATCGGCGTGCAGATTGTCGGCCCCGAGTACAGTGACCTCGTGACCATCGGCGTTGCTGGAGAACTGGAAAACGCCGGGTTCGCGTTCACCCCACCGCCGGCATACAGCTGACAGAATCATGACCACAACGGGTGTCACCGCCGTCGCGCACCCCAACATTGCGCTGGTGAAGTACTGGGGCAAGCAGGACAAGCCCGGCAATATTCCGGCTACGCCGAACCTGTCGATCACGCTCGATCATCTGACCACCACCACCACGGTGCTGCCCGCAGACGAGGACACGTTCGTGCTGGACGGCCGGCCCACCGGGGACCGCAAAGTCACCCGTTTCCTGGCCACGCTGCGCGAACAGTTCGACGTGCCGCCGGTACGCATCGAAAGCGCCAGCAACTTCCCCACCGGCTCCGGCCTCGCCTCGTCCGCCTCGGGCTTCGCGGCGCTGATGGTGGCCCTGAACGCACACGCGGAACTGGGTCTGAACGCGGAGATCATGTCCGAATGGGCGCGCACCGGCTCAGCCAGTGCAGCGCGTTCGCTGTTCGGCGGCTACGTGGCGCTGGTGCCGCCGTTGTGGCGGGCCCAGCAGCTGGCCCCGGCCGGCCACTGGCCCCTTGCCACGGTCGTGGCCATCACCAGCGAAGCGCCGAAGGCCGTCGGCAGCACGGAAGGCATGGAGCGCACGCGCGCGACGTCACCCTATTTCAACGCCTGGACGCGCAGCAGCGGCGATGACTTCGCCACCGTGAGCGAAGCTGTCACCACCCGCGACTTTGCTCAGCTTGCGGCGGCAGCGGAGCACAGCTGCCTGAAGATGCACGCGCTCATGCTCAGCACCCGCCCGGCGCTCGTGTACTGGAACGCTGCGACCTTGCAATGCATGCAGGCGGTGGCCGCTCTGCGCGAAACCGGCACGCCGGTGTTTTTCACCATCGATGCGGGCCCGCAGGTAAAAGCGGTGTGCCTCCCGGAAGCCGCAGCTACCGTTGCCGACACGCTCGGCGGCATACCCGGCGTGCTGCGCACCATCACGTGCGGCCTCGGCGACGGCGCGCGGTTGCAGCAGTGATTGTCTCTGCGCCGGGAAAAATCGTCGTTTGGGGCGAATACGCGGTGCTGGCCGGAGCACCCGCCGCTGTCATGGCCGTTGACCGACGGGCAACGGTGACGCTCACGGCAACGCCGGTACCCCAATGGGGTTTCTCGGCCGCCGGTTTCCTCGCAGCAGGTGTCCACACGTCCACAAGCGCGCTGATCGACGCCCCCGTGTGCAGTCTCGTCAACGCCGTGCTGCAGCACTGGGGCGAAGCGGGCTACGCAGGGGCAACCGGCCGGGGCTGGCAGTATCACGCAGACAGCACAGCGTTCTTCCGACAGGGCACAAAGCTGGGCCTCGGCTCTTCGGCTGCCGTAGGCGTCGCAACCTACCGGGCCCTGTGTGCGATCACCGGACGCACCCCCAGCCTTCAGGAAGCCCACGCCGCGCACCATGGCTGGCAGGGCGGCGGCAGCGGTCTCGACGTGGCGGCAAGCTGGTGTGGCGGTGTCATCCGCTATGAGAACGGTCGGGCTGTGCCCCTGTCCTGGCCCGCGGGCCTGTACGGTTCGGTGCTGTGGACAGGACACGCCGCGGCAACCCGCGCTCACGTGCAGAGCTTTGCAGCCTGGCGGGCAGAGAACCAGACCACCGCGCTCGACGACCTATGCACCATGAGCCGTGAACTTTTTGCCGTACCTGAGCACAGCAGCGACGAGATGCTCGCGCGACTGGCCGGCTATACAGAGCAGCTACGCGTCCTCGACGAGCACGCCGCGCTCAACATTTTTACCCAAGAGCACGCAAGGTTAGCTACAATCGCGGCGCACAACGAAGTGGTGTACAAACCCTGCGGCGCGGGCGGGGGCGACATCGGCATGGCTTTCAGCGACGACCCCGAGCGCCTGGAGCAGTTCAACACCGCCGCGCACGACGAGGGATTCGTTCCCCTCCACACGGAGATAGCCATCAATGGCGTCCAAATCAGCGACTGATCAGCCGCGCACGTCCCGCATTCCCAATTTCTTCAAGATGAACGTGGCCGAGCGTATCGCTGCGCTCAACGAACGGGGCCTGCTCAGCCGCGAGGACGTGCAGCAGCTCGTCAGCGCCAACCATCAGCTGCAGCTCGCTTCCGCCGACAAGATGATCGAGAACGTGGTGGGCGTCTTCGGCCTGCCCATGGGTGTGGCGCTGAACTTCCTGATCAACAACAAAGACTACGTCGTACCGCTGGTGGTGGAAGAGCCGTCCATCGTGGCGGGGCTGTCGGGCGCGGCTCGCATCGCGCGCCTCGGCGGCGGTTATACGGCCACCTCCACGCAGCCGATCCTCATCGGGCAGGTGCAGGCAGTGCTGGACAGCGACCCGGAGCCGGCCATGGCCGCGCTCATGGCGCACAAGGAGGAGATTCTCTCTCTCGCCAACAGCCTGCACCCCAAGATGGTGGCTCGCGGCGGTGGCGCCCTGGACATCGAGGTGTTCAGCCACGTTGCCGAGCAGGACGGGCGGCAGATGGTGGTGCTGCACCTGCTGGTCGACACGCGCGACGCCATGGGCGCCAACCTCGTGAATTCCATGTGCGAAGGCGTCGCTTCGCTTGTGGAGACGCTCACCGGCGGCAAAGTATTTCTGCGGATTCTTTCCAACCTCACTGACCGGGCCATCGCGCGAGCCAGCGTGTGCATCCCCACCGCCAACCTCGAAGGCAAAGGCTACACCGGTGAACAGGTGCGCGACGGCATCATTCTCGCCAACGATCTCGCCCTGGCTGACCCCTACCGTGCCGCCACGCACAACAAAGGCATCATGAACGGTGTCGACGCGGTGGCGCTGGCCACCGGCAACGACTGGCGCGCCATAGAGGCGGCGGCGCACGCGTACGCCGCACGCAGCGGCAGGTACAAGGCGCTGACACGCTGGTATCGGAACGAGCAGGGGGACCTGGTGGGTGAAATCGACATCCCCATGAAGGTGGGCACGGTGGGCGGTTCTCTGGAGGTCAATCCCAGCGTGCGCATCAACCACCGGCTGCTCGGCTCCCCGGACGCCAGCGAGCTGGCCGCGGTCATGGGCACCATCGGCCTGGCGCAGAACTTTGCGGCGCTGCGCGCCCTGTCCACCAACGGCATCCAGCAGAATCACATGAACCTGCACGCGCGCAGCGTGGCGAGCACGGCAGGGGTGCCCGAGGAGTACTTCGAGACGGTGGTCGAAAGCCTCATCGAGTCGGGCGAGATCAAGGTGTGGAAGGCGCAGGAAATCGTGAAGAACCTCGCCCGTCACGCAACGCGTCCTCAGGCCAGCGAACGGCAGGCTGCCTGCGGCAAGGTCATTCTCCTCGGCGAGCACGCGGTGGTGTACGGCCGCCCCGCCATTGCTCTGCCCATACCGCTGGCTGTAGAAGCGTCTGTAGTGAAAGAAAGCGGCGGACAAGGGGTGAACATTCTCATCCCGCGCTGGGGCCTGGAACAGAAGGTGCATGCCAACACGCAGGGCCTGGGCGGCATCCTCGCCAGCATCCTCAAGGATCTGGAGCTCATGGACCAAGCCATGACCATAGAGGTGTTTCCGCACGTGCCTCGCGCTGTGGGCCTCGGCGGCTCCTCAGCCCTGGCTGTGGCGGTCCTGCGGGCCCTGGATCACACCTACAATCTCGGCCTGGGTGATCATCGCATCAACGAGCTGGCTTTCGAGTGTGAGAAAGCAGCCCACGGCACGCCCAGCGGCGTGGACAACACGGTGGCCACCTACGGCGAACCGCTCATCTACCGCCGCGTGGACGACCAGCCCCGCTTCGACACGCTGAAACTGGTGGAGCCGCTGAAACTGGTCGTTGGCATGAGCGGCAAAGAAAGCCTCACTGCAGATACCGTCGCGCGCGTACGCAAAGCCTGGCAGCAGTATCCAGAACGCTACGAAGGCATCTTCGATCACATCGCCCTGCTGACCGAAGCGGCCAGAGAGGCGCTGATTGCCGGACGCCAGGAAGAAATCGGCGAGCTGATGAACCTGTGTCACGGCTACCTGAACGCGTTGCAGCTCTCCACGCCAGGGTTGGAAGAGCTGATCCACATTGCGCGGCATCACGGCGCCCTGGGCGCCAAGCTCACCGGTGGTGGCGGCGGCGGCAGCATGATCGCGCTTTGTCCCGACAATGCCGGCGAAGTACGCCGCGCCATGGAAGCCGCGGGCTTTCAGGCGCTGGAGGTAACCGTCAGCGGCTGATCTGTCGCCGACGGCCTCGGACGATCAGCTTGCGCTGTAGGCGGGTCGCTCGCTCACGGCGGCATGCCAGCGGTCGATGTTGGGCATGGCGTCGGGAAACGGCACAACTTTCACCATCCTGGCAAAGTCGATGGCTATGGCCAGCGTGATGTCGGCGTTGGTGAAGCGGTCGCCGGCAAGGTACTCAGCTTCGCCAAGCTGCGTCTCGAACATGCCCAGCGCCTTCGTTGCGGCCCCCGCGCACACTTCGCCCCATTCTTTCACGCAGGTTTCGCGGTCTTTGAAAAAGCCCGTGATATTGCGGAACGCCCCGGCCACGTTGGCCATGAAGATGAGCTCTACCCGGCGCGACCACATTTCGATCTGCGCCGCTTCCAGAGGCGTTGCGCCGAGAAGGTTGGGCTCGGGATGCAGACCTTCCAGGTAGCGGCAGATGGCCACCGATTCCGACAGGTAAGTACCGTCATCCAGCTCCAGCATGGGCACGCGGCCACCGGGGTTCTTGGCCAGGTAGTCATCTGCGATGTTCTCGCCAGCGCGGATGTCCACCGCCACCCGTTCGATCTCTACGCCTTTCTCGGCCATGAAAAACTGCACGCGGCGGGCGTTGGGGCTGGGGGATTCGTAAAGCTTCATGGCGCTCCTTTTCAGTCGGTTGATCCGGGTTCGTCTTCGTCCACCAGCTTGAGGTGGTTGGTGTCCGGGGCTGCGGGGGGCGCAGCCGTTTTCCGCTGGCCGAGATCCGTGCCCGGTTCGGCCACTTCGAAATCGGCGGTGGCGGCACCGGGCGGCGGCGGCGCAGTTGCTTCGGGCTCCGACAGCAGCGCGCCGAGGGCCGCCAGGTCGAAGTTGGCTTCCACCTCCGCTACCACCACTTCCATGCGTTCGCCGAGACCGAGCTCAGCGCCCAGCTCCGCCAGGGTCAGGTGATCGACGTTCGGCGCCGACGACGCTGTCTCCGCGTCCGCGGGATCGTCTACCTCGAACACGGTGCCCTGCACGGAGATGTGGCTGGTATCGATATCCACCGCTGCTACGCGGGCGCGCTCCTCTTCTTCCAGCATGGGGGTACCGGCCGGCAGCACGGACAAGCCCGCCGCGTCGTCCGCAGGGGACGGTGGTTGATCACCCGCCGGGGCGGCGTCGGGTACTGGCGCGGCCCGGGGCGGCGCTGCGGCCGGCACGGCCTCGTCCCCTTCGGCAGGCAGCACGCGCAAACGGGCACCGGCCTTCTGAAACGCCTGCTGGTAACGGGCTGCGGTGCCCTCGTCGGCTGAGCGTTTGACCACCACGGCCTTCCCCGAGAACAGCACATCCATCTTGTCGTCGGCCAGCTTCAGCACTGCCGCCAGCCGCTTGCGCACCACGGCGGGGTGCTGGCCGTCGATGACCTCTCCGGAAAACACCAGTCGATAGGCGTCGCTCATGGGAGCGCACCCTACACTCGATTGCGTGGAAAACCTAGTCGCGCCAGAATGCCGGCAGGCTGTTGGGGAGAATAGATCATGGGTACACCGGCACGAGTCGTCGTTCTGCCGCAGGACACCGCGCAACTGCGCATCGAAGAGCTGACACTGCCCGATCCGGGCCCCACACAGGTGGTGGTGAAACAGTTTGCTTCGGGCATCTGCCACTCCCAGCTGCACCAGATGCACCGCCCGCGAACCAGCCCGGTGATCCTCGGCCACGAGTCCACCGGCACGGTGCTCGCCACCGGTGCCGACGTCACCCACGTGCAAGAAGGTGACATCGTGCTGGTGACCTGGGTACCGCGCAACGCGGAGGCAGCCAGCCAGCTCCCGGTGACCGCGTCCCTCGCGGTCAGTGACGGCACAGCAGTTTCCGAGAACGTTTTCACCTGGGCCGACCACACGCTCTGCGACGAGCAGTACGTGGTGAAAGTCGACCCGGGCACCACCCGCGACGTCACTGCCATCATCGGTTGCGCGGTCATGACCGGCGCCGGCGCAGTGGTGCACACGGCCAAGGTGCAACCGGGTCAGAGCGTTGCCATCTTCGGCGTGGGGGGCGTCGGGCTTTCCGCCGTGGTGGGCGCCAGGATGGCCGGTGCTGAGCCGATCATCGCCGTGGATCTGGACGATACCAAGCTCGAGTTCGCCCGCGCGTTCGGCGCCACGCACACCATCAACGCGAGCGAGGTCGATCCGGTGGCGGCCATCCACGAGCTGACGCAGCACCGGGAAGCCTTCACTATCTTCAAGCAACAGGTGTCAGGCGCAGACTTCGCCTTCGACTGCATTGGTATCAAGCAAACCATGGAGCAGATTGTGCCTGCCTGCCGTGCCGGTCACTTCGGTGCCCGCGACGGCGGTACCGCGGTTCTGGTGGGCGTTCCCACCACCAACGTGGAGCTGAACGCCATCGACATGCTGGTCAACGAGAAGCACTTCATCGGCAGCATCGGCGGCTCCTGTGCGCCAGACCGCGACTTTCCGCGCTTTCTCGAGTGGTACGAGAACGGCGACCTCGACCTCGACGCGCTGGTGACGGCCCGCTACCACATCGACGCGATCAACGAGGCAACCGAGGCGCTGGAGAGCGGGCAGATCTCCGGCCGCGCCATTCTCGAATTCGACTAGCTCAGGGCTTCGTAGGCGGCCTGCAGCAGCAGGTAGCCGCGCAGGTCGCCGAGCACGCCGGGATCCATGCGGTTCATCACGTACGAGCAGCACAGGCGGGCGTCCTGGTCCACGACGATGGTGCTGCCGCCCCAGCCACCCCAGTAACAGATGTGCTCATTGGGACCCATGGGTACCTCTTTGCCGTTGAGGCCATAGCCGAGACCAAAGCGGATCGGCACGCCCAGCACCAGGTCTTCCCCGTAACTCTGCTCTTCGAACACCCGCGCGGCGCCGGCCGCGCTGAGCAGATCTACGCCAAAGGCACTGCCGCCGTTGGCCAGCGGCGTCTGCGCCCGCACGACGGCACGCGCGTTACCGTGGCCGTTCGCGGCCGGTATCTCCGCCGCCCGCCACCCCGGCGTGCCTGACATCCGCGCGTCAGCCCGCGGATTTCTGAAGGTGCGGGAGCTGACGGCGTCCGGGTTGTCGTCGGCGCCCGTGGCCAGCGCGTTCTCCGGCGGAATGAGCTCGCCGACCCGGGGCCACACCGTCTCCGGGGTGCCAATGTAGAAGTCGGCGTCGAGCGGCCCGGCAATTTCGTCCGCAAAGAACGTGCCCAGCGACTTACCCGTGATGCGGCGCACCACTTCACCGATGAGATGACCCTGAGTCAGCGCGTGGTAGCCGCTGGCCGTGCCTGGTTCCCACCAGGGCGCCTGGGCGGCCAGCGCGGCGCAAACGCGATCCCAGTCGTAGAGCGCTGCGCCTTCAATGGGCTCGTCCATGCCGGACAGCCCCGCGGTGTGCGCCATGAGGTGTGCCACCTTCACCCCTTCTTTGCCGTTCTGCGCAAACTCGGGCCAGTAGCGCGCCACCGGCGCGTCCATGTCGAGCTCGCCCCGATCCGCCAGCACCAGCGCGCAGAGAGCGGTCATGGTTTTGGTGGTGGAATAGACGTTGACGATCGTATCGGCTTCCCACGGCAGCGTGGCCGCAGCGTCGCGGTGCCCGCCCCACAGATCCACCACCATTTCGCCTTCGATGCTGAGGGCAACGCTGGCGCCCACGTCGCCGCGCTCGGCAAAGTTCTCTTCGAATACCTCGCGCACACGCGCAAAACGCTCATCACATGAGCCGTGAATCTCGGTCACTCGGGTCCTCCTGTCACCTTTCTATACGAGCTATACGAGTCGCCACTGCAGCAGCGTGAACGGCGGCTCAGCATCCGCGTGATGCTCGAACACGCCCTCCACGGCCGCACCGATGGGCACGTCCTGCCGCGCATCACCCAGCAGATTGCCTACCAGGCGCACGCTGCCGGCATGCGGCAGCTCCACCAGCACCACCACGTAAGGGCCCTGCTCGGCCAGCGCGGGATGCACAGGGTGCCACACCCGTTCATAGCTGTAGATGACGCCCCGGGCTTTTGTCGCAACGTATTCCACCTTGTCGCTGTGACAGTGATGGCAGATCCACTCGGGGCCCCACTGCCAGCCCCCGCACGACGTGCAGCGCTGCAATCGCAGCTCGTTCTCGGCGAGACCGGCCCAGAACGGTGCGTCCAGTTCGGTGGGTTGCGGCTGTGGCAGCCCCGCGTGCAGGTAGGAATCGCTCATAGGGTTGCCTCGCTGCCGAAGATAGCCGCGCTCACCGGTGTGACCATGGGTCCGGAAATCACCATCGATACGTCTGCGTCGGGCACCTGGTTGGTGGACGCTCCGCGGACCTGACGCACCGCTTCGATATTGAGCCCGAGGCCGTGCATGTAACACTCGGCAAGGTTGCCGCCGCTGGTGTTCAGCGGCAGGTCGCCATCGGGCGCCCGGAAACGGGCCGGCGTAAAGAACTCGTTGCAGGCGTCCGGCTCGCAGAAGCCGTGTTCCACGATGCTCATCAGCACGCCCCCGGTGAAGTTCTCGTAACTCTGCAGCACGTCCACATCGCCCGGTGTCACCTGCGCCATTTCGTACAGACGTGGCGCCAGCGTCTTGAAGGTGGATGTCGCGTAGTCCGGCGTGTTGTGCACCGACGCCCCGGCACGATAGTGCGAGCCGCTCACGGCACTGAGCAGGTAACAGGGTTTGTGGGGCAGATCTGCCGCCCGCTCCCCTGCAACCAGCACCATGGCAGCCGCGCCGTCGTTCTCGAGACAGCAGTCGTAGAGATGAAAGGGCTCGACGATCCAGCGGGACTCATCGTAGGTGGTCTCATCCAGTGGCCGACCATGCATGACCGCGCGCGGATTATTCTGCGCGTGCGCGTAGCAGGCGAGCGATATGGCGCGCAGTGCAGACTGCTCTACGCCGTGGTCGTGCATGAACCGCACCACCTTCATGGCAAACATCTGCGCTGGTGACATGAGACCGTACGGAACGGTATGCGCCATGGGCCCGGCGATGGTATTGCGCCTCGGCCCCTGCCCGAAGCGGCCGAACTGTCCCTGCGCCAGCGCCCGGAACACCACCACCGTCTCCGCCAGGCCGCCGTGAATGGCAGCGGCCGCATTGGCCACGGCGCCGGAACCGCCACCGCCGCCGCCGCCCCACTGCATATTGGAGAACCGCAGCTCCCGGCAACCAAGCGCCGCCGCCAGCTGCGACGGATCGCTGCGGTCGTTGCTGTAGGAGGCGAAGCCGTCCACGTCCCGCGGGTCGAGCCCCGCGTCCTCGCACGCAGCCACAATGGCTTCCAGCGCCAGTTTGAACTCGGCGTCCGGCGCCTGGCCGCGCTTGTAGTATTTCGTTTCGCCGACGCCGGCAACGGCCACCGCCCCGCGCAGGGTTCGCGCCATGGTGTTCCCCTTCGATCCCCTCGCCGCATACCCTACACCAACCCGACCTTTCTTCCATACGCCGCTCACGGTACTGTTTCTGCTCAATTCACCGGGGGAGACAGAAAATGGCGATCAATCCGGAAGCGGTGGGCGTGAAAGGCGAGCCTTCCAGCCGCTCGTGGACCAGCAAAGATGCGTTGTTGTACGCCGTGGGCGTGGGTGCCGGTACCGACGAGCTCCCCTTTACCACAGAAAACACCAAAGACACGCCGCAGCGCGTGCTGCCAACCTTTGCCGTGATCATCGGCGGCGGTGGCATCCCCATGAACAAGATCGGTTCGTTCAACCCGGCGCTGATGGTGCACGGCGAGCAGGGCATCGAGCTGCTCGACGAAATTCCGCCCGACGGCGAGCTGGAGAGTGTCGGCGAGTGCACGGCCATCTGGGACAAAGGTTCCGCAGCCGTGGTGGAGTTCGAATCCACCTCCACCTTGAAGGCGACCGGAAAGCCGCTGCTGAAGACGCGCACCATGCTCTTCTGCCGCGGCGAAGGCGGCTGGGGCGGCGACCGCGGGCCCACCGACAAGCTGGCATTTCCCGACCGGGCAGCGGACCATCAGGTAACCTACGCCACCCGCGCGGATCAGGCCCTCACGTACCGCCTGTCAGGCGACCGCAACCCATTGCACTCCGACCCGTCGTTCTCGGCCATGGGCGGCTTTCCCACGCCGATCCTGCACGGCCTGTGCACCTGGGGCTTCACCGGCCGCGCGCTGCTGCATACGTTGTGTGACTCGGATCCGGGCCGCTTCAAGAGCATGAACAGTCGCTTTTCCAAGCCGGTGATCCCTGGCGATGAGCTGACCGTCAGCATGTGGGTGGACGGTGATACGGCGCTGTTCCGCACCCACAACCAGGACGGCGACGTGGTGATCGATCAGGGTAAGTTCACGTTCGCGTGAGCCGCAAACGCAACTGTCACGCGAAAGCCGGGAGCGAGCCGCTCGAAGCGCAGGCGCCAGCCGTGACGGTTGCAGACGTTTTTCACGATCGATAGCCCGAGCCCGGTGCCCGGTCGCATCTGCGACCGGGCTTCTTCCAGGCGCCGGTACGGCGTCAAAGCGGCTGCCACGTCCGCTTCGCTGAAGCCCTCGCCCGCATCCGTCACGGTGACGCGATCCGCGTAAAGGTCGACGCTGGCCTCGCCGCCATACTTCACGGCGTTGTCGATGAGGTTCATCAGCAGACGATGCACCGCCGCCGGCTGCGCCTCGATACTGGGCTGGGCATGCTCCGCGAGGGTCACCGCGGTCCCCCGATCCTGGAACTCGGCCACCAGCGTCTGCGCCACAGAGCCGAGGTGCAGCACCTGACGATCCTCTTCGCTCGCGTCGTCATGATTGAATGCCAGCGCCTGATCCAGAATGTCGGTCATCAGTGCAATGTCGGCGCTGGCTTTGTCGCGCTCGTGGGCATCCGCAAGGCTTTCCACACGCAGCCCGAGTCGCGTTGCCAGCGTGCGCAGATCGTGAGACATGCCCGCCAGCATGGCCGAGCGCTCGTCCAGAAGGCGCAGCACGCGCACCTGCATATGGTTGAATGCGCGGCTGGCGCGGCGCAGCTCGGACGGTCCCACCTGCTCCGGCAGCGGCGGCGCTCGCTGGCCTTCCGCCAGCGCTTCGGCCGCGCTGACGAAACGCCGCAACTGACGGCTCTGGCGCCGCGCAAACCACAACACCAGCACCAGCACCGTAAAAATGGTCAGCGACATGAACACCCCGCGAGCCCGCTCGGCCAGGCGGATGTTGCCCGTCGCAAGCAGAAACCCTCCCGCGGCGGAGGGCAGCAGCACCTGCATGCGTGGTACCCCGCGGCCCGGCAGGTAGGCAACGCGCACCCCTTCCGTCTCCGCGAGCCCCAACGTTGCCAGGTGCTCGCGCACGGCGGCTATGACTTCGTCATCGTGGGGCCAGCGGGACGGGCCAGGCAGCTCCGCGCGCGTCACGCGCTCCAACCGATAACCCGGTGTCTGCAGCAGCGGCAGCAGCTCAGGTGCAGCGAGCAATTGCTGATCCAGCTCCCAGGTGCGCGCCGCCAGCCCCATGGCGGCCGTGCGCGCGCTGCCCACCAGCTGGTCGTGCCCGGCGTGATAGAACCAGACACCGTGCAGCACCAGCAGCGCCGCCGCCACGAGGAGCGCAAAGCGCGTGAACAGCGACCGCGCCTCAAGCATGCTCTACGGGCTCCGTGAACTGATAACCACCACCGCGCACGGTTTTGATGAAATTCTGCGCTCCCAGCTTGCGACGCAGACGGCTGAGCTGCACGTCCACGCTTCGATCGAAGGCCTGGGCCTGGCGCCCTTTGGTCATCGCCAGCAGCTGATCCCGGTTCAGAACCTTGCCGGCGTTGGCCACCAGCGCCACCAGCAGATCGAACTCACCGCCCGTGAGGCTGACCAGGGCTCCCGCCGGGTTGGTGAGAGAGCGGCGGGGCAGTGACAGGCACCAGTCCGCAAAATGATATTCGTCGCCGTCCGCGCGGTGCACCCACAGCGCCTCGCCGGAGCGGCGCAGCACTGCGCGGATGCGCGCGAGCAGCTCGCGAGCGCTGAAGGGCTTGGTCAGATAGTCATCTGCCCCCATTTCCAGACCCAGCACACGATCGCTTTCGTCGGCCAGCGCCGTCAGGAGAATGATCGGCAACCCGGAAGTCTCCCGCAGCGCCCGGCAGACCTCGAGGCCGTCGCCGTCCGGCAGCATGATGTCCAGCAGCAGCAGATCCACCCGCTCCTGATTCAACAAACGCTCCAACGCAACGCGGGAACCAACTCCGTGACAGACAACGCCGTAGCGTTCGAGATAGCGGATCACGAGGTCGCGGATCTCCGCGTCGTCGTCCAGAAGCGCGACGCACAGCCCGTCACTGCTTTTTGCGCTCTTCATGATCCCAGTATACGGGCGGGCCGGGCGTCGCCGGTAACAGCCCGTGACAGCGGGCATCTCTGCAACACACTGTTACACAGCGACACGCCGGCGAGACCCGGTCTGCTCACGCTGCGGGCAGGCTGAGCACACCGTCAACAGGACACCCAGGAGATCCCATGAAACTGTCTGAAATAGTGCTCGCCGCCATTGTCACCACGTTGACCATCGCAGCGCTCGTGATCGGCACCGCCTGGTCACTCTGGCCGCGCGCAGCGCAGGCGAGCCTCGCCCTTACCCAGAGCCACGCCACCAGCGCGGAGGCCGGCCTGGCCGCGGGCCGGCGCGGACCTCATTGCGGACGCCTGGACGCCGCACATCTGGAGCTTGCTGAGGCGGTGGTGGAAGCCACCCTCGACCTCGACGCGGCACAGGCCGCCGCCCTTGCGGAGATCGGCGACGGGCTGGAAGGTCTGCGCGCCTTCGTTGAGAGCGCCTGTGAGAATCACGATCATGGCGATGTGGCCGGCAGCCTCACGGCCATGGAGCAGATTCTCAACCGCAGCGCGGAGACCATGACGCTTCTGAAACCCCAGCTGGTGGCGTTTCACGAGAGTCTCACGGAGGACCAGCACGCGCGCATACAGACGCTCATGGCCCTGCGCCATCGGCACGGTGGCCGGTCAGGGGGCTGGCACGGCCGTCACTGAGCGTCGGCGGGCGGCCAGGGGAAGTCTTCCGGTGCGTTGAGATTGTGTTTGACGAACCCGTCCCAGGCCGCCACAGCCTCCCGCGCCGCTGCATGATGCGCTGCCGCTGCGGCCTGGTGGCCTTCCATGTGTCTCGTGGCGCACGCACGGAACCGGTCAATTTCGTCCAGGAACCGTTGCCAGGCCACATCGTTCTGATCATCGACAGGACGCACCGGCGTGACGCAATCCCAGCCCTCGGTCGGGTGGGCCATGAGCAGTGCACCCGGCTGGGCCGCCAGCAGCGCCACCAGCGTTGAGCGTACGAGCCATAACGGCATGACAGATCACCTGTAACGCGTAGTTACCCGCCATTTTGCGTCGTAGTGCGCGATAATCTGTGCCCCACACCTCAACGGCGGCAGCAGGGAAACGCGTATGGCAGAGCAATTCGACGCATTGAGCCCGGAACTGATCGACTGGATCGGCCGGCAGCATGTGTTCTTCGTGGCAACGGCAGCTCCCGATGGCCGGGTGAACCTCTCCCCCAAGGGCCACGACAGCCTGCGCGTGCTGGGCCCCAACGAATTGCTCTGGATGAACCTCACGGGCAGCGGTAACGAAACTGCCGCGCACCTGCAGGCGCTGAACCGCATCACGCTGATGTGGTGCGCTTTCGAAGACAAGCCGCGAATACTGCGGGTTTACGGCTCAGCCATCGCCATTCACCCCCGCGATGCGGACTGGGAGGCGTGCACCTCGGTCATTGCGCCGGAGCTGGGTACCCGGCAGTACTTCCGCGTGAAGGCGGAACTCGTGCAGACATCGTGCGGCTACGCGGTGCCCTTCATGGACTATCAGGAAGACCGCAGCGTGTTGCGCAAATGGGCGGAGAAGCGCGGTGAGGACGGTATCGAGCAGTACTGGGCTGACAAGAACCAGACCAGCATCGACGGCCTGCCCAGTGGCATTCTGAAGTAGCAGCGAGGTTCGCCAACATTTGGCGAAGGACGCCTGGCACCTGCACCGCGCCGTTTCTAAGCTACTGTTTTAGCTGAACTTTCCAGCTGGCCCGGTACTTGCAAACCTGTTTCGTACCTACTCACCAAGGAACTGAAACGCGTCATGGAACTTCTCGGTGGACTCTTCGCCCTGCTCGGCTTTCTCGTCTGGGCTTTCATCTGGCTGCTGCCGATACTGTTCATTGCAGCATCCGACCGCACCGAAGGCGGCGAGAAGGTGGCATGGATTCTGGCGGTGATTTTCATCACCTGGTTCGCCTGGATCTTCTACCTGCTGCTGGCACCTCTGAAAGAGCGGCGCCGCTACCGCGCCGGGGACTATGCGCGGCGGTACCGCTAGTCGAATATCTTGCCCGGATTGAGGATTCCCCGCGGGTCGAGGGCCTGTTTCAGCGTGCGCATCAGCGCCACCTCTGTCTCGTCCCGCGCGATCGCGAGGTAAGGTTTTTTCTCGAGACCGATGCCATGCTCGGCGGAGACCGACCCGCCGATCGCCGCCAGCGGCTCGTAGATACACCGTTCGACCACTCGCCGCGTTTCCAGCGCGTCTGTGCCGGCGCTTACGGCAAAGTGCAGGTTCCCGTCACCCATGTGCCCGAGGGTAAAGTTCCGCGCATCGGGCAGCGCCTCCCCCAGCCGCTCGTTCACCGTGGCCACGTAGTCCTCCATACACGGAATGCGCAGACTCACGTCGAAGAGAAACACCGGTCCAAAGCGGAAGGTCTGCTCAACGTCGTCGCGCAGGGCCCACAGCTCCAGCCGTTGCGCTTCTGAGCGTGCCACCACCGCATCGACGATGAGCTGGGCTTCCAGCGCCTCCGCCAGCATGGCCTCGAGCGTCGCTTCCTCGGCGCCGAGCGCCTCGACCAGCACGTAAAACGGATAGTCACGCGACAGAGGCGCATTGTTGGTTGCCGGCGGCTCCGTGACGAGTTGATAGTAGTTCTGCCACATCACCTCAAACGCCGAAAGCTGCCCGCCCAGCCCCTGATCCGCCGCTTTGAGAAAGCGCGTGAGCCCGTCGAAGCTGGCTACGCCAACCAGTGCCGTCGGCTGGGTACGCGCCTGCTCCCGGCAACGCAGCACGGCACGCGTGACGATCCCCAGCGTGCCCTCGGTGCCGATGAACAACTGCTTGAGATCGTAACCGGCGTTGTTCTTGATCATCTGGTTCATGGACGAGACGATCGTGCCATCCGCCAGCACCGCTTCGAGGCCCAGCACCATGTCCCGCATCATGCCGTAGCGGATCACCCGGTTGCCCCCGGCGTTGGTGGCGATGTTACCGCCCACGGTGCACGACCCACGGCCGCCGAGATCCAGCGGGAACGTCAGGCCCTCGTCGGCCACGGCCTCCTGCAGGGTCTGCAGGATCACGCCGCTCTGCACCACCGCCGTGCGCTCCAGCGGATGAATCGCCTCGATGGTCTGCATGCGCTCCAGCGACAGCACCACATCGTCCGGCTGCGTCAACGCACCTTCCACCAGACCCGTGAGGCCGCCATGCGGTACCACGCGCTGACCGTGGGCATGACAGATGGCAAGCGCACGACTCACCTCCTCCGTGGAACGGGGGCGCACCAGCACACGCGCTTGCAACGTGTCGGCGCGCCAGATGCCCGCACCCCGGCTGGTGACGTCCTCGTCCAGCAGCACGGCGTCCGCGCCGAGCGCATCCACCAGGGCCCTGGCGATCTCATCCATCAGCGGTAACCAGAAACTGTGGCAACACAAACAGGAAGCGCTGCTCTTCCAGCGCGGTCTCCACCTGCGCGAGCAGCGCCTCCACCTCCTCGCGAGGGAGCGTGGAGAAGGTATCGATGTAGCCTGCCATGTTGCGCAGCACGTGCAGCCCGCGCCCGGCCTGGTCGACAAACGGCGACAGTTTTACCCGTACATCGGTAAAACCGTGCTCCGTGAGCCGGCCCGCTATTTCCCGGCCTATGTACGGCGACTTGAAGGCCGGCGCCGCGGCCGCAAAGAACCGGTCCACCGTGGCTTTCGGCCAGGGCTGCACCACCACAAAGCCCCAGTCGCTGTCGATCACATGGACGCGCCCGCCGGGCTTCAGCACGCGCTTCAACTCAGCCAGCGTCGCATCCAGATCGGGTACGTACTCCAGCACGTTCTTGCAGACGACACGGTCGAAGCTGGCCGCTTCGAAAGGCAGTACATGATCCGCGAGGTGGTGAAAGGCGAGGTTAGCCCGGTCCGAAAAACGTTCGTTGGCATCGCTGACGAAGCGTGCGTTGATGTCCACCCCGTCCACCTGGCCGGTGCTTCCAACCAGTTCCGCCAGGCCGCTGGCGAAAAAGCCGGGGCCCGCCCCCACGTCCAGCACCCGGTGGCCAGCTTCGATGTCTGCGGGCGCCAGCAATGCCCGCTGCGCGTCGTGCCACACGAACATTTCTTCGTAGCGGGCGACGCGCTCGTCTTCGATCTCGCGCCAGTGGTCGGTATAGAAAGTGTCCAGGTTCATGCCCGCAGCGTACCCCATAAAGGGGCGGCGCGCTCACGCCTGCAAAGCATCCAGGCGTTGGGTCAGGTAGCGCCGCTGCGCCGGCGAGGGCGCAAGCTCGATGGCCCGCTCCAGAGCGCAGATCGCCCGCTGTGTCTGCCCGGCCCGCTCGCAGGCAAACGCCAGCGCAACCTGGTAAGGCTGATAGTCCTGCAGCGTGGAGGCCAGCTCAGGCGCTTCCAGTTGCGCCAGCGCCTCGTCCGCCTCCCCGCAGTAACAATGTGCCACCGCCTGATTCACCGGCACCACCGGTGACGCATCGTAGCCCTTCAGCGTCTCGTACAACGCGACGATCTGCGGCCAGTCGGTATCCTCTGCAGACGCTGCCTGGCAGTGCAACGCTGAGATCGCCGCCTGTATCTGATAAGCACCCGGGCGGTGACGACCCACGCAAACGGCATCTATGAGCGCCACACCTTCGCGGATCATGGCCTTGTCCCAGCGGCCGCGGTCCTGCTCGGCGAGCGGCACGAACATCCCTCCGGCATCGAGGCGTCCGGGCAGGCGTGACGCCGACAGCAGCATCAACGCCAGCAGCGCTCGCGGTTGAGCGTCGTGGCGACACAACCGGCACGTCATGCGACCGAGGCGAATTGCTACGTCGATGAGCGAGCTGTGCGTTAGGCTGGCGTCCTGGATGCGGGTGTAGCCCTCGTTGAAGAGCAGATAGATCGCTTTGAGCACGGCATCCAGACGCTCCGGTAATTCCTGCGACCGCGGCACGTCATAAGTGGCAGCCGCATCACGCAGCCGTTGCTTGGCCCGGGTGATGCGTTTTTCCACGCTCGCAGGCGTAGCCAGCAGCCCCCGGGCAATCTCCTCCACCGAAAACCCCAGCACCACCTTCAACATCAAGGTGATCTGCGCCGGGGGCTTCAAAGCCGGATGGCAGCACGTGAACATGAGGCGCAGCAGATCGTCGTCCACCTCCGCCCAGTCGAGCTCGCCGATCTCCGCCGGTTCGGCTGCGGGCTCTACAATCAGCGGCACCACGTTCGAGTCCAGGCTCACCGAGCGCGTCTCGCGCCGGAGCTGGTCAATGGCCTGGTTGCGCCCCACGGTAACCAGCCAGGCAACGGGATTGGCCGGCACCCCGTCCTGTTGCCAGACTTTCAGGGCCTTCACCAAGGCATCCTGGGTGGCATCCATGGCGCGGTCCATGTCTCCGAGCACGCGCACGAGCGTGGCCACCACCTTCGGGTAGGCAGCTTTCAGCACCGGACCGAGATCAGAAGCCATGGCTATGCCGGCAGGTGCTCGGAGTGATCCGCAACGGGACGCACCTCGATGGTGCCGGTGGTGGGAATCATGGCCGCATAGCGCAGCGCATCTTCCATGCCGGGCACGTCCACGATGTAGAAACCGCCGAGCTGTTCTTTCGTTTCGGCAAAAGGCCCGTCGGTAATCTGGGTTTCCCCCGCGCGCTGGCGCACGGAAACTGCTGTGGACGTGGCCATGAGCGGCTGGCCGTCGAACGTCACACCGTCAGCGACGAGTTGCTGTGACAGGCGCTCGTGGCCAGCCATCACCTCCGTTTTCTCCGCGTCGGTTTTGTTTTCCCAGATTTCTTCGGCTTCGTAGATCAGCAGCAGATATTGCATCGCGTTCCTCCTGTCCAGATACGTTTGAGACTCTTCAACTGGACGATTGAGCCGCGCCTTTCCGGACAGGCGGATAGAGATTTCTCACAAGCACCCAGCTCATGACCACAAAAATCGCCAGCAACGGCACCGACGCGACGGTTACCGCCGACTGCAGCGGTCGCAAGCCACCCATGTAGATCAACGTCACCGGGAGCACACCCAGCAGCACCGCCCAGAAGATACGGTGCGATCGATGCGGATCCTCGTCCTCTTCGAGCGTCCGCGACGCCGCCGTGGCCAGCGTGTAAGACGCCGAGTCGTAGCTGGTAGCTGCAAAGATGACGCACACCAGGGCAAACAGCGTCAGCGCGAGCGAAGGCCAGGGCAGCGTAGACAGCACGGCCACAATGGCCGTGGGTGCACCATCGTCCGTCAGCGTGTCCAGCACCGGAACGAAATCGTTGAGCTCGAGGTAGGCCGAGTAGTTACCCAGCACCACAAAAAACAGCGTACAGCCCGCGGTGCCATAACCGAGACAGCCAAGAATCATCTGCTGCATGGTCCGACCGCGCGAGATCTTCGCGATAAACAGCCCCATGAACGGCCCCAGCGCCAGCCACCAGGCCCAGTAGAACACGGTCCAGGACTCCACGAACGTGGAACCCGCCTCCGGGTCCGTCCACGTGCTCATGCGCAGAAAGTTCTGTGCCAGAAAGCCTACGCTCTCCACGCCCATCTCCACGATGAACAACGTCGGACCGGCCACCAGCACGAGAATCATCAGAACGAAGGCAAAAATCACGTTCAAGTTGCTGAGCCGCTTGATGCCCCGCTCCAGGCCCAGCCAGGCGCTGGCCGCAAACAGCACGGTAATCACCGAGATCACCAGCACATCGAAGCCGAAACCGAGCTCTGCGGCGTTGAGCCCCAGCAGTTTGGCCACAAGCTCGCCGATGAGCGGTACGCCGAGGCCAATGCCCGTGCTGCAGGCGCCGACGAGGCCAACCACGAACACGAGATCTATCGCGGGATTCAAATACCACTGATGGCGCTGCGGAATGACGTCTGCACACGCAACGCTGAGACGCAGCGCCGGCGCCCC
The DNA here is from genome assembly GCA_964651595.1 of uncultured Pseudomonadales bacterium. Classification (GTDB taxonomy): domain Bacteria; phylum Pseudomonadota; class Gammaproteobacteria; order Pseudomonadales; family Azotimanducaceae; genus UBA4421. The sequence goes on along the minus strand of CAZYYJ010000001.1, from coordinate 155,985 downwards.
CTTGATGTAGTAGGCATAGCCCATGGCTACTCCGGGCAGACAATAGAACGCCCAACCGATGAAGCCCCAGTGAAAGATGGGATACGTCACCGCCCAGCGCAGCGCCTCCGTACTCTGGGGCTCGATACCGAAAGGCGGCGCGAGATAGTAATGGGCCCACTCCACCGTCCCCCAGTAGACCACGCTGGTACCGATACCGCCGCAGAAGAGCATGGCGCTCCAGCTCGCCATGGAGAAATGCGGCGCCTCTCCCGCGTGGCGCGCGAACACGATGTGGCGATGACGCCCGAAGGCCAGCACGAGCAGCAGCACCAGCGCACCGATACCCGCAAGGATGTACAGCACCCCGAAATTGGTCGTGAGAAACTGAAAGGCCTGATCCAGCCAGATTTTACCGGCCTCCGGATACAGGGCGAGCGGCGCAATCAGTGCCCCCAGCACGGCCACACTCGACACGAACATCGGCCAGTCCACCTGGCTGTCATCCTCCCCGCTGCGTATCAGGCCCTGCTCAGCGATGGTCCCTGTCCCCTGTCGATCAAACCATCTACCCTAGACGCCTCACACGTGAAAGCAACCCGCAAGGCCGCCTGCGCGGCGACAGGAGCCATGACCAGCAACCGCTTCGACGCCGCCTACTATGAGCGCCACTACGAAGATCAGGCCACCCGCGCCGTATCCCCGGAAGAGCAACGCCGCCAGGCTGCGTTCATCGCCGCCTATCTGCGCTACCTTGCTGTGGAGGTCGAGACGATTCTGGACGTCGGCTGCGGCATCGGCACACTGCTGAATGCCCTGGCTGACGAGTTTCCGGATGCAAGCGCCCAGGGCGTGGAGTACAGCCCTTACCTGTGCGAACGCTTCGGCTGGCGCCAGGGCTCGGTGGTGGATTTCCGGTCGCAGCCCTGCGATCTGGTCGTCTGCAACGACGTACTCGGTTACCTGAACCGCCGCGACTGCGAGCGGGCCATCCGCAACCTTGCGCGCCTGTCTGATACCGCACTATACGTCAGTGTGCTCGCCGAGGAAGATCTGGACATCTGCGACGCAGACTTTACTGACATGTCGCAGCACGTGCGGCCGCTTGCCTGGTACCGCGCCAGGCTCGACCGACACTTTCAATCCGTGGGCGGCGGCTTGTTTCTGAAAAAACCCGTGCGCCACACTGTCTGGCACATAGAACGCGGCTAGGAGACGCCCTTGAACTGGAACAACGCCACCGAGCTATGCCGCGATCTGCAACGCGGCACCGTGAGCGCCGAGGACGTAATGCGCGAAACGTACCGGCGCATCGCGGCGGTAAATCCCCAGGTGAACGCGCTGGTGGCGTTGTTGCCCGAGGAGGCCGCCATGGCGCTTGCGCGCGCGGCCGATACAGTGCCCGTTGCCGAGCGCGGACCGCTGCACGGCCTGCCAATGGCAGCCAAAGACGCCGTGGAAGTAGCAGGTTTCGCCACGAGCTGGGGGTTTGCCCCCTGGGCCGAGAACATCGCCCCCCGGGACGACTCGCTGGCGGCCCGCCTCAGAGCCGCCGGCGCGCTGTTCATCGGGCGCAGCAACATGCCCGAGTTCGGCCTCGGCTCCAACACGTTCAACGCGCTCTACGGCCGAACCCTGAATCCCTACGACCTGACACGGACGCCCGGCGGCAGCAGCGGCGGTGCCGCCGTGGCGCTGGCGACGGGCATGCTGCCGCTTGCCGACGGCAGTGACATGGGTGGCTCGCTGCGCAATCCCGCCAGCTTCTGCAACGTCGTGGGTCTGCGTCCATCGGTCGGGCGCATGCCGCACACACGGGGCTTCGGCTGGCTGGCGCGCCTGGGAATCACCGGCCCCATGGCACGCACGGTGGCAGACACCACCCTGCTCTTTTCCGTCATGGCAGGGCCGGACCCGGCCGATCCGCTCACCTTGCCCGATCCGGGCGTGACGTTTCTCGATGCGCTGGTTGCGCCCGACACGCTGGACGGCTGGCGCATCGCCTACGCGCCAACGCTGCACGATCTGCCTGTAGACCGCTCGGTGCTGGCGGTGCTGGACAAAGCAGCTGACACGCTTGCAGACCTGGGTGCTGACGTGGTGCGCGACGGTCCCGATCTGCGCGACGCGATGGACATCTTCCAGATCCAGCGCGCCGCCGGTCTCGCCGCCACCGGGGATGCCCTCGACCGCTCGCTGCCCGACTGGCGCACGCACGCCAAAGACACGGCCATCTGGAACATCGAGAAGGGCCAGGCGCTGACCCGCGAGCAGATCCTCGACGCCGAGCTGCGCCGTTCGCGCCTGTATGCGCAGGCGGTCGCATTCTTCGAGCAGTATGACGCCCTCGTGCTGCCGGCCGCGCAGGTGCCACCGTTTCCGGTGGAGGTGGAGTGGATCGAAGCCATCGAGGGGCAGCGCATGGACACCTATATCGACTGGATGACCATCTGCTGTGCCATCACGGTTACCGGCTTTCCCGCCCTGTCGGTGCCGGGAGGGTTCACCGCCGACGGTCTGCCGGTGGGCGTGCAGATGGTGGGTAAGCCGCGCGGCGATCTGGCACTGCTGCGCCTCGCCCGGACCTTCGAGAACGCGACTGAACACTATCGTACCCGCCCGGCTGTCCACGCCCTGTGACCGTCTCATGAAGCGCCGCTACAAAACGGCCCGCTGCGTGCTGCGCTGCGAGGCACGGTTTTTCCTGGCGGTGCACTCGAGCTTCTGGCGGCGACCGGGACGACGCTGGGGTCTGCCCGGCGGGGCGGTCGAGTGGCGCGAAGCGCCGCACGAAGCCATGCGCCGCGAGCTGAAGGAAGAGCTGTACCTCGATATCGACGACTGGGCCGAGATCGGCGCGTACCGCTACAAAGGCGCGGAGCACATGGTTTACGGCGTGGACATTGCCACCCCTGTAGAGCACTACGACGACCACGAGCTCATCGACATCGGCTGGTTCACGCTCGATGCCATTCGCGATCTGGACCGCAAAGGTAATCTGCATGCCGGTTACGAACTCGCGGCCATCGAGCGCTACCTCGAAAAAACTTGACCCCTTTTCCGGTGCCCGCACGTTATAGACGGTACTGAACAAGAAAAGGAACCGGTCATGATTCTGCGTTACAGCCTTTCCGGCCTGGCCGCCGCCCTGTGGGTGACGCTGGGCCTGTTTCTCGTCGCCTGCTCCACGCCGTCCGGCGACACATCGTCGGAACGCCGCGATGAGGCACAGCCCGTGACGCTCGCAACGCCAACGCTGAACGAGGCCGAGCAATCGCTCGCCACCAAGCAGCGCCGCGTCCGGCAACCGGCAGCAGCGGTGGAAGAGATTGTCGTCACAGCCGCCGCCGACCAGGCCCTGCTGTTCGCCGGCAGAGCGCCCGCCCCTCCGTTTTATCAGGACTACGGCCGCGAAAACTACGAACGCTTCGAAAACAACGGCGTGCACTGGGTGACCCGCGATCCTGTATCCACCTTCTCCATCGACGTGGACAGCGCCGCTTACGCCAACATGCGTCGCCAGCTCAACGAAGGCCAACTGCCGGCCCCCGACTCCATCCGCGTGGAAGAGCTGATCAACTACTTCAGCTACGACTACCCGCGCCCCGACGACAGAGCAACGCCTTTCAGCATCTACACGGAGATGGGACCCAGCCCCTGGGCGTCCAACCGCAAGCTGCTGCATGTGGGCATCAACGGCTGGCAGCCGGCGGAGCGCGCACTGCCGCCGGCCAATCTGGTGTTTCTCATCGACGTATCGGGCTCCATGCAGGCGCCCAACAAACTGTATCTGTTGAAAAGCGCGATGAAGCTGCTGGTGAGTCAGCTGCGGGCCGAGGACCGCATCGCCATCGCCGTCTACGCCGGTGCGGCCGGTGAGGTGCTGGCCCCGACGGCGGGCAACGAGAAAGCCCGCATCAACGCAGCCATCGATAACCTTCAGGCCGGCGGCTCCACCAACGGTGGCGCCGGTATCCGCCTCGCCTACAACCTCGCAACGCAGGGCTTCGTGAAAGACGGCATCAACCGGGTGATTCTGGCCACCGACGGCGACTTCAACGTGGGCACCACGGATGTCTCCGAGCTGGAAAACCTGGTGGAAAGGAAGCGGGAGTCGGGGGTTGCGCTCACCGTGCTCGGCTTCGGCACCGGCAACTACAACGACCAGCTCATGCAGACCATCGCGCAGGCCGGCAACGGCAACGCGGCCTACATCGACACGCTCAACGAGGCGCGCAAAGTGCTGGTGGAAGAGCTTGGTTCAACCCTCGACATCATCGCCAAGGACATGAAGGTGCAGATCGAGTTCAACCCTGCGGTGGTGGAAACCTACCGGCTGATCGGGTACGAGACGCGCCATCTGGAGCGCGAAGACTTCAACAACGACAAGGTCGATGCCGGGGATGTCGGCGCTGGACACACCGTGACGGCGCTATACGAGATTACGCTCGCCGGTTCACAGGCCATAGCCGATCCGCTGCGCTACGGCGGCGATGTCGCGCAACCTGCGCAGCGCCGGGCCGGCAACGCGGAGGTGGCGTTTCTCAAACTGCGGTACAAGCGCCCGGACGAAAGCACCAGCCGGCTCATAGAACGCCCCCTGTACCTGCGGGACATGGGCGATGAGCTGGCCGGCATGAGCGCAAGCTACCGCTTCTCGGGCGCGGTCGCCTGGCTGGGTCAATTGCTTCGCGGCAACCAACGGGTGGAAAATGACGATCTCAAGGCGGTAGCTGCGCTGGCCCGCGCCGCCCGCGGCGATGACCCCCACGGTTACCGCAGCGAATTTCTCAATCTGGTGCAGACTGCCTCGGCGCTGCGCCTGGCGGAGGTATCCCTCGTGCAACCGCCTGCTCCGGACGAGCATGGATAACGCAGACCCGGGTCCCCCTCGCGCCGCTGCGGCAACGCCTGCAGCGGCGCCACGGCCCGCTTCGCACGAAGCGGGCAGGGATGGTGCAGCGGACGACGACGCCCTCGTGGCTGCCTACCTGGACGGGGATGTGCACGCCTTCGAGACGCTGTACCGGCGCCACAAAGATCCGTTGTACCGTTTCTTTGTCCGCCAGCTCCCCGCCGCCACGGCGCAGGACGCCTTTCAGGATACCTGGCTCAAGCTGGTGGACGCCCTGCCAACGTACAAGGCACAGGAACGCTTCGCCGCGTACCTGTTTGCGATCGCGCACAACGTGCTGAACGATCACCATCGCCGCCAGATGCGCTCGCCCGAGCAGAGCGAGCCGGAAGTGGAGCACCCGGCGACCACGCCCGGCTCCGAAATGGACCATGAACAGGCTGAGCTGCGCGCGCGCCTGCACGAGCTGGTGCGCGCCCTGCCCCTCAACCAGCGCACCGTGTGGCTTCTGCGACAGGAAACCGATCTCAGCCTGCAACAGATCGCCAGACTCACGCGCAGCTCGGTGGAAGGCGCCAAAAGCCGCCTTCGCTACGCCCGGGAAACGCTGAAAGCGGGAATGCAACGTTATGTCAGACAGTAACGACGACAAAACCCGTCCGGATACCGGGCGATGGACCGACGAAACCGTCGAAGCGCTGTACGCGAGCGGGGCCTCGCCGGCACCTGCAGAGCTGGATGCGCCGGTGCTCGCTTACGCCGCAAAAAAGCAGGCGGCCCCCTCGGGTAAGTTGAGCCGGTTGCGCGCGGGCAGCGGCGCGTTTGCGACCGCCGCGGTCCTGGTGTTGACCATTGCGATCTTCCTCAGAGGGGGCGATATGCCCGACAGCGAAACGCTCGCCGCCAAGTCGGCCCCTGCCACCAGTGCACCCGCGGCGCCGGCGCCCGCCTCGGTTGCCGTTGCTGAGACGCAAGCCACGCTGGAGCGCTCGCTGATGAGTATCGAGGCCGACCCGGCCACGGCCATGACAGAAGGCATGGACCTGACAGACAACGCCTTCGAGCCCGGCGATCGCCTTGCGCTGGAGGAGATTGTGGTTACCGCCGCTCGCCGGGAACATACCCTCGGGGACGCACCGGCCCAAGCCTCCCCAGCAGAGCAGAGGGCCCGCAGCGAGCATACGGCTCCACTCATCGAGGGCATTGCAGCGTTGCCCGCGACTTCGTTCAAACTGTCTCACGAACCCTGCGCAGGTCCTGCCGCCGCGCTCACGGCCAGCACTGCACCGGTACCCGACACGGTGTGCTCGGTGGCCGTCTCCCACCACGCCTGCAAAACGCCTTTCGACGTAGCGGGCCCCGTGACGCTGCTGACGTCGCCGGACGACGCCGTGCGCTACCGGGACGGCGCGACCACCTATTCCCTGCGGTGCGTGGACGGTACGTGGGTGCGGGAGCCCCTGGAACCGCCCGCTGGCGATTGACCGGTTGTCACACGCCGGCAGGTACGGCTGTGCTACGGTACGGCGCTTTCCGGGAACGGGACAGCACCATGACATACGATCTGCCGCGACGACTCTGCGCCGAAGCCGCAGGCACCGCGCTGCTGCTGGCAACCGTAGTCGGCTCGGGCATCATGGGCGAGACGCTGTCTCCGGGCAGCGACGCCATCGCGCTGCTGGGCAACACCATCGCCACCGGAGCGATGCTCGTGGTGTTGATCCTCATGTTCGGACCGATCAGCGGCGCTCACTTCAATCCAGCCGTCACGCTGGCGTTTCTTCTGAAAGGCGACATCACGCTCCGCGACAGCGGCGCCTATCTGGCAGCGCAGCTGCTGGGAGCGCTCACCGGCGTTGCGATTGCGCATCTGATGTTTGCCCAGGACGTCATGCAGATTTCCAGCACCGCGCGCACCGGGGCGGATCAGTGGTTCGCCGAGGGCATCGCCACATTCGGGCTGGTGAGCACGATCCTGCTGGTGCTGCGCTACCGGGCGGAAGCTGTCCCCTTTGCTGTGGGGCTGTTCATCACGGCGGGTTACTGGTTTACGGCCAGCACGTCGTTTGCCAACCCGGCAGTCACCATCGCCCGGGCGTTCACTGACACGTTTTCGGGCATTGCCCCCGGCAACGTGCCGGCGTTTGTGCTGGCCCAGCTTGCGGGGGCTGTCATCGCTACCTGTTTCTGTCGGTGGCTTGCGCGGCCTGCTGACGCACGCGAGCTGTGAACTCCTCGGTGGTGTTCACGCGGGGGTAGTCCTCGGCGGGAACGGGCACGTCCAGAAAGGTACACAGGGGTTCCCAGCCCTGGCCCGGCTCGTACACGAGCAGCTTGTGCGCCGGCACCTCGTCGATGACAGCCTGGTTGTGCGCCTCGTAGCAGGCGATGACATGCGCCTTGTCATCCATGCGCCGGTCGAAGACCGCATCCCAGATCACCTCGTACGCCAGTGCTGTGGCAGCCTGCGCGTCCGGATGCTCGAGCCTGGCGTTCTCCGTGGTGACCTTCCATATCGTGTTCATGATGCTTGTGTACCACTTGTCCGAGTCGCGCCGTGACAGGATCACCTTCGCGTCCGGCCACTGGGCAAGCTGCTCGCGCCAGAAGTTGCTCGACGGCCAGTCCACCGTCGCCTGGTACCCTTCGAACAGCGCCTCCCAATCCATGGGCTGGCCCGCCTGCAACCCTCGCCAGAGCTCCCGATGACCCGGGTTCTGGTACACCTCCATCATGTGGTAACACTTATCGAAGCCCAGCCGCTCCAGCGCGTGCTTCAGCGACAGCGTGCCCGTGCGGCCAAAGCCGGCACCAATGACTTTCACGCCCATACGTCAGGTCTCCTTGGAATCACTTGCGGGGGCCGGAGGGTCTTCCGGAATGTCGGCGAGAATTTCTTCGATTTGCGCCATGGGCAGCTCGCGGGTGTCGAGGGCCAGCAGAACGTACACGAAAAGCTGCGCGCCCAGGGATCCGTTGTTGATCTTGGAACGCAGGTTGCTCTCGTGCTGCTCTACCCCCCAAGCTTCCAGAGCCCGGCATAGATCCTTGTACTCGAAGCCTTTGTAGGCCATGCGGGAGCGGATGTAGCGGCGCAAAGCCTCCCGCATGCGGGGGGAATCGAAGAATTTCGCCATGAAGTGTGGAGGGATTTCTCAGAAAACGTGGACAATTATCAACTTTTGACGATTTTTCGCAATATTCATTGACTTGGGCCAGTATGCAGGCCAAAATCTTCGCGTCTTTTTTTAAGGATTTATGTCCTTTATAAAAGACGTTTACGCAAAGTAACTGGGAGCAGATATGGAAAGCATGGTAACCGTGCTCGTTCTCTTGGCGGCAGCCGCCATCTTCATCTTCAGCGCTATCAAGCCGGTGCCGCAGGGTTTCGGCTGGACCGTCGAGCGCTTCGGACAATACCGCAAGACCCTCAATCCCGGCCTCAACATCATCATTCCCTTCATCGATCGCATCGGCCGCAAAATAAACCTCATGGAACAGGTGCTCGATATTCCCCCGCAGGAAGTCATCTCCGCCGACAACGCCCAGGTGCAGACCGACGCCGTGTGTTTCTACCAGGTGCTGGACCCCGTTAAAGCCTCCTACGAGGTGAACGATCTCGTCCGCGCCATGCAGAACCTCGTCATGACCAACATCCGCGCGGTGCTGGGCTCCATGGAGCTCGACGAGATGCTGTCCAACCGGGATCGCATCAACAGCGAGCTGTTGAACAAGGTAGACGACGCGACTGATCCCTGGGGTGTGAAAGTCACGCGCGTGGAGATCCGCGACATTTCGCCACCACGCGATCTGGTGGACGCCATGGCAAGACAGATGAAAGCCGAGCGCGAAAAGCGCGCGCAGATCCTCGAAGCCGAGGGTGAGCGCGAAGCGGCGATCAAAGTGGCCGAAGGGGAAAAGTCGTCGCAGATCCTCCGTGCCGAAGGTGAGCTGGAAGCGGCCAAGCGCGAAGCCGAGGGACGCGAGCGCCTGGCTCAGGCTGAAGCAGCCGCTACTGAATCGGTGTCAGCCGCCATCGCCAGCGGCGATGCGCGGGCCATCAACTATTTTGTTGCTCAGAAATACGTGGACGCGCTCGGTAAGCTGGCCGAATCCAACAACAACAAGGTGATGATGATTCCGCTGGAGGCCAGCAGTGTCATCGGCTCCATCGCCGGTATCAGCGAAATCGCCAGAGACGTGGCGAAAAACCCCGTCAGCTAACGGAGACCGTCATGGACTTCTTAACGCAACTCACCCCTTACCACTGGATCGCCCTGGGCCTGCTGCTGCTCGCCGCCGAGATGCTGGGGGCTTCAGGCTTCCTGCTGGGCGCCGCTGTCGCCGCTTTGGCCATGGGTGGCGTGGTCTGGCTGGCACCGGACCTGTCGGTACTGTGGCAGCTCACCATCTACGCGGTGGCAGCCGTGGTCGCGACGCTGATCTACTTTCAGCTCTTCCGCGACTCGCAGGACGAGCCGGCCCGCCCCCTGCTGAACAAGCGGGCCCGCCGGTTGATCGGTCACCAGTTCAAGCTCGACCGTGACATCGAGCTGCACACGGGCAAGGTGCAGATCGGCGACACGCTGTGGAGCGTGGAGACGAGTGAGCCCCTGGCTGAGGGTACGCTGGTGGAAGTGATCGACGTCAATCGCATGGTGCTGGTGATCGCGCCCCGCTGATAGGGTACATTGCGCCGAACCCCCGGTAGTTCAGGCCTTTGCATCCTTTAGACCTCGGCGTCATCGTCGCCTATCTTCTGCTGATCCTGTTCGTCGGCATCCGCCTCAGCAGGCGGGTGTCGAGCGCCCACGATTTCTTTCTCGCCGGCCGCACGCTGGCGTTCTGGGTCATTGGCCTGTCGATCATCGGCACCAATATCGGCGCCGACAGCTACATCGGCGCGTCGGGCAGCGCTTACCGCGTCGGCATTGCCCAAGCCAACTTCGAGTGGATCGGCGCCATTCCCGCCATGATTGCGGCCGCGCTGGTGTTCATTCCTCTGTACTGGAAAGCGGGTGTCTACTCGATCCCCGAGTACCTCGGCTTACGCTACAACCAGGCCGTGCGCGTCACCGCGGCGCTGATCACCAGCGTGGTGGCGGTGTTTGCCATCGCCGTCGCTCTGTGGGCGCTGGCGCTGACGCTCAACACCTATCTCGGCTGGCCCATCTGGCTGGGCATCATGGTCACCGGCACAATTGTGGGGGCATACAGCATCGTCGGCGGCCTGGCTGCAGTTGCGTTCACAGACGCGTTGCAGGTCTGCATCATGTTCGTGGGCGGCCTTGTGATCGTGTACCTCGGCATCTCCGACAGCGGCGGCTTTGCCGCCTTCGCGGACACGCTGACCTCGGAGAACCCCACGCACCTGCAGGCTTATCTCCCCGCTGATCACGACACCTATCCGTGGCCCGGCGTGCTGCTGGGCCTGGGTATTGTGCTGTCCCCCGCATACTGGTGTGCCGGTCAGGCAATCCTGCAGCGCAGCCTCGGCGCCCGCAGCCAGTGGGACGCCAGCGCCGGCATGATGTTCGCGGCCCTGGCCAAGAGTTTCGTGCCGCTGCTCGTCGTCTTTCCCGGTCTACTTGCGCTGGTGATGCACGCCGAGCTGGAGTATCCCGACATGGCGATGGCGTGGGTCATCAAGAACGTGCTGCCGCCGGGCATTTCCGGCCTCATGTTCGTGGCCATCATCGCTGCGTTGCAATCCACGATCGACTCCATGGTGAACTCCACCTCGCTCATGATGACCCGCGATATCCGTCACGTGCTGGTGCCGAACGCAGACAAGAGCAAGGACCTGCGCATAGGCCGCGTGCTGACGCTGGTCATCCTGCTGCTGGCCATGCTGACTGCACCGCTCATCGCCGAGATGGGCGGCATCTACCAGTTCGTGCAGACCATGCTGTCGCTGTTCCAGGGACCCATGCTGGCCCTGTTGCTGCTCGGCGCGTTCACACGCACAGCCACGCCCACGGCGGGGCTGTGGACGCTGGTGACGGGCGTGGCGGTGGCTGCTGCGGTGCTGCTGGCCGATGTGAACATGCTGTACGTGGCTTTCACGAGCTTCTGCTACTCACTCGTCACCCTGTGGCTGCTGAGCCGCTTCACGGCGCCGAACGCCGACGCGGATCTCGACAAGCTGACCTACACCCCTTTCTGGAGGCGGGAGAATGGACGCGAACCTGCCCACTGAGTGGGCCAACTATCTCAGCATGGCCGGCTTTGTCGTGCTGGCGGTGCTGGTCTGGGCCATTCCGCGGCACCTCGTGCTGGCTGAGAGCCCCGACGGGCGGCGATGGCGCGACCTCAGGCTGTGGGCGAGCGCGCTGATTGCCGTGCAGCTCGTGCTGTACGCGCTGTTTGCCTAGGCGTCGGTTTCCTGCAGCCGGTAGGCCTCGACCGCCGTGTCGTGAAACAACCTGTCCTGATCAGCACTGGAGAAACCGGCAGCTAACTTCTTGAAGGCATTCCACAGCACCGGGTACGAGCAACTCTGCTTGTCCACCGGGAAATTGCTCTCGAACATGCAGCGCTCAGGCCCGAAGAGCTCGATGGCTTTCAGGTGATAGCGGCCGGTCGCAGCAACAATTTCGTCCGAGCTGGCGGGCGTGTCGCGCTTGTGCCAGCCAAAGCCGTTGATGGGCATGACGATACCGCCAAGCTTGGCAAACACGTTCGAACAGGCGGCCAGCGCCGCGACGTCGATGCACCACTGCTCGAAGATCTCATCCCCCCTGTCGGCGTAAGGCCCGATACCCAGCGGTCCGCCGAAATGATCGAAGATGATCGTGGTATGCGGAAACGTGCGCGCGAGGTCGGTGAGCTCCGGTATCTGCGGGTGATACAACCAGGCATCGAAAGTGAGATTCCGCTCGGCCAGGGCCTGAAAGCCGGCGCGGAAATCGTCGCGCAGGTACAGACTCTCCGGAGGACGCGTATGCGAGTTGCGCACGGCATCGCTGGCATCCCATCCCGCAGCATGACGTATGCCGCGAAAGCGGTCCGACAAACGCACGTGCTGATCCAGCACCGGTCCCGCATCGGCACCCAGCGTGAGGTCCGCAAAGCTGACAATGCCCGCGCATGCCGCCAGCCTGCCGTAGCCACCGCTCGCGGACATGGCCGCCACCCCGTTCACGAACTCGGTCTCGCCCACCGGGCGCAACGGCTCGGGGCCGCTCGCGCGATACATGCTGCTGCACTCCACAAACACCGTGCTCACCACGTTGTGTCCGCTGCCGGTATCAGCCAGCAGCTCGGGCAACAGATACGGGTTGTCTGCGTGATCCCAGAGATGGTGATGGGGGTCGCAGATGGGCCGCTCGGGATCCAGAACGTCTTCCGTTACCCGACCCAGCCAGTCCTCCCGCATGGCTAGTACACCACCACGCTGCGGATGCTCTCCCCGGCGTGCATCAGCTCGAAACCGTCGTTGATTTCGTCGAGGCTGAACGTGTGCGTGATGAGATCGTCGATGTTGATCTTGCCTTCCATATACCAGTCCACGATTCTCGGCACCTCGGTGCGTCCTTTCACGCCGCCGAACGCCGTGCCGCGCCAGACCCGGCCTGTTACCAGCTGAAACGGTCGCGTGGCAATTTCTTCGCCTGAGCCGGCGACGCCGATAATCACGCTTTCGCCCCAGCCTTTGTGGCAGCACTCCAGCGCCTGGCGCATGACCTCGGTTTTGCCGATACACTCGAAGGAGTAATCCACGCCACCATCGGTGAGATCGACGATGGCGCCCACGACGTCGTCCGCCTCCGCCGGGTTGATGAAGTCCGTCATGCCGAATTTTTCAGCCAGGGTGCGCTTCGCAGGATTCAGGTCTACGCCGATGATCCGATCGGCGCCGGCGATACGCGCGCCCTGGATGACGTTGAGACCGATGCCCCCAAGGCCGAACACTGCAACGTTCGCTCCCGGCTCCACTTTTGCCGTGTTCATGACAGCGCCAAGGCCCGTGGTGACGCCACAGCCGATGTAGCACACCTTGTCGAAGGGGGCATCGGGGCGGATCCTGGCCAGGGCAATTTCCGGCAGTACCGTGAAGTTGGAGAACGTGGACGTGCCCATGTAGTGGAACAGTTTGTCACCACCGAGGCTGAAGCGTGAGGATCCATCGGGCATCACACCCTGGCCCTGCGTTTCGCGAATGGCGCCACAGAGATTGGTTTTGCCCGATGTGCAGAACTTGCACTGGCGGCATTCCGGGGTGTACAGCGGTATAACATGATCGCCCACGGCTACGGACCGCACCCCAGCGCCAACTTCACGCACGATGCCCGCACCTTCGTGGCCCATGATGGCCGGGAACAGCCCTTCGGGATCGGCCCCTGACAGGGTGTACGCGTCGGTGTGACAGATACCGGTGGCCATGACTTCCACCAGCACTTCCCCCTCTCTGGGGCCCTCGAGCTGCACCGTTTCTACGCTGAGCGGTTTGCCGGCCTCAAAGGCGACGGCGGCACGGGTATCCATAGCTTTCTCCCCCACAAACAGTGAACGGCAAGTGTCGGCGCTTCCCCGGCGAGACTCAAGCGCCGGCCCGACCTGTTACACTGCACCCATCCTTTTCACCTCACCTTTGCGGCTTTTCATGCGTTTGGGCCTCTGGTTCAGAACTGGCTTACGGGACTGGCAGGGATACCTCCCGATCGTGCCCACCCTGGCCGCCTATCGGCGTGACGACCTCAATCACGACCTGATTGCCGGTCTCGTCGTGGGCATGGTGACCATTCCCCAGGCCGTGGCGTACGCGCTGCTGGCGGGCATGCCCCCGCAGGCGGGCCTGTACGCGTGCCTGGTGCCTATGCTGCTGTACGCGGTGTTCGGCAGCTCCAAGCAGATGGTGGTGGGGCCCGTCGCCGTTGCGGCGTTGATGGTCGCCGCTACCGTCAGCGAACACGCGCCACGCTACAGCGACGCCTACGCCGCCATCACCACCATCGTCTGCCTGCAGGCCGGCCTTACGTTGTGGGTGCTGCGGCTGTCCCGCATGGGGGGGCTGGTAAACCTGCTCAGTCACCCGGTGATCACGGGCTTTGTCAACGCCGCCGCGATCCTCATCATCATCAGTCAGCTGCCGGCATTTACAGGCATCGCCGGCGCGACGGGCACCGAACCCCTGGCCACGCTGGCCAACCTGGTGGCCGCTCTGGGAGCGCTGCACTGGCCCACCTTCGCCATGGCCGCAGCCAGCCTCGTGCTTCTGCTGGCTTTCCCACGCCTGTCGGTGTGGCTGGCCAGGCGGCTGGGCCTCTCGCTGGACACGAATCACGCGATGACACGCCTGGGACCCATGACCGTCGCGTTACTGGCCGTGGCGCTGGTGCTGATCTTCGACCTCGGAGATACGGTAGCCACCGTTGGCGTGGTGCCGAGTGGCCTGCCGGCGCTGACCATCCCTCCGCTGACGCCCGACAATCTGGCATTGTGGCTCGACCTGCTACCCGCATCGGCCATTATCGCCGTCGTGTCCTACGTGGAGAGTTATTCCATCGGTACCACGCTCGCCGTACGCAAGCAGACCCGGGTGAACGCCCACCAGGAGCTCATTGCCGTGGGTGCTGCCAACATCGGTGCCGCTTTCAGCGGGGCCTATCCCGTCGCGGGCAGCTTTTCGCGCTCCAGCGTGAACTTCTACGCCGGAGCGCGCACCCCGGTGAGCAATCTGTTCTGCGCCGCCGTCGTAGTTACCGTGCTGCTGTTTTTCACCGGGCTCTTCACGCATCTGCCGAAAGCGGCCCTGGCAGCCATTGTCATGGTGTCTGTCATCGGCCTCATGGATCTGAAAAACGGACCCCAGCACTGGCGGCTGCATCGTGACGATACCATCACCGAATACGCCACCATGGTGCTGGTGCTGTTTCTCGGCGTAGAAGTCGGGCTTCTCGCGGGCGTGGCGCTGTCGATCGCGTTTTTCATCCGCGCCTCGAGCCGACCCAACATCACGCAGGTGGGGCGTCTCGGCGACACGCAGATCTTCCGCTCCATCAAGCGCTATGACGTAGGCACGCTGCCGCACGTGCTGGCCCTGCGGGTGGACGAGAGTATCTACTTTGCCAACGCCACACAGATCGAAGACAAGTTCGTGAAACGTGCTCAGCGTCGCAAAGCCACGAAGCATCTGCTGATCGTGTGCAGCTCGGTCAACCGCATCGATGCGACCGGCATACAGATGCTGCATCGCGTCAACGCCAATCTGGAACGGGCGGGCATTTCGTTCAATCTGTGCGACGTGAAAGGCACGATCCTGCCGCAGTTGCAGCGCTCGGGACTGATCGACGTGCTGTCGGGACGCAATTTCCCCACCGCAGACCGGGCCATGCGTCATTTCGCGCAGGATCTGGAAGCCGCGTGATGCACACGCTGGACCGATACATCACCGGCATCAGCATGCGCTCCATCGCGGTGGTGGTGTTCGCGCTGCTCGCGTTGATCAGCCTCTTCGCCCTCTTTGAGGAGATGGACGAAAGCCAGACGGGCTACGGGCTGGTGGAAGCGGCTACCTACGTGCTGGCCACCACGCCACGGCGCCTGGACGAGATCCTCGTCTATGGCGTGTTTCTCGGTTTTCTCATCGCGCTCGGCCGGCTTGCCGAAGCCAACGAGCTCACCATCTGCCGCGTAGCCGGTCTGTCGCCGCTACGGCTCATGGGCAGCCTGGCACCCACCATGATCTTCTGGTTGGCGTTCAGCCTCGTGTTATCGGAATCCGTCGCGCCCAATGCGGAACGGGTTGCCGAAGTGGGCAAGCTCAAGGCGCAATTCGGCGAGGAGGCGCTGGATACGCGCGGAGGCCTGTGGCTGCGCACCGGTCCTCTGTTCATGCGCGTCCGCGCCATCGGCGACGACGGCGCCATCTATGGTGTGGTGCAGCACCGGCTGGACGAAAACGGTGCGCTGGCTGAGACCGTCAACGCAGCAAGCGGACGCTACGATACCGAGGCGAAGCTGTGGCGGCTGGAAAACGGCACGCGGGTGCGCTTTCCCGCCGCGCCGGACGACTCTCCCAGTGGCGGCGCGCTTGTGGAACCGTTCGAGCAGCACAACTGGAACAACGACATCACCCCGGAGCTGCTGGCCAGCCAGGCGTATCTGGAACCCAACAAAATGTCCATGGCGGCGCTGTCGCGGCAGATCGAGTTCGCGCGCAATCAACACCTGGGCGTGTCCGAGTACGAGCTTGCCTTCTGGTCGCGGGCCCTCAAGCCCCTGACGTTCTTCGGCCTGACCCTGTTTGCGCTGGCGGTGGTGCTGGGGCCGCTGCGCCAGGTAGGCATGGGCATGCGCCTCACCGTCGGTATTTTCGCCGGCCTCGGCTTCAAGTACCTTCAGGATCTGTTTTCGCCGGCTGCGCTGGTTTTCAACATTCCCGCGCTGCTGGCCACGCTGTTGCCCATTGCCATGTACTGGCTGGCGGCCTGGTATCTGGTGCGGCGCAACGCGTGACACACCGATTGTACGGTTTGGTAAGAGATTCAGGAGAGGGAGAGAGAACATGAAACTGGGACTGATGCTCGGCTACTCGGGCGCGGAGCTGCGCGTTCCCGTAGAAGACGTGAAACTTGCCGAACGGCTCGGCTACGACAGCGTGTGGACAGCGGAGGCCTATGGATCCGACGCGATTACACCCCTCGCATACCTCGCGGCCCACACCGAGCGCATCCGGCTCGGCACGGCCGTGCTGCAGCTCGCCGGACGCACACCGGCAAACTGCGCCATGGCCATGGCCACCCTCGACCAGCTTGCCGGGGGCAACCGTGTGATCTGCGGCTTGGGTGTCTCCGGTCCCCAGATCGTGGAAGGCTGGTACGGCCAGCCATGGGGGCGGCCCTACTACCGCATCAAAGACTACGTCTCGATCATGAAGAAGATCTGGCGCCGCGAAGCGCCGGTGACGCACGACGGGAAAGAGATTTCCCTGCCCTACACCGGCGATGGCGCGCTCGGCGTCGGCAAGCCGCTGAAGTCAATTCTGCACATGAATCCCGACATCCCCGTATTTCTCGGTACCGGCATGGAAGCCACGGTGCGCATGACCGCGGAGGTGGCCGACGGCTGGCTGCCGCTGGGCTTCGTGCCGGAGACAGCGGGTCTCTACGATGACTGGATCGACGAAGGCCTGGCGAAGGGTGGCAAGACGCCCGAGCAGTTCGAGCGTCAGGCTATGACCCAGGTGAAGATCACCGACGACGTACAGGGTGCGCTGGACGCCCTGAAGCCGGGCATTGCGCTGTACGTCGGCGGCATGGGGCACAAGAATCTCAATTTCCACAAAGAAATGATGATCCGTCGCGGCTTCGGCGACGCGGCCGATCGCATCCAGGAGCTCTATCTCGCGAAGCGGAAAGACGAGGCGGTTGCCGCCGTGCCTGACGAGTTTGTCGACAGTGGTGCTCTGGTGGGACCGAAAGAACGCATCCGCGAGCGTTTCAAAGCCTGGGAAGACAGCGGCATTACCGGTCTGACGATCAGCGGCAACACGCAGGCCATCGAAACCATGGCAGAGGTGGCAAGACTCAACTTCGCGCCCGAGCGCTAAAGAACCATTCTCTCTGTGATCCGGTCGATGCGCGCGCGGTGCGCATCGATCAATTCGAGCCGCTCCCGGGTTTTCGCCGGATCTGACAGTGCCCACTCCCTGTGCCGGTCCCAATAATCCTCAAACATCCACAACTCGTCTCTGATCCAACCCAACAGATCGTGCTCTTTCTCCCTGATCACGAGCCAACGCATGTGATCTTCGTAGTTGCCCAGAAAATAGTGCGCCAGATAGATGACACTCGCCCGTACGTAGGAGTGTTGTCGATTCTGCTCCCAGCTCCTGACGGCCTCCTCGAGGGGCTCCCGGTTGCCGAACAACAATGCCAGCTCCCCCTCAGCCCATATCGGAAGCAGCTCCCGGTCCTCGATGCTGCTAATGATTTCCAAAGCACGTTTTTTGTCTTTGTAGCCACGGATATAGTGGCTCAGCGCATTGCTGATGACCCGTTCGTGCCTGGGGCCCAGCTGAATGGAAAGATCGAGCAGTTCCCGCGCTTCATCCAACCTACCCAGGCGATACAGAAAGCGGGCTTGCAACCCAAGCGCGTTGGGATTTCCGGGGTTCAGCAGCGTGTCCGCTTCCGTCAGGCGCAGGCCTTCCTCATACAGCCCGGCGTTCATGTACGTATCCTGCGCCCATGCAGTGATGTTGCCTCCCAGCGCTTCCGCTCGCTTGAAGTGCTCAAGGGCTGTAGGAAAGTCGAGATCCAGGCGATCGCTCACGCCCCCCAACACCAGATACGGCCACGGTCGCGTCGCATCTAGCTCGATCGTCTGCAAGGCGACCGACTTCGCCTTTTCGTAACCTTCTTTGCTGGGAATATGGCCGAATTCTGCGGCGAGATAGATCAAACTGGCTTTCGACGAGATAGCGTCCACGGAGTAAGGCTCAATCGCCAGTGCTTGATCGATGAGCGCCAGGGCCTCCTGTGTTTTACCGTTGGCTCGAAAGTTGAACCAAGCCCGCTTGAACAGGTGATAGACCTTCGGGTTCTGCGTGGCCGGCGCAGCTCGCTCATGCCTGGCTTCGCTTCCCCCGTCCAGGTGCGCTTCCATGGCATCTGCGATCTGGCGCGACACGCTTTCATACATTTCGAACAAGCCTTCGAGGTCGCTCGTATCCTGATCGAACGAAGCGCTCCAATCTTCAGTACCGATCCTGCCATCGATGAGCCTCAAGCTGACGCGGATACTGTCCTGCGTTTTATTGAAAAACCCCTCGACCACGTGCGTGGCCGTAAGGGCTGCGGCTATCGCCCGCGTATCGAGGGCCGAATCCTGATAATTCCTGGAAGAGTTCATCGAGATGACGCGAAGCGAATCCAGCAAGCTGAGTTGCTGCGCAATCTCCTCCGAAACGGCGTCCGCCATGTAGTTCAAGTCGCTTGAGCCCGAAATATTCCGCAGCGGCAACACTGCGATCGTGGCCACGTCGTCTACAGTTTCTGATGCTGCCGGAGCTTCCTGTCGCGGAGAGCCCGCGAGGTAAACCAAGCCGCCGACGCTGAGTGCCACGACGGCTATGGCGACAGCTAGAAGTCCCGGCCGCCGTGCACCACCTCGTTGTGCACGCTTGTCAGCTCGCGCCTCAACTTCAAACGCTGTTGCAAGCTGGTCCGTATAGGCAGGGTTGGCCGATCGATGGATGGCTTGTATACGTCCCAGCACCATATCCAGATCTGGAGGGAGAGTGATTTCCTCCAGGTAGACCGGCACGACCTCGATGCTCCGGTCGAGGGCATACTCGACTTCGCGTCTGCAATGATCAGAAGCAATGGAAGCGGATGAAACGAAGAAAATCAGCTTCGCCGCGCCTTGAATCGCTTCTGCAATTTCTCCCCGCCAGACTTTGCCAGGAGAAATTCCTTCGTCGTACCAGATATTCGCGTTCTGCGCGTGCAAGCGAGCGATTTCCGGATAAACCACTTCCGAATTTTCGTGTGCGTAGCACACGAAAACGTAGGGCTCCTCGCCTCGGAAAGCTGCAAACGGTTTCTGCACTGATGCTCCGGTCCAACCTGATCAGTTTACAGTTCTATTTCCCGGTAGAAACAACCGGCCAGCAGCAACCGCTTCGATCGACATGACGGTGTCGCGATTCGATGCTTGATATAGTTTCTATTTTTTGCAACTATTTCTACCATCATGAATCAAATCACCGGGCTCGACCACAAGCTCGTGGCGCTGGCAGACCCCACCCGACGCGCGATCTTAGAGCTGCTTGTGCAACAACCATATCGCGCCAGCGATCTGGCTGACGCCACCGGCGTCACCCGGTCGCGCATGAGCAAGCATCTCAAGGTTCTGCTGGATGCGGGTATAGCGCGCGACGAACGCCCGGCCCACGACGCCCGCGGGCGCGTGTTTCATCTGCATCCCGACGCTATGCGTGACATGCGTCGCTGGCTGGACGAGCTGCAACGGCATTGGGATGCGCAGCTGCAGTCGTTCAAGCAACACGTGGAACGCCACGCCGAATCGTCAGACGACTCCGCCGCCACCTGAGGACCCGATCCATGAGCGAGCAAACCATGAGCGAACCAAACTCCATGTCGTCCACCGTGGACGTCGCCGTCGACCCCGCAACCGCCTTCAAAGTGTTTACGGAGGAAGTGAACTGCTGGTGGCTGCAGGGCCCCATCAACTTCCACGATGCCACGCGCGCTGTGGAAATGCGCATCGAGCCCAAACTCGGGGGGCGCGTGCTGGAAGTGCACGATCTGGACACCGGCGAAGGTCTCGAGCTGGCAACCGTTACACGATGGGAACCCGGCATATGCGTCGCCTGGAAGAGCACAATCGACGATGTGTACACCGAAATTCTCTTCGACGCCTCGGACATCGGCACCCGCGTCACGGTCACGGCAACCATCAACGGCGAAGATCACGGCAGCACCGCCTGGGTGCGCGTTACCCCGCTCTGGCTCGCGAGATGGGTCGAACGACGCGACCGCGAGGTGCACGAACCCATGCAGATGGCGAAACTCGCCCTCGCTGTGCACTACCCCGACCCGGTAGCGGCCGCGCACTGGTTGCGGGACGTGTTCGGCTTGTCACCTGCTTCCGCCATCCCCGAGGCGTTCTCCGACCACACCTGGATCGAATTTCACATCGGCAACGCCTCTCTCATGGTGTTTGCCCAAGGCGGGGCCGGCGAGGGTGTGACGCACACACCCTGGGTGTTTGTGGACGATCTGGATGCCCAGTACCGGCTCTGCACAGCTCAGGGCGCGGAAATTATCGAAGAGCCCGTGCACCACGGCGCCCGCTGGTTCAGCGTTAAAGATCTGGCGGGGCACCCGTGGACCTTTGCGCAGGCAAGCCCCCGCATGTAGATCCCCGCGCGCGGCTGCGGCCGGCGCCCGCAACGAGGCATTAGCGAGGCGCGCGCATTGGGGTTAGGCTGCTTCGATGCGATTCATCCTGCTTCGCCTGCTTGCCTGCACTATCGCCTGGCTGCCTTCAATGGCAGCCGGTGAAGACTTTTCCATTGAAGACTTCCGCCATCACGTCTCGATCTCAGACCCCCGGCTGTCGCCGGACCGGACGCGCGTCGCATACGTGCGCACCTACGCTACCGAAGCGCTCGCATACCGCTACGAAATTGTCGTGGCTGCCACGCAGGGAGATGCGCGACAGGTGCTCACGACCCCGTCGCAATACGCCCACCATCCGCGATGGGTTTCCAATGAAAGTCTGAGTTTTCTGGCCGTCGCGGACACTGGCGGGCACCAGGTCTTCGTGGCCACGCTGGCTGACACCAGCGTCCGCCAGCTCACCCATCACGCAACGGCCCTGCAGGGTTTTGCCTGGTCACCCGACCGATCACAGCTGGCCTTCGCATCGCGCCCCGCCAGCGAGCCCCGCGCCATCAAGGCCTTTACGGTCAACAGCTACACAAACACAGCACCCAGACCACCGCAGAGGCTGTCGATTCTGACCATCGCGACAGATCAGACCAGAGTATTGCCCGACGCACGTCCCATTGTGGATCGCTGGTCGGCAATCCACTGGCACCGCGACGGCAGGAAGCTGCTGTTCATGGAAAACAACCTTCAACACCATGACGAGTACGCCAACCACCTGGTCGAGTACGACGTGTCGCAAGACAAATCACGCCGCCTCGGTTCAGGTGCTTATCCCCGCTACGCGCCCGACGGCCAACAGCTGCTGTTCCTGGCGCGCGAGCAGCAGGACTATCCCGTGGCGCCGCGCAAAGCGTTTCTTCTCGACCCTGAAAGCGGCGCGACGCAACGGGTCGCGCCGCAACTCGATCGAGACGTGCTGGGCCGGTTTGCGGCCAACGGAAGCGTGCTGTTGAACGGGCCGGAGCTGCACACGCAGCGCCTCTGGCTGGCAGACGGCGATGGCGTCGAAGAGCTAGACCTCGCCGACGTCGAACCGGTCTGGCCTTTCCACGGATCCTGGGTTGGCGACACGCTGGTGTTTGTGGGTGCCACCGACCGGCAGGCCCAGGAACTGTACGTGCGGCGTGCCGGGACCGTTGAGCGGATCACCGCAGAGAACGCGGCCCTTTCCACCCGCCAGCGCGGCCGGACGCAGGCCCTCGAATGGCAGGCACCGGATGGCTTGACGGTCACCGGTCTTGCTCTGCTCCCTTCGCGCTACGCCCCGAACTCACGCTACCCGCTGGTGGTAAGCCCGCATGGCGGTCCCCACACAACCACGACGCGTGCCGGCGTGGCCGGCAATCTCATCAACCAGACCATGGCAAGCAGAGGCTGGATCGTGCTTTCACCCAACTATCGGGGCAGCACCAATCTCGGCCGGGCGTTTCACATGCTGAGGTTTCGCAACCCCGACTACGATCGGGAGGTGATACAGGACATTACCAGCAGCATCGCGGCCCTGGAGGAGGCGTGTAACTGCGTAGACCACGAGCGCGTCGCCATCCTCGGCACGTCTTACGGCGGCAAGGTGGCGGCGTGGGCTACCGCGTTACATCCGGAGCTGTGGCGTGCTTCGGTAATCGGCAACGCCAACCTGGATGACGTGGACAGCTACGTTCGATCAGATCGCGGCCCCGGCGTTGCGGCCAGATTCGGAGTAACGCCGTGGAGTCGCGAAGGCGCCGCTGTGTACCGTCGGGCGTCGCCGGTTTACGCCGCCGATCGCATCCGCACCCCGACGCTGCTGTTGAGCACGCTGCGGGATCCGCGCGTCCCCGTAACGTCGTCGTTCAAATTCTGGAAGGCCCTGGAGGACGGCGGCGCCGAAGTCGAATTTGTTGCCTACGACATGACCGGCCACGGCCCTTCAGATCTTGCCAACTCCATGGATTACTGGCAGCGCGCCATCAACTGGATAGATCGTCACTTTCTGCCAGACGATTGATCCCGGGCGTCTGCGACAGAAGCACAAGCCGGCGGCTCTGTCACGCCGACAAGCGCATAGCTTTGCGCGCCGTCCACGAAACGACACGCAGCCCCGTCCCGCCCGTGCACCACCCCGGAGGCCACCACGTCAGCACGCAGTGAAGCGCGTTCGTGCTGGAACGTCATGGCTTCGTTCCACCGCATGACATGCACCAGCGCAATTGCGCCGAGACCGAGAACGATCAGACTCACATCCACGTACCAGTACTTCATGACCAACTTCCGGGACGCCCCTTGGGACGAAGAAGCGCACTGTGGCAGATGACGGAGGCAGCTTCTGTCACCTGGGTGACAGTGCAAGGCACCGCGGGAGCGCCGCGCAGCAAGGCGGCGGCCGCTGGTTAGAGTTCGCGCACCCAGATATTGCGGTAGCGTACGGGGTTACTGTGATCCTGCAGCTTGATGGGGCCGGCGCCGTGGGGTGAGTACTGTGGCTTGCCGATGAATTCTGTGGGCCCCTGCAGGGCGACGTGGTGCTGCACCAGTACACCGTTGTGCAGCACCGTCACATAGGCCGGCTGAACGACACGCCCCCCGGCACCGAAACGCGGTGCGGTGAACAGTATATCGTAGCTCTGCCAGGCGCCCGGTGGCCGCGAGGCGTTGACCAGGGGGATGTGCTGCTTGTACACGCTGGCTGCCTGACCGTTGGGATACGTCGCGTTGTCGTAGGAGTCCAGTACCTGCACTTCGTACTGTTCCATGAAAAACACGCCGCTGTTGCCACGGCCCTGGCTGTCCCCTTCCACCTCGGCCGGCGTTGCCCATTCGAGATGCAACTGCACGTCCGTGAAGGACTGCCTGGTGCGGATATCGCCGGTGCCCGCCACCACGGTCATGGCGTTGTCAGCCACGTGCCAGCCGGCAGCACCGCCTTTCACCGCTTCCCAGGCATCGAGGTTGGTGCCGTCGAACAGCACGATAGCGTCGGAAGGCGGCGCACTACCCGTACCGGGGGTTACCTCCACAGGCACCGGCTCCCAGACTTCGGTAACCGCCGCCTTCGCGTAGATCTGCTCCCGCGTCAGCCGCTCTTCTGCCGAAGCTGCAGCGGCGGTACCGCCGAGCAGGGCCAGCGGCAACAGCCCACGCAGGATATTCATCCGGCCGATTTCGCGTCTGCGCTATCCGCAGCCCGCGTGAAGGTGAAGTGTGCATCCATGTCGGCGCGCACCCGGCCCTGGTGCTCGAAATAGGTACGGAAACCGCCATTGTAGTTGCCGTCCTGGCGCCGGTTCGACTCCCCTTCGAAGTTGTAGTAGCCGGGCGTGCATTCCTGGTTGCGGCTCGTCTTGCCGCGGTGGTTGATCACCTCCTGCACCCACCACTCTTCCGCGTCGAAGGTGGGATCGATCGTGCTGTAGCCATGCTCGCGCACGTACTTGATGCACTCGGCAATGTGATCCCCCTGTGTCTGCAGCATGTCCGTCAGATTGAACTGAAAGCTCGCCTGGTAGCCACCCATGATGAAGAGGTTGGGATACCCCTCCGTGTGAATGCCCAGCAGAGTACGTACGCCGTCCGCGTACTTGTCATCGAGGTCGCGCCCGGCTTTGCCCACAATCCGGTTGTAGATGCCGGTCTTCTGCACCTCGAAGCCCGTGGCGTAGATCAGCAGATCAACAGGATACTCCTGGCCTTCGAACACGGGACCGCGCTCGTTGATCTCGGTGATGCCTTTGCCGTGCGTGTCCACCAGATGCACGTTCGGCTGGTTGAAGCTGGGCAGGTACTCGTTGTGGAAACACGGGCGCTTGCACATGAACATGTACCAGGGTTTCAGCGCGTCGGCCGTCGCCTTGTCATGCACCGTCTCGTCGATGCGCTTGTGTATGCGCATCATGTAATCGATGTTGGCGTTTTCCTGCTTGCGGATCTTCTCGTCGCGGGACAGGGCCGCCATCTTCGCTTTCTGCTCCGGGCTGGGCTCTGACAGCGCCAGCACCTTCTCACGGCGCTTGGCCTGCCAGCCGGGTTGCAGCTTGCGCGCCCAGTTGGGGTCGGTGGGCCAGTCGTCGCGGATGTCGATGGACGAAGGTGTGCGCTGGAACACGTACAGTTCCTTCGCGGTCTTGGCCAGCTCCGGCACCGCCTGCACCGCACTTGCGCCTGTGCCGATGATGCCGACGACCTTGTCTTTGAGATTCTCCAGCTTCTCCCCGGTGTAGCCGTAGTCCCAACGCGAGGTATGGAAAGAGTAGCCGCCGTACGTCTCCATGCCGCTGATCTTCGAGAGCTTGGGCTTGGACAGCGTACCGTTGGCACAGATGACAAACTTGGCGCGCATGTGATCGCCGCGGTCTGTTTGCAGATGCCACAGCTCGTCGTCTTCGTTCCAGACCGTCGACGTCACGGTGGTATTGAAAACCGCCAGCTCGTAGAGGTCGTACTTTTTGGCGATGGCCTGGCAGTGACCCAGGATCTCGGGGCCGCGGGAATAGTGGTTGACGGGCACGTAGTCCATCTCGTCCAGCAATGGCAGGTAGTCGTAAGCCACCACGTCGCAGGCAACCCCCGGGTAACGGTTCCAGTACCAGGTGCCGCCCACGTCGCCGCCTTTCTCCACGATACGGATGCTTTCCACGCCCCGTTCGCGCAGCCGCGCCGAGGTGAGCAGCGCCGAGAAACCGCCACCGATGAACAGCACCTCAACGGTGTCGTCGATGGGCTCACGCCCGGGCACTTCGCCAGCGTAGGGATCTACCGCGTAGTGGGCCAGCTCACCCTCCAGCTCGGACGTGAACTGGGCAGTGCCCTCCGGGCGGTAAGCCAGGCGCAGATCGCGCTCCTCGGCGAACTTTTTCTTGATGTCGTCGTAATACGCTTGCGGCTTCGGCTCTCTAGGCATGCTCACTTGTCTCCGGCTTCGCTCAACTGCCCTCCCAGCTCGCCGACACGCAACTCGCCTTCGCGGGTCTGGCCACCGATCTCGAGGTAACGGCGCATATTCGTCTGTGCACCGTCCGTACGCAAGAGCCGCTGAAAAAGGTACGCCTCTTCCAGCAGTCCTTCCTGCAGGGGTTTTTCGGCCGCATTCACCGAGGCTTTGGCCAGTCTTACCGCCTCGACAGGAAAGCCCGCGATGCGCCGTGCCAGCTTCATCACCCACGCATCAATCTCGTCAGGGGCGAAGATACGGTTCAGATAACCCCACCGTTCGGCCGTTTCCGCGTCCAGATCCTCGCCGCCCAGCACAATCTCCATGGCCCGGCCGCGGCCCACGAGGCGTGGCAGCCGCTGGGTACCCGTGCCGCCGGGCAGGATCCCCAGCGGTACTTCCATCTGATTGACGATGGTTTTGCCCGCGACACCGAAGCGCATGTCCATGCTGGAGACGAACTCGCTGCCGCCACCGCCTACGCGGCCTTCGATCTGCGCAATGGTCACCTTGTCCATGCTGCGCACCCGTTCGCACATGACGTGATAGGGGTTCAGCTCGTCATTCCGTTCCGCCGGCGTGTCCGTGGGAAACGTGAGAATCGTCTCCACGTCGTAGTGGGCAATGAAGAAATCCGGATCCGCGCTCTTGAACACCACCACCGTCAGCGAAGGATCGGCCTTGAGAGCGCCCACAACGTCGAACAGCTCCGCGTACAAAGGCGGCGTGATGATATTGATGGGCGGATTATCGATGGTGACCACAGCCAGACGACCATCGATCTCCACCCGCAGCAGCTCGTATTCGTAAGGTTGTCTGGCAGCAGACTCTTTTTCAGTAGCCATGGCATACTCCCCCGCGTATGTCGGAAATAACGATAACCAAGCGACAACGAAGTTACACGCTGTTTCTGCTGGTGCTGGTATTCACGTCGAGTCACGTGGACCGGCAGATCGTCGCAATCCTTCAGGAACCCATCAAGCAGGCGTTCCAGATCAGCGACACGCAGCTCGGCCTGCTGACGGGGGTGATGTTCGCGGTGTTCTACGCGACCCTGGGCATGCCCATGGCCATGTGGGCCGACCGCAACAACCGCCGCAACCTCATCGCCTTCTCCATCACGCTGTGGAGCGCCATGACCGCGTTGTGTGGCGCGGCCGTGCAGTTCTGGCAGCTGCTGCTGGCGCGTATCGGTGTCGGCGTCGGCGAAGCCGGTTCGAACCCGCCGTCCCACTCCATCATTTCCGATTTATATCCCACCGCCGAGCGCGGCAC
The DNA here is from genome assembly GCA_964651595.1 of uncultured Pseudomonadales bacterium. Taxonomy (GTDB): domain Bacteria; phylum Pseudomonadota; class Gammaproteobacteria; order Pseudomonadales; family Azotimanducaceae; genus UBA4421. Next base: position 129,047 of record CAZYYJ010000001.1, on the reverse strand, counting down.
AGCCATGGCCATATTCGGGGTGGGCGTGAACGCCGGCATCATGCTCGGCTTTCTCATCGGCGGGTGGGTGAACGAATGGGTGGGCTGGCGCTGGGCGTTTGTCATTGCCGGGGTACCGGGGCTGCTGATTGCACTCTTCGTGCGGTTCACCATGATCGAGCCGCCCCGCGGCTACGCTGAAGGTATCGTCGAGCGTCCGCCGCCGCCACCGTTTTTCGACGTGGTGCGATTCATGGCGCGCAGCGCGACCATCCGCCATCTGCTCGTGGCCAACATTCTCATCTCTTTCGCCGGCTACGCTGCCATCGCCTGGTCGCCGGTTTATTTCCAGCGTGTGCACGGCATGAGCACCGGCGAGTCGGGCACCTGGCTGGCTCTGGGCATCGGCATCGGCGGTGGCATCGGCACGTTCATGGCCGGCTACCTCGCCGACCGCTGGGCGAAGTTCGACGAAGGCTGGCGCGCCTGGGTGGTGACGGTAGCTACCGTCATCTACGTCCCCATGGCGGTGCTCGGCTTTACAGCGGAAAGCGCGCAAACCGCCGTGCTGTGGTTTCTGGGGCCGGCGGCGCTGGGCGGCGCCTACATCGGCTGCAACTTCGCCATTCTGCAATCGCAGCTCGGCGTGGAGATGCGCTCGGTGGGCGCCGCCATCAACCTGTTTCTGCTGAACATTGTCGGTCTGGGCCTGGGACCGTTGAGCGTGGGCATCATCAGCGATTTGATGGCTCCCAGCGTTGGCATAGACTCGGTGCGCTACGGGCTGCTGTTCACCGTGATGATCATTGCCTGGGGCGCCGCACATCAATGGTGGGTGGGCCGGCTGCTCAGCCGCGCAGGCACGCCCGCACTGCAGACCACATAGGAGGGTTCTGGATGTCAGATTCCATCAAAGACGCTATCAACGACGCCATCATCGACCGCATCGATGAGCTTGCGGACACGCTCATCGGCGCCTCGCACGCCATTCATGGCAATCCGGAGCTTGCGTTTGAGGAGCATTTTGCCTGCGCCACGCTCACCAGTGCGCTGAAAGATCAGGGACTGGAAGCTGAAACGGGTGTGTTCACCCTGGAAACGGCCTTCGAAGCGAGTCTGAACGACCATGCCGACGGCCCCACGGTGGCCATCCTGGCCGAATACGACGCCCTGCCGGGCATCGGCCACGCCTGCGGCCACAACATCATTGCCACCACGGCACTAGGCGCTACCTTCGGTCTGCAGGCCGTTGCCGAGCAACTGCCAGGCAGAATCCGGCTTCTGGGCACACCGGCCGAGGAGAAAGGCGGCGGCAAGGAACTGATGGCGCGCGCTGGCGCCTTCGACGGCGTGGACGCCGCCATGATGATCCACCCCGCCGGTGTGAACCTCGCGTCCATGCCGTGTATCTGCGTCGCCGAGGTGGAGGTGATCTACCACGGTCGCTCGGCACACGCCTCCGCCATGCCGCACAAAGGCATCAACGCGCTGGACGGCCTGCTGCTGGCCTACCAGGCGATCTCCAACCTGCGCCAGCACATCCGCGACAATGAACGTATCCATGGCATCGTCACCGAAGGCGGCGCCGCGCCCAACATCGTGCCCGACCTGGCTTCGGGCCAGTTTTACGTGAGGGCCGCCAACGCCGAGGATCTGGCGAAGCTGAAGCCCCGTGTGCAGGCCTGTTTCGAGGCCGGCGCGAAAGGCTCGGGTTGCGAGGTCGAGGTGAACTGGGCCGGCGTAGATTACCTGGATCTCAACACCAACTGGCCGCTGGCTGATCAGTTTCAGAAGCACGCCGAAGCCATTGGCCGCGATTTCATCGACTTCGAGCAGGCCAAAGGCTTCGGCGCCGGCAGCACTGACATGGGCAATGTCAGTCACCGTGTGCCCTCCATCCATCCCATGCTGGCCGTGGCTCCACCCAACGTGGTCATCCACAACCCGGAGTTCACCCGGTGGGCGGCGTCAGAGAAAGGCGACGCTGCTGTAATCGACGGCGCCAAGGCCCTCGCGCTCACGGCGGCCGACTACCTCACCTCCCCGGCGCTGCAGCACGACGCGAAACACGCCTACGAGGTGTCGAAAGGCCTTGCGGCCTGACGACAACCTGCCGTGCTGGGTGTTCGGCTACGGGTCTCTGATCTGGCGGCCGGACTTCCCGTTCATCGACGCCCAGCCGGCCACGCTGCGCGGCTTCAAGCGCCGCTTCTGGCAGGGCTCGCACGACCACAGAGGGGTGCCGGACGCCCCCGGACGGGTGGTGACGTTGGTGCCCGCACCCGGCACGCTCTGTGTGGGGCGGGCGTACCTCATCGAAGCACACATCGCCGAGCAGACCTTTGCCGATCTCGATTACCGTGAAAAGAACGGCTACGAGCGCGTGCACACCGACCTCGACCTGGGTGATGGCCGACGCGTCGCCGGTTTGACCTACATCGCTACTGCCGATAATTTCGCGTACCTGGGGGACGCACCACTGGCCAGCATTGCCCGGCAGATAGCGGGAAGCGAGGGACCCAGCGGTCACAACGCCGACTATCTGTTCGAGCTGGCAGACGCGCTGCGGGCACTGGCAGTTGTGGACGATCACGTTTTCGAGCTGGAGGCCCACGTGCGTCGCCTCCTGAGCACCACGGGGAGAAAACCGCCTTGAACATCGCTTTCAGCGACACACACGAAGCGTTCCGCACCGAGGTGCGTGCGTTCCTGGACGAAGTCCTCACCGACGATCTCAAGGCTGCCGCCGATTTCTGCCCCGGTATTTTCCTCGACTACGAACACAACATGGCCTGGCACAAGGTGCTGTACGAGAAAGGCTGGGTGGCGCCCGCATGGCCGGCCGAGTACGGCGGCACCGGCTGGGATCTGACGCAGCGCTACATCTGGACCACCGAGTGCGCACTGGCAGGCGCGCCCACAACCGCTCCCATGGGGCTGGGGATGTGCGGCCCCATGCTCATCGGTCATGGCACCGAAGAACAGAAGGCCGCTTACCTGCCGCGGATTCTCTCGGGCGAAGACTACTGGTGCCAGGGCTACTCCGAGCCAACTTCCGGCTCAGACCTGGCTTCGCTCAAGCTGAAAGCCGTGAGCGACGGCGACGAGCTGGTGCTGAACGGTTCCAAGATTTGGACCACGCACGCGCACTATGCCAATCGCATGTTTCTGCTGGTGCGCACCGATGACACGGGACGCCCCCAGCAGGGCATCACCTTCCTGCTGCTGGACATGGACACCCCCGGCATCACCGTGGACCCCATTGTCTTCGCGTCGGGCACCCACGAAGTGAACCAGGTGTTCTTCGACAACGTCCGCGTGCCGAAAACCAACATCGTCGGCCAGGAGAACGAAGGCTGGACCGTAGCCAAATACCTGCTGGAGTTCGAACGGGGCGGCGGCGGCGCGGCCCGCTTCCAGGTCGCCCTCAAGAAGCTCCGCGCCTTCGCCGAGGCAACCCGGGCCGGCGGTGTGCCGCTCGCCGACGATCCCACCTTCGCCGCCCGTCTGGACGCAGCGGCCGTTCAGGTCGAAGCCATCATGTTCCTCGAATTCCGCATCATGGCCGCCATTTCCCGTGGCGGCAGCCCGGGACCGGAGTCGTCCATCATGAAAAACCTCGGCGCAGACATGGGTCAGTATCTGACCGAGCTCACCGTAGAGGTTCTGGGCGCCTACGCCGCGGTGCACCAGCCCGAAGCCCGGGAAGTGGGCAGCAGCGAAACCATCGTAGGGCCTCGCGCGGGGGTGACGGCTTTTCCGCGCTATTTCAACCTGCGCGCCTCGTCCATTGCCGGGGGCAGCAACGAGGTGCAGAAAAACATCGTCGCCAAGCTGGTGCTTGGCCTGTAACCAACTGCTCAATGGGAGGGGCATCACTATGGCGCTGGTAGAACGCAAAGATCTCGACGACGGCATCGCTGTCCTCAGCCTCAATCGCCCGGACGCGCTCAACGCGTTAAGCCCGGCACTGTTCGTGGAGCTGCGCGCGCATGTGGACGCCATTGCCGAACAGACCGACACCGTCGGCACCGTCATTCTTCGCGGTGAAGGACGTTCGTTCTCCGCCGGGAACGACCTAAAGGCCATCCAGGCCGGCGACCGACCCCCCAGCGCGCATTTCCAGGCGGAGACGCTGGAGGCAATCGAGCGGCTGCCCCAGCCGGTGATTGCTGCCGTGCAGGGGCATTGCTACACCGGTTCCCTGGAGCTGGCGCTGGCCTGCGACCTCATGGTGGTTGCCGAATCTGCCAAGCTGGCCGACACCCATGGCAAGTGGGGCATGGCGCCGACGTGGGGCATGAGCCAGCGGCTGCCCCGGCGCATTGGTCTGCTCGCCGCCAAGGAGATGATGTTCAGCGGCCGTATCGTGGGCGGTGCGGAAGCAGCTCAGATGGGCCTCGCCAACCGCTGCGTGGCCGACGAAGAGCTGGACGCAGCCGCCCTTGCCATGGCGCAGAGCTTCGTCGCCAACTCCTGGCACACGCTGCGCGCCGACAAACAGCTGATCAACATGGGACAGAATCACCTGCGCGACGAGGCGCTGGTGAACGAGCGGGAACACGGCCCCGGCGTGGCGCCGGACATGCAGGAGCGGATTGCGGCCGGCTTCAAGAAGTCGTAGCTCATGCTGAAACGCAGCACGATCTACATGCACGGCTCGGTGGGCCTGCCACTGGCCGTGTACGGCTATCCCCTGGCCATCTGGATTCCCGCCCACTACTCCGGCGGTCTGGGCCTCGATCTTGCCACCGTGGGCACCATTCTCATGCTGGCCCGCCTCACGGATGTCATTACCGACCCGCTCATCGGCGAAGCGTCGGACCGCTTCCGCACCCCGATCGGCCGACGCAAACCCTGGCTGCTGCTGGGTGTGCCCGTGATGCTGCTGGGGGTGTACAAGCTCTTCGCGCCGGTCGGCGAGGTAGACCTGCTGTACTTCCTGATCTGGCTCACGGTGTTCTTTCTCGGCTCCACCATGATCATGCTGCCGCACCGGGCCTGGGGCGCGGAGCTGTCCCCCAACTACCACGAACGTTCGCGCATCACCGCCGCCCGCGAGTTCTACTATCTGATTGGTCTCATGTTTGCCGCCGCCGTGCCCATGGTGGTGGAGATCATGGCGGACGACGGTGTCGGCGTTGGCGAGGTGTTCGGCAAGATCTGGAGCGACGCTACCGGCGCGTTCACCGGTTCCATCATGGACAAGGTGCCCGTCGACCGCGCAACGCTTACCGGGCCGGTGCTCTCGGCTCTCGCCTATTCACTCATGGTGATTCTGCCCGTCGCTGCATTGATCTGTCTGTTTTTCGTGAAAGAGCCGCCGCCCGCCGCACGGGAAAAGGTGCCGTTGAAAGAAGGCCTGCACCACCTGTTGCGCAACGGCCCCATGGTGCGCGTACTGGCGATTGTGCTGCTGGTGCATTTCGGGGAGTCGTTCCGAAACGCGGTGTCCCTCTTTTTCATCCGCGACATTGTCGGCGTGCCCACCATAGGCGCGGCCTATTTCTTCTATTTCATCGCGGGGCTGGCGGCCATTCCGTTCTGGCTGTGGCTGGGCCGGAAGGTGGGCAAACACAAGGCATTCATCGGCACCCTGGTCACCGTAGCCGCTGTCAGCGGGGCAAACCTGTTTCTGGGCGAGGGTGACTACCTGCCGTTTTTCCTGCTTTTCATCGTGAAAGGCTTCTGCTTCGGCGGCCTGCACTTTCTACCCATCGCCATGCTGGCGGACGTGGTGGACGTGGATTCGGCCCGCACCGGCGGCCGCCGGGCCGGCACCTACTTCGCCATCTTCGGTTTCACGGAGAAGATTGCCATCGCCTTCGGTACCGGCATGTCTCTCAACGTGGTGGGCCTGCTGGGTTTCGACCCCGCCGGTGGTGTCGCTGCCAGCTCAGACACCGGCGTTACCGCTTTACGTCTGGTTTATTGTCTCGGCCCCATCGTGTTCTATGGTCTCGCGTTGAAGCTCATCTGGAACTACCCGCTCACGCCGCTGCGCCATGCGCGGCTGCAGGAACGGCTGGCGCGGCGCCAGGCGCGCCTGTCCGGCGCCGGCAGCAGTTGAACTGACCGCCCGCCTCAGGCGGGCGCCGGCAGCTCGAAGGTGAACGCGGTGCCGCGCTGGGGCCGCGAGCGCACCTGGATCTCGCGTTCGTGCAGCTCGAGAATCTTTTTGACAATGGCAAGCCCCAGGCCCGTGCGTTCCGTATCGCCCGCAGCAGTGGTCGCGTAGCGATCGAAGATGGTCGGCAGCAATTCCGGCGCAATGCCGCTGCCGGTGTCGCGCACCTCAATGCCCACCACCCCGTCCCCCGGCGTCACGGTCAAAGCCACCTCACCGCCCCGCGGCGTATGCCGCAACGCATTGCTGATGAGGTTCTCCACCACCCGTTCAATGAGACTGATGTCGGCCACCACGCGGAGATCGGAGAACTGCTCGAGGCCGTCCACGACAAGACCCACACCACGATCCCGGGCGGACAGTTCAAATTCCTGCATCACATCGTGCAGCAGCTCCGCCACGGGAAAGGGCTCCAGCGCCGGCCGCAGCGCGCCGCTGTCCAGCTTCGCCAGCTCGAAGAGGTCGGCCACCATACGGTTGAGGCGGTGGGTATGCCGGTGCGCGATGTCCACGTAGCTGCGCCGTTGCTCGGCCGTCAGCTCGCCATCCTTGATCAGCAGCGTTTCCAGATAACCCTGCATGGACGCCAGCGGCGTGCGCAGGTCGTGAGATACGTTGGCCACCAGCTCCCGGCGCAGACGGTCGTTCGCCTCGATCTCCTTGAACTGTCGGGCCAGACGCTCCGTGAGCTGCGCCACCTGCCCTTTGAGCTCGCGCACCTCGAGCGTGTTGTCAGGGACAGCGCGGATGGCGCTGTCGTCCACGAAACCCGAGTCGGTGTACTGTTTCACGGCCCGTTGCAGCCGCTCCAGGGGCCGCGTGGTGCGATGCAGCGCTACAACCCCGGCCAGACCACCCAGCACCAGCACCACCAGCAGGCTGGATGCCGCCATGCGACCAATGAACGTATTCAGAAAGCTGGCCTGCACCTGGTCGAAAAGCTGGCCGCCGAGAATGACGTACAGATACCCCTGCAGGTTTTCGCCATGCAGAATCGGCGAGGCGCTGAAGGCTTTGCGCGAGTCCGAGCGGGGGTCCTGACCCAGCACCAGCCGCGAGCCGTCCCCCTCCATGAACGCGGTGACCGGCTGGAGCGGCACGGAGGGATGCAGAATGCTGCCTTCCGGCATGGCGTGGGCCACCACACGGCCGTGCACATCCAGCAGGTACACTTCCACACTGGGATTTACGGTCATGGCCCGATCCGCCAGCGTCATGAACGCGTCGCGGTTCACCGTGCCATCCTCGATCAACGTGAGCCGCTCCACCACATACATGGACAGAGATGCGTTGAGCGTCTGGTTCACCTCCTGAAAATAGAGTTGAGAGGCGTACCGCCCGGCCCAGGCGATAGCAACGCCCAGGCCCACCAGCAGCAGAATCAACGTCCACGCGAGCCGCCACTTAAGCGCCATGGGCAACTCCCTGGGCCAGCTCGTCATTCAACTTATAGCCCACGCCCCACACCGTCACGATGTAATCCTGCCCGGGATCTGCAGCGTGCAGCTTGTTACGCAGGCGGTTGATGTGCGAGTTCACGGTGTGCTCGTAGCCTTCGAAGCCGAAACCCCAAACCTGATCCAGTAGCTGCACGCGGCGGAACACCTGGCCCGGGGAGCGTACAAAAAACGCGAGCAGGTCGAATTCTTTGGCCGTGAGATCCACAACGCGGCCATTGGCCAGCACCTGGCGGCGCGGCTCATCGATGAAAAGCTTGCCGCATTGCACCTTCAGCTCCGGTCCAGCACCACCGCGCTCCAGAGCTACCCGGCGCAGCAGAGCCCGCACCCGTGCCATCACTTCGATGACGCTGAACGGCTTGGTCACGTAGTCGTCGGCGCCCACCTCGAGGCCGAGCACACGATCCAGCTCGGCACTCTTGGCCGTGAGCATGAGCAGAGGCACAGGGTTGCCGTCGGCGCGAAGGCGGCGGCAGATTTCCAGGCCACTCAAGCCCGGCAGGCGCAGGTCCAGAATGACGAGGTCCCAGTTGTCACGCTGCAGGGATTCCAGAGCACGGGCGCCATCGTCGATGCAGCAGGCATCCACCCCCAGATCTGCGAGGTGCATGAGCAACAGCTCACCGATGTCACGCTCGTCTTCCACGACGAGCACCCGCTTGCCTTCCACGCTGCGCTGTCTCCATCCGCCCGCCTATCCGACAGCAAGATGCCAGCAAAAGTTCACGAAACGATCACGAGCACGGTCACGAACAATCCATGAATTCGTGAGCTTTCCGTGAGGATTGCGCTGCGGTCGCCCCCCTAGCATGCGGGCGGTGTCGCAAAGACACCAACAAATTCACTCAGGAGACACTCATGCAGCGATTCTTTTCTGCCATGCTCGGTCTGGTTCTGGCAGCGGCAGCTACCACAACCTGGGCGGACAAAAACTATTACAGCAAGCCCGTGTACGAGGTGACGATCACCAACATCACGAAGGCATCACAGTTCACGCCGATCCTCGCCGCCACGCACCGCGCCTCGATCAGCTACTTTCAGCTGGGCGAAGCGCCTTCCCCGGGTCTCGCGCTGATGGCCGAAGACGGTAACGTCGGCCTGCTCGCCGAAGAGCTCACAGCGACCGGCAAGGTGCTGGATGCCGCCAACAGCGCGGACGTGCTGGGTACACCACCGCTGCTGTTTGCCGGCCAGACCGTCAAGCTGAAGCTCACCGCGGATCGCCGACGCAACGTACGCTTCAGCATGGCTGCCATGATTCTGCCGACTAACGACAGCTTCGTGGCGCTGAACGGTGTGTCGCTGCCACGCTGGGGCAGCCGCACCTACTACGCGCTCGGCTACGACGCCGGCAGCGAACCCAACGACGAATGGTGCGCCAACATTCCCGGACCCCGCTGCGGCGGCGAAGGTGCGTCGCCGGAAGCCGGTGGAGAAGGTTTCGTGCACGTGGCCAACGGCATGCACGGCATCGGCGATCTTGCCCCTGAAGTCTACGACTGGCGCAACCCCATTGCCCGAGTCACGATTCGCCGCCTCTACTGAGTGGGCGGTCCGGGCGCCCTTCTCATGAGGGCGCCCGCCTTTCCAGGCATTTGCGCTTTTTCCGCCCACCCACCGCTGATCGTCCCTAGAACGTCATCGGTCCCGGCAGGTAGTGCCGGCGCACCCAGTCCCGCTGCTCGATGAGGATGGGATCGCACCCGCCAATGACCTCGCTGCCGCGATCATAGGATTTGCGCAGCATCTCCGGCATGGGGCACTCCTCGTGCGGCAACGTCTTCAATAGCTGCGAGAAGTACACCCAGTAGATGTCGAGCGCGGACAGCGTGTCTCCGCCCATCAGAAACTTCTGCCCATCGGGTCGGTCCAGCGCCGCCCGTGTAAACGCGGTGAAGCCGTCGAGAATCTCGGCCACCCGGGCGGGCGCGGCAGAGCGGGCTGCTTCGCTGTACCCGTACGCGCCGTACATGGGATTGCGGTCAGCTTCCCTGGCCGCCCGTTCCGGCCCGCCCAGACCCAGCATGATCAGCCGCGCCTGCCAGATGAGACCGTTTTCGCCGATCAGCTCGTTGATCCAGCCGATCATCCGCTGACGCGTGACGAGGTCGGCAGGCACGAGAGACGGACCTTCGCCAAGTCGCTCTGCGAGGTTGAGAATGTCCAGCCAGCCGGTGCGCGGTGGTTCGTTCTCGTAGACGGCTACTGGCGCATTGCGGTGTCCGGTCCACGCGACGAGGTCTTCGTTGCCGCCGGCACCCACCTGCAGCACGGGTGTGTATGGGACCTTGCGGTAGTCGAGCACCGCGCGGGCGGCCATGGAGTAAGGCGCGGGCATGTGCGCGGTGAGCGCCAGGCGCAGCCCCGGCATGTCGCGAGCAACTTTCGGTTCCAGGTACTCCAAGGGCGGCTCCGGCAAATGCAGACGACGCGGATGGTAAAGCTTTCAACAAGCTCCTTACAGCGCACTTACATCGATCGCCTTCGCGGCGGTTAACCTGCGCGCGCTACTCCAGGACAAGAACAATGACCAATCTCGCCCGGCTTATCGTGCTGTGCGTGAGCTGCGTTGCGGGTTCCGCGAACGCGCTTCTCATTACGCAGACGCAGAACTTTGCGCTGAACAACTATCTGAACCACGCGAATGGCACCGGCTCGTCCATAGCCGACTCGAAGTCGCTGTCGACAGAGCTCACGTTCAACCGCTTCGACGCATCGTTGGGCACGCTGAATGGTGTAAGCATCACCTTCGAAAGCGACTACCGTCACTACCTCTACGCGTCAGCCCGGGACAGCCAGTACGAAAGCCGCAGCAGCTCATGGCGCTGCTACTGGCGCTGGGGCTGCTACAGCTACAGCACCTACTACTACGGCGATACGGTCAGCGTCGCCGCCACTTCCGAGGCAAACGTGTCCATCGAGCTCACCGACCCCAGCTCCACGCTCACTGCCTCTGCGGACACCAACTCAGCCTCCTGCACGCGCTCCGGCTACAACTCGACGAGCAGCTGCTACGAGCAGGACTACGAC
>CAZYYJ010000001.1:0-118430 GCA_964651595.1 uncultured Pseudomonadales bacterium | reverse complement strand
GCGCCATGGACCTCAGCACCTTCGAGCTGAGCGAGTTTGTCGGCGCGGATCCGATCAACCTGCTCCTAACCAGCATCGCGGGCGTCAGCGCAGACTGCAGTGGTGCCGAGCGCTACTGCACCGCCAGCAGCGACGTGAACTGGCACGGCGCCATCAGCGTGGTTTACGACTACTCGGTGCGGGCGACGAGCAGCGTGTCTGAACCATCCGGGCTGGTGCTGCTGGCCTTCGGAGCGCTGGCCCTGTACGGGCGCCGTCGCCGCGGCGTCTAGCCAGTAAAACGTCTCATCCTGCTATAGTGGGAGCACCTGTCACCTGGGAAGGGATTCGTGCTCAAACCTCATCTATTCGCGGCTGCCGTTGCAGGTGGCCTTTCTGCGTTGCTCTGCCTGCCTGCCCAAGCTGCGGAAACGGCCCGGGGCACAGTCTACGAAGACAGGAACGGCAACGGCCTGCGGGATGCCGGTGAACCCGGCATTCCCAACGTGCGCGTCTCCGATGGCATCACCATCGACACCACCGGCGAGGACGGCGCGTGGACGCTGAAGGTAAACGCCCCCGCGGTGATCTTCGTGATCAAGCCCACCGGCTACGCCACGCCGGTGACAACGGGCCAGATCCCTCAGTTCTACTACATTCATCAGCCCGAGGGTTCGCCCGAAGGGTTGCGTTACGCAGGGATCGAACCCACGGGTCCGCTACCGGAAGCGATCGACTTCGGACTGACGCCTCAGGACGAGCCCAGCGTGTTCGACGCGATCCTCTTCGCAGATCCTCAGCCGCAGACAGACGTTGAGCTGGACTACATCCGCGACCGGATCGTCACGGAGCTCATCGGCACGAGCGCCAAGTTCGGTATGACCATGGGCGACATCATGTTCGACGATCTGTCGCTGCTGCCGCGTCTGATCGATATCATCGGCCGTATCGGCGTGCCCTGGTACAACGTGCCGGGCAACCACGAGTTGAATTTCGAAGCGCCCGACGACGCCTATTCCCTGGAGACCTTCAAGCGCTTTTTCGGCCCGCCCTACTACACCTTCGAATACGGCGGTGCCCATTTCTTCGTGCTGGACAACATCGAGTACCAGGGCCACGGCGAGAGCGACCCCGGCGACGTGCGTGGCTCGGGCGGATACGTGGCCAAGCTGGGGCGTCAGCAGCTGAAATGGCTGGAGCGGGCCCTGGCGGACGTGCCCCGCGATGCGCTGGTGTTTCTTGCCATGCATTCTCCGCTGGAAACCTATGTTGCCGACTCGCCGGGCGTCACCACCGAGGATCGGCGCGACCTCTTCAAGCTCCTGTCAGGCCGGCCCAACCTGTACGCCGTCGCTGGCCATACGCACACCACGGAACACCTGTATTTCGGCGAAGAAGACGGCTTCTCCGGTCCCGGCGAGTTGCACCACCACGTGCTCAGCGCCGTGAGCGGCTCCTGGTGGAGCGGACCTTTCGATGAGCAGGGGGTACCCAGCACCTGGCAGCGCGACGGCTCGCCCAACGGCTATCACATCCTCACGGTCGACGGGGCTGAAGCAACCGTACGCTTCAAAGGCGCCGGGCGTCCCGACGACTATCAGATGCGCATCATGTACGACGTGGCGCACCACGGTCTGCGCGCCGACGCGCTGCGCGACTATCGCGCGGGCGAGCTGTTCGACGGCCGTATGCGTAGCACGGAAGTGGCCGCGGCCAGCGTGCTGGTGAACCTTTTCGACGGCGGCCCGAAGTCGCAGGTGTTCTTCCGCGTCGACGATGGCGCAGAACAGGCCATGGTGCGGGTCGATCGCAAAGACCCCCTTATCGACGCCATGTGGATGCGTGACGCAAAAGGCGCGCAGACCAAAAAATCCTGGGTGAACGCGACGCCGTCCTCACATCTCTATGAAGCTGATCTGCCCGACGACCTCGGCCCGGGCGTGTACACGCTGTCGGTGCGCGCGGTCGACGAGTTCGGCCGCACTCACCACGGCCATTCGGTGCTGGAGATCGAAGGACGCTAGCCCCACCGGCCTATACCACGCGGATGCCTACCTCGGTGACGGCGTAGGCGCCTTCCCGCGTGAGACAGCCCTGCACGTGCCGTCCCCGCGGCACGTCGCGCCAGTCGACGTGGGTGTCTTTCATCTGTCCCACGCGCGCCACCTGCAGCTTCACCGGTTTACCCATGCGCGGCGCCCGCGCCCGGTCCACAAAGCCCAGCCAGGGCCGGTAGGCATAGCTGCCGTCCCGCCGCAGCACACCGATGGTTTCACCGCGTGTATTGGGGTAAAGCTCGATGAGGCGCTTGTTGAGATACCGTGCCAGAACCAGTTGCTGCATACTGTATATATTTACAGTATCAGAGCACCTGGTCAACGAACGTGCGCCCAGCCTCCCCCATCTCCTCGAACACCGGTTGCGGATTGGTGCGGCTGCGTTTCAACACCACGTAGCTGTGGTTGGCCGTTTCCAGCCAGTGAACGCGCGCGCCGGGTATCGCTTCCGTCACTTCCGTCAGCAGCGCTGCGTCGGCCAGGTCGTCACGCGTGCCGGACAGAAACAGCATGGGTCGTTTCACGTCCGCCAAGTGCTCAGCGCGCTTGCGCGATGGTTTCTTCGGTGTGTGCAGCGGGAAAGAGCAGAGAATCAGTCCCGCACAGGCAACCTGCGGGTGCTCGGCGGCAAAGTGCGTGCTCATGCGGCCACCGTAGCTGTGACCGCCCAGAAACACCGGCAGGTCACCATATGCCTCGTGCGCGGTGTCGAACGCTGCCGCCACCGTGGCAACGCTGAGCGCCTGCGCGTCTACGCGCCGGCGGCCGTTCTGCATGTAGGGAAAGTTGAACCGCAGCGTCGCGATGCCGCGGGCTGCAAAGGCTTCGGCCAGCGCCTGCATATTGGCGTGCAGGTAACCGGCGCCCGCGCCGTGGGCCAGCACGAGCTGCGCAACCGGGTCTGGGGGCAGTGTCCACAGCGCATCGACGGTTTCACCGCCGACGCTGATGACCGTGGCGCGGGCTTCTATCAGCCCAGCTCGTCGACGTTGTTGATGATCCTGCCGACCAGGCCGTATTCCAGAGACTCTTCAGCGCTCATCCAGAAGTCTCGGTCCGTATCCTCGGTGACCCGTTCCAGCGACTGCCCCGTTTGCTCTGCAATGATCTTGTTGATGCGCTCACGGGTTTTGACGATTTCTTTGGCCTGTATCGCGATGTCGGACGCATCGCCACCGAATCCCCCGGCGGGCTGGTGGATGAGGTAACGCGTGTTCGGCAGCGAGTACCGATGCTCCCGCTCCGCGGCGAGGTAGATGTGCGTGGCAATGCTGCCTACCCAGCCCGTGCCGACCGTACGAACCACCGGCTTGATGTAGCGGATCATGTCGAACACCGTATCGCCCGATTCCACGTGTCCGCCGGGTGAGCTGATGAAAAGCGTGATGGGATCATCCGATTCGAACGCCAGCGCCAGCAGTTTCTCACACAGGCGCCGGGACACGTCCTGGTTGACCTCACCGAACAGCGTCATGGTGCGGTTCTTCATCAGCAACCCGTCCAGCGGGTTGAGGTTCTTGGCGACTTCGGCAAGTTCGTTGTCGGCGTCGAGTGTGGTCACAGGCGTTCTCCGTTGAAATGACCCCGGTGATTCGGGGCTGGTTGCATAGTTTAGCCTCAAAATAGAGACTGAATGGCATTTCATGGGGATCAGGGAGAACGATTTCAATGCCACTCGCACCAGAGTACGCCGCCATGTTCGCGCAGCTCGCCGAGCAGGAACCGGCGCCACCGCTTTACGAATTGACCCCGGAGCAGGGCCGCGAGATGTATCGCATGATGCGCCCGCTCAATCCCGAGCTGCCCGTGCACCGCGTGGAAGACAAGGTCATCGAAGGCTCTCAGGGACCGATTCCGCTGCGCATCTACAGCCCCGAAGGCAATGGTCCCCACGGCGTGCTGGTGTACTTTCACGGCGGCGGCTGGGTGATCGGTGATCTGGATACCTGCGATGCGGTATGCCGCGAAATCGCCACGCTGGGCAACCTGGTGGTGGTCTCCGTCGACTACCGCATGGCCCCGGAAGATCCGTATCCCGCGGCTGTCATCGACGCCTACGACGCCACAGTCTGGGCTGCCGAGAATGCGGCCGCGTTGAACGGCAACGGCAAGGTCGGCGTGGCCGGCGAAAGCGCCGGCGGGAACCTCGCGGCGGTGGTAGCGCTGAAGGCGCGGGACGAGAACGGTCCGGTCATCGCGTTCCAGTGCCTGCTTTACCCGGTGACGGATTGTGATCTGACGCGCGGCTCCTACGAAGAGAACGGTGAGGGATACCTCCTGGAAACCCGCTCGATGGTCTGGTTCTGGGATACCTACTGCCCGGATGCGGCACAGCGCCGCGAGGCCACCGCGTCACCGCTCCTTGCAGGGAATCTGAGCGACCTGCCCCCGGCGCTGGTGGTTACCGCCGAGTTCGACCCGTTGCGCGACGAAGGGGAGGCGTACGCTGCCGCCCTCAAAGCCGCTGGCGTGGATTCGGAAGCGCGCCGCTACGACGGGCTGGTGCACGATTTCTTTGCGACGGCAGCGCTCTTTCAGTGTTCCAGGGCAGGGTTTCTGCCCACTGTCGAGACGCTCCGGGAAAGGCTGAGCTGATGCAGTTCATCCTGATCTGTGAGGACAAGGCCGACAGCGAAGCGCTGCGCAAAGCGAACCGCGATGCCCACCTGGCCTACATCGGCGACTTCGACGTGCTGTTTGCGGGACCCATGTTGTCTGACGACGGCAGCACCATGATCGGCTCGGTGATCTGCGTGGAAGCGGAAGACCGGGCGGCCGTCGACGCGTTTGCGGCCGGCGACCCTTACCAGACTGCGGGCTTGTTCCAGACCGTGACAATCCGGCCCTTCAAACGGGTGATTTCCGGCTGAGCAACCAGATGAAACTGGCACTGACAGCGCGATAATTTGAGACGCAAGGGAGGCGTAACGATGGGCTGGACGGACCTGACCCTCAAGCAAAAAACGCAAGGTTACGACGGCACCGAGGAGGGGTTGCCGCTGGACGCAACCACTTGCTCGATCGACGAGGGTTTCTTCGAAGTTCGCGCCCCGACAATTCCCGACGACGCCGTTCCGGTCTTCGACGACGAGATGAGCGCGGTTGTCGGGTACAAGGCAGAGCGATTCGGCGTGGTTCGCTACTATGATTTGAACGGTGACGTGGTCGGCATGGAGGAGCGTGGCCTCGAATCTCCCCTCTTAGACCCTCTGGATCTGATCATGCTGGTGGGCGGGGCTATCCGCGCGATCGGCAAAGGCATCATCACCGGTACCGTGAAAACCGGGACCCGGGTTGCAGCCACCAGAGCTGGCACAATCGCCGCGAGCCGCCTGGCGGTGACCCTGCGAGGCGCGATGCGCGCCGCGCTGAAGGGACTCTCTCCGAGCAAGCTGAAGTTCACCGCAACAACGCTCAATCACATGCGCGAGGCGGGACGACGGGTTCCTCTGCACATCTTTCATCTTGCCATCAAGTACGGCAAGCGCGGCCCCGACCCCCAGGGTGCTAAGAACGCCTTCCGTTACACCGTCGACATGTGGCGGAACGGCGCCAAGTACTCGCTGGAGGTGGTCGTACGGGAATCAGACTGGACCATCCTCCACTTCCTGTACAAGTAACCGGATGACCTGGTCAGTATCTGCAACGGCATTTGAAGACGATCTTCCCACCGCGCACGCGACGTGGAGCGAAGAATCGATGACTCTGATCAGCCACCTCGACTGGGAGGCCGAAGATGCGCCGCGTACGTTGCAGCAGAATCTGGACGCATCGCTCGGTGTTGCTGAACGCGGCACCACAATCTACGTCGGCGACTTAGTTGCGAGTCTCGACACCAGGGGACGCTTGCGGATGCTGGAGCTGCGGCAACGTCCTTCCCCTTTAACCCGTCCCCTGGACACCTCATCCCGGGGCGATGCCCAACCGGGACAGGTACAATTTTCTGTTCCCACAGATGAGAACGGAATCGGATCCGTAGAAGCGGAGTGGCACCTCGCGCTGGACCCCGCTCGTCACGTCGCGGTGCTGTCCACAATGGACAATGCCGCCATTGACCGATGGTACCGCGTAGCCAGCACGTTATCGGTGGGTGTCACCACCCACGACGCAGTCGTGGCGTGGCAGTTTACGAATATCAGCGTGGCACCCTGACGACGGGGTGCGCCCGTCGCCAGGGCCATGGGATTTCAGTCGACGCGGGCGGCCGCGTAGCCTGACAGCACGACCACACCATCCTGATTGGTGGTTTCCACCTTCAGGTTGACGATGCCGTCGTCCACGCTTTCCACCGTTGCGGTGGAGTTGAGCGTGTCCCCGGGCCACACCTGGTTGGTGAAACGCACGCCATACTTGGTCAGTCGGCCGTCTCCCACATAGTTGGTGAGCATACGCCCGGTCATGCCCATGGTGAGCATGCCATGCGCAAACACAGACGGATATTTCGCCACTTCCACGGTGAAAATCTCATCTGTGTGCAGCGGGTTATAGTCGCCGGACGTGCCCGCGTACTGCACGATCTGCGTGCGCTTGAGATCTTCGACGAGACACTCCGTGTAGGTGTCGCCAATGTTCAGATCGTTCATTTTCAATGCCATCTTCGGCGCCCTCCCTACGAATCTACCGGACGCTCGGTGCGTACGCCGACGCCCCGGGCCGTAATGACGAGTTCACCGTTCTGGTCGCGATACTCGGTCACCGTTTCACTGAACACGAGCTTGCCCGCGCGTTTGCTTTCTTTCTCCCAGGTTTCGCCGGGCTTCACCGTGGCTGTGAGCACGTCACCCGGGCTGATGTGCCGGTGATACTCGAAGTGCTGCTCCGCGTGGAGACCGCCACCACCACCACCGCCGCCGCCACCGCCGGACGACTCGCGCTTGATGCCCGTGGGTGAACCGCCGGAGCCGAACCAGGGCTCGCCGATCTTCGGCCGCAGGAAGTAGTCGGGATCGAACTGCGCGCTCGCCTGGGCAAACGTCGGCGGGGCAATCACCTTGCCCGGCTCAGTGCCGGCCGCGTAGTCCTCGTCGTAGTAAATCTGGTTATCGTCCGCGATCGAGCGCGCGAACATCATGATGTGACTTCCCTCTACGGGAAACTTGTCGACAGCCATGTGCCTCCCCTGCTGCAATGATTTTTAATGGTGGGCAGCGAGTATCCCCGCCCGGGAAGGCACATTCAAGGCGGGGACGCGTGTGGAGCGGCGGGTTACCTGCCTTTGAAGTCCGGGTCGCGCTTGTCCAGAAACGCGGTGATGCCTTCCACCTTGTCCTCTGTCTGCACCAGCGCTCCCTGGGCATATTTTTCGAACATGAGCGCGCCAGCCAGGCTCGCCTCCATGCCGAAGTGCACCATCGCTTTCATGGTGCGCGGCACGAACGGCGCAAACTTCGCCAGATGCTCAGCCATGCGCTGCGCTTCAGCCAGCAGCTCCGCGGGTTCAACAAGCCGCGTCACGAGGCCGATCGAGAGGGCCCGCTCGGCGTCGATGGGTTCACCCATCAGCATCATCTCCATGCCCCAGCCGCGGCCGACAATGCGCGGCAGCCGCGCCGTGGCACCTCCACCCGGGATGATGCCCAGCTTGCCTTCAGGCGTGGCGAAGCGCGAATGCGGGGTGGCAATGCGCAGATCGCAGCCCAGCGCCACCTCGAGGCCACCCCCCATGCAGATACCGTCGATAGCGGCAATGGTTGGCTTGGGCGTGCGCTCGAGCTTGTCGGCAAGGCCCTGCACGATGGGTTCCAGCGCTTTCCTGAAGTCGCGATGCAGCACTTCCGAGAGATCGGAACCCGATGCGAACGACCGCCCACCGGCGCCGGTAATCGTAAGGACGCGTACGGCGTCGTCGTCAGCCGCTGCGTCTACCGCCGTGTGCAGATCATCCAGGGTGGCCAGAGAAATGGCGTTGTGCTTGTCGGCACGGTTGATCGTAATGAGGGCCATGGGGCCCCGCACCTCGTAGAGAACGTTGTCCAGCTCCATCAGCGGCGCAACTGATCCGTCAGGCTGCGCAGGCCTCCGCCGATCTGGTCGCGAAGCTTCTCCTCCACGCGGGTTTTGACGTCCTCTTCGATGCCTTCCAGGTCCAGACCCTGCTGCACAGCGGCGCGCCCCACTGCACGGGTGACCGGTCCCATGAGCTGCTGCACCAGCTCGGCGCTGGTGGCGCCATTGCTTTTGCGGCCGATCTCGGTGAGGCGGATGTCGGGAATGGTCAGAGACTGCGAACCCAGCAGATCCGAATCGAGCGACACGTCCGCGTTCGTGAACGCAAACTGATCCACAATGAACTTCGTGGTTGACTCTTCGGGGCCCAGCGCCTCGTTCAGATTGTCCATGAGCTGCTGCAGGTTGGTCTGCTGACCGCGTGCAATCACCGCGAGCGACGCACCATCGATGGTGAGCGAGTTCATGACAATGAGGTCACTCGTGATGGTAGACGGATCGATGCTGAGACCCACACGTCCCACACTCATGGCATAGGGACCATCGAAGCCCGCCGGGTTACCCACTTCCAGCCCGACTATCGCGCCCGTGCCTTCCGCGATGTCCAGCTCCACAGCGCCGACAGAGACGTCAGTGCCCAGGTAATCCGGCCCGAACGCTTCGATCGCCTGCTTGGCCAGATCGCCCGAGAAATAGAACACGTACGCACCCGCGGCGATCAGCGCGATCACCACCAGGCCGAGCAACCAGCCGACAACTTTCATCGTTAGGCTCCTTCCCAGTCTTTCAAGAATCCCTGTGCTTCCGCGATGGACGCCTCCATCTCACGAATCAACCGGCCTACGTCGTTTTCGATGCCATCCAGCTCACTCTCGAGCGCAGCCACGGCCTGCGAATTGAGATTGTGCTTCAGATACAGCACGTGGTCCTTGAACGAGGTCAGCACCGGCTGCATGCGGGCCTCGGCTTTGCGCATGGCCGTCAGCAGCGCCTGGGACCGCGACCGGCTGGCTTTCAGCTGCTGGCCGCTCTTGCGCCGGAGATTGGCGTTGGAAATCTCGTCGCGCTCGCGCTCCCACTCGTCGAAAAGATCGTCCGCCACGTCTTCAACTTCATCGACCCGGCTCGACACCCGTTCGGCTTTGCTTTCGGCGTCCTCGTAGGCGTCGTTGAGCTTCTCGTAGATGTTCTTCAGGTCGCTGTCGGGCAAACCCACAACCGCCTCGAACTGCTCCAGCGCCGACGCAAACTCTTCTTTCGCCTCTTCCTGGGCGCTCATGGCGTCTTCGACGCTGTTGCGCAGGAGATCCCGCTTGTGACGACCGAGAATCTCCTCGTTGAAGCTGTAATAGGCGCTTTCGCAGCCGGTGGCCCCCAGCACGAGGACCACCACGAATGCCCGGAACAACGGTGTCACGCTACTGCCGCACGCGCCGCATGCCGGTTACTACCGCGCTCACGCGACGATTACGCTGC
Organism: uncultured Pseudomonadales bacterium; assembly: GCA_964651595.1. Classification (GTDB taxonomy): domain Bacteria; phylum Pseudomonadota; class Gammaproteobacteria; order Pseudomonadales; family Azotimanducaceae; genus UBA4421. The sequence continues at coordinate 108,972 of CAZYYJ010000001.1, read as the reverse complement.
TTGCCTTCAGCCGTATCGTTCCCGGCAATGGGTTGCGATTCGCCGAAGCCGGCGTAGCTGAGGCGTCCGGCGTCGATGTCGGCTTCGTTGATCATGTAGTCGTACACGGCTTTCGCGCGCCGCTCGGACAGCGCCTGGTTGTAAGCTGCAGCACCGTCGCTGTCAGTGTGGCCCTCAATGACCGCGTTGGCCGTGGGGTACTGACGCAGGAAGTTCACCGCGCGGCCCAGCTCGGGCAGGTGATCGTCGCGGATCGCAGCCGAGTCGGTGTCGAATTCGAGGCTCATGTCGATGGTGACCTCTTCCTCGAGCTCGACATAGCAGCCGCGTTCGTCGACGCGCGCGCCTGCTTCCGTGTCGGGGCACGCGTCACGATGATCCGGTACACCGTCACCGTCCGTGTCGAGCGCGCAGCCGTCTGCGTCCACCTGCACCCCGGCCGGTGTGTTCGGGCAGCGGTCGTCGCCGTCCATCACACCGTCACCGTCGCTGTCACGCTCGGCAGGCACTTCGCAGCCATCCGCATCCACCGTGCGACCGGGCGGCGTGGTGGGGCAACGATCGCGGTCGTTGGGCACACCGTCACCGTCCGAGTCTGCCGGGGCGCGCGGACCGGCGCCCTCACCGAGGAAACCCGTGACACCCAGAAACGCCATCGGGGAAATACCACTGTCTTCGCCGCTTCTCACGGCACGCACATCGGCGCGGATCGCTATCCGCTCGGTCACTTCGCGGAACAGACCGACACCCGCGTTGATGACGTTCTCGTCGTCGTCGTCGCGTACACCGTCGAAGTTGTAGTCGGCGCGGCCGCCGCCAAAGAGCACAAAGGGCTGCCAGTCCTCACCGGCATCCAGCTTGTACAGCACGTTGAGCCACGTCAGATCAATATCGTCCTCGCCGCGGCCGAAGCTGTTGGTGAAATCGGCTTCGACACGGCCCGCCAGCACTTCCAGTGCCCAGTGATCGTTGAAGCTGTAACCGAGAATGAGGCCACCGCCCGTCTCGATGTCGTCGTAGCCGAAATCCCGGCTGCCCGGTCCTTCGTACACCACCACGCCCGGGCTGATGTAGAACTGCCCGCTGGCGGGCAGCGTGTGGTTCTCGTCAGCCAGGCCCGACTGCGCGCCGATGGCAAAAAACGTGGCGGCCAGCACTGCGACGGCACGCCGCACGCGGCTGTTGACAAGGTACTCGATCATCGTGACTCCTGCTTGTGGTCCCTGGTCGTTGACGCGCATGGGAGGGTTATCATGGCCTGGCTCATCGCCTTGTCGCGGCAATTTTATCCAGGCCGGCGCGTCACAACGTATGGTAATTCATCTCCCGCTACGCGAACATCAAATGGCTGTAAAAGGGAAGTGTACGGGGCAGACCGGGAAGGGACAATCCAGCACACTCCCACCCTTAAAAAAAACCATCCGGGAGACACAAACAAATGGATGAAGTGACACAACAACTGTCTGCGGACAGTATGCAGGGGTACGTGGACAAGGCTGTCGAGCTGGCCATGGTCTGGGGCCCGCAGCTCCTGCTGGCCATCGTGGTTCTCATCGTCGGCCTGTGGATCGTGAACCGTGTCGTGCGGCTCGTCGCTGCCGGGCTCGACCGCGGCAAAACCGACGAAACGCTCGCACGTTTTCTGACCAACCTCACCTCGATCATTCTCAAAGCGCTGCTGCTGATCAGCGTCGCGGGCATGGTCGGCATCGAAACCACCTCGTTCATTGCCATTCTGGGTGCCGCAGGCCTCGCTATCGGTCTGGCGCTGCAGGGCTCGCTGGCCAACTTTGCCGGTGGCGTGCTGGTGCTGCTGTTCCGGCCTTACAAGGTGGGCGATTTCGTCGAAGCTCAGGGCGTTTCCGGCACGGTCCGTGAAATCCAGATCTTCAACACGGTCATCGCCACTCCCGACAACAAGCGCATCATCGTGCCGAACGGCGCCATCTCGAACGGCATCATTACGAACTACTCCGCCGAGGCAACCCGGCGCGTGGATTTCGTGTTCGGGATCGGCTACGACGACGACATCGCGAAAACCAAGCAGACCCTGCTCGACATCCTCACGGCCGACAGCCGCATCATGTCAGACCCGGAACCCTTCGTGGTGCTGTCCGAGCTGGCAGACAGCTCCGTGAACTTCACGGTACGCGTGTGGGTGGATGCGGCCGACTACTGGGGGGTGTACTTCGACACCATGGAAGCCGTCAAAATCGCCTTCGACCGCGAGAGCATTTCCATTCCCTACCCGCAAACCGACGTGCACGTGCACCAGGTCAGCGGCTGACGCAGACCGCGGGCAAAAAAAAACCGCCAGCTTGGAGAGGTAGCTGGCGGTTTTTCGAGTTGATCCTGGCAGGGGTGTCGGCTCACCCCGGCCAGAATCGGATCCGGCCCCGCGAGAACGTGACGAGACTGGATCTAGGGGATCACACTCAGTGATGGTCCCAATGTGCCACCGAGAAGTTTCGCCATCATTTCCCCGCCCGGGCATTTTGTGACAATTTGTTTCATGCTCATGTTGAGGCGTAGCGTACGGTGACACGGGTGCCCCCACCGGGGGGTTCGTCGATGGCAAGCTGCCAGCCGTGGGCATCACTGAGCTGCGCCACGATCGCCAGACCCAGACCGCTGCCGCCCGTGGCGACGCTGCGCGAGCCATCCAGACGATAGAACGGCTGAAACACCGCCTCGCGGCTCTCCACCGGTATGCCGGGTCCCCGGTCAGTGACCTCCACGCGGTCCGCATGCAGATGCACGCACACGTTGCAGCCATGCTGCAGGCCATTGGAAACCAGGTTCGACAGCACGCGCCGGAACGCGCTGGGCGCCAGGGCTGCCCGGTGTCCGGCGGGACAATGCGCAACGAACTTCACCGGCGCGTCGAACGACTCGACCGCGTCTTCCACGAACGCCACCAGCTCGATGGTCTGCGGCAACTCCCGGGTGCCGCGCGCAAACCGCAGCGCATCGCTGATCAGCTCGTCCATGGATTCGAGATTCTGCTCGAAGCGGGCAATCAGCGTCGCGTCCACGTCTTCCGGCAGCAATGCCAGCGCCAGGCGCATCCGCGTGAGCGGCGTTCGCAGATCGTGCGAGATACCCGCCAGCAGCGTCGTGCGATTGGACAGAAGCGTCGATATCTCCTGCGCCATGGTGTTGAAGTTACGGGCGAGGGACACCACCTCACGCGGCCCGGTCTCGGGCAGAGGTTCGATCTCCCGCGTCCCCCGGAAGTGCTCGGCCTGCTCGGCCACCTGCACCAGCGGTCGCGCAATGCGCCTCACGATGAACAGCGACGTCACAAAGACGATGGCTGCGCCCAGGGCGACGATCACAAAGGCGCCGTAGAGCGGCTGTATGTCCTCCCTCTGCGGCGAGAAGCCCAGCTGCAGATCGTGACCGCCCATGCTGACATCCACCCACAGAAGGTCGTCACCCGCCAGCAGCAGCACGTCTTTCTGCAGGCGCTGGGCAAGGGACTCGCTCAGGAGCGCGAAGTAAGGCGATCCCTCGGGCGCGCCGGGCAGCGGCTGGCGCACCTCGCTGATGATGAGGTCGTGGCTCTCCGCCATCTCCAGCTCGAAATAGGGACGGGCAGCCGGTGGCAGCTCCACCCACGTCTGCGCAGACAGCACCAGCAGAGCGGCTTCGTCGTCGGCCGATTGCGCCGAGATCGGCACGATCACGAACGTGTAGAGCGCAATGGTGGCAATGGCTGCGATGAGCAGCGCGCTCACACCTAGGATGAGGTTAGTGCGCGCAAGCAGAGTCGCGGGCCGACCGGCCCAGCGGAAGCGCTCAGCCGCCGGCTCAGCCATCGCCGTCGGGGCAGAACATGTAGCCCTTGCCCCAGATCGTGCGTATGTAAGCAGGATTGGCCGGATCCACCTCCAGCTTGGCGCGCAGGCGCGTCACCCGCACGTCGATGGACCGGTCGAAGGGTGAGCGCTCGGCACCGGTCAGCAGATCCAGGATGCGGTCCCGGTCCAGCACCCGGTTCGGGTGCCCCACCAGGATGGCGAGCAGATCGAATTCCCCGGACGTCAACGGCAGGTGCTCGCCTTCCTTGGTCAGTCGGTGCGAGCTGAGATCCAGCATGTACGGTCCGAAAGTCACCTTGCTGGGCGCATCTTCCTCGGCCGGTGAGTTCCCGGCCCGGCGCAGCACGGCGCGGATGCGCGCCAGCAGCTCCCGCGGATTGAACGGCTTGGCGAGGTAATCGTCGGCGCCGATCTCCAGGCCGACGATGCGATCCACGTCCTCACCCTGGGCGGAGACGATGATGATCGGTATATCGGAGTGCTGCTTCAGGCGCTGGGCGATGGACAGACCGTGCTCGCCCGGCAGCATGAGATCCAGAATGAGCAGGTCCACCGACGCCTCCGCGAGATGTGCGTCCATGCGCTCGCCCGACTCCACGCACACCACGTCGAAGCCCTGTTGTTCGAGATAGGCCTGGGTCAGCTCACGAATTTCGCGGTCGTCGTCCACGACCAGCAGGCGTGCGGCGTCGCTATCCATGCATGCGGGTCAGTTGTCTCTGACCAGCCGGGCACCTTCTATTTGCCCCTGGTCCATGGGACCCGAGCTGGAGGGACCCGCGGCGGTTGCGTCCTCCGCGCCCTGCTGCTCGCTGGCAGCGTGCGCTTCCGCTGAGCCGGCCCGGCGTTCGAAGCCGAAGCCGAACGTCACCGTGCCACGGGGACGGGCGGCGCGGCGCACCACCCGTGTTTCCACCACCACCGCGCCATTGGATTTGCGCACGATGCGCCCGTAGCGGCGTTCCACGGCAAATTTCGGCGGTTCCGCCTTGGTGCCTTCGGCGCGTTTGCGGGCCATACGGGTACGTACCTCAGCCAGCAGCGCGCGCCGCTCACCGGGGGTCAGCGTGCCCCAGCTCGCAGACATGGCGGTCAGCTCAGCGTCGGATTTTGTGGCGAGAGAAGCAGCCGGCGTTTCTGCCTGCACGGCGACACAGGCTGTTAACAGCGCAGTCAGCAGCGTCCCCCGTACGACGCGGGATGTGCCCAAGCTGTGAGTAAAAAGCAGCCTCACCTGAAATATGCCTGCACCAACTCCGTTAGGTCTGCCGCACCGGCAGACAGGAAAACGTCATATTTTCGCCCGCCGCCTGTTTCCGCGCGATTTCCCGTACGTTTCAGAATGTTTCGCCCGGGGAGGAGCGAAGAGCGGCGGAAATTGTAGAGGTTGCACACACCAAGGAAAAGGGCGGCAACGCCGCCCTTTCAGCCTCTGAACGCCCGGGCGCTGCGCCAGGAAATCCCTGCGCAGCAAAGGCGCTGCGGATCAGGCCGCTTCGAACAAGCCGGCAGCGCCCTGACCGCCGCCGATGCACATGGTAACCACACCATACTTGGCGCTACGGCGCTTGAGCTCGCGCAGCACCAGGCCCGTCTGGCGGGAACCGGTCATGCCGAAGGGGTGGCCGATGGAAATGCTGCCGCCCAGCACGTTGTAGCGCTCGTTGGGCAGATCCAGCGCGTCACGGCAGTACAGACACTGCGAGGCGAACGCTTCGTTCAGCTCCCACAGATCGATATCGTCCTGCGTCAGACCGGCATTCTTCAGCAGCCGCGGAATGGCAAACACCGGGCCGATGCCCATTTCGTCGGGTTCACAACCGGCAATGGTGAAACCACGGTAAATACCCAGCGGCTCGATGCCCAGCTGTGCCGCACGTTCTGCGCTCATGAGCATGGTCATGGAGGCGCCGTCGGAAAGCTGCGATGCGTTGCCAGCCGTTACCGACCCATCTTCCTCGAAGGCGGGGGGCAGGGACGCGAGCCCTTCCAGCGTGGTGCTAGGACGGTTGCACTCGTCTTTGTCGACGGTGACCTCCACGTGGCTCTCTTCGCCGGTTTCCTTGTCTACCTTCAACATGGTTGCTTTCATGGGCACGATCTCTTCGGCAATCTTGCCGGCATCGACCGCCGCCGCGTAACGCTGCTGGCTCTGCAGGGCGTATTCGTCCTGCATCTCGCGGGTGACCTGGTAGCGACGGGCCACCACCTCGGCCGTGTTGCCCATGGCCATGAAGATTTCCGGTTTTTCTTCCAGCAGACGCTTGTTCTGCTCGGCTTTGCCGGGCTGCACCCGGTTGCGCATGGAGATGGAATCAACCCCGCCCGCGATGGCGACCTCGGTCTGCCCGGACGCGATCTGGTTGGCCGCGATGGCAATGCTCTGCAGGCCCGACGAGCAGAAGCGGTTGATGGTCACACCCGCGGTGGACACGGGCAGCTTGGACAACACGACTGCGAGGCGGGCGAGATTACCGTCCTGCTCGCCGGCATGGCTGGCCGCACCAACCACCACGTCTTCGACCTCGTCCGGCGCCACCTGGCCGTTGCGGTCCAGAAGACCGTCAATGCAATGGGCCAGCATGTCGTCGGACCGGGTCAGGTTGAAACTTCCGCGAAAGGCCTTGGCAAGACCCGTTCGCACACTATCAACGATCACAACATCGCGCATGAGCTCTCTCCTCAAAGTAGAGCCGGCGATACTACCCCTATTGACGGTAGGCGGCCAACCTGACATTGCGCTACCCTTGGTCACGCTCACACCGAGGGAGAATCACCTTTGAGCTACTTTCACGACCTGTCCATGAACGCCATCACCGGCGAGCCTGTGGCGTTCGACCGCTACGCCGGCCAACTGAACCTGATCGTCAACGTCGCCAGCCGCTGAGGCCTCACCCCCCAGTACGCCGGGTTGCGTACTCTGCATGACGACCTCAACGACCAGGGCTTCAACGTGCTGGCTTTCCCCTGCAACCAGTTCGGCGCCCAGGAACCGGGCACCAACGCCGAGGTGCTGGCGTTCGTTGAGACGAACTATGGCGCCACGTTCCCCATGTTCGAGAAGATCGAGGTGAACGGCGAAGGCGCGTGCAGCCTCTATAAGTGGCTGAAAGCCGAGAAAGCGGATGAGGAAGGGAAAGCCGATATTCCGTGGAACTTCACGAAATTTCTGGTGGGTCGCGACGGGGAGGTGCTGGCACGGTACGCCCCCACGGTCACGCCGGAAGAGATCGCCGAGGTCTTGAAAGACCAGCTCTAGCCCGGCAAGGCCGCCAGGCCAGGGTTTCCGCCCGGCCCAGGGCCGGGCGGGAGCGCTGATGTTAGTTGCGCAGCCCGTCGAGCGAGTCGCCAAGCTCTTCGTTCACCTGGTCCATGGCCTCAGCTGCCTGCTTCTTGGCATCGTCCAGGGCATCTTCAGCGGCATCGCGAACCTGCTGCGCTTCTTCGCTGTCCAGAGCATCGTTGACCACTTCCACGGCAACGTCTTTCGCTTCTTCCAGCGCGTCAGCCGCCTGTCCGACGGTCTCCTCAACCGTACCGCTGGATGCTTCAGCTGCGGGTGTCGCCGGAGCGCTGGCCGCGGGCGCATCCTCACCACCGCCGCACGCGGCGAGGGCTGCAACGAGCAGGACGATGAACGGGGTTCGGTTTAACATGACGGTTTTCTCCTCGAGTTGGTCGCCCCCCAACGGGCGTTTCGACGCGCACCTTAGAGTAAGCCCTGACCCCAGGCAACGCCGGGAAAGGTGCGCGGGTAAAAAGAAGGTAAAACAGCCGGGGAAAACGCCACGGGGAGCGGCAAGGAGAAGGGAGCATGCCTGACATTTTACTGGACAACCTGTGCTTCGGTGAGGGCCCGCGCTGGCGCTCGGACGACGACGGGGACGCGCTGTGGCTTTCCGACATGCACGCGCGCGAGGTGCTGCGTGTCGATACCGCCGGCAATCGCAGAACCGTGCTGACGCTGCCGGACGACGAGCCGTCCGGCCTGGGGTGGCTGCCGGGCGGTGATCTGCTCGTGGTATCCATGACCCGTCGACAGCTTCTGCGCTTCGACGGCCGCGACCTGACCGTGCACGCCGACCTCGAAGGCCTCGCGAGCTGGCACTGCAACGACATGGTGGTAGACGGCAACGGCCGTGCTTACGTCGGCAACTTCGGCTTCGACCTGCACAACCGCGCCAAACCTGCCGCGGCAGAGCTGATCTGCGTGGCACCCGACGGTGCAGCGCGAGTGGTGGCCACAGACCTCATGTTTCCCAACGGCACCGTCATAACGCCGGATGGCGCCACGCTCGTGGTGGGCGAATCGTTCGGTGGCCGGCTCACAGCCTTCGACATCGACGACGACGGCTCCCTGAGTGGCCGCAGGGTCTGGGCGGAGCTGCCCGAGGGCGCCGTCCCGGACGGTATCTGTCTCGACGCGGCGGGCGGCATCTGGAGCGCCTCGCCCACAACCAACGAGTGTCTGCGGCAGCTCGAAGGGGGGGAAGTCACACACCGTGTGCAACTGGATCAGGGGGCGTTTGCTTGTATGATTGGCGCCGGCCAGCTTTACGTGCTGACAGCCGCCACCTCCGAGCCCGATGCGAGCAGAGCGGCCCGCAGCGCGCGTGTCGAGGTGTACGACGCGCCCTACCCGGCGGCCGGCTGGCCCTGATACGCCCAACAACATCCCGCAGAGAAGTACGGTTATGACTGCGATCTTCGAAAACTACGAGTCTCCGTGGCTCACCGACGAGCTGCGCATGCTGCAGGACGCGTCGGCGCGATTTTTTGCCACCGAGTTCCAGCCGCACTACGAGCGCTGGCTGAAGAACGGTCAGGTTGACCGCGATGCCTGGATCAAAGCCGGCGCCGCAGGCCTGCTGTGCGCCGAGGTCCCCACCGAGTACGGTGGCAGCGGCGGCACGTATCTGCACGAGACGGTCATCACCGAAGAAGCCTGCCGCGCAGGCGTTGCGGCCTGGGGCAACCAGGTGCACTCACAGATCGTGGCACCTTACATCGTCCACTACGGTAACGAGGAACAGAAGCAGCGCTGGCTGCCGAAGATGGCCAGCGGTGAGATGGTGGGCGCCATCGCCATGACCGAGCCGAACACGGGCTCTGACCTGCAGAGCGTGCGCACCACCGCGCTCAAGGACGGCGACGACTACGTCATCAACGGCGCCAAGACCTACATCACCAACGGCCAGCACTGCGATCTCGTGATCGTGGTTGCCAAAACCGATCCATCCCAGGGCGGTAAAGGCATTAGCCTCATCGTCGTGGAAACCGACAACCCCGGTTTCCAACGCGGCCGCAACCTCGACAAGCTCGGCCAGAGCGCTGCCGACACGTCAGAGATGTTCTTCGAAGACTGCCGCGTGCCGCAGACAAACCGTCTGGGTGACGAAGAAGGCCGCGGCTTCGTGCAGCTCATGCAGCAGTTGCCCCAGGAGCGGTTGAACATCGCCCAGGCCGCCGTCTGCGAGATGGAGCGTGCCATCGGCCTCACCCTGGATTTCGTGCGCGAGCGCCAGGCTTTCGGTCAGCGCGTGCTCGACTTTCAGAACACCAAGTTCAAGCTCGCCGAAGCGAAAACGGAGGCTTTGATCGCCCGCAACTTCGTCGACCAGTGCCTCGTACAGCACCTGGACGGTCGGCTGGACGCGGCAACGGCCTCGATGGCCAAGTACTGGTGCACCCAGAAACAGTGCGAGATCATCGATGAGTGCCTGCAGCTGCACGGCGGCGCCGGTTACATGGACGAGTACGAGATCTCGCGCATGTACAAGGACGCCCGGGTGCAGAAGATCTACGGCGGCACCAACGAAATCATGAAAGAGCTGATCAGCCGCACGCTCGGCTGACCGATGAGGAGAATACCGATGCGCACGTCCCGCCTGCTACCGGCCCTGCTCTGTGTGGCCCTGCTGCCGTCGGCCCATGCCGACTGGACGCTCGACAACGCCGCTTCCAAGCTCCACTTCGCGAGCATCAAAGCCGGCAACATCGCAGAGGTGCATCATTTCACCGAGCTTCAGGGCACCATCAGCGAGGCCGGTGCCGTGAGCCTCACCGTCAACACCGCCAGCGTGGAAACGCTGATTCCCATCCGCAACGAACGCATGCGCGACATGCTGTTTCAGAGCGGGTTGTTCCCGGACGCCGTTTTCACAGCGCAGCTGGATCCGCAGACCCTGAAAACCGTCGCGGTCGACGCACCACAGCGCGTAGACGTGCGCGGCGAGCTGAAGATCCGGGAAACCTCGGTGCCGGTGTCGGCAACGCTTCTGGCAACGCGTCTCAGCGCGCGCCAGCTCCTCGTCTCCACCATCGCACCGGTCATGGTGGACGCGGGCCGGCTCGGGCTGGGGGAAGGCGTGGAGATGCTCCGTGAAGTAGCGGGGCTGCCCGCGATAAGCACCGCCGTTCCCATCACGTTTACGCTCTCCTTCTCTGGCTGAGCACGCGTGGTGTACGCGGGCGTCCACCACGCGTTCGAGTGGGAGATCGAGGACGGGTACCTGGTGATTGCCAGCCGGGACCGGAACGTGGGCGAACTCACCCGCCAGGCCGTCAGCAATCGGTTCAACAACGCCGAGCAGGCGACCTGGTTCGCGCAGGGCCAGATCGACACGCAGCTCGAGGCACTGGAGGCCATCGCCGCGCAACGCCGCCTCTGATCATCACCAACGCGACTGACAAACATGCTCACGTACTGGCGCTTCTACTGGCCCCTGGTGCTGACCGGCATGGCCGTGGTGCTCTCCAACCAGTTCCAGAACGCAACGCTTGCACGCTATCCCAACGCAGTGGAGGAGCTGGCGGTGCTGGCGCTCGCGTATGGGGTCTACGGCTTTTTTCAGGCGGGTCTGCAGTTTTTCTCCCAGCTCGCGAACGTGTACGCAAGGAGCGCCCCCGCGCTCGCCCGCGCCACCCGCTTCTCTCTCGCAGGCAGCATCATCCTGAGCCTGCCGCTGCTGGCTATCGCCCTGCTGCCTGCCGGGCGCACGTTCATGCAGCTCGCCTTCGACATCGATCCGGCGCTGGCAGGACGGGTCGCCGACTACCTGCTGTGGATGACGCCGCTGGTAGTGCTGAATGCCCGCCGGCACTTTCTGACCGGGCTTCTCATACAGGTAAGGCGCTCCGGCTCGGTGACCCTGTTCAACGTGGTCTATCTCGCTCTCGTGCTCGCCGGGCTGCTGGGCGGATTCCATCTGGGCCTGGCACCCATGCACGTGGTGATCGGGGCCGAGCTTGCCGGCATAACGGCGCTGGTTGCGCTGCTCACGTGGGCGCGTCACGCCTTGTGGGCCTTGCCAGCCACGGCTGAACACGGCGAGGTTACCTACAAGGAGCTGCTGGCGTTTTTTGTGCCCGTGTCCATGACAGGGCTGATGTTCGCGTTGAGCCGCCCGGTGCTCTTTGCCTTTGTGGCGCGCAGTCCCGACGGGCTGCTGACCATTGCGGCGCTGCGCGTCGCCTTCGACTTCACCATGCTGTTTCAGCAGGCTGCGAATCAGTTCCGGCACTTTTTCATCACCTTCGGCACGGACGCGCTGGCCGAGAAACGCCGCTTCATGGTCTACGTCAGCGTGGGGTTGACCGTGCTGATGGGCCTCTTTGTCGTGACGCCGCTCGCGGATCTCATCTGGGGTGAGCTGATGCAGTTGCCAGAGGCGCTGATGGCCGCAGCGCTGCAGGCGCTGGCCGTGATGTGTCTCGCGCCAGCCATCATCGTGTACCGTAATTACTTCCACAGCCGCCTGATGCTGGCTCGCGCCACCACGGGCATGGCCCTGGGCAGCATGGCGAGGGTGGCGGGCATTGCGCTGGGTGCGGGCGCCCTTTTCGCCACGGGCGCTCTTGATCCCGTGTCGGCTGCGGCCTGCCTTGTGGCGGGGTTTGTCGTGGAGGCCGCCTTCTCGCAGGCGGCGTTCCGTCGCGCGTCGGCAACCTCACCCTGAGGCGCACGTTGAAAGGGGGCTGCCCTTCAGATGAACGGCGCCGGCGATTTCGTGTAAGCCACCGCAAAGAGATAAGCGAGGGACGCCAGCGAGCCCACCACGCCCACGAGCTTCACGGTGCCCGTGCCCCGCAGCGTGAGCACACCGAAGACGATGTATGCCAGCAGCGCCAGCAGCTTGGCGGCCAGCCAGCCCGAGAAAAGGCTGTAGGAGAATTGCACCGCAAGGGTCACGCCGGCAACCAGCAGCAACGTGTCGATCACATGCGGCGCGATACGCACCCAGCGCTGCGTCAGCTTGTCACGATCCACAAACGCCCACACGGCCCGCAGGAGAAACCCTGCAGCGGTGACGAACGCCAGCAGAACATGGAGGTTTTTCACCATGGTGCATTTCTCCCCGCAAACGGCCACTATAACTGATCGCCTGACTTCGTGACCTTATGACCATCGACGAGGCCGTCAACGCCTACGTGCAGCCGCTGTCCGATGCGGCCAGCGCCTTCATTTTCTTCAGCGTGAACCTCTTCGGCGCGGATGTGCCGCTCATCGTGGCCTGGCTCATTGCCGGCGGCGTGTTCTTTACGGGTTACCTGGGGTTCATCAACGTGCGGGGATTCCGTCATGCGGTGAACGTCGTGCGCGGGAAATATGCCGAGCCCGGTGACCCGGGCGAAATCTCTCAGTTTCAGGCGCTGACCACAGCCGTGTCGGGCACGGTGGGCGTCGGCAACATCGCGGGCGTGGCGGTCGCCATCTCCGTGGGCGGTCCCGGCGCCAGCTTCTGGTTGATCGTGGCGGGGCTGCTGGGCATGTCGACCAAGTTCGCCGAGTGCACGGTGGGCGTGCTGTTCCGCGAGCAGCACCCCGACGGAACCGTCTCCGGCGGCCCCATGTACTACCTGCAGAAAGGCCTGGCGGGCCGCAACTGGCCACGCCTGGGCCGCGGCCTCGGCATATTCTACGCGCTGGCCATGGTCGTGGGCTGTCTCGGTATCGGCAATATGTTCCAGTCAAACCAGGCAGCCAGCATCCTCGTGGCGGTCACTGCCGGGGAGGGAAGCTGGCTGGCGGCTAACCTGTGGGTGGTAGGCCTGCTGCTGGCGGTTGCCGTGGGTGTCGTGATCATCGGCGGCATCCGCTCCATCGCTGCCACCACGGTACGCCTGGTGCCAATCATGGCCCTGTTCTATGTGCTCATAGCGCTGGTGGTGATTGCCATCAACTACGCCGAATTACCCGGCGCTTTTGCCGCCATCTGGCATGGGGCCTTTCAGCCCGATGGTATCGCCGGGGGCATGATCGGCGTGATGATCATCGGTTTTCAGCGCGCGGCGTTCTCCAACGAGGCCGGCCTGGGTTCCGCCGCAATCGCCCACAGCACGGCACGGACGCCCCGGCCCGTGAGCGAAGGTTTTGTGGCGCTGCTGGAGCCATTCATCGACACCGTGGTGATCTGCACCATTACTGCGCTGGTCATCATCGTCACCGTCTACGAGCCGGGGCTGGGCCAGGATGGCGTTGCCGGTATCGAGCTGACCACCCGGGCGTTTGCCAGCACCATCGCCTGGTCACCGCCACTGCTGTCCGTGGCTGCGGTGCTGTTTGCCTACTCCACCATCATCGCGTGGTCTTACTACGGGCTGAAAGCGTTCACCTACCTCGTGGGCGACAGTCGCGCCGCGGACATCGGCTTCAAGTTGTTTTTTCTCGCCTTCGTGGTGCTCGGCAGCAGCATCGAGCTGTCTTCGCTGATCGCCCTGTCGGATGCGCTGGTGTTCATCGTGGCCATACCCAACCTGCTGGGGCTGTACCTGCTGGCCCCGCTGATCAAACGAGAGCTCGAAAGCTATGTGGCAACCATCGACGACTAACGCCGTCCTGCTGGCCGGCGCCCTCACGTTAAGCGGCGCAGCCGCGGCAGAGACCGCCACCCCGGCAGAGCTGATTCTCGTCAGCGACCAGGTGCTGACCATGGCCAGCCACCGCCAGCAACCCGCCGAGGCCCTCGCCGTGGCGGTACGCGACGGCAGAATCGTGGCCGTGGAAAAGCCGGCCGCCATGGCTCCCTGGCAGGGCCCGAAGACCCGAGTCGTCGAGCTGGGCGACCGCGCGCTGCTGCCGGGTTTCATCGACGCGCATGGCCACGTCGCTTTCGTGGGCAGCTGGGCGCGCATGGCCAACGTCGCTTCGCCGCCGGTGGGCCCGGTGGAAACCATCGCGGACCTGCAGGCAGCGCTGAAAGCCTACATTGCAGAGCACGACATCCCCGCCGGGGAGTGGGTGATCGGCACCGGCTATGACGATTCGCTTCTGGCCGAGCAGCGCCATCCCACCCGCGACGATCTGGACGCCGTGTCGGGCGAGCACGCTATCGCGCTGGGACACGTCTCCGGACATCTCGCTACCGCAAACTCGACGGCGCTGGCCCGCGCAGGCATCACGGGCGAAACGGAAGATCCATCCGGTGGCGTCATCCGCCGGCGCCCCGGCAGCCGTGAGCCCAACGGGGTGCTCGAGGAAACGGCAACCTACCCGATGCGCAGGTTCATGAACCCGCCGGGAGATCCGATCCAGAACATCGGCGAGGCAATGCGCATCTATGCCGCCAACGGCATCACCACTGCGCAGGACGGTGGCTCCAGCGCGCAGCTCGTGCAGCTGCTGCGGGCAGCCGACACCGCGGGCCAGGTGCCCATCGACGTCATCGCCTTCCCCGCAGGGCAGAACAACGAAATCGCGATCCGCGACGGTTTCACTTACGGCGAGTATCAGGGGCGCGTGAAAGTGGGCGGCATCAAGCTCATGCTGGACGGCTCGCCGCAGGGTAAAACCGCTTACATGACAGCACCTTACAAGGTGCCGCCGCCGGGACAGGATGCAACCTACCGCGGCTATCCCAACATTCCCCAGCCTCGCGTGGATGAGCTTGTGAAGTTCTACAGCGATGCAGGCATCCCGATGCTGGCGCATGCCAACGGCGATGCCGCCGCCGACATGCTCATCGACGCCGTGGCTGCCGCCGCACCGGGGCACGACCATCGCACGGTGATGATTCACGCGCAGACGGTCCGCGAAGATCAGCTGACGCGCATGAAGAACCTCGCGATAGTGCCTTCGTTCTTCGCCGCGCACAGTTTTTACTGGGGTGACTGGCATCGCGACTCCGTGTTCGGCGTGGCGCGGGCCGAGCGCATCAGCCCTACGGCCTCGACAGTGGCCCGAGGCATGCCGTTCACAATCCACAACGACGCCCCGGTGGTGCCGCCGGACGTGCCGCGGCTGCTCTGGGCAACCACCAACCGCATGACGCGCAGCGGCAAGGTGCTGGGAAAGAACCAGCGTATCTCCACCTACGATGCGTTGCGGGCCGTCACCAGCTTGGCCGCCTATCAGCATTTCGAGGAAAACCTCAAAGGCAGCATCGAAGAGGGCAAACAGGCCGATTTCGTGGTGCTCTCGGCCAATCCCCTTACTCTGGCCACCGAAGATCTGCTGTCGCTCGAGGTGCTGGCGACGTTTTCCCGCGGCGAACAGGTCTACGCCATGCCGTGACGATTGTGCATCTACTTGCGCAGCCGTAGACTAACTGCTTCCCTGCTGATGCCCGCCAGTGAACAAGACCATCGATACTTCGATGCCGGCCACCGGCAATCTGCCGGTCCCCGGCGCAATGCCCGATGAGGTGATTGCCGAATTCGGTCGCATTGCCCTCACCCACGCCAACGACCCCCTTCCTCACTACGCCGCCTGCCTGCGCCGTATCACGCACGCAGATGCCCTGCTCATCGGCGAGATCACTGGCGCCCGCGATGATGTGCTCAGCGTGGTGGCTGTCTCCGCTGCCGAACCGGCGCTGGCCGGCGAAACGGCGCTGCACCTCGTGCACGCACCTTCAGCCGACATCATGCGTGGCCATGAGGTTGTGCTGGCGACGGGGGCGCGCAAGCGCTATCCATACGATGCGTACCTGCAACAGCGTGCCATTGACGGTTATATCGGAGTGCCGCTGCTGAATCGCCAGGGCACGCCTATCGGTGCTCTGGTAGCGATGCATCGCTCGCCACAACCCCTGGCACCCATGACCCGTGACGTGCTGGCGCAGGCAGCACCATTGCTTGGTGCCCACCTCGAGGCCCGCGTCAGCGCCGCACAACTCGAACGGCTACACGCCATCGACAGCTTCGAGCCGTCGGAGCGTTTCGCCCGTCTCGCCCAGGAAGCGTGCGTGGCGCTGCGGGCACGCGCCGCCATGGTCTGCTCCTGGCAGGACAGCCGCCCCACCCAGGTGACAATTCTCGCCGCCGTGGATCAGGGGGTACACCTCGACTCCCTCGTTGGCACGTCGCTCCCCTTCGAAGAAGGCCCCTGCAGGACCCTGCGCGACAACGCCGACGTGCAATCTGTCGTGCTGGACGATGTGGGCGAACAGTACCCGGCACTGTCCGCGTCCCTGGGCTGGTATCCCATCAGCTACGCCGGTACGAACCTCGGCTACGGCAACGAATCGGTGTACGGGCACATTGCGGTGCTCCACGACGGGCCCCTGTCGCAGACCGTTCTGGAGGAGCGATTCTGGGACCTGCTCGTCAGTCGCACACGGCTCGAGCTGCTGCGCAGCAAGCGGGAACAGGAGCGCGCCACGTTCCAGCGCGCCTCTGTCATGCGCCAGAAGGACGACAGCCTGGCGCGCATGGCGGGCCACATCGCGCACGACTTCAACAATCTGCTGATGGGTGTGCTGGGCAACGCGGACCTCTCGCTCATCGCCGACGACGAGGCCAAGCGCAACAAGTATCTGCAGGGGATTCGCACGGCGTCTCTGAAAGCATCGGATCTGGTGAGTCAGCTTCTGAACTACGCGGGCAAAACCGTGACAGATCAGAAAGCCACGGACATCGTAGCCCTGCTGCGCCGCTGCCGGGGCCTGTTCCAGATGACCGTCCCCGACAGTATCACTGTCACATACGACCTGGCAGACGACAGCCTGCGTGCCCACGTCGACCCTTCACAACTCGAACACGTCATCATCAATCTGCTGATGAACGCAGCCGATGCATGCGGCGAGAACGGCCAGATTGTCGTGCAGTGCTCTGTCGAGCACCTGGAGAAGGTGGATCTCCCGCCATTGCTCGGCCGCCTGGACACGCCGGGCGAGTATGTCTGCCTGAAGGTTACCGACAACGGTTGCGGCATGGACATGGCGACGCTGAGCCGTGTCTTCGACCCCTTTTTCAGCACCAAAGACCGCGGTCGCGGCCTGGGGCTGTCCACGGTCCGGGGGTTTGTGCTGAGCCATGTCGCCGCGCTGGACGTGCAGACCGCTCCCGGACGCGGCACCAGTCTCCACCTCTACTTTCCACGCACCGTCGCCCATGAGACGCAGGATGCGGAGACGCCCGGTGACGAGACAGCAGCACCGCTGTCCCTGCACCAGCCGGTACTGGTGGTCGACGACGATCACCTCGTACGTGAGGTCGTTGGCGAGTACCTCGCCAAGCACCGCATTGAAGTGCTCACCTGTGAAAACGGGCGCACGGCCATCGAGCTGCTGCAGGAAAGAACCGTCGCCGCGGTCGTGACCGATGTCGCCATGCCCGAAGTGGACGGCTGGGGCCTTTTGACCGCCATCCGGCAACGCAACGCGCGCCTGCCGGTGCTGTTGATGAGCGGCTACACCGACAACTGGGGCAGCGGCACCACGGCCGATCCCTACACCACCTTCCTGCGCAAACCGTTTGCCGAACACACCCTGATGGCCACGCTCGGTAGCCTGCTATAATCGCGCGCTCTTTTTTTACGCGTGCGACCATGCTTGGACCCACATCACACACCTATTTCTCGCAGCGCCTGCGCCTGCACTACGTCGACTGGGGTAATCCTGAAGCCCCACCCATGATTCTCATTCACGGGGGACGCGACCACTGCCGTAACTGGGACTGGGTGGCGGAGGCGTTCCGCCACGACTACCACATCATAGCGCCCGACCTGCGCGGCCACGGCGACAGCCAGTGGATGCTGGGCGGCGCATACAACCAGATCGACTACGTGTACGACATTGCGCAGCTGCTGCACCAGAAAGCCATGAGCCCGGTGACCATCATCGGCCATTCCCTGGGCGGCTCCATCTCCCTGCTGTACACGGCTCTGCACGCCGAGAACGTGAAGAAGCTCATCTCCATCGAAGGTATGGGGCCGCCGCCGGCCATGGTGGAGGAGCGGATCAACAAGCCGCTCCACGAGCGCCTGCATGTCTGGATGAAAGAACTGCGCCAGCTCTCGGGCCGCATGGTGCGCCGCTATGCCACCCTGGAGGAAGCCTACGAGCGCATGCAGACGGAGAACCCGCACCTTTCCGCCGAGCAGGCTCGTCACCTGACGATCCACGGCAGCAACCAGAACGAAGACGGCACCTATTCCTGGAAGTTCGACAACTACGTGCGCTCGTTCCCTCCGACCGGTCAGCCGATGGAAGAGATCTGGCAGCTCTACGGCAACATCACCTGCCCCACGCTGCTGGTGCGGGGGCTGGAATCCTGGGCATCCGATCCCGTCGCAGACGGGCGGATCCAGAACTTCAACTGTCCGGTGGAGGTTGCCGCTTTCGAGGATGCGGGCCACTGGGTGCATCACGATCAGCTGCAGCCGTTCATAGAACGGGCGAAGGCCTTCCTGGCGGACTGACGGCAGCGAGATGAGCGAGCGCGCCACACGCCTGCACGCAAGCCCCTGGCAGGGGGCGTGCTTCGTGACCGGCGGCGGCTCGCTGTTTCTGTCGGAGCTGCTCACTACCCCCGGCGCGTCAGCGACCGTGCTGGACGTTCAGGTGCCTTACGCCACCAGCGCCCTGACGCAGCTCCTGGGCGGCGCGCCCGCGCAGGCTGCTTCCAACGCTACCGCGCGGCAACTGGCGGTTGCTGCCTACCATCGCGCGGTGCAGCTGACAGGCAACGACAGCCCGACCCACTGCTTCGGGCTGGGATGTACTGCCAGCCTCGGCACCAACCGGCAGAAGCGCGGCACACACCGGGCGCACTGGACGCTGCAGACCGCCAGAAAAACCTACACCTTCGAGGCCACTTACTCGAGCGACCGTGCCACCGAGGAGGCGCTGCTGACCGAGCAGCTCTGGGAAACCGTGAATGCGGTGCTGCTCGACGATCCGCTGCATGGTGATGCGTATCAGATTCAGCGTGCGGAACCCGACGCCGAGATCTCGAAGCTGCTGCACCCAACCCCGCACAAGGTATGTGTCGGCGAACACGGGGGACAGCTGATTCTGCCGGGTTCTTTCAACCCGCTGCACGAGGGGCACGAGAACATCCTCACGCTGGGCGAGCAGCTCACCGGCCAGCCCGGCGCCTACGAGCTGACCCTGCGCAACGCCGACAAGCCGGGCCTCGACTTCGTCACCGTGCAGGAACGCCTGGCGCAGTTCGCTGCACCCGTGTGGCTGACCAACACGCCCACCTTCGCGGGTAAGGCACAGCTGTTCCCGGGCGCTGCCTTTCTCGTCGGCGTGGACACCATGCAGCGCATCGGCTCCCTGCGTTTCTACGGCAACGACGTGCGCCAGCTCGACGAAGCAATTGCGCTCTTCCACGATCTGGGCACGCAGTTCATCGTGTTCGGGCGCCGCGATGGCGACCGTTTCCTCACCCTCGACCACCTGGCGTTGCCCGATGCCCTGCAGACGCTGTGCCGGGCAGTGAGTGAAGACGAGTTCCGCTCGGATCTGTCGTCCACCGAGCTGCGCACGGGCAACTGACCCGGCTCAGAGGTTTTCCAGGTCCTCCAGCCGTTTCGGCCAGTTGTCTTTCAGCAGGCGGGACAGAGAACGGTCTGCCAGCAGGCGCCCTTCGGTCTGACACTTCGCGCAGTAGTTTGCTTCGTTTTCGGCATACACGATGCGCTGTATCGGCGCCCCGCACACCCCGCAAGGCTCCCGGTACTTGCCGTGTGCAACCATTTCCTCGTGGAACGCGGTCACCTTGGTGGGGAATTTCCCCCCGGCTTTCTCGCGCAGCAGTTCCACCCACTCCTGCAGAACCCGCTGGCAGGCATCGTGCAGCCGGGTCACCTCCTCGTCGTCCAGCTTTGCCGACTGCTTGAACGGCGACAGGCGCGCCCGCAGAAGAATTTCGTCGGAGTAGGCGTTGCCGATACCGGCGAACACCCGCTGGTCGGTCAGAGCCCGCTTGAGTGTGTGATTCACCGACCGCAGGCGCGCCCCGAACGTTGCCGCGTCGGTGCCCGGCACCTCCAGCCCCCCGGGATCCAGGGCCGCCAGACCGGCCGCGTCCGCCACGAAGCGCACCGACGCGCGTTTCTTCTTGCTGGCTTCCGTGAACGTGAGTCGTCCGCTGGAAAAATCGAAGGTGGCCAGCACGTTACGGGCCGATCGTTTCGGCGCCGCCGCCGGCACCTCTTCCGCCCAGCGCAGGCGCCCGGAGATCATGAGATGGATGACAATCGCGGGGCCGCCCTCCAGCGACAGCACCAGTTGCTTGGCAAGGCGGCTCACACCGATCACGCGCCGGCCTGTGATGGTGTCCACGGGTGGCGTCACCGTGCGCAGCACGAAGGGTGAGACGAGATGTATCCGGTCCAGCACGGCCCCGTCGAGCCGCTCTTCCAGCGCGTCGACGTAGACCGTGAGGTCCGGTAGCTCAGGCACCGCCGATGCCCATGGCTTCGCTGGATACCACGGTTTTCCAGCGCCCGCGATGAAAGCGCCACACCAGCATGGCGCCCTTGAGCACGTAGTCACCGATGAGAGCTGCGTACACGTAAATAACCGGCAGGCCGGACCACGTGGCCAGGGCCGCGAGGCCGCAGCGCATCACCAGCAGTCCCAGCACCGTGGCCATCAGCGGGAAGCGCGTGTCGCCGGCTCCCCGCAGCGCACCACCAATGGCAAACTCCACCGCCAGCAGAGGCATCATGGCGCCCAGAATCCAGATGAGCTGCACGGTATATCTGATCGTCAACGGCTCATCGCCCAGGAAAAACGTGGCCAGCGGCTCGGCGATGGCGATGATCAACCCGCCCAGCGCGCCCATGGAGATCATGGCCAGCAGCAGTGCGCGCCAGCCGCTGCGCGTCGCGGCCTCGTGATCGTCGGCGCCCAGGTGCTGTCCTACCAGCGTGGAACCTGCAATGGAGAAGCCGAAACCAACGGTCATGCACACCATCAGCAGGTTGACGCCGATGTTGTAGGCCGCAAAAGCCTCGGTGCCGTAGTAGTTGCCGATGAGCATGAGAAAGATGAAGAAACCGAGCTGGAACACGCCCTGCTCCAGGGCGGCGGGATATCCCACGTCCAGCAGCGCGCGCACCCGTGTCCGACGCCACCAGCCACCCCGCATGTGCTTGATGCGGAACTTCTGTCGCACCCACATGGCAAACAGCACTCCCACACCCACGCTGAACGCGATGCCGGCAGCAACCGCAACCCCGGCCACACCCATTTCGGGCATCCCCCAGCGACCGAACACGAACGCGTACAGCAGGGGGATGTTCATGACGTTCACACCCACGCTCATCCACAGCGGAGTCCAGGCGTCGCCGGAGGCACGCAGAGCCGCGCTCAGGACAAACATGGCGGCAAACACCACATTGAAGATGCACAGCCAGCGGATGTTCAGCGCGGCCATGGCAAGGGTGGACTCGTCGAGACCGAAAACACCGGCCACGTCCGTTGCGAACACGATTCCGAGAATGCCGATAGCGAAGGCCATGGCGCCTCCCAGCGCCAGCGATGCCATGGTGACCCGGCTCGCCTCCTCGTAGTCACCGGCACCCCACGCGCGCGCCACCAGGGCAGTGGTGCCCGCGCTCACGGCCATGAGAATTGCCTGCATGGCAAAGAAGATGCGTTGCCCCGCGCCTACCGCGGCCAGGCCCTGCGCGCCCAGCTCGGCAACAAACTTGGTCTGCACCATGCCAACCACGGTGTAGGAGAGGTTGCCGAGAATCGATGGCAGCGCCAGCGCCCAGATGCCCGGGCGTTCGGTGTCCTCCGCGGCCATGGCCAGTCCCGCCTCGGCGGCGTCCGGCTCGTCCGTTATACTCGCGCTTTTTTCTTGCTGCGGGATAGTCTGTGTCCAGTCTCGAAATTGCTTCCACCCCCGACCTGGCACTCAGCCTCGAGGATCACGTCGCCACGGTGATGATTCAACGCCCGCCACTCAACTTTTTTGATCACGGCCTCATCTGTCAGCTCGCCGACACCTTCGACGCGCTGGACGGCAACGCTGACTGTCGCGCGATCGTACTTGCGTCCGAGGGCAAGGCGTTCTGTGCTGGAGCAAACTTCGGGACGGGGCAGGATGACGGCACCGGCAGCAACGATTTTACCGAGGAAGGCTTTCAAAACACCACCGGAAAGCTGTACGCGGAAGCGGTGCGGCTGTTTCACAACGACAAGCCGATCGTTGCCGCCGTGCAGGGCGCCGCTGTGGGCGGCGGCCTGGGCCTGTCGCTGGTGGCCGATTTCCGGGTTGTCACCGCCGCCGCCCGATTCAGCGCCAATTTCGTGAAGCTCGGCATCCATCAGGGATTCGGTGTCACAGCGACGCTGCCGCGCCTCGTGGGCGAACAGGCCGCGTTGACCATGCTGCTCACCGGCCGTCGCATCACGGGCGAGCAGGCCCTGGCCATGGGTCTGGCAGACGAACTCGTGGCGGACGACGAGTTGCTGCCACGCGCCCGGGCCCTGGCCAAGGAGCTCGCCGAAAACGCCCCGCTGGCCATGGCCTCGGTGCGCGCAACCATGCGGGAGGGCCTGGCCGAGGCAGTGGCAACTGCCACCGGCCACGAACTATCCGAACAACAGCGCCTGCGCGCGACCCGGGATGCCTACGAAGGCATCCGTGCGGTCTCGGAGCGGCGACCCGGTAACTTCATTGGAGCTTGATCATGGATACAGGAAAACTCGGCGTCTGGTACTTTTTTGACGGCGCGTCGTCGCAGGATGTGGCCACGGCCGCCCAGCGTATCGAAAGCCTCGGCTACGGCACGCTGTGGATTCCGGAGACCGTGGGGAAGAATCCCTTCGTGCTGGCCTCCTGGATTCTTGCCAACACCACAACCCTGAACGTCGCCACCGGCATTGTGAACATCTATCACCGCGAGCCCGGCGTTACCATGGCGGCGCAGAAGTCGCTGGCCGAGCAGTCGGGCGGGCGCTTTCTGCTGGGTATGGGCGTATCGCACAAGCCGCTGGTGGAAGGGGTTCGCGGTCTCGACTATGGCCCACCCGTGGCCACCATGCGGTCCTACCTCGAAGGCATGGCCGCGGCGCCCTACACGGCTGTGGAACCCGCCGAGAAACCGCAGACCGTCATTGCCGCCCTCGGACCGAAGATGCTGGAACTGGCCGGCAGCGCCTGCGACGGTGCGCACCCTTACTTCAGCTCGCCCGATCACACGCGCATGGCGCGGGAGATTCTGGGCGACGGACCCGCCTTGTGCGTTGAGCAGAAAGTCATCCTGGAAACGGACCCGGCGAAGGCTCGCGAGCTGGCGAAGCCCGTGGCGAAGATTTACAACCGGCTGCCCAACTACCGCAACAACTGGCTGCGCATGGGCCTGTCCGAAGCGGACATCGACGATCTGTCAGACAAGTTCATCGACACAACTTACGCCTGGGGTGACGCGGACGCCATCAAGGCGCGCATTCAGGAGCACATGGACGCGGGCGCATCGCACGTCTGCATCCAGCCTGTGAACCCGAACGGCACGTTCGGCGATCTGCATTGGGAGGCGCTGGAAGCCCTGGCGCCCTGAAGCGGCGCTAGAGCAGATTGGAGCTTCGGGCCAACGCCTGCTCGGCGCTGTAAACGAGCTCATCGAAAATGGCTTTCGCGGGGCGCACGGCCTTGATCATGCCGATGCCCTGCCCCGCGAAGCCGGGATTCACATCGCCACGTCCGTCACGATTCGCCGCGGTGAGCACCGGATTGGACACCATGCCCTGAAACGGCATGGGCAGGGGTTCGATGCCCTGCCTGGCACCTTCCCGGGCCCAGTAATCGGTCCACTTGCTGCGGATGATGCGCGCGGGCTTGCCCGTAACGCTGCGCGAGATGGACGTACCTTCTTCGGTCGCCTCCACGATGGCTTCTTTCTGGAAGTCGAAGATGTTGGCTTCTTCCGAGGCAAGGAACGCCGAGCCTACCCACACACCTTCCGCACCCAGCATGAGCGCGGCGGCGATGCCGCGACCGTCGGTGATGCCGCCGGCACCCAACACCGGTGTGTCGCCGACCGCATCCACCACCTGCGGAATGAGCGCCATGGTGCCGATGGGTGAGTTGTGGCCACCGCCGTCGTGCCCCTGCGCAACGATGATGTCGAGACCCGAGCTCTTCACCTGGATGGCATGACGCACGGCACCCACCACAGCCATGACCTTGGTGCCGTTAGCGCGCAGCTCGCTCATCCACGGTCCCGGATTGCCGAGGCCGGAGGCATAGACCGGCACCCGCTCATCGATCACCACCTGCATCTGCGCTTCGAAGAACTCTTTGGTGAACAGGGCCGGCTCGTCCGGATCCACCCGCGACGGCACCGTGGCCGGATCAACGGGCTCCAGCCCTTCCCGCGCCATGAAAGCGGCGGCAAAATCCTGCCGGCCCGGCAGCAGATCCTGCGGCGTGGGGCCTTCGTCCCCATCGTAGCTGGCCCGGCGTACCGACGCTGGCAGCAGCGTATCCACGCCGAACGGCTTGTCCGTAAGCTCGCGCGTCTCGTTGATCCATTGTCGCAGCAGCTTCGGGCCGCAACCGGCAGCGCCCAGCACGCCCAGCCCTCCCGCGTTGGACACGGCCGCGGCCAGCGCCGGGCAGCTCGCGCCTCCCATCCCCGCCAGCACGATGGGTTGTTCGATATCGAGAATTTCGCAGACGCGCGACGCGATGCTCATGCTGCCTCCAGGTAGATCACAAACCGGTAAAGGTGCCGTAGGCACCGCGGAAAAACAGCAGCGCCCGATCCTCGTTCTCGATACGGAAATCCCGGATACGACCCACCGCGATGGTGTGGTCGCCGGCATCGTGCTCCGCTTCGAGGTCGCAGTCGACGTAACCCACCACGCCTCCGATGATGGGTGAGCCGGTGACACCCGGGCGCCAGTCGAGACCCGCAAACTTGTCGCCACCGGAGACCGCCATGGCGTCACACACCGCTTTCTGATCAGCCGCAAGAATGTTGATGCAGAAGCTGCCGGAGTCGCGCAGCCTCGGCCAGCTGCTGGAGCTTTTCCCCGGGCACAACGCCACCAGCGGCGGGTCGAGGCTGAGAGACACGAAGGATTGCGCCGCAAAGCCCGCCGGCTGACCGTCGCTCATACCCGTGGCAATCACCACACCGGTACAGAAGTTGCTCATGGCATTGCGCAGCGCGCGCTGATCCAGGGCGGTGCCGTCGCTGCCGCTCGCGGTCGTATCAGACATGTATCCCCCAAAACCTGAACGCCCACTATAGCCGATTTTCCCTGGCGCCCCGCTTTTGCCAAAATGCGCGCTCTTTTTTCGTCTGCAGGTAGTACCACCATGAGCGATCTCAACGCCTTCCGCGAAGAAACCCGCGCCTGGCTCGAAGACAATTGTCCGGCGTCCATGCGCACCCCCACCCCTGAAGAGGAGGTGATCTGGGGCGGCCGCAAGCAGCAATGGGTGAATCCCGACTCGAAGCTGTGGATGGAGCGCATGGCAGAACGCGGCTGGACCGTGCCCCGTTGGCCTACGGAATACGGTGGCGGCGGTCTGTCCATCGACGAAGACAAAATCCTGCAGGAGGAGCTGCGCCGCATCAACGCCCGCTCGCCTCTCCAGAGCTTCGGTATCTGGATGCTGGGACCGGCGTTGCTGGAATTTGCGAGCGAAGAGCAGAAGCTGCACTACCTGCCGCAGATTACCCGCGGCGAGATCCGCTGGTGCCAGGGCTACTCCGAGCCCAACTACGGCTCGGATCTGGCCGGTCTGCAGACCCGCGCCGAGGATAAAGGTGATCACTACCTGGTGAACGGTGCAAAAATCTGGACCAGCTACGCCGATCAAGCCGACTGGATCTTCTGCCTGGTGCGCACCAATGCGGAGGCACCCAAGCACGAGGGCATCAGCTTTCTGCTCTTCGACATGGAGAGTGCCGGCGTGACCACCTCGCCCATCGAGCTGATCAGCGGCGCGTCACCGTTCTGCCAGACCTTCTTCGACAACGTGGAAGTGCCCAAGGCCCAGCTGGTAGGCGAGCTCAACAAAGGCTGGACCATTGCGAAACGCCTGCTGCAGCACGAGCGCCAGATGGTGTCGGGCATCGGCGGCAACTCGGCCCTGGGTGGGAGCGGCACGAAGCTGGAGGATGCGGCCAAGCAGTACGTGGGAGAAGCCGACGGGCGCATCAGCGACCCCGCCGTGCGTTCTGACGTGTGTGAGCACCGCATGAACGACCGGGCCTTCCAGTTGACCATGTCCCGCGCCACCGATGAAGCCAAGGCCGGTCGCCCGGACGGCAACCTGGCCTCGTTCTTCAAGTACTACGGCACCGAGCAGAACAAGCGCAAGTACGAGCGGTTGCTGGAAATCATGGGCACGCAGGCCGTGGGCTGGGACGGCGGGACGTTCACGGACAGAGAGATCGGCACCACGCGCCAGTGGCTGCGCTCCAAGGCCAACTCCATCGAAGGCGGCACCAGTGAGGTGCAGCTCAATGTGGTGGCCAAGCGCGTGCTCGGGCTGCCGGACTAGCTGCCGGGGCCGATCACGCCGGTTTCGACCAGCCGCCGCTGGGTGTCTGCGTCGATGCCGGCTTCGCGCAAAAGCTCATCGTTGTGCTGTCCCAGCGCCGGGGCAGCGCGGCGCACCCGCGTCGGTGTCCGCGAGAACTTCACTGCGGGCCCGGTTATGGGCGCAGTGGTACCGTCCGGCAGCACCGTGTCCTGCAGCATGTCCCGCTCCAGCACGTGGGGATCCTGTGCCGCCTCTGGAAACGTCTGCACCGGAGCGATGGCCAGCCCATGCCCCCGCAGGATTTCGATGGCTTCCGCGCGGGGTCGTTCCGCAAGCCATGCGCCCAGCATCATATTGCACACATCGCGATTCGCCGCCCGGGCTTCCCGCGTGGCGAAGCTCGGGTGCTCCGCCAGATCCGGTTCGCCGAGGATCGGCGCCAGCACGCGCCAGTGCGTATCCAGAAGCACGCCGCAATAAACCGGACCGTCCTGGCAATCAAACACACTGGATGGCACGGCAAAGCCGAACTCGTTACCCATGCGCGTGGGCTCGATGCCAAGGGCACCAAGCGTTGGCAGGCCGTTACTTTGAAACAGCATGGCATCCAGCAGCGCCACGTCCACGTGCTGGCCCTCGCCGGTCTGATCCCGGTGGCGCAGCGCCGCCATGGCACCGAGAGCACCGTGAAGCCCGCCGAGGTCGTCCGCGAGAAAGGTCGCCGCTTTCGTGGGCGGGCCTTCCGGGGAACCGTTCACTGAAATGAAACCGGACGTGGCCTGCGCGAGCGGGTCGTATCCGGCTGCCTCCTGGTTGGGTCCGAACTGTCCCCAACCCGTAATGGACACGTAGACGATATCGGGTTTCACCTCACGCACGTGCTCGTAGGCAAGCTCATAGCGGCCCATCGTGCCCACCTTGAAGTTCTCCACCAGCACGTCGGCCTGCGCCGCAAGCTGGAGGAAAATTTCTCTGCCTTCCTCGTGTCGCACATCCAGCGACAGAGAGCGTTTGTTGCGATTGACCGTCGCATGCGCAAAGCCGATCTCCGTGCCGGGCAGCATGGGCGATATGGCCCGGCCGACGTCGCCGCTGGGTATCTCCACCTTGATCACGTCTGCACCGAGGTCGGCCAGCACCGCGGCACACATGGGACCGGCCCACGTGGTGGTGGCCTCGAGCACCTTCACTCCCGCCAGAGGGCCTGTCAGGTCACTGCGCGCATCCGCGTAGAAATCTGCTTTGTTCATGGTCTGCGCTCCCCGTACGCCAGAAATGACAGTGCCTGAAACTACCCATCGACGATGGAGGCGTCTACACCTCTCAACCATGGGAGTACACAACGCTGCACGGATAAGCAGGTCGACGCAGCTTGTCGAGCGCCGTGCCATTACACTGAACCATCAAACCTTGCGGAGCTTTCGGTGCCTGAACATATCGGCCTGCTGGGCGGCATCGGCCCGGCCGCGACAGATTATTACTACCGGCGGATCATCTCCGCTTTCGCCGCTGACAGTCTTCCCCTGGAACTGACCATCGTTCACGCGGACACCCCGACGTTGCTCGGCCATCTGGAGACCGGCAACGCCGGGCGGCAGGTGCAGATTTACGCCCGCCTCACGGAACGCCTGGCTGCAGCCGGTGCAGATCTGGTTGCCGTCACATCCATTGCCGGGCACTTCTGCATCGAAGATTTCAAGGCAGTGTCACCCCTGCCGGTGGTAGACCTCATCGAAAGCGTTGATCGGGCAGCAACCGATCGAAGTCTTGGCCGCGTGGGTATCCTCGGCACGGAAACCGTCATGCGCAGCCGTTTCTATGCGGGGCTGCGCACAGCTGAGGTTATCGCACCACCCGATACGCTGATCGAGGATGTGCACCAGGCCTATGTCTCGATGGCTGCAGCCGGCACTGTGAATGACACGCAACGCGACGTGTTTGACGCAGCCTGCACGTGGTTCCTGGACGCCGGCGGCGTGGACGCCGTCATGCTAGGCGGAACCGATCTCGCGCTGGTGTACACCGAAGCAGCTTGCGCCTTTCCCATTCTGGACTGCGCAGCCATCCACGCGGACGCGGTCGTTTCACGGGCGTGCGCGCCTGCGAGCGAACGCGAAAACCGCCGTTGAGAAGAGCAGCAGCAGAACAGGCCAGTCCCCCAGAAAGCTGTAGGGCGTGCGCCCCGTGCGCGCCTGCACCTCGCCGCTGAGCACGCCGGCTTCGAACTGCGGCAGCTCGTCCACCCGCCGGCCGCGGTGGTCGACGATGGCCGTCACACCATTATTCGTGGCGCGCAGCAGCCAGCGGCCGTTTTCCGCGGCGCGCACCTGAGCAATCTGCATGTGCTGATGCGGGCCTATGCTGGCGCCGAACCAGCTGTCGTTCGTCACCGTCACCAGGGCGGCCGCATCGCGCGCCGCCAGGCGCAGCGTTTCGCCGTACGCCACCTCGTAACACACGGCCACCGCGAGGGGGCCGACGGCGCTGGCGATGTTGGGCTGCTCAGCAGGACCCGGGCTGGTGGACGACATGGGCAGGTTGAAGAACTCGATCGTGCCTCGCAGCCACTGCTCCAGCGGCACGTATTCGCCGAACGGCACGAGATGGTGCTTGTCGAAGCGTCCACTGGCTTCACCGAGCCCCAGCACGCTGTTGTAGAACCGGTAATCCTCACCCCGCCCTTCCACCACCGGCATGCCTACCACCAGACTGGTGCCGTTCTCCCGGGCACGCTCGTTGAGACGCTCCAGAACGAGCTCAGCCTGGGCGCCGAACAGCGTCACGGCCGCTTCCGGCCAGATCAACAGATCCACTTCCCAGTGCGCTTCGCTGAGCCGCAGGTGCTTGCGGACGTTTGGAATGCGCTCCTCGGGCAACCATTTCCGTGCCTGATCGAGATTGCCCTGCACCAGCGCCACACTGTGCGTCCGCGCCGCTTCGGTCCAGGCGACCTGGGCCAGCATCGCGCCCAGCAGCCAGGGCGCAAGCCAGGCTCCCAGCAACACCTGCTCCCGCGGTGTGCGCGGCAGTGCGCTGCCCCCCTGCGGCCACAAACCAACGAGGGCAGCCCCCAGCAGGACCACGATGAAACCCGTGCCCAGCGAGCCGAGCACCGGGATCCAGCCACCCAGCGGCGTCGCCAGCATCGCGTGCGCGGGCAGCAGCCAGGGGAAACCCGTGAGCAGCCAGGTGCTCAGCCAGTCACAGAGGGTCCAGGCGGCAGCAAACAGCAGCACGCTGACGAGGCGACGATCGGAGCTGGTCCGCAAACGTGCGAAAAGCCAGCCCAGCGGCAGCGCAAACAACATCGCCACGCCCAGCACGAACAGCAACACGAGCAAACCCGCGAGGGGTGGCGGGGCGTTGCCGTAGACGTTGATGCTGACGTAAACCCAGGAGGCACCAACGCCGTATTTACCCACGCCGAAGAGCCAGGCTGTCAGCACCGGGCGCTCGAAATCGTCGACGAGCAGCCAGTACAGGCCCGCGGCACCAAGCAGCACGGCGGGCCACAGGCCAAAGGGCGCAAAGCCGAGGCAGTAGACGGCGCCGAACAGCGGCGCCAGCAGGCGTTTCATCGAGGCGTGTTCACGCGCAGCAACCGCAGGCGACGGCTGTCCGCGTTGAGCACCTCAAACTCCAGTCCCTCCAGGCTCACCGTCTCACCGCGCTCCGGCAGATGACCGAAGGCTTTCAGTACCAGACCGCCGATGGTGTCGAATTCATCATCGGAAAAGTCGGTATCGAAGTGTTCATTGAAATCTTCGATGGTAGCGGTGGCTTTCACGTGAAAGCTGTGCGGCTCCAGCTGCATGACCGCGCTGTCGTCGTCGATGTCGTGCTCATCTTCGATCTCACCGACTATCTGCTCCAGCACGTCCTCGATGGTGACCACGCCGGCCACCTGGCCGTATTCGTCCACCACCACCGCCATATGGTTGCGCGTCGCCCGGAAGTCCTGCAACAGAACGTTCAACCGTTTGCTTTCAGGGACAATCGTGGCCGGACGGATACAGTCTTTCATGTGGAAACGGCTGTGATCCTGGGAGGCCGCGAGGGGCAGCAGGTCTTTGGCGTGCAGAATGCCCTTCACGTCGTCCAGATCATCACCGATGACCGGAAAACGCGAGTGTCGGGATTCGATGACAACGGCCAGCAGCTCCGCCGGCTCCTGATCTTCCTGCACGTACACGAGAGAAGAGCGGGGAATCATGATGTCGCGGGCCTGCATCTCGCCGACGTGCAGGGCACCCATGATGATGTTGAGCACGTCCAGGTCAAAGAGACCTTTGCCGGCCGCATGACGCAGAATCTCCGTCAGCTCGGAGATGTCCTCGGGCTCGTCAGAGAAGAGGTCGGCCAGCCACTCGCGAACACCGCGGCCGCCGGGCGAGTCAGAAGGTTCGCTCATACCAGGTGCTGGCAGTGTCCATGTCTCATGTATACCGAAAGCCTAGCCCGCTTGGCAAGGCGCGCCCGATGCCGGGATGACGTAGGGATCGGCGATGCCCAGCGCCGCCAGCGCGGCGCATTCCAGAGCCTCCATGGCGTGCGCTTCCTCGTCAGTCTCGTGATCGTATCCCAGCAGGTGCAGCACCCCGTGGAGAAAGAGATGCGTAAGGTGTGCATCGAAGGCTTTGCCCTGCGCCGCCGCTTCCCGCCGCACGACCGGCACACAGATCGCCAGATCTCCCAGCAGCGTCACGGCGGGCAGCGCCACGTCTGCAGGAAAGCTCAGCACATTCGTTGGCTTGTCACGCTGCCGGAAGTCGTTGTTGAGAGAGCGGGAGGTAGCTTCGTCAACCAGACGGACACACACCTCGCCAGCCAGTGAAGCGGTATCGTTGCCGCCTGCTGCCAGGGTTTCAGCTAAGGCTTCGAGGGCGCGGTCGGCGTCTATCACAGCCGGGGCCACTCCCGGGTCCACCACAACTTCAACCGGCACGGTTGTCCCGGCCTGTGCTTCGCTCCAGATCGGCGGCCGCGTAGGCGTCGACAATCTTCTGCACCAGCGGGTGGCGCACCACGTCTTTGCTGCCGAAGTGCGTAAAGCTGATGCCGTCGATGTTGCGCAGAACGTTGCGGACATTGATCAGTCCCGAGCCTTCGCCACGCGGCAGGTCGATCTGCGTGATGTCGCCTGTGATCACCGCCGTGGAGCCAAAACCGATACGCGTGAGAAACATCTTCATCTGCGCCACGGTCGTGTTCTGGCTCTCGTCGAGAATGATGAAGGCGTTGTTCAGCGTGCGCCCCCGCATGTAAGCGAGCGGCGCCACCTCGATGATGTTGCGCTCTATCAGCTTGGTCACCCGTTCCACGCCCAGCATCTCGTAAAGCGCGTCGTACAGCGGCCGCAGGTACGGATCGATCTTCTGCGCGAGATCGCCTGGCAGAAAACCCAGCTTCTCGCCCGCTTCCACGGCCGGCCGCACCAGCAGAATGCGCGAAACCTGCTGCGCCTCCAGGGCTTCCACGGCACAGGCGACGGCCAGGTAGGTTTTGCCGGTGCCTGCCGGACCAATGCCGAAGTTCACGTCCATGGAGCGGATGGCACGACAATACGCCTGCTGGTTGCCACCCCGTGGCTTGATGGTTTTCTTGTGGGTGCGAATGACCACGCTGCCCGTGTCGTCTTCAGCAGCGGCGGCTCGGGGTGTTTCCAATAGTTCCTCCACGCCCGCTTCCTGCAGATAAAGGTGCACGAAATCGGTCTCGATCTCCTCGCGTTCCAGCGTTTCCCGGTACAGCTGATGCAGCAGCGCCGCGGCAGCTTCCACACGCTGCTCCGCGCCCGAGACGTGAAACTCGTTCCCGCGGTTGCGGATCTGCACTGCCAGGCGCGCTTCGAGGTGTTTCAGGTTCTGATCTACCGGACCGCTGAGGGCGGCCAGGCGCCGCGGGTCGCTGGGTTCCAGAATAACCTTGCGGGTGAGCGGGACGACGCGGCCGTCGGATCGCACTTCTGTTTCCTGAGAATCGTCTCGCACGGGGTCGAGGATAGGCCCTAAGCCTGCCCTGTCAAATGAACTTTGCGTGGTTGTCGAGGCCGTCGCAGACGGTCCCTCGCAGCGAGTTGGGCAGGGCTTCTGTGATAACCACATCCGCAAAGCCCCCTGCCAGGGTCGCAGCCCCGGCGAAGTTCACGACACGGTTGTTTTCCGTGCGCCCTGCCAGCACACCGTCGCCCTTCCGCGCCGCACCCGTGACGAGCACCCGCTGGGTGGTGCCCACCATGGCATCGGCGATGGCGGCAGCCTGCTCCCGTAGCCGCGCCTGCAGCACCGCCAGCCGCTCTTTCTTCACCTCTGCCGGCGTGGGATCGGGCAGGCTCGCCGCCGGTGTGCCCAGCCGGGCGCTGTAGATGAAGCTGAACGACACGTCGAAGCCCACCTCGTCTATCAGACGCATGGTGTCTTCGAAGTCTTCGTCGGTTTCTCCGGGAAAGCCGATGATGAAGTCTGACGACAGACTTATGTCCGGGCGCACACGGCGCAGCGCATCTATCCTGCGCAGATAATCATCGCGGTCGTGGCCGCGCTTCATGGCAGCCAGAATGCGGTTCGAGCCCGACTGCACGGGCAGGTGCAGGTGATTGACAAGCTCAGCCACGTCCCGGTACGCCTCGATGAGGGTGTCCGAGAAATCCAGGGGATGCGAAGTGGTGTAGCGGATACGGTCGATGCCGTCGATGCTGGCCACGTAGTGAATCAGCTCCGCCAGATCCGCGTGGTCGCCGTCGATCTCGCCGCGATAAGAATTGACGTTCTGCCCCAGCAGGTGCACCTCGCGCACACCCTGACCGGCAAGGGCAACCACCTCGCGCATCACCGACGCTACCGGCCGGCTTACTTCCTCACCGCGCGTGTAGGGCACCACGCAGAACGAGCAGTACTTGCTGCACCCTTCCATCACCGAAACGTACGCTGCCGGCCCATCCACACGGGGTTCCGGCAGCCGGTCGAACTTTTCGATTTCCGGGAAGGTCACGTCCACAACTGGCAGCTTCTGCTGCACCGAGGCGTCCACCATGGCCGGCAGCCGGTGAATGGTCTGCGGGCCGAACACCATGTCCACGTACGGGGCGCGTTTGCGGATGGCATCCCCTTCCTGGCTGGCGACACAACCGCCCACGCCGATCACCAGGTCGGGGTTGGCCTCCTTCAGCTCGCGCCAGCGACCAAGCTGATGGAACACCTTCTCCTGAGCCTTCTCGCGAATGGAGCACGTGTTGAGCAGAATCACGTCAGCCTGCGCCTCGTCGGTTACCAACTCGTAACCCTGCGTATCGGCAAGCACGTCAGCCATACGCGACGAGTCGTACTCGTTCATCTGGCAGCCGTGGGTTTTGACGAAGAGTTTTTTGGTCACAATGGCTCGACGCAGACGGAAAATCGGGCGCGAATTATAGAGGCGTCACCCTGCTCTTCAAAGGGTGCCCTTCAAAGGCCACAGATACCGTCCGTGCCAGGGTCACAGCCGACGACGCATGAGGAAATTGTCCATCTCCACGCCCCGGCTCGTCACGGTGTTGCGCCGCTCCACCGTGAAACCCGCATGGGCGAAAAACGGCTGTGCAGTCAGGCTGACATGCGCATGGAGCTCCTCGATACCGGCGGCGGCAGCGCGCCGCTCGATTTCCGCCATCAGCGCGGACGCCACGCCGCGCCCCTGCCAGGCTGCATGCACAAAGAAGAAATCGACCAGGCCGTCCGGCTGCAGATCCGAAAACCCGCACAGATCGCCGGCCCGGGTGGTTGCCACAAACGGCTGCACCACCGCCAGGCGCGCTTTCCAGGCGGACAGATCGGGGAGATGGGGCGCCCACGCCCGTTGCTGGTCGCGCGTGTACTCGTTGCCCGTCACCGCGTGGATCGCGTCATGAAAAAGCTGCCAGAGCCAGGGCTCCTCTCCCGGGCGCATAGCGCGCATCACGTACTTCATGGCGTTTTCCTATCGTGCAGGAACACTGGGGCTGGTCCTTGAAAAGTGGCAAACTGCCCCAACTGACCATGCACGTCTTCTACGCACAGCAACGCAGGCCGTACGATGAGTGATCGCGAACCCAAGCAGGTGTACCGGGTACTGTTCCATAATCAGGGCCAGGTCTACGAGGTGTACGCACACAACCTCTATCAGAGTGACCTGTACGGTTTTGTCGAGATCGAAGACTACACCTTCGGCAACCGTTCGCAGATGCTGATCGACCCGTCCGAGGAACGCCTGCGCAACGAGTTCGACGGCGTGCAACGTTCGTTCATACCCATGCACGCCATCATTCGCATCGACGAGGTGGAAAAGGAAGGTGTCGCCAAGATCACCGACAGCAAGGGCCAGAACGTCACGCCCTTCCCGCTGCCAGTGCCGCGGGACTCCTAAGCGGCGCGTACCGCGTCGCCCGCCAGTCCGGCAGGGCCCGCCCCCGCCAGCACCGCGGCGGCTTCCCGGCGAGCGACAAGGTCCGTGCTTTCGCCGGTGTGCAACGCGGTGCCGACGATCTGCAGCAGACGCTGCGGAATGGTGTCCAGCCGCTCGCTCAACCACTCTTCCCTGTGCGTATCGCCATCACCGCAAGGTGCTGTCTGCTGCAGGTATTCCTGCGCAACGCTGATCACTCCGCCCGCGTTGATGACGAAGTCCGGCGCATAGATCACTCCCCGGGCCGCCAGCGTTTCGCCGACAGACGACTCGCTCAACTGGTTGTTGGCCGCACCGGCCACCAGCTCCACGCGCAGGGTCTCGGCTATGGCTGGTGTCAGCACGCCACCCAGCGCGCAGGGGGCAAGGACGTCGGCAGGCTCCGTGAGGATCGTGTGCACGTCCACCGCCCGGGCGTCGTACTTGCGCACAGCCATTTCGACACGCTGGCGACGTACATCCGCCACCACCAGCGAGGCACCGGCCCGCGCCAGCCAGTGACACAGCGACATGCCGACACTGCCCAGACCCTGCACCGCAACGGTGAGACCATAGAGGTGCTCGCGCTCGAGGAAGCGCTGAACCAGCGCTTTGAGCCCGAGGAACACGCCATAGGCCGTTTTGGGAGACGGGTCGCCCCCGAAGCCGCCATAGCCGAGCCCGGACACGTAAGGGGTGTGCTCGGCGAGCGAGCGCATCTGTGCCACACCCATGCCTACGTCTTCGGCTGTCACGTAACGTCCCTGCAGCTCGTTCAGCCACCCGGCAAACACCTGCAGCTGGGCCGCTGTAGGCTCTGCGGAACCGTCGCTCAGCAGCACGCTTTTACCGCCACCGAAGGGAATGCCGGCCAGCGCGTTCTTCAGCGTCATGCCTTCCGCAAGGCGCTTCGCATCATCAATCGCCGCCGCCTCGTCGGTGTACTGCCAGCGCCGACAGCCACCCGCCGCCGGCCCCAGCGCCGTCGAGTGCAGGGCAATTACCCCGACCAGCCCGGTACGCACATCGCGGCGCACCACCAGTTGTTCCGGTTCCCGATCCATCACCATATCCGTTGACGTTACTGCTCAAAACACCGCCTACTCTACGCACGGCATGCAGGATCGTGTTGCAAACGTCACGAAAAAGAACCGATCAACGAAACAACTGACCTAATTCAAACGACTAATGGCAATTTCATCCTAAAGACAGCGCGATCAGTATCCTTCGTCGAGCAGCGGAAACGCGCCCAGCACGCGAGGGGCCGCGAGCGGTTGCTCACGGGTTACCAGCGCCGGTGACAGGTCGGCCAGCGAGCTGACGCCCGCGAGGGCCATTGTCGTCTTGATTTCGTGCTCCAGAATTTCCAGCGCTTTCACAAGCGCTGCCGTGCCCCCTGCTGCCATGGCCAGCGCCTCGAAACGGCCCATGCCAACGGCCGTGGCACCCAGGCAAAGGCCTTTCACCACGTCTGCACCCCGCATGAAGCCACCGTCCACTACCACCGGCACGCGGCCGTCAACCGCCTCCACCACCTCGGGGAGAGCGTCGATGCACGCCCGCGTATGATCCAGCTGCCGGCCGCCATGATTGCTGACGTAGACCACGTCCACCCCGGCCTCGACACACCGCGCAGCGTCTTCGCCCACACCCACGCCTTTGACGACCAGGGGAATGGCAAATTTCTCCTTGATGTGCGCGACCGTGTCCCACGACATCCGTGCCTGCGCATTGAAGTCTCCGCTGCCGGCCCGGCGTCCCGACAGGGGCACGTAGCGTTTCAGAATGTCGCGCTCGCGTCGTGAGTAAGTCTGCGTGTCGGCCGTGAGACAGAACGCGGTGTAACCCGCGGCCATGGCGCGCGCGATGACGTCGTCCATCCACGCCTCGTCGCCAACCAGGTAGAGCTGGTAGATACAGGGGCCAGGTACCCGCTCGGCGAGGGTTTCGAAATCAGGTGTACAGACGGAGCTCAGCACCTGCAGCACGCCGAATTCCCGGGCCGCGCGCGCCACGCTCTCGCCGCCGCCGGCTTCGAACACCTGCACCGAACCAATGGGCGGCAACAGCACCGGAATGCGTAAGGGCACACCCAGCAGCTCGGCGGCAGTGTCCACCTCGCTCACATCGTTGAGAATACGGGGTTTGAACACCCACGAATCCACGCCCGCGCGGTTGCGGCGCAGGGCACTTTCGCTGTCAGCGCCGCCTACCAGATAATCCCAGTCGTTCTGCGGCAGATTGCGCCGCGCCTGGCGAACAATCTCGTGAAGCGTCAAGAATTCCGGCACGCGTCTCTCCCTCCCAGTGCAACTGCGCAAGCTTAGCATGGCGGTTACACTGACCCGGTCGTCAGCAGGAACACACCCATGCCTGGTTTCAAAGCACTCATGATTCTCGTCGCCGCCACCGCGGGCATTGCCTGTGCACCCCCCGGCGATGCGTCGGAACCCACCGAGCGTTTCATCTCCGTCAACGGGACGGGCCGCGCCGGCACGGCCCCTGACACTGCCGTGCTCACGCTGGGCGTGGAAACGCAGGCGGCTACGGCAGCGGCAGCGCTGGCTGACAACAACGGCCGCACACGTGCGCTGCTGGATGCACTGCGCGCTGAAGGGGTGGCGGAAAAGCACCTGCAGACCCAGGCCATACAGCTGCAGGCGCTGTACGAACACGACCGGCCCCGTGACGGCCGCCCCGGCAAGCGCCACCTGGTGGGTTACCAGGCCACCAACGTCGTCTCAGCCCGGCTCACCGAGATCGACAAGGTCGGTCAGGCGCTGGACGCTGCCGTGAACGCCGGCGGCAACCGCGTTGACAGCATCCGTTTCGAAATCTCCGACCCTACCGAGGTGTTGAACTCTGCCCGTGAGGCAGCGTGGCAGGACGCCTACGGCAAAGCCCGCCAGCTCGCGGAGCTGGCCGGGGCGAGCCTGGGGCCCGTGCTTGCCATTGAAAGCTACGAGCGCACCCCCGGTCCGGTGCAGGAGGTGGCCATGGCCCGCTCCTTTGCCGACACCGCACCCGTGCAGGGCGGCACCCAGGTCATGGCGGTAAACGTGCAGGTACGCTGGGCCCTTCAGTGAAGCACCGGCTTTCCATGCAAAACGCGGGTAAACTGCCCGGTCGACAGAGCTATCAGTTCGAGGAGCATACTCAATGGCCGGAATGGTGATCATCGGCGCGGGGCACGCCGCAGGACAAGCGGCAGCCAGCCTGCGCCAGGAGAAGTACGAAGGACCGATCACCATCATCGGTGACGAAGACCACGTGCCTTACCAGCGCCCGCCTTTGTCGAAACAGTACCTGTCCGGCGAACAGGACCTGAGCCGGGTTTATCTGCGCCCGGAGAAGTTCTACGCCGACAAGGACATCACCCTGAAGCTGGGTGTTTCGGCAACAGCCATTGACCCCGACGGGCACACCGTCAGCCTCGACAGCGGCGAAACGGTGCCCTACGACAAGCTCATCATCAGCACCGGCAGCCGCCCCCGCATGCTCAACATCGAAGGCAGCAACCTGCCGGGCATCCACTATCTGCGCACCATCGCTGACGTGGATGCCATTCGCGACGAGATGACCGAAGGGAAAAAGCTCGTCATCGTGGGTGGCGGCTACATCGGCCTGGAAGTGGCATCCGTGGGCGTGGAGGCAGGCCTGGAGGTGCACGTCCTCGAGATGGAGGAGCGCATTCTGCAACGCGTGACCACGCCGGAAATGTCCGCCTACTATCATCAACTGCACGCGGGCCGCGGTGTCCACCTGCACACCAGCACCGCCGTGAGCGGCTTTGCCGGTAGCAGTCGCGTGGAGCAGGTGCTGTGCGGCGAGCAGCAGTTTGCCGCTGATCTGGTCATTGTCGGTATCGGCATCATTCCCAACACTGAACTGGCAGACGCCGCGGGGTTGGAAACCGACAACGGCATCGTCGTGGACGATCACTGCCGCACGTCCAACCCCGACATCTACGCCGCCGGTGATTGCACCAATCACCCCAACCCGCTGCTCGACCGGCGGCTGCGCCTGGAATCAGTGCCCAACGCCATGGAGCAGGCGCGCGTGTGCGCGTCGAACATGCTCGGGGGCGACAAGGTGTACGCCTCCATTCCCTGGTTCTGGTCCGATCAGTACGAACTGAAGCTGCAGATGGTGGGGTTCTCGGCCGATGGCGAGGAGGCGGTGGTCCGCGGCGACAAGGCCGCCAACCAGTTTGCGGTGTTCTACTTACACGACGGCAAGGTGGTGGCCGCTGATGCCGTGAACAGCCCCAAAGAATTCATGGTGTGCAAACAGCTCATCGGCAAAGCCGTGGACCCGGTGGCGCTGGCCGATCCTGCCACCGAGTTGAAAACCCTGCTGGCCTGACGGCACCGGAGCCATGACCACCGTAAACGCCGGGCGCATCCTGCTTGGCTCGCTGGCCTCTGTGGTCGAGCAGCGAGCCCCGCTCTTCCGCGCCCTCACGCTGCCGCTCGTTCTGCTGGTCGTGGTTGGCCTGGTGCAGCAACCGGAGCAATCCGCAGCCACCATGCTGCTCTTCGGACTGGTGTCCCTGCTGCTGCACACGTGGTTTGCCATCACCACCCATCGCATCGTGCTGATGGGCGAAAGCGCAGTGCCGCGCTGGGGTTTGAACCGCTGGACGTTACGGGAAACCCGTTTCACGGTTTTTGCAGTGGCGCTGTTCAGCGGCGGTCTCATGCTGGGGCTGCTGGTGGCGATCATCCCGGTCATCGGGCCGGTGCTGTTCGTTGCCCTGGCGATCGTGGGCGTCAGCTGTCTGTCTCTGGTGTTTCCCGCCATCGCGGTCGACGATCCCATCTCCTTCACCGCTGCCTGGGAGATGGCCCAGGGCTACATCTTCACGCTGATCATCTGTGTCTGCGTCTTCCCTGTGGTGCTGAGCCTGCCTCTGCTGGCGCTATCCACGCTGGCAGGCACCGGGCCCGTCGTCGCGCTGCTGCAGGGCATGGTGACAATTCTCACGGTGACGGCGCTGTCGCTGGCGTACTCGGAGATCAAGCGCGAGCGCGGCCAGCACCCCTCGTAACGTCCGTCAGTCGTACAACACCAGGCAACGTACCTCGATGCTCCAGCGGTCGGGCGCGTCGTCGGGCGTGTCCGGAGCATGGAAGGCGCTGTGGAAGCTGAACGTGCACGGCGCCGCCGGCGCGGTCGCATCCGCCTGCGCGCCATTGGACTGCGCCAGCGCGCCCTGCGAATCCCACTGCTTGATCAGCAAGGCCTCGTCGCGGGTCATGTGCGGGTAGTAGAAGAACTGCTGGCGCGGATCGTACTTGGCAAAGTAGTTCTCCCCCACCCGGTCCGCGTAGTGAATCTCGAACACCACCAGATCGGCGGGGCTCACCGTCTGCGCATCACACAGCGCCATGGGATGACGCTGCACCGGCGTGTCCGCGAAGCTGCGCCACACATTGATGATCGCGTACCGGCGCGCCCCCGCCAGCGCCTTTGCCGCCAGCGCCGGTGAGATGAGGCTGGCGTCTTCCGGCAGGCTGCCGCGCAGAGTGTCGTTCACGCCGGGAGGCTGGGCGAGCTGACCCAGCCGCTCAGGCGCACTGGTAAGGGTGTAGTCGCCGTGAACCACGTGGGCCGGACCCTGCACGTTCTGGCCGCCCGCGATACGCTGCCCGCCCTGCTGGCCGGAGGCCGAGCGCACGTTGTGATCGAAGGCAAACGCCTGGCCACCGGCAACGCGCTCGACCAGCGCCGCGCATTGCGGGTAGTACGCATGCACCACATCGTCGTGGGCCAGGAAGTCGATGGGCCCGTGCACCGGCGCGTCGACCAGCTCGAAGCCATTGTGTTCGCAGGTGCGCACATCCGCGGTGGTGAGCTGCCGCGCGTCGTGCACCGGCAGGGTGTGGGGCGCCAGCTCAACCCCGCGCACGGCGCCCGTATCGCCGTTCTCCCTGCGCTCCATCAGCACCCGGCCATTGCGGCGCAATGTCGCCGTCGCTTCCGGCGCCATGAACTGAAATTCTCCGACCGTATCCGTCATCGCTCCTCCTGCTGAGCGGCATCATAGTCCAACACCGCCTTGCAGACGCCATTCACTTAGTGCTACAAACCGCGCGCCCAGCTCAACCGGCAGTGCCGGCGGGGCGGGATCATCAATTCATAAGGGGATCATTAATGATGATAAGCAGTAACGTGCGCCGCAGTGCGCGCGGTTTGGCCACGATCGCCGTGACGGTCGTCGCCACGAGCCTTTCGACGAGCGTTTACGCCGAGGAAGGCGTGCGTGTGGTGGAAGAAGTGGTGGTTACCGCTCGCCGCCAGGACGAAACGCTTCAGGACGTACCCGTCACCATCACCTCCGTCGGTGGCGAGCAGCTCGAAGCTTTCCAGCTCGACCAGCCTCAGGAAATTGCTGAGCGCATTCCCAACTTCCGCATTCAGACCGGTGGCTCCGGCTCGGGCGGCACCTTGAACCTGCGGGGCGTCGGCAGCTCCGCGATCAGCGCCGCGTTCGACTCGGCAGTGGCTTTCGACATCGACGGTGTCCAGGTCAGTCGCATGCGCATGGTGCAATCCGCGTTCATGGACCTCGAGCAGGTCGACGTGCTGAAAGGCCCGCAGTCGCTCTATTTCGGCAAGAGCGCTTCTGCTGGTGTCATTTCCTTCGCGTCCGCCAATCCCGGCGAAGAGTTCGAAGCCAAAATCGGCGCGGGCTACGACTTCGAGATGGACGGCCAGTATGTGGACGGTTTCATCTCCGGCCCCCTGAGCGACACCGTCGGTGCGCGCCTGGCCTTCCGCTACGCGGAAACGGACGAGTTCTGGGAGAACAACTCGCCGCGGGCTTCCAGCGACAGCATGGGTGAAGAGGATCTGAACGCCCGCCTCACGCTCACGTGGAATCCGACAGATACCTTCAGCGCCAACTTCAAGTACACGGCAACCACGCACGAGGCTGACAACGCCATCGGCGCCTACGACATCCTGTGCTCCGTGCCGGGCGACCCGCAGGAGACTTCTTTTGCCGGCGCACTGCTGCCCTCAGGCTACGACTGCGACGAAGACGATGGTGTGGCCACCCTGGGCGACCACGGCGCGCTGCACGCGCAGAACTTCGCCGGCAACGCCAACCTGACACCTTTCGAGGAACTGGACACGACGCTGACGCGGCTGCAGCTC
The DNA here is from genome assembly GCA_964651595.1 of uncultured Pseudomonadales bacterium. Taxonomy (GTDB): domain Bacteria; phylum Pseudomonadota; class Gammaproteobacteria; order Pseudomonadales; family Azotimanducaceae; genus UBA4421. The sequence continues at coordinate 66,901 of CAZYYJ010000001.1, read as the reverse complement.
GACTGGGACATCAACGAGCGGCTGACGCTGACCTCGGTTACCAGCTACTTCGACCTGGACGAAGAAGGGGCTGACAGCTATGGCTACGACAACAACGGTTTCGGCAGCAACATCACGAAGAACACCACCGAAGCATTCGCCCAGGAGTTCCGCCTGGCCGGCGACCTGAACGACAGCGTGTCCTTCCTGCTGGGTGCGTTCTATCAGGATCGCGAGCTGGTGTTCGACACCGCACAGCACGCTGTGGGCGGCGCGCAGTTTGCGCTGATCTTCCAGACCCCCGTCATCGACCCGGTAACGGGCTTCACCGACGACTGGCGCAAGATCCACACCACCGATTCGGAAACGCTGTCGTTTTTCGCCAGCGTGACCGCACAGCTGACCGACCGGCTCGAGATGACGGCTGGCGCGCGTTACTCCGACGAAGAACGCTCGCAGGTGATCGAGGTGCCCAGCATCTACTATCTGTTCCCCAACCCGCCGTTCAACTTCGTCCCGTCGGGCTTCAACTCGGGTCGCATTGATTTCGACGACGACAATGTCTCCCCTGAGCTCAGCTTCCTGTACGCGCTGAACGACGAGGTCAACCTGTTCTTCGCCTACAAGTCAGGCTACAAGGCCGGGGGCATCGACAACAGCGCGCTGCCCAGCCGATCGCTGGCAGATTCCGCGGCCAGCGGCGACTTCAGCGATCTCATCTACCAGACCGAGGAAGGTGACGGCTTCGAGATCGGCATGAAAGGCCGCTTCCTGGAAGGCAGCCTGCGCCTCGACGTGACGGCGTTCAGCTACACCTACGAAGACCTGCAGGTGCAGTCGTTCAACGCATCCGCCGTGCAGTTCAGCACCACCAACGCCGGTGAGCTGGAGTCGCAGGGCCTGGAAGCCGAATTCACGTGGCTGCCGGAAGTGGACGGTCTGACCATCTACGGGTCGGCTTCGCTCTTGAGCGCCGAGTTCAGCGACAGCTTCATCCCCGAGCCGCCCCCCGGCATCACCGATCCGGCAATCATCGCGCAGTACGACCTTGACGGGCGGTCCACGTCCGGCGCGGCTGATTTTGCCTTCAACGTCGGTGCCGACTACTCGTTCATCCTGGACAACGGTCTGGAGATTGGTTTCAACCTCAATACGTCCTACACGGACGAGTACGAGACCCAGAACGAAGACCCCGTGGGCTTTGTGCAGGACAGCTTCTGGCTGCTGAACGGCCGCGCGTACATTGGCGCCGCTGACGGCACCTGGAACGTCGGCATCATGGGCCGCAACCTCACGGACGAGCTGTACGTGGTGACCAGCGGCGGGCGTCCCTTTGCGGACAACTCCAACAACACGCTGCTGCCGGGTGGCATCGGGCTCTCCGACACCATCCTGAACTACGCCCGCGGGCGTCAGCTGTTCCTGCAGTTCGAGTACCGGCTGTAGTCAACCAGCCGCAACAGATGGGTGGTCGTGCAGCGAGGGATCGAGGCCGGCCCCCATCAGGCTGATGAAGTTGTCCCGGTAGAAGCGGCCTCTGGCCGCTTCGCTCACGCCCTCGAGATTCTGCTCGAAGCGCTTGATCGGATTACGCCCCCCTTCCACATGGGGAAAGTCCGAGGAGAACATCAGCATCTCCTCGCTCGAGTTTTCAATGATCCAGCCTGTCGGTTCGTGCGTGTAAGGTGTCACGCGAAACTGGCGCTGTGCCAGCTCGCTGGGCCGCATGGACAGCTTCTGCAGACGCTCTTCGCCCTTGCGGAAGGCTTCGAAGCCCGCATCCAGAAACTGCAGCCAGCTCGGCAGCCAGGCTGCCCCCAGCTCGATAGCGCCAAACTTCAGGTTCGGAAAACGGTCCAGCACGCCGTCGAACACGAATGCGGCCATGGTCTGCCACACCGCGAGCGGAATGCTCATGAACGACAACCCCGTGAAGTTCTCGTCGCCACCGTGGAAATCTTTCACTTTCGGCAGGCCGTTTTCGGTGTAGGCGTCCGGCATCTTCGTTTCGCCGCCCACATGAAACAGCACCGGCACCCCGGCTTCCTGCGCGATGGCCCACACCGGATCCAGACCCACATGAGTGGGACTGTGCGTCCGCGGGCATTTCGACGGCACCACCAGCCCTTTGCAACCCACTTCCAGCGCCTGCCGCGCGATGCCAGGCGCCGCCTCGATGTCAGCCAGCGGCACATAGCCGGTGGCGAGAAGGCGGGGATCCACGCTGCAGAAATCGGCGTTCATGCGGTTGTGAGCGCGCGCAGCGGCACCCGCCAGCTCCGGGTGGTCGTCATCCAGGCCGTAATTTCCCAGCGCCGCCGTAGTGAACACGAGCTGGCTGGTAAAGCCTAGATAGTCGAGGCACAGGGGCCGGTCTTCGCGACGGAACGCGCCCAGCGCGTAGTGATTCTTGCGCAGCAGAAGCTGGCTTTCGTCGTCAGCCCGGAAGGCATCGTCATCGTGTTTTGCCACCGCGCCCGCCAGATCTTCCGTCACCGTAATCGCCTTGTTGGCAAACTGCGTGAACTCGTCGAGATGCTTCTGTTCGAAATAGTCGACAATCTTCGTCGGCAGCTCCATCACGTGTGCGTCGGCGTCGTGCACCGTTCGCCCTTCGACATAGGCCATGGCTTTTCTCCCGCTTTCCCTCAAAAGTGCTTTGAACGATTATGCGACAAAGCCGTGACGAGATGTGAACCCCGCTTTCACGGCGTGTTCACGTTTCGCCACCTAACTTTATTGCCAAGATTTGAAGGGATACATCATGAGTTCAGTTCTCCGCCCTGCCCCCCTAGCTGCTTCCCGGCAGTCCCAGGCTTCCGCACGTATTCGGGACCGCCTGGTTGCAGCCAACCAGCGCTTCTTCGCCAATGACAACATCAACGAATTTGTCATGCCCGGTGAAATCGAGGAGATCCAGGAAGAGGTGGCGGAGCAGCTCGAAGGCGTGCTGCAGGCCCTGGTGATCGACACCGAGAACGATCACAACACGCAGGACACAGCCCGGCGCGTCGCCAAGATGTTTGTGCGCGAGGTGTTCGGCGGCCGCTACGAAGAGCAGCCCGACGTCACCGAGTTTCCCAACATCTCTCAGCTCAACGAACTGATGATCATTGGTCCCATCACCGTGCGCAGCGCGTGCTCACATCACCTGTGCCCGATTCTGGGCAAAGTCTGGGTGGGCGTGCTGCCCGACGAGAATTCCGCGCTGATTGGTCTCTCCAAGTACGTACGGCTGGTCCGCTGGGTCATGAACCGCCCGCAGATTCAGGAAGAGGCGGTCGATCAGCTGGCTGACCTCCTGGAAGAGAAGATGACCCCGACGGGCCTTGCCATTGTCATGGAAGCAGACCACTCGTGCATGCAGTGGCGTGGCGTACAGGACATGGAACCGAAGATGATCAACTCGATCATGCGTGGCGAGTTTCTGGAAAACGCCAGCCTGCGCCGCGAGTTTCTTTCTCTCTGCAAAACCAGCAGCCACTGAACCGCTAGAACGCGCGCGGGATAGGCTTCGCCTATCCGTCGCTTTTTATTGTCGTCCCCTATCCGTCGCCGCCGGCGGAGTGCGCCACCACCGGTGGCGCTCCGCCTCCACGCCAGAGACGCTCGTAAATCAGCGCGCCCGCGACAAAACCCGCCAGCAGGATGGCCGCCCTTGGATCCAGGTTCATGGCGCCCACCAGCGCGGGCCCCGGGCAGAAGCCGGTCACTCCCCAGCCCACACCAAACAGCGCCGCGCCGCTCAAGAGGCGTCGGTCGATGGCCGAGCTGGCGGGGCTGCGGAAGGTGCTGTCGAACCAGGGTGCTGCACGCCGCCCCGCCAGCGCATAACCCGCCATGGTCACCGTCATGGCGCTGGCCATGACGAAAATCAGCGCGGGATCCCAGGCAGCGTTCACCGTAAGAAAAGCCAGCACGCGGGCCGGATCTGTCATCCCTGCGATCACAAGGCCTGCGCCGAAGAGTGTGCCGCCGGCAAGAGCCGCCAGGCGTTTCGCCAGCACGCTCATGGCGTCACCCACCAGATGGTCGTTGCGGTGATCATGCCCACTGCCAGAAAACACACCGTGGCCGCGAGCGAACGCAACGAAAAGCGGGCCAGCCCGCAAACCCCGTGACCGCTGGTGCAGCCGGCGCCAAGCCGCGTGCCAATACCGACGATCACTCCGCCTGCCAGCAGCCGCACCGCATCCGCACCGGTCCACGGACCGGTTACCTCCGCGCCGGTGATGGCGTAGGCAATAGCGCCGCCAAGGCCGAGGCCGGCCAGAAAGAACCAGGTCCACCAGCGGTCTTCGCCGTCTTCAGACGTTGCGCGCAGGGACCGTATCGCCTCAGCCGCGATGCCGCTGATACCGGCAATGCGCCCGAGACTGTGAAAGAGCCATACGGCTGCCAGGCCAATCAGCGCGCCGCCAAGCACCGGCAGAAAAAAACTCAAAGGCCAAGCACCTGCTTGGCAATGATGTTGTGCTGCACCTCGGACGAGCCGCCGGCAATGGTGTAGCCGCGATGATGGTAGCGGCCCGAGGCGACGTACTCGGCAAAGGCCGGACCCACGGGCGTGCGCGCAGTGCCGGAGGTGTCGAGGGGCAGGGCCAGATAATCGATGATGCGGAACAGCAGCTCGTCCTGATCCTGCACAAGCTCGCTGCCCTTGAGCTTCAGCATCGAGGGCTCCGCGCCTATCTGCGCCCCCCGCTCCGCTTCGCTCAGGATCCGCAGGCTGGTGGTCTCCAGGGCCTGCAGCCGCACCTCCAGCGCGGCAATTTCGTGGTGCAGACTGGCGGGCAGCACAACCCCACTGTCGTGCTGTGCTGTCACCGCCTCACGCACCAGCGACAGCACGCGTTTGTTTTCGGCGACGCGGGACACCAGCAGCCGCTCGTCCCCCAGCAGGCTCTTGGCCACGGTCCAGCCGCGATCCTCTTCGCCCAGCCGTTGACTGACAGGCACGCGCACGTCTTCGAAGAACACCTGGTTCCACAGGCGTTTGCCGTTAAACGCCATGAGCGGCTCCACCGTAATGCCCGGCGATGCCATGTCGATGAGCAGAAAGCTGATGCCCTTCTGCTGCTGAACATCCGCGTTGGTGCGCACCAGTGCAAAGATCCAGTCCGCGTCTTCGGCGGCTGATGTCCAGATTTTGCTGCCGTTCACCACGTACTCGTCGCCGTCGCGCTCGGCCCTTGTGCGTAGGCTTGCCAGGTCCGAGCCCGCCTGGGGCTCCGAGTAGCCCTGGCAGAACCATAAATCGGCATTGCGGATCTTCGGCAGAAATTCAGCCTGCTGCTGCGCCGTGCCGAACTTCACAATGGCCGGGCCCACCATGTTGAAGCCGAAACCGGAGAGCACGGGCGCATGCGCTGCCCGGCAGGCAACATCGAAAATGTGCCGCTGCCGCAAGCTCCATCCGGTGCCGCCGTGCTCCGCCGGCCAGTTCGGTGCGGCCCAGCCGCGCGCATTCAAGGTGCGCGTCCACGCTGCCAGCTCAGCCTTGGCTACGCCGGCGCCGTGCTTCACCTTCAGCGCCACCTCGTCAGGCAACTCGTCGCGCAGAAACGCCGTTACTTCAGCCTGAAAGGCCAGCTCCTGTTCAGTGAGCGACGAGCGCATCAGCCAGTGACAACCAGCGGACCGCGATCAGTGACAATCAGCGTGTGCTCGAACTGAGCGACGAGCTGGCCGCTCGGCACGGACAGGGTCCAGCCATCGTCCTCCTCGTAAACCCAGTCGGTCCCGTTGCTGAAAAAGGGCTCGATGGTAAGCACCATGCCCCGCTCCAGCACCCGCGTTTCCGCCGGGTTGTCATACGGGACGTAAGATGGCTCTTCGTGGATGTTCGCACCGACGCCGTGACTGCCGAGGTTACGCACGATCGTGTAGCCTTCGCGGTCCGCCACCGCCTGCACCGCACGGCCGATGACGTTGAGGGAGCGGCCGGTGCGCACCTTGGCCAGGGCTGCCTCCACCGCAGCCTGCACCGCTGCGCAGATACGCGTCCGTTCGGGATCACCCTCACCCACCACGAACGACTGCCCCATGTCTGCAACAAAGCCGTCGACACGCGCGGATACGTCGATGTTCACCATGTCGCCGGCGGCGAGCTGCAAGGCACCGGGAATGCCGTGGGCAGCCTGCTCGTTGACGGAAATGCACGTTGCGCCCGGAAAATCGTAGTAGAACTGTGGCGCGGACTGCGCGCCATGCGCCTCGAGCACGGCCGCGCCGATATCGTCCAGGGCCTGTGTGGTCACCCCCGGGCTGGCGGCTTTCACCATGGCGTCGAAGGCCGCACGCACCACTTTCCCCGCGTGCTTCAGGCCCTGTATCTGAGACTGGGTTCTTGCGTTCATGTCATCCTTCCGAGAAGGCGAGTATGCGGGAAATCTCGGTCAAAGTGCGGCCGCTTTCGTCGCGCCACGCGTTGAAGGCGTCCTGGGTCTGCGCCAGCGCCCGCTTGCTGGTCGGCTCCTTGTCCACCACACCGGCCCGGATCAGCGCTGCCACCACGTCTGCGGACAGCATCGGCGTGTCGTAGCCGCTAAAGCGCAGAAAAAACCGCCCCGTCTGCCCGCCGAGACGGGAGCCGCGACGCTTGAGGTCGTCCCACAGCCCTACAAAATCGTCCGCGGGCCAGCTTTTGAGGTACTTCCCGTAAGCGCCGTGCGTCTCGCGCACGGCGAGCACGTACTGGGCGTTGTCGCGCACGCTGGCAATTTTCTTCGCGTTGCGCACGATCTCCGCGTTCTGTGCCAGGGCTTCGAGTTCCTCGTCGGACAGCATGGCACAGCGCGTGACGTCGAAGTCGTGGAAAGCAGCCTCGAAGCCGGGCCATTTCGCCTCGATCACCTTCCATACGAAGCCTGAGCGGAACACGCACCGGGTCATCTCCGCCAGTACCCGGTCGTCCTGGAGCCGCGCCAGGGACGGGCGCCTGCCCTGCGGTGCCAGCAGTGCAGCGAGTTCCGCTTCCCCGCCCTTGTGCGCAGCGGCCCGTGCGTAGATTTCAGCAAATGGCTGCAAGATAATTCTCCCGCTATGAGTGATCTGTCGTGAGCGAAGTCAGTCGTGAGTGAAGTCTATCGTGAGTGAAGTGAAGGACCCGGGGCAGTCCACGCTGGATCCGAAGCTGCGGTCGATGTTAGAGATCGGCCCCAGCGAAGACAAAGACTTCATCTATTGCGCCCAGTGTTCCCATGTCATCACCAATCGCAGCGAACGCATCGAGATGAACGGCAGCCACGCGCACTTCTTCACCAACCCCCACGGTTTTCAATTTCATGTCGGTTGTTTCGGCAACGCCCTGGGTTGCGATATCTCCGGGTCTCCCGAAGCGGCCGATACCTGGTTCATGGGCTTTTTCTGGCGCCTGGCCTCTTGCACGAACTGCCACTCACATCTAGGTTGGTTCTTCTCCGACGCAACCGAGGCCGAGTTTTTTTACGGGCTCATTCTGGACGCCATCCAGGAAGAGCCTTAAGCCCGTCTGATCCGACAATATGATCGTCAAAAAATGATTGAGAAAAGTAAGTACAAGACGCTCACCTTCGACTGCTACGGCACCCTCATCGATTGGGAAAACGGCGTGCTCGGCTACCTGCAGCCGCTGCTGCAGAGCTACTACATCAACACCATCGACGAGTTCGTGCTGGATCTCTACGAAACGCTTTCGCCAGCCAGCCAGGCCCAGGGTGGCAGCTATCGCGAGGTGCTGGCGCGCGTGATGCAGGGGTTTGCCACGCGCCTCGGCTTCACGCTCAACGACGATATCCCGGGCGGCCTGGCAGATTCGGTGCAGTACTGGCAGCCATTCGTCGACACGGTGCCAGCGCTGCACGTGCTGCAGCACGATTTCCAGCTGGGCGTGTTGACCAACATCGACGACGACCTCTTCGATACCTCCCGTGCCCTGCTGCATACGGAGCTGGATTTTGTGGTTACCGCCCAGCAGGTAGGGGCATTCAAGCCGGAGCCGCAGCTATTCGAACGCGCCCTCGAGCTGGCCGACGGGCCCGTTCTTCACGTGGCGCAGAACCCCCACCATGATATTCTGCCGGCAACGGCGCTGGGGATAGACACGGTCTGGATCAACCGTCCCGGCGTCAGCACAGCCACGGCGGATGCGACCACCGGGATCGAGCCCACCTGGACCTTCGGGTCGCTGCAGGAGTTCACCGCCGCCATCCAGTCCTGACACGCGGAACACGCAACGATGCGGCAGTACACGACCATCGAGATCAGCAAAGAATACCTGCACTTCGCAGCGGCGCATTTCACGATCTTCGACGCCACTTCCCGCGAAAATCTGCACGGACACAATTTTCACGTGGCGCTGGAGGTCACCGCTCCCGTGCACGAGGGCGGCCTCACGTTCGACTACAACATCCTGAAGAAGGCGGTGAAGTCCCTGTGCGATGCGCTGGACGAGCAGGTGCTGATGCCCAACCGCTCACCGCATCTGACGATCGAGCAGGACGGTGACTACACCGTGACTGTCTTCGACGGCGAGCGCATTCCCTTTCTGCCGCGGGATCTCACGCTGCTGCCCATCCGCAACGTCACCGTGGAAGAGCTGTCCACCTACCTGCTGCACGAATTGACCACCCAGCCGCAGATCAGGGCGCTCGACATCGCGGCGATCAAGCTCCGCTGCTCCAGCGGCGAAGGCCAATGGGCCTGGGCCCACTGGCACGCCCCGGATGCAGCTGCACCACCGCAGGAGGCGACGGCATGAGTAATGGATCGAAATGTCTGCTCGTCACCGGCGCCAGCGCCGGTATTGGTCTGAGAACGGCAGAGCTGTTTCACGATGCAGGCTACCAGGTCATCAACCTGTCGCGTCGGCGCTGTCCCCTGGACGCGGTCACGCACATCAACTGCGACCTGGCCAACCCGGGTTTCATAGACAACATCGCCGGGCAGATCACCCCTACCCTGCAGCAGGCCGACGAAATTGTGCTTGTACACAATGCCGCCCGTCTAACCAATGACAGCGCTGTGGAAACGCCCAGCAACCAGCTTCGTGAGGTGCTGGAAATCAACCTCGTGGGTCCGAACACGCTGAACTATTTTGTGCTGCCGTTCATGCAGCCGGGCTCCAGCGTCATCTACGTGGGATCCACGCTGTCCGAGAAGGCCGTCCCCAACTCGTTCAGCTACGTCACCACCAAGCACGCTCTGATCGGCATGATGCGCGCCACGTGCCAGGATCTGGCAGGCCGCGGCATACACACCGCCGCCGTTTGCCCCGGTTTCACCGACACCGAGATGCTGCGCGAACACGTGCCCGGTGACGCCTTGTCGGCAGTGGCCGGCATGAGCGCGTACGATCGGCTGGTGGAGCCCGACGAAATTGCCCGGACACTTCTGTTTGCCGCCACCCATCCAGTCATCAACGGCGCTGTGATTCACGCTAACCTGGGACAGATCGAACGATGAACAAACCTCTGAAAATTGTCCTCATTCTGGCCGCGATCTACGTCGCCATCGTGGTGATCTTCGAGTCGCTGCTGGGTTACTACCAGCCCACCAACGACGGCACGCTGGTGATCAGCACCTTCGAGGCGGACGGCGAGAAGCACGACCGCGTGCTGGCGCGCCTCGTGGTTGACGACACACTGTATGTGGCGGTCAATCACTGGCCCCGGGCCTGGTACTGGCGCGTGGAGGACAATCCGGGCGTGGAGATCACCTTCGAAGGAGCCACCACGGCCTATACAGCGGTGCCCCTGGACGGCGACTCGGCAGAGTACGCACGCGTGGACGGCGAGCACAGTCTGCCAACGTTCTTCCGCATTCTTACGGGTTTCCCGCCCCGCAGGCTGCTGCGGCTGGACCCCGCCGCCTGACGCCGCGGCGGGGCGTTATTCGTCCCGCGCCTCTTCGTTTTCCTTCAGCCCGAGATAAGGCCGCAGGATGCGTACAGCCAGGTACGCCGGCCCGGTATCCGCGGCAGCCACCAGCAGCTTGAAGGTGTAGCCCGAGGCAATGAACACCAGCAGTTGCGGCCAAAGGGGCTCGCCCATACGCACCGGCAGGGCCTGTGCGTAGAAATGCGTGATGAGAATGACTGCAGTGGTGTCGACAATCTGACTGACCATGGTCGACGCGTTGTTGCGCAGCCACAGATGTCGACCGTTGGTCAGTTTCTTCCAGAAATGAAACAGGCGCACATCGCAGAACTGCGCCGCCAGGTAGGCCAGCATGGAGGCGGCCACCGCGCCAAAGGCAAGATCGCGCACTTCGAAGAACACCGGTAGTCTGTTCGCCTCATCGCGCGCGAGCTCACCGGTCACCGGATCCACCGCCTCAAAGCCGGGTAACGAGCCACCCAGCCACAGCAGAAAAATCACCCAGCCGTTCAGCAGCACGCCCACCCAGACCATGTCGCGGGCTTTCTTCTCGCCGAACAGCTCGCTGATGAGATCGGTGCACAGAAACGTAACCGGATAAGGCAGCACGCCGACGGCTACCACCATCGGTATCTGCACGCCAAAGACGTTGAACGAGAGGTCTACGAAACGGCTGATGCCCAGCACGTTCAGCAGCGCAAGCGTGCCGAGAAAAATGCCGGACAGCACCAGGAAAACACGCTGGCGCCGCTTGTGGTAGTTGGGCGTGGTCAAAGCGTTGCTGCGGTCAGCGCGCGGTGGCCAGCCAGCGCTGATTCACGCAGTTCACCAGGCGACCGCCGCGGAGGTACTCAACGGCTATCTCGCCGCCCTTGAAGCGCATGTCGTACACGCTTTCCGGGGTAAAGAACGCAGAATGGGGCGTGAGCACCAGCCGGTGATTGATCCAGTCTTCGTCCGCAGCCCAGGCTTTGATGAGTGGATGTTCGGGATCAGCGGGCTCTTCCGGCAGCACATCGAGACCCACCGCCTGCACCTGGTCGGTGCGCAACGCTTCGTAGAGCGCATCCAGATCGATGATGGGCCCCCGCGCGGTGTTGATGAGAACGAGGCCGGGCTTGCTCGCCGCCAGCACGTCAGCGCCGATCAGCTTTTCCGTGTCGGCAGACAACGGCAGATGCAGACTCACCACATCGCACTGCGCAAACAGGTCTTCCAACGCGTGTACGCGGCGGATGCCAAGGCTGAGCTCGGCGCCACTTTCGCGGTACGGGTCGTACATGACGCAGTCCATGCCGAAAGCTTTGGCACGCAGCGTCGCCGCCGTACCGATACGACCGAGGCCCACCACGCCGAAGGTACATACCGACAGGCGCTTGCCGTAGGGGTTGAGCGCCGGGCGCCAGAGGCCACGGGGATCCCGCTTCAGCTCCCGCGTGTGGAACGTGATGCCTTTCATCAGCGACAGCATCAGCGCCATGGCGTGATCGGCCACCTCCTGCGTGCCGTAGTCCGGCACGTTGCAGACCGGGATGCCACGCTCACCCCAGGCGGCGAGGTCGATGTTGTCGAAGCCCACCTTGGGGGTGACGAAGATGCGGCAGTTGGGCATCTTGTCAGCATACTCAGCGGGGACATCGTTCACGCTCACCAGCGCGTCACACGCCGCCCACTCGGCATCACCCACTTCGCTGTAGCGTTCGTGAAAGATCGCGTTGTGCTCACCGACGCTGGTGCTTTCTATTTCGCGCTTATCCGGCCAGCGCATGGCCGGCCAGAGAATATTGAAGGTCATGCCCGCTCCCCTCAGGATCGTTCGCAAAAGCGTTTGATGTTAACCGCGGCCCAGTAAATCCGCCAGAAGGGCCACGCTGTCACGCAGCACCGCGTCCTCGATACCGCCGATGCGCAGGCGCGTGGCAACCATGTGGGTCATGCCCAGCCGCTCGCGATACTGCGCCACCTTTTCCGCCACCTGCGCGGGCGTGCCGACAATGGTCCAATCGTCCACGGTTTCGCCTTCCTGCAGCCGGGCATTGTCCACACGCGCTTCCAGCTCACCCCGGATCCGGCTGAGCTGCGCGGCATCTTCGCTGACAAAAACGGTGCGCATGAGTGGCACCACGGCGGGTACCGCAATCTCCGCTTCCTCGGCGGCTTGCGCATGCGTGCGATAGTTGGCTTCCAGCGTTGCCAGGCTTTCCATGGGCGAACACAGATAAGGCAGGCCGAGCGTACCGGCCTGGCGCAATGCCTTGGGACCGAAGGCTGCCACCCACAAGGGCGGTTCCGGTGTCTGCAACGGCCGCGGGTGCACCTCGATTGCGTGCTCCGTATCGTCATCCAGCGACACGGGCCGTCCTGCCCAGGCGTCGCGCATGAGCCCTAGCGTCCAGGCAAAGATGCGGCGCTTCTGCGCGGGTGGCACGTTGAATGCCTTCAGCATGTCCGGGGCATAACCGCGCCCCACGCCCAGAATCACGCGACCTCCGCTGAGCTGATCAAGCACGGCCACCTGCTCGGCAGCCTGCAGGGGATTACGCAGGGTCAGCAGATAGGAAGTGGTGCCCAGGCGAATGGTGCTGGTGACACCGGCGACACTGGCCAGCAGCATCAGCGGATCCGGCAGCGCGTTTTCGCCGAAGTGATTTTCCGGCAACCAGAACGATTCGTAGCCACACGCCTCGGCAAAACGCGCCTGCTCGCCGAGACTTGCGGCGGACAGCTCTGCAAACTGCCAGGGCGTCAACCCCAGGTGGAGCGGGGGTAAGGCGTCAGACGTCGAAGGTGGGGTCACAATCACCCGCTATCCGATATGGCCGGCCAGAGTAAACCAGCGGACCGGCCAGCGGAACCACTTCGCCGGCTGGCCCTCACAGCCAGCCTTACTAGCCTTAAGACATGCGCACCATCGATCTGGTCTGCGCAGAAGAGCGCCTGCCGCTGGTGCGGCTGCTGCAGACCCATCTAAAACTCCTGGACATCAACCTCAGAGTTCACGAGGTCATGCCCGATCCGCCGACGCCGCGCGCGGTGCTCATACCGCACGCCGGGTTGCCGGCAACCCTGCCCGGCGTGGAGTGGGCGGCGTTGTATTTCGATGACACACCACCCCATCCCGCCGTGAAACATCACTTTCGTATCCCCACCTGGCCGGCGCGTTCCTCAGATCACGACGTGCGTCGCCTTGCCCGTTTTCTGCAGCAACCTCTGCTGGAGCAGGGCGCCGGCGGCCAGCGCGACGACGCGCGCCGGCGAAAACCTCGGACGCCCTCAGAACGTTTACGCGACAACGCGCAGGGCTTGACCGTTGCCCTGCTGCTGGCGGCCATGGTGGTGCTGCTGGCAACCACCACTTCGCAGAACACGTCCAGCGCCGGGAACGAGGAGGTTGCGGAGCAGACCTATGAACGGATCGAGCAGCCGGCCGCCGCGCCGGGAAGCAGGCGCAGTGGTCCGGAGCCTGTCAACCGCCGGGAACTGCAGCCACCCGTGAGCGAATACGTTACCGCTGCCCCGGACCCGAGCCTGGCCGCAGACGCGCCGTTGCGCGCGGCGCGCCATCCCGGCCTCGACTGCCGTAGCCCGTGGCTGGCGCCCGCCGATCCAGCCGGGCCCTACGGTTGCTCAGTCCGCCGCGGCTTCCTCTGAAGCACGCATCAGCCGCTCTACCTCGTCCTGTTGCAGCAGGGCGATGGCGCGCATGGTCGCCATCACAGCCAGAATATGCTGCGCGTTCGCAAAATCGCGATACAGAGGATCGTCCTTCAGCAGCAGACACCGCTCGCGGTTGCCGCAGCGGAATTCCGTGCGCTGGCCGAAGGCATTCCCGGCGGGGCCATATTCGCCGAAATCGTCGTCATCGCGCGCGAACCGCCAGTAGGCTTCCCACGTGGTGGGAAAGCCGAAAATCGGCGCACGCACATTGTCGATGGTGCGGTTTGCCACGTCTTCCAGCATATCCTGAAAGCTCACTTCCAGATCCAGCAGCTCAGCGCACATGCCAACCACGGCCGCCTCCACCTGCGCGACGTCCAGGGGGTAGTTCTCGAAGCGGTCGGACAGCGAAAAGCGCCACCAGCGCCCGGTGTAGACGGGCACCACCCGGGCGGGTGCAGTTGCGGCCTGTATGTAGTTGACGATACGGCCGAGGTTCTTAAGGCGTCCGTAGCGGGCTTCAAGCCAGCGCGTTTCGTCCACCAGGGCCTCGAAGTGATCGTGAAAGCGCGTATCGATCAGCCCCCACATGGCTGAGCGACCGGTCTGATCGGCCCGGTTGTAGTAGCTCCAGCGGAACATGCGCGTGAAAACACCGGTTTCCGCCTGGGCCACATTGGCCTTCACCATGTAACGCGTCTCGAGCGCAGACAGCCTCGGCAGGCGCTCCTCTTTCTGAGCGCAGTCGTTGAACTGGCGTGCCGCGATGAATGTAAGGCGTTGATGAATCTTGCCCGTATAGCCGAGCGCCGCCACCGGCAGCAAGGCGAGCACGGCCACCAGCGCGGCCGTTACGCAACGCGCAGCATACCCGCGCCTAGGCAACGATGCGCTCAACGTTTTCGTCCGTATCGAGGCGCGCGTGCAGCACCGCTACGGTTTCGCCCAGCACCGGCCAGACAAGGGCCGGGGCCACCTCCAGCGCCGGGGCCAGCACGAAGAGACGGTCCGTTGCGCGGGGATGCGGCAGGGTGAATTCCGGCGTGGTTCGACGCTCGTCATCGAACACCAGAAGATCCAGATCCAGCTCACGGGGTGCGTTGCGTACGTAGCTTTCAGCGCGTCCGTGGGCCCGTTCAAGGGCTTTCAGCGAGGCCAGCAGCGCCTCGGGGGTGAGCCCGTCCCGACCCTCGAAAGCCACCACCGCATTCAGGAAATCGCCGGAATCCGGCGGGCAATCCACGGGCGAGGTGCGCCAGATGCTGGAGGCGCAGAACGTGGCAGGTTGCGCAAACTCACGCAGCGTTTCAATGGCCTCGTGCATGATTTCCAACGAGTCACCCCGATTACTGCCCAAGCCCACCAAAACCAATGCGCTGTCCTACCCGATCCGCCAGCGAGAGCCTAGCACCGTCCGCATGGCCGCGGTAGCATGCCGGAAGCTTCATAGAAACGCTGCAACGGGAGGGTGCGCATGAAGGCCGCAGTTCTGAGAGAAGTCAACAAGCCGCTGGAAATCGAGGACATCAGTCACGGCGATCCAGCCCCCCGGGAAGTGCTGATTCGTACCGTTGCTGCAGGCGTGTGTCATTCGGACCTGCATTTTCAGAACGGATCCTACCCCTACCCCATGCCGGCGGTGCTGGGGCACGAATCGGCCGGCGTGGTGGAAGCCGTGGGCGCCGATGTCACCTACGTGAAACCCGGCGATCATGTCATCACCTGCCTGTCAGCCTTCTGCGGTCACTGCGAGCACTGCCTCACGGGGCACATGTCGCTGTGCCAGGAACCGGAGCTGCAGCGCGGACCGGACGAAGGCTCGCGCCTCAACAAAGGCGACGAAGCCGTGGCGCAGTTCCTGAACCTGTCCTCCTTCGCCGAGTATATGCTGGTGCACGAGCACACGATCGTGAAGATCCGCGAGGACATGCCGCTGGATCGCGCCGCGCTGATCGGCTGCGGGGTGACCACTGGCGTGGGCGCCGTGATTCACACGGCGAAGGTAGAACCCGGTTCTACCGTTGCGGTGATCGGCTGTGGCGGCGTGGGCCTTTCAGCCATCAACGGCGCCGCCATTGCGGGCGCCGCGCGCATCATTGCCGTGGACATGGTCCAGAGTAAGCTCGACCTTGCCCGCAAATTCGGCGCCACCGACGTGGTCGACGCGTCCGATGGCGAAGCTGTGGCCAAGGTGCGTGAGATGACCGGCGGCGGCGTGCACTACTCCTTCGAAGCCATCGGCCTCAAACAAACCGCCGAACAGGCCTTCAAGATGCTGGGGTTCGGCGGCGTTGCCACCATCATCGGCATGATTCCCGTGGGTGTGCACGTGGAGATTCACGGCCCCGAGTTTCTGATGGAACGCAAGATGCAGGGTTCGAACATGGGCTCGAACCGGTTCCGCGTGGACATGCCACGGTTCGTGGAGCTGTACCTGCAGGGACGCCTGCATCTCGATGACCTGATTTCCCGGCGTATAAAACTCGAAGACGTGAACGAAGGCCTGGCCGCCCTGGAAACCGGAGAGGTAGCGCGCAGCGTCATCATGTTCGAATAGCGTGGGATCAAGGATGAGACACACCACTTTTTCCGGGTTGGGCCTGGGCTTGAGCCTGGCGCTCCTGGCAGGTTGCTCCAATGTCAGCGAGCTTGCCGACACCCAGCAGCAGGACACCACTGACGCAGCGTCTTTCCCGCAGGCAACGAGCCAGGGCGCCGCTCTGCTTTCCGCGTTCTACGGGCTGGACGATGCTGTGCCTTTTTTCGGCAGCTACCGTATCTGCGGCGAGTTTGGTCACACGGACGGCATGCCGGCGATCTTCTCCAAAGAGCTGGACACGGCCACCCTGCAGGCTGGCGACTTCCGGGTGACGCTGGCAGACGGCCAGAGCATCAGCGTTGCCTGCGCCACGCCAGCCCCCGCCGAGGACGTGGGAGAACTGCGCACCATGCTCCTCGTCGGTGACTTCGGTTCCATCGACAATCAGCCCGTATCCGTGGAAGTGACAGGCAACGTCATCTCCCTCGATCACCGCACCAATTTCAAAGGTGCGCGTGTCGATGTCACCCGACTGGAGCATGGCCCCGGTCTCGTACACGCGGAAGTGGTTCCCGAAGAGCAGTGGGAGCTGGACAAACAAGCCAGCGCCCTGCCGTTCGGCGGCGGCAGCGGTTGCCCTGCGGGCACCCGTCAGGTGGTGCGCGTCGTATGGGCCGGTGGCGTAACCAAACCGGGCGGCGACGAGATAGACGATACGGAGCGCTCAGCCTACGGCGTGTTCGTGGCCGGCGAAGGGGGTGAGCTCACAGAAGTGACCCCGTTTGCCATTGGCGATCTCGGCGACGGGGACAACAATCACGAATTGTGCCTGGATGTGACAACGCGCGTGGTGCGCGTCGAATTTCCGGAGAAGCTGATGACCGATCCGCGCGAAGACCTCAACCCGGCAACGGCCGTGTCGATCTCCTATTGAGCCCGGGCCGGGTCAGGTCCCACCCATGCTGCGCATCGTTGCATTCACGACATCCAGCGCCCGCTCGTAAACCAGCGTTTTCCAACGCGTCTCGTCACAATAAAAGGCATCCCTGATCTCACCTTTGATGCGCCTGCCCAGGGCGCTGTGCAGCGTCCCGGAGCGGTACAGCCAGTTGTCGGCGCGCACCGCCGTCATCACTTCTTTCATGGGCAAAGTGCCATATTCCAGTGCGACGAAGTGCGTTTCCACACCCGGCAGAGCGCGCTCCACGCCATGCGCCATGGTGCCCTGAACCGGCGCGGACGAAGATGTACCCGCGTCGGGATCAGTCAACTCGTAGCGGTCGTAGAAGGCGAAGGTTCTCGCCACCTGGGCGGCAGAACCTGCGGCAATCATCTCGCCAAAACCGTAAGGCCCCAGGCCGGTGTGAAAGTCGATGAACCATGCCCGGGTGACCCCTGACCCCAGTTCTCCCATGAGGGACAGCACGGTCTGCGCCGACCAGCTTGGCGTTTCTCCACCATAGAAAACCCCGTCGCGGTGCGTGTATTGACCGCCCGATGCTGCGTGCTGAAACGCAGCGGGACCATGGTCTCTGACATATTGCGCCAGGGCCGCATCAGCCCGGGTGCGCGCGTCGCCTTCCCATGCCTCGGGCACGAGGTGGGCGTGTACGTCACCGTAGCCGTTGTCGCTGGGCACCTCGTTGCCGAAGTCCAGGAAATTCCGGTTCAGATCGATGTTGTCTTCGTTCACCCGGCGGTCGTGGGCAAAGCCGTAGGGGTTGACGGCGTGCACGATAACGACGCGCAGATCGGGGGGTATCTCATCGAAGCACGCTTCCCCGAGGAGGGCCGCCTGAATCCCGGAGCCGCAATAACCTTCCACACCGTGCGTGCCGCTGAACAGGACGAGGAGGCGGGACGCATCGCGGGGCCCGCAGATCGCCACGTCCATGTAGAGATCACCGCCGTCCGGCCCCTGCGCCCGGTCGTTGCGATAGCCATGGACGGCAAATCCCCGGCTTTCGCTGAGGCGCAGAAACCTATCCCGCGCTGCCTGGTAACTGGCGGAGAAGTAGTCGTCGACAATCATGCCGCCCCCCGGCTGCGCCCTGCGTGTTCGCCGCGCGCCCCGACGCGCTGCAAGCGCGCCGGGGGCCAGGATTTACCAGGCCGCGCGATACAGCGCCTCGAGGGCAGACGGATCGACGGGACGCGGATTCGTGAAGTTCACGGGATCAGCGGTGGCGTCTTCGACCAGCACTGCCAACAGGTCGTCGTTGCCGCCAAGATCCCGTATGGACCGGTCGATGCCGATGTCGCTGCGCAACTGCAGGGCCGCATCGATGGCACCGGCACCGGTGGCTGGACCGGACGGGGCCAGCACGCGGGCCACTTCCGCATACTTCTCTTCCCGCTCCGGCATGTTGTACTCCATGACGTGCGGGAGCATCGTGGCCAGCGTCTGCCCGTGAGCCGCATTGAGCCGTGCAGATATGGCGTGACCCGTGCCGTGCACGGTGCCCAGGCCAGCGACGTTGAACGCCATGGCTGCCATCGCGGAAGCCAGCAGCATCTGTGAACGGGCTTCAATGTCCGTCCCGTCCTGAACGACGCGGCGCAGGTTACCCGCCACCTTGGAGATCGCTTCCAGCGCAATGCCGTCGGAGTAGGCACTGGCATTGGCCGAGACAAAAGCTTCCACCGCGTGGGTGAGCACATCGTAGCCGCAGGTGGCGGTCGGGTAGGTGGGCAGGCCCACGGTGAGATCGGGGTCCAGCACCGCGAAGGCGGGCGTGATGCTGGGATGAATCACATAGGTCTTGCGCCCGAGCCGGGTGTTGGTGATCACACACGCGCTGTTCGTTTCCGAACCGGTTCCCGCGGTGGTAGGCACCGCAATCACCGGTGCAATGGCGTCTTTCGGCATGGTGGCCTGCAGCTCTTCGACCGTGCCGTCGTTTGCCGCCAGCAGCGCTATGGACTTGCCGCAGTCCATGGACGAGCCCCCACCGATGGGGATCACACAGGCTTCCCCCCCCAGCTCCTTCAGCTTCTCGGCGCCTGCTTCCACGTTCAGGTCGGTGGGGTTGGGTTCCACCCCATCAAACACCTCCACGCGGAGATTGGCGGCTCGCAGCGCATCCAGCACCGGATCGAGGACGCCGCTCTCAGCGAGGTTCTTGTCGGTGACAATCAGCGCCGAGTTCAGGCCGAGGGCCTGGATGTGGGTATTCAACTGCTTGCTCGCACCCCGGCTGAAGGCGATGGTGGGCAGCGGGCGAACAACAAAATTCTCGTCTGAAAGCAAAGCTAACTCCTTGTGTAGTTGACGGGACAGGATGAAGGCACGAGCGCCGAAGCATACGGACCCGCCCCCGGATTGGAAAGCACACCCCGGCGCGTAGGGTAAGATCGATCAGCCTGAAACCAGGGAGCAGCTGCAATGTTAGGTAGAAACCTGCTGGCCGGCCTGATTCTGGTCAGCGCCCTCGCGACGGTCGTTGCCGACCTCGGCTTCATGCACGCATCCAACGATGCGTGGCCCGGACACGCGAAAATGCACGCGGTCTGGGGGGTGTTCCACGTTCTCGGTACCCACGCCATCGCGCTGGGCCTGCTCTTCGTCGGTACGCTCAACCTGCTGCGCGTAAGAATCGCAGCGCTCATCCTGCTGGCGTACACCATCAGCTTCTTTGTGGCGCTGGCCGTGGGGCCGGCCTTCGGAGGCGCCGCAAAGCCGGATCTGCCTGCACATATGATGCCGCCCGAGTTGTTTGGCCTGGATG
The DNA here is from genome assembly GCA_964651595.1 of uncultured Pseudomonadales bacterium. Taxonomy (GTDB): domain Bacteria; phylum Pseudomonadota; class Gammaproteobacteria; order Pseudomonadales; family Azotimanducaceae; genus UBA4421. The sequence continues at coordinate 47,141 of CAZYYJ010000001.1, read as the reverse complement.
GAAACATGCTCAGCTTTCTCGTGGGTTTACCCGTTCTGAGCTACGCCTGGTGGCGCAGCGAGCGGGAGCTTCGCAGGACCACGGCGTAGCGCTGGACTTGTGCCCTTGCGCGAAGATAGGATGTTATAACATATCACCATCCTGGAGGCTGCGTTGGGATCATCGCTACCGGTTACCGTCCTGTCGGGGTTCCTCGGTGCAGGCAAGACCACGCTCATGAACCACGTTCTCAACAACCGCGAGGGCCTGCGCGTCGCGGTGATCGTGAACGACATGGGTGAGGTCAATATAGACGCAGACCTTCTGCGGGAGGACGTCTCTCTGCAGCAGGTCGACGAAAAGCTCGTGGAGATGACCAACGGCTGCATCTGCTGCACGCTCCGGGAGGACCTGCTCATAGAGGTGGCGCGCCTGGCGGACGAGCAGCGCTTCGATTATCTGCTCATCGAGTCGACAGGCGTCTCGGAACCACTGCCGGTGGCCGAGACTTTCACCTTCGAGGACGAGTCCGGCCGTTCGCTGTCGTCGGTGGCCCATCTCGACACAATGGTTACTGTCGTTGACGCGTTCAATTTCCCCCGCTTGATGGTGGAAGCGGAAAGTCTCAAAGACAAGAACATGGAGATTGGCGAAGAAGACGAGCGGAACATTGCCGATCTCCTCATCGATCAGGTGGAGTTCAGCAATGTCATCGTCGTCACCAAAACCGATCTGCTCGACGACGCGCAGACCGACGCGCTGCTGGCGACCCTGCGACGCTTGAACCCCGGCGCCCGGGTGCTGGTGGCCGAGCACGGCCAGGTGTCGCCGCAGGCCATTCTGGGCACGAACCGCTTCGACATGGCGGAAGCTGCCAACGCGCCCGGGTGGCTGGCGGAACTGCGCGGCGAACACGTGCCGGAAACCGAGGAATACGGTATCGGCAGCTTCGTCTATCGAGCCCGCAAACCGTTTCATCCGCAACGGCTCTACGACTTCCTCGTACAGGGCTGGCGCCACGGCAATCTGGTGCGTTCCAAAGGTTACTTCTGGCTCGCCACGCGTTTCGACCAGGCCGGCTCCTGGTCTCAGGCGGGCGGCATCATGAATCACGGCTTTGCCGGCCTCTTCTGGTCAGCAGTGCCCGAAGCGCACTGGCCGGACGATCCCGAGCACCGAGCCGCTATAGAGAGCAAATGCGAAACACCCTATGGCGATCGCCGCCAGGAAATTGTCTTCATCGGGCAGAACCTGGAAGAAGCGCAGGCCAGTCGGGCGCTGGATGCATGCCTTCTCACGGACACGGAGCTCGCCGCCGGTCCGGAGAACTGGCAGCGCTTCTCCGATCCGTTCCCGCGGTGGATCCGTGAGGTTGAGGAGACTGACGACTGATGCGCCAGGTTGTCAGCCACCAGCTCGAGGACTTCGCGGCAATCTATGAAGAGGATGTGGAGCTCGTCAGCGTAGCACGAGCGCAGGCGAGCGACTGCGAGACAGCGGCGAAGCGCCTGGTCGATACACGCCAGGTCCCGCAGTTGCGGTGGATACAGGCGGCCAACGATCCCGAGGCGGCAGACAGCGCGCTGCCGGCCGCCGTCGAAGCAGACGTGCGTGCCATGCTGGTGAGCCAGATCGCCGAGGCGGGGCATCTGCTGGGTGAGCTCATGGGCTGCGAGCGGGTGGGTATCCGCCTCGAGACTCTGAGCGCTCCGATGTGTCCGCGTTTTCATGTGGACTACGTGCCCTGCCGGCTGCTCATCACACTCAGCGGTGCGGGGACGGAATGGATTGCAAACAGTGACGTGGATTGGACCGTGTTCTCCGACCTCGACACCGCCGCACCGCCCGTGCAGCCCGACCGGCAGATTCGGCAGATGTCGACCGGTGCCTGGTCGTTGCTGAAAGGCGGCGCCTGGAGCGAGCAATTCGACGGCATTGTGCACCGTTCTCCGCACGGTACCGGCGAGCGGCTGCTGCTGTCTCTCGACCCGATCGTCTGACGGGTATCTACAACCCTTTTCCGTCGGCCTGAAGGGCCACCTCCATCGGTTCGCGCACCCTTCTATTGACTTATTTGCACAATTAAGCAAATATCTGCCGCATGGACCCTGAAGACAGACAACAGCTCGCGGACCTGCTGAAGGCGCTGGGGGAGTACAACCGCCTGTCCCTCGTCTACGAGCTCTGCGAGTGCAAAACACCGCAGAACGCCATGTGCCTGTGCGAGTGCTGCAGCGTGGACGCTTCCGTCGCCTCCAGGCATTTGAAGGTGCTGGCGCAGGAAGGTGTTGTCGAGATGGAACGCAGGGGTCGAGAGAGAATCTACTCCCTCAATCGGACGGAGATTGCGCAGAAGCTGCGTCTGCTCGCCGATCGTATCGAGGGCTCACCAGCAACCATGAGAGGAAAACGCCATGTCGAACGACAAGTGTGAATGCAAATGCGAAGACAAGACCTGCTGTCGGGAAAAAACCTGCACATGCTGCAAGGATCGCTGCTGCTGCTGATCCGGCAGCCGGTGTCTCACGTCGGCTGGCTCACGTCACGCGCCGCGTGTTCGAACCAGCCGATGACCGTCCGCCAGTACTCGTCTCCATACAGACGCCGAAAGCGCTGCGTCTCTTCCAAGTCTTCGTTGTGCCAGACCGCCAGGCGATCTGCTACAAATTGCTCCGTCAGCGGTATACCGCACTCCACCGTGATGCAGTGGTGCCATTCCTCGTAACTCTGCGGAAAAGGTGTGGACATCATCGGGGTGATCCCTCGCCGAACGCACCGATGTTATAACATATCTATTTGACCTTCAGTCCGCAGGAAGTGCCGCACCCGGGCTCCAGGGCGCCCCCGCCTCATCCAGCGCTTTCTCCAGCGCGGGAAACCCCTCCATCTGCAGCTCAGACAGTTGCGCTTGCACGCTCTCGTATTCCGCCTCCGCAAAACCCAGCTGCGCCCTGTGCGTACCCGTGGGACCGTACGTCGAGTTACCGGTACCCCTTAAGACACTCGCCAGGCGCGAGCGAATCGTTGCCGGGGCTGCGGTTCCCAGCGCAATCTGTGCCTGATTGCCACCCAACGACGCTTCCACGGTAAAGAGCGTCTGACGCAGCTCGTGCCACTGCTGATCCAGCTCCGCCGGAATCCCCCGAGCCCGCGCCATGGCAAGCTTCAGGGTCTGCAGCCGCGCCTTCAGTTCTTCTATCACCTGCACCGCTGCGGTGACCTTGCGTTGAAAGGCCGCAACCCGTTGCCAGAACGCCACCGTCTCCTCTACCGCGGCACCGGGCAGCGCGCCGCCCCGCAGCCGCTCTACCTGGAAGGCCTGCGGCGCTGCGAGCTCGGTGGTGACACCATTGACATGCTGCGACAACGCCACCGTGTATTCCCCCGGAAGCACGAGATGCCCGGTGGGTTGCGCAGTGTCTTCGGGGCGTTGCGCCGGGTCGTAGGCGATGGCGTTTACCGCCGGCAGGCGCAGGTCCCATGCCACGCGATGAATGCCCTTATCCGTGCCTCCCGCCAGACGGCGCACGACATTGCCCGTTGAATCCCGCACCGTGAGATAAATCTCGGGGTCTGCCTCGCGCCGTTCCGTCTCCGCAATTCCGAAACCGGGATACGGGGTGTCGTCACCCGCGTCGATCAGCGGCTTCTCGGCCTCCTGCCGCACCTTCGCCTGCGTGACGAGCGATTCTTTCAGGTAGTAGGTAAACACGGCGCCGAAAGGCGGATTGGGAGCCCGGTAAAAGCTGTGTCCCTGGGAAGCGCCCGCGGTGAATCCCAACGGGTGCCGTTCCATGTACCACCACGCGCGGCGCGGCGGAAACAGTAGAGACGCCTGTTCCACCGATTCCGGCGTGAGGCTGCGCAGCGGTGTGTAGTCGTCCAGCACGTAGATGCCCCGACCGAAGGACGCCGCCACCAGATCCTGCTCTCGCCGCTGGATGGTCACATCGCGGAAGGCAATGGTCGGCACGTCCCCCTGCAGTTCGAGCCATCGGCGCCCGCCATCGACGGTGAAGAACAGGCCGAACTCCGTGGCGGCAAACAGGAGATCCGGCTGCACATGATCCTGCACCAGGCGCCACACCAGGTGCCGGTCGGGCAGGTCGCCGCTGATGCTGCGGAAGCTGCGCCCCCCGTTGGTGCTTTTCAACAGATACGGCGTGTAGTCACCGAGCTTGTGGTTGTCCAGCGCAACGTACACCGTCTGCTCGTCGAAGAGATCCGCACGGATGTCGTTGACGAAAGCCGTTGCGGGCACACCCGGGAGGCGACCCACCTCGAGACGCGTCCACGTTTTGCCGCCGTCAGTGGTGCTCTGAATGAGACCGTCGTCGGTGCCCACATACAACACGTCCGGATTCAGCGGTGATTCGCCGAGCGAGGTGATGGTGTTGTACTGCGACATGGCCTGCAGGTCCCAGGGCGCTTCGATGGACCACTGCCGGCCCATCAGGGGCAGTCGCTCACGGTTCTGGTTGCGTGTCAGATCACCGGAGATCGCGCGCCAGCTGTCCCCTCTGTCGTCCGACCGCCAGAGTCTCTGCGAGGCGAAATACAGGCGGGTGGGCTCGTGCGCGCTCACGAGGATAGGCGCATCCCAGTTGAAGCGCTCTGCCGGTTCTCCGGGAGCGGCCTGGGGTTGGATGTGTACGATCTCGCCGGTGGTGCGATCGATGCGCGACAGATTCCCCTCCTGCCACTCGGCGTACATGATGTCGGGATTACCCGGCTCCACAGCCGATTGATGGCCGTCGGCAAACAACGTGATGAACCAGTCGGAGTTGCGGATACCGTGGCGGTTGTCCGTGCGCGAAGGTCCGCCCTGTGAATTGTTGTCCTGCGTGCCCCCGTACACCTGATAGAACGGTTCGCTGTCATCTACCGCCACCTTGTAGAACTGCGTGACGGGCAGGTTGGCGATGTAACGCCAGGTTTTCTCGTTGTCGTAGCTCTCGTACAGGCCGCCGTCGGAGCCGACCATCAGGTAATCCGGATCGTCGGGGCGAAACGCGATGGCATGATCGTCGACGTGCTTGTTTTCGTTGTTGATCGCCCGCCAGGTTTTGCCGCCGTCCTCAGACACCTGGGTGGTGTTGTTCATAAGGTAGAGCCGGTCGAATTTGTGCGGGCTCGCATACAGTTCCTGATAGTAGTGCGGTCCCGTGCCGCCACTCACTTTGTCGGACCGCTTCTCCCACGACGCGCCGCGGTTGGTGGAGCGCCACAGCCCACCCGTGCGGTTGTCCAGCTCGATCGTGGCATACACGACACTGCTGTCCTGAGGTGACAGCGCGAGACCGATTTTGCCGACATTGACGTCTTTCGGCAGGCCCTCCGTGAGCTGCTCCCAGGACTCCCCCCCGTCGCTGGACCGGTAAATCCCCGATTCGGGACCACCACCCATGTACGCTGCCACTGTGCGGTGCCGCTGCCAGGTGGCTGCATACAGCCGATCCGCATCGTCGGGGTCGATAAGCAGATCGGTGGCCCCCGTCCACGGGCCTTTGCTCAGCACCAGCCGCCAGCTTTCGCCACCGTCCGTCGTTTTGTAAACGCCGCGTTGCCCACCCTCAGACCACAACGGGCCCTGCGCCGCCACCCACAGGGTCTGCGGGTCCTCTGGATGCACGATGATCTTCGAGATGTGCTCCGACTCGGCCAGCCCCCGCTGCGTCCAGGTCGCACCGCCGTCGCTGGAGTGATACACCCCATCGCCGAAGCCCACATGGCGGCCACCCACGTTCTCTCCCGTGCCTACCCAGAGGCTTGCAGGATTGTGCGGGTCGAGCGCAAGGGTGCCGATGGAGTACGAGGCTTCGTTGTCGAACAGCGGCGTCCAGGTAGTGCCGGCGTTGTCTGTCTTCCAGACCCCCCCGGAGCCCACGGCCACATACCAGGTGGCGGGATCGTCGGGCACAATTTCGATGTGGGCGATCCGTCCCGACATCAACGCCGGGCCGATGTTGCGCAGCTCGAGTCCTTTGAAGGTGACTGCTGACCACAGTTCCTCTTCGTCTTCCGCAGCCTGAATACTGGCGCTGAGCAACAACAGCCCTGCAGCCAGAAACCGCAGCGCGTGGCGCCGTGGATCTCTCAGACAAAGCATGGACGATAGCCGGTTCGACACGATGGCGCTCCCTTCGCTATGCCAGACCGCAGTCTACCGCGACCACGAGATTCCGCGTACTGTCCCCCGATCTGCTTTTGTGTGTATCTATGAATTCACCGTCACTGTATCGATGCCTGGAGGCCGCCAACGAAAAGCCGACCGCTTTCTCCGTGTACACGGCGAGAGATCTCTGGACGGACGCGCACACCTCCGCGCAGATGCTGAGCTTTCACTTGAACGAGAACGTCGATGTTTCTTCCCGACGCGGCAGCTTCATCGACGCATCAACAGAGTGGATGACGCAGCGCTTCAAGCTCGGCAGGCACAGCCGGATCGTCGATTTCGGCTGCGGTCCCGGCCTTTACACCGCCCGCTTTGCCCGTCTGCAGGCCGACACGGTAGGTATCGATTTCTCCCCGCGGTCTATCGAGCACGCACGGACTGTGGCCAGCCGGCATGGTCTCGAGGTCACGTATGTGGAGGCCGACTATCTCCAATACGACCCGACTGGCCCGTTCGATCTCATCATCATGATCATGTGCGATTTCTGCGCCCTCGCGCCGTCGCAGCGCGCCACCATGCTCAACAAGTTCAAGCACCTCCTGGCCGACGATGGCCGTGTCGTCCTGGACGCCTACTCAATGGCAGCCTTCGCGGGCAGAACCGAGGCGTCTTTCTACGAAAAAAACCAGCTCAACGGCTTCTGGTCCGCGCAGCCCTACTACGCCTTCGTGTCGAGTTTCCGGTACGAGGCAGAGAGAGTCAGCCTGGACAAGTACACGATCGTGGAAGAAGGACGGAGCCGGGAGGTATACAACTGGCTGCAGTACTTCTCGCCCGAGACGCTCGGGCGGGAAGCGGAAGCCGCCGGCCTGCACATCGAAACGCTACTGGGGGATGTGGCCGGCGGAACGTATCGCACCGATGCCGAAGAGTTTGCCGTGGTCATGAAACACGACACGTAGGCACCCGTCACCACCAGCATCACCACGGGTCTGTGGAACTTAACCTCGAATTTAGGTTGGCTTCACGTTTCTTTAAATTCCCAACGACCCGCCGCCTGTAACTTACGCGCGCAAGAACCGGCGTGATGCATCTATCGCGCTACTCGCACTCATGACCCGTACAAAGAGAGGATCAAATGTTCAGGCAAGGTATGACGGCACTTTCAATCGCCCTGGTTTCAGCGTCAGCGTACGCCGAAGGAATCACCACGCAGGAAGTGGAGGCTGCCCAGATCGCATGGGGCAACGGCATTGTCGCTATCGGCAAGGCCAAGGACCCCAAGACGGTGGCAACGCAGCACATCGAACGCTTCTACGGCTTCGATTCCGGCGCCGTTCTCTTCAAGCCGACGCTGGCTGCCGAAGATCAGTTCAGAGGCACAAAACGGGAAGCCCTGTCTTACTTCATCGGCCAGGATCTGGCGGAAGACAATGGCTTCGCTCTCGCGCCTTACACGAAGGTCCGCTGGGAGAACGAGGGCATTATCACGGACGGTGACTCGGCCCTCGCCATGGGTAACTACTACTTTACCGACAAACAGGGCAACGAAACGAAAGTAGAATACAGCTTCGGCTATGTGAAAGACGAAACCGGAGCACTGAAAATCAACCTGCATCACTCGTCGATGCCCTACGCCGCCAACTAGCGCGTATCATCGAAAACGCCACCACTGCGGAGCTGTCATGTTACGCGCAATCATCGTGATGCTGCTTACGAGCGTTGCTCCCACCGGCGTGCTCGCCAACAACACGGGTGGCGTTTTCGGTCCCGTCGTCAATGACGGCCACCAGGCTCTCCAATATCGCGGCGCAATCACGGATGACAGCGATTTTGCACAGCGCCTGCATGTCGAGCAGGCCCTGAACGATGACTTCATGTGGCGCGTCGTGGCGCAGACACGCAAGACGCCACAGCGCAGCACAGCGTTTGACTACGTTCAGGGGGAGCTGTTCTGGGAACTTCCCACTGCGTACTCTCACTGGCAGCAGGGCTTTCGCTTCGACCTGCGGCTGCGTGATGGCGATCGACCCGACCAGGCGGGCGTAAACTGGATGCACCAGTTTCAATGGGCCGAAGGCTGGTCAGCACGCGCCCTGTTGCTGACGACCCTGCAGTTTGGCCGGAACGATCGCGCCGGCCTTGGGCTGCAATTGCGTGGCAGCGCAACAAAACGGTTTTCCCGACACCTGGCGGCGTCTCTCGCGTGGTTCAGCGACTATGGGACGACGGCAGAAACCCGGGGCGGTTCCGATCAGTTTCACCAGCTCGGTCCGGACGTGGTTCTGACAGCCGGCAATGGTTGGCAGTTGAAAGGCGGCGTGTTGTTCGGCTTGACGTCTGCCACGCCCGATGCAACCTACCGCCTGTGGATCTCCCGGAGCTTCTGAGCCTGCAAAAACGCACGATCGACGCGCGTTGCCGTACCTACAGAGACTGGTTTATCCGGTAACCCAAGCCCCGTACCGTTTCCACGAACGGCGGTCCGCCGGGGCTGGATAGTTTCTTCCGCAACTTGCTGATGTAGACGTCCACCACGTTCGTCAACGGATCCATATCAATTCCCCAGATGTTGTTCAGGATGCGCTCACGACTGAACAAGCGATCCGGGTCCGACATCAACAACTCCAGCACTGCCAGTTCCTTGGCAGTACAGTCAACCTGTTCGCCTTTGAACGACACGATCATCGAGCGGAGATCAAGCACCACGTCCCCCGCGGTCAAGGTTTGCGTAGCGCCCGGTGTGCGCTGCGTGCGTCGGCCGACAGCATCAAGACGTGCAAGCAGTTCGTCGAGATCAAAGGGCTTGGTCACGTAGTCGTCCGCACCCATCCGCAATCCACGCACAATGTCTTCAGCGGTATCGAGGGCGGTGAGCATGACAATCGGGATTTCGACGCGACGCATGCGCAAAGCCTGGCAGACTTCCAATCCGGACAGCCCCGGCAGCATCAGATCGAGCAGAATGATGTCGAAATCGGCGTTGTCGATGAGATCCAACGCCGATTTGCCATCTCCCGTGCAGACCGTCGAGTACCCTTCGGATTTCAACGCACGCTGAAGGAAGTCGGAAATACGCGAATCGTCTTCGACGATGAGAATTCTCATGCGACGCTTTCTACAGTTTCCAGGACCGGGAGCTGTACGAGCACAGAAACACCGTCCGTCTCGCTGCACAGCTCAATGGTGCCGTCATGCGCTTCCACTATCGCTTTGGCAACCGGAAGACCAAGGCCACTACCGTCACTTTTCTGTGCTGCCTCGTCACCGCGAAAAAAGCGCTCGAACACCCGGGCCGTTTCCTCCGGACTCAATCTGGCGCCTCGGTCACGGATCTTGATCGCCACCCGGCCGTCCCGGTGCTCGAGGTGAATCGACAACTCCTTGTCCCTGTTCGAATAGCGTATGGCGTTGTCCAGCACAATCGCAAACACCTGGCGTAAGCGGTCGGGATCGCCCTTGGTTCGCAGCGGTCCCGGCGGCAGCTCCTGCAGCAGCGTGAGGTTTTTCTTGGACAACGCGCTGCGAAAATCCGTACACGCTTCACGAATCAACGCAACGAGATCGAGCGTTCGCCGTTCCATGTGCAAATTGGCTTCTTCGGCGCGGGCGATAAGCAGCAGATCTTTGACCAGACGGGTCGTTTGCACGGCCTGGTCGCGGACCCGGACAAGGGCTTCTCGATACTCTTCTGCAGACCTGTCAGAGCCCCGCATGACCATCTCGGCTTCACCCTGTATCAACGTGAGGGGGGTACGCAATTCATGACTGATGTCTGCCAGGAACCGGCGCCGGGTTGCATCAGCATTGCGCAGCTGTCCGAGGGTGTGTGACAGCTCCTGCGTACGTTCCTGAACCTGTTGTTCCAGCAGTTCCTGCGAGTGCCTGGCTTCCGCTCGTCGCGCCGCGAGTTCCACACCCATCCGGTTGAACGCGTCGGCCACCTGATCAAACTCGGTGTCAGGCAGGTCGAACGAACGATGGTCGAGATTTCCCGACGTGTACGCCTCCGCCGCAGTTTTGAGCTGCGTGAGGGATACCCGCAGGCTGCGCGATATCGTCACGGCAGCCGCAGAACCCAGGACCAGCGTGACCAACAACGCGCTAGGCACGAAGCGCGCTATGAAGTCTCCCAGCGCTATCGCTTCCGCTTGCGTGGCGCTGACAATCTCACGCTCTTTCACAAGGGCCGCATCGATCAGATTGTTGAACCGGCCCGCGATGTTCTCGCTCTGCAGGCGAGCCAGCTCTGTCTGGGCCGTTAACTGATCGCTTGCCTCTACCGCCCGCCGAATGACACCGCCACCTTCTATGATGCGCTCAACGATGGCCTCTATGCCTGCCAGGCGATCGATTTGCTCGGAGATGTCCGGTTGCGGATCAAAGCTGGCTTCCTGCTCCAGGTTATAGCGGGTCTGCTCCAGCGCCGCCCAGAGCTGGCGCTCGTTCGCCAGCCTCGCATCGACGTCCTCAACACCACCGGTGGCAACAATCTGTCCAACTGCGTTCAGTTTTCGATACGTGTGGTCAGAAACCGCCTGAAAGCTCGAGAGCACTTTGTTGGCGATGACGCTGCGTTCCAGGTGGAACTGGTAACGTTCCGTACTGCCATACAGCAGCAACCCCAGCGCCCCGATCGTCACCACGAAGACACTGCCGGTAAGAACCAGTTTCGCCCGAAAGCTGGATGTGAAAAGGTGTCTGCTCAAAATCACGCCTGCCAACCTTGCAACATCTTAGCTTCCCGCGCAGCCCTGGTAGAAAGAGTTTCCTAAAGGCAACCTAAAATCGCCATTAAGCGAGTACCGTTTTAAACTGCTCCGAATGCCACAGGCGCGCGAAACGCGGACGCGATTAGCCGGCGATGGACAAAATCGAAAAGCTCTTGCGCGCGGCCGAAGCTGCCGAGAAAGAACAGGAGGTGGAGGAGGCGCTGCGCCTGTGCGAGAAGGTGCTTGACCATACACCGGATCATCCTGCGGCTCTGGCAATCCTGCGTCGCCTCAACGAGCCGGCAAGCAGCCATTCCCCGGGGCAGCAGCCCCGCGCCAGCGACATTCGTGATCCGGGAGCATCGTCGCCCGACGATACGGAACACCCGGGCCGGGGCCAGATCACCATCCAGGGTATCCTCGGCACCATCCTGCTCGTGGCCGGGTTAGGGTGTCTGATCGTTGCCGCAGACGTCGGTCAGGAAGTGACCGGCTCTGCGCTCAGTGCAATTGGTGTGCTTCTCATCATCAACGCGCGTCGCCAGAAAGCGGCGCTGGCGACTGCTGCGGCTGTGTTCACCGATGATGTTGCTGACGTTTTATATCTGCGGTCGTTCGAACACGACCGCTCGCTGGTAACCCTCGAAGCCTGGACCAGGCTGGTTCTGAACCTGCAGGCAGGCAGGATAGCCACGGAAGAGGAACAGCTCCGCGAGGCGGTCAAACCCCTGGGCGATCTCGTGGCGCTGGGCGACCCCGACGAGACGTTGCCCAAGCTGGGGGCTGCAAGGGCCTATGCCACCCACGACGACTGGCAGGCAGTGATCATCCACCAGATCGATGCCGCGCGGCTGGTCCTGCTCCGGGCCGGTACGACGCCTAGCCTCCTCTGGGAACTGGAGACGGCCAGGGCACGGCTGCAACCCGGGCAGCTGGTGCTGCTGGTCGATATGTCGTGGTTTGCATATCGACGGCTGCGCGGCCTTGCAGAGACTCTGGGCGTTTCCCTCCCGCCCCCGCGGCGCCGGGACTTCCTGGACGGCGTCAGGGGTTTCATACGCTTCAAGGACAACTGGTTGCCGGAATACCTGACATTCCACATCGCGTTCTACAAGCGGACGTCCAGAACGGCAGTTTTTCAGCACGCTCTGCGACCGGTGCTTGCGCACTTTCACGTGGTCATGCCGGAACCCGCCGCAAGCCGGAGGCCACGCGCCATCCTCGCCGTTATCCTGATGGCAGTGCTGATCTCGCTGCTCACTCTGCTCTGACAGCCTTTACCAGGCAGACCGTCGCGTGACACTCTATCCAACACAGAACAGCGGACAGGATCATGCTCACACTACTGGCTGAGCGCAGAACCCTCTGGCTCACTTTCGTCGCCACAATTCTCATCACAGCCGCGTTCCCGATGGCTGCGTCCATCTGGGGCATCAGCTTCATCGACGGCCTCTCCGATCCCGCTGCCGTGCGCGACGCCATAGCTGCCATGACACCCGAGCAGCGGGTTGCCCACGCGTGGCTCACCGCTACCCTCGATGTCGCCTACCCGCTCGCTTATGGTGCGCTGTTCGCCGGCTCTGCATGCGCTTTCTTCGCGCGCTACGGCCGGCTCATGGCGCTCCTGCTGCTGGTGGTCGTGCCGATCGACCTGCTGGAAGGTGTCGTGCAGGTTCTGGCGCTGACCGACACCGCGGACCTGATCGACACGAAAGCGGTTCTCACGCCGCTGAAAACGGCTCTGTTTCTGCTGGGCCTGGCAGTGACGGTCGCCGGCTGGGTCGTCTGGGTGCTGCGTCGGTTTCGACGTAGTCAGCCCTCGTAATTGAACGCCTCCAGAAGCCTTCTAGCGCAGGTATATCTCACCGAACTGGCCGTTCCGGTACACAGACAGACGCAGGCGCCGCTTGTCGAGCTGCAGCACGTCCCGCATGTCCGCAATGTCGCGGATGTTGCGCCGGTTGAGACCCACGATCAGATCTCCGCGGCGCAGGCCGTAGTTGAACGCCGCGCTGCGTCCGTCCACCTCAGTGACCAGCACACCGGCGCTCATACCCTGCTCCTCGGCGCTCCAGAAATTCTCCAGCTCCACACCCTCGAGGCGGCCGTCCAGCTGCCGGCCGAACACTTTCTGCTGGGTTTCTTCGCGGATCACCAGCTCCACGGTTTTGCGGCGTCCGTCGCGCAGCACACCCACCTCTACCGCATCGCCGATGAACAACACCGCTGCCTGGTTGAGGAAATCGGCGCGTTTCTCGATCTCCCGGTCGCCGACGCGCAGGATGATGTCGCCTTCCTGCAGGCCTGCCTGCTCACCCGGGCTGCCCCGCTCCACGCGGGTGACAATTACGCCTTCGCGCGCCTTCACACCGAAGGCTTCCGCCAGGCCCGGGTGCAGATCCTGCACGGCCACACCAATGAGACCCCGGCGTACCTCGCCGTGTTCTATCAGCTGACCCATGATCGCGTTAACCATGTTGGCCGGAATGGCAAAACCAATGCCCACATTACCTCCGGTGGGAGCGAGAATGGCCGTGTTGATACCCACGAGACGTCCCGCCAGATCCACCAGCGCACCGCCGGAGTTTCCAGGATTGATGGACGCATCGGTCTGTATGAAATCTTCGTAGCCCTCAATGCCGAGGCCACTGCGCCCCAGGGCGCTGACAATGCCACTGGTCACCGTCTGGTTCAGGTTGAACGGGTTGCCGATGGCCACGACAAAATCACCCACCCGCAGGTGCGCGCTGTTGGCAAACTCGATTTCCGCGAGGTCGTCCGGCTCCACCTTCAGCACCGCCAGATCCACCTGGGGGTCGGAACCCACCAGCTCGGCCACCAGGGTGCGCCCGTCGGACAAACCCACCTCGATGGCGTCGGCGCCTTCTATGACATGGCTGTTCGTAACGATGTAACCCTTCTTTGCGTCCACCACCACACCGGAACCGGACGCGCGCGGCCTCGTGGGCGCCTGCGGCACCCGGAAAAAGCGCCGGAAAAACGGATCTTCCAGCAGCGGGTTGCGATAGCGGGCCCGGGCGCTGGTGGCGATGTTCACCACCGCAGGATTCACACGGTCCAGCATATCCGCCAGGCTGGGGAGCGAACCCTGTCCAGGCATGGCTACCGGCAGAGCGGCCTGCGCAGTGGCACTGACAAGCAGGAGGATGGCGGCGGTTCGAAGCACTTTCACTCTATGTCGACTCACGATTTCAGGGACTGATTCTACGACGTCCGCAAGCGGCTTTGGTTCCGCCTCAGTCCGCGGCGTTGGTGCCTGGCAGCGCAGGACGCAGCCCGGCGCCGGCGAACACGATCCCCGCAAGCACCGCCAGCACAGCGGCGACGAGAAAGGCCGACAGGTAGTCCAGGTGATCCACCGTGAGACCCATCACGTAGGGCCCCAGTGCCACGCCTGCGACGCTCAGCGCATTGGCCATGGCAAACACGCGCGGATACACCGCCCCGGGAAACGCCTCCGCCAGCCACAGCGGCTGCGACATCAGCAGGTTACCCACGCTCACGCCGAAAACGGCGGCGCCCAGAACGGCCTGCCACGTGGTTGCGGCATAACCCAGAAGCCCCAGACCCAGAACCTGCAACGCCAGGCAACCCAGCGTAAAGGTGCGGATGGACAGTCTCGTGACGATCACACCGCCCGCAAAGCGTCCCAGAATGCTGCATACGCTGAGGGTCTGCACGGCGAGGGAGGCCGCCTCGAAGCCGCCAAGCGCACTCACACGTCCATAAAGATGTGCAATGCCACCCACCTGCGATCCCATGCACAGCACATACCCGGCAGCCAGCAGGATAAAAAACCGCGTGCGCACCGCGTCGCCATAGCGCCAGGCATCGTCCGCGGCCACCGCCTGCTGTTCCGGTGCAGCGTCATCGGGCAGCCGCACCACAAAGAACGCCACGGGCAGAATCAGCAACGCGAACGCGAGACCCAGCCACGGCATGGTGACAAACACGCCGTTGCTGTTGAAAAGATAAGCGGACAACGGCGTCAACGTGACACCGCCCAGCGAGAGCCCGGTGGACGCTATCGACAGGGCAATGGAGCGATTGGGGCCCGGAAACCAGCGCGTGATGAGGGTGGTGGCGATCACCAGAGAGACACAGGTGTTGCCTGCGCCGAACAGCACAAACAAGGCGTAAACCTGCCAGACCTGCGTGATGGCGCCCATCGCGCCCAACGCAGCGGCCGCCACGAGGGTCCCAACGATCATTATCCATCGCACGTCGAAACGATCAAGCAGTCGCGCCACGAAGATGCCGCAGACGCCGCCGGTCACGAAGAACGCGCTGACCGCAAGAGACATGTCGGCGAGCGGCCGGTCGAGAGCCACCGCAAACTCGGCCATGTACACCGACATGTTGTAGAAACCCAGCCCCGAGCTGACGGTCTGCACCACCAGCATCGCGGCGACGATGGCCCAGCCATAGTTGCCAGCCATGGCAGATGGAGGAGACGAGGGCGGCACGGATCAGCGCAACTGTTTGAGCGTGTCGGTGAGGGACACCATCGAGAAAGGTTTGGGCAGCACCCAGGTGTTGTCGTCGCGCACCTCGGAAAGGTCTCCCTCGGAATAGCCGGTCATCACCACAATCGGCTGCACGGGGTGGCTCGCGCGCACGCACTTGTGCACTTCCAGGCCATTCATGCCAGGCATACCGATATCGAGAAAAATGGCGTCGAAGGCGCTACGTTCGAGACACTTCAGGCCTTCAGGGCCGCTCGACGCTGCCGTCACTTCACAGTTGAGATTCGCCAGCATCTCACATGCAACGTCCCGCACCGCAGAATCGTCGTCAATCACCAGAACTTTGAGAGGCTGCACCGCACAGATCTCCGCGCCACCGCAGCACTATACAACGGCCAACTACGGAACCGCTATGCCTGCTCTGCGGCCTCGGCAACGTGATCCAGATAGCCGTTCAGGCGCAGCGCTTCGAGCAATCCGGTCAGGATGAGATCAGAAACCACATGATCGAAAAGCTGCTCCCGGCGAAAGAGGTGCGCAAAGCCCCCCGTGGCAATCAGCAGCGGCGGATCGTCGGCAAACGCCTCCTCCGTAATGCGCGTTGCCAGCTCCCGTACCATGCCCACATTGCTCCAGTACAAACCACTCTGAATGCTCTCCACCGTGGTGCGGCCGATCGCCGAGCGCACCGGCTTGATCTCCACCGATGGCAGTTTGGCGGTTTTCTGTTCCAGCGTCTCCATGGCAAGGCGGACGCCGGGCATGATGTTGCCGCCCAGGAAGGTGCGGTCCTTTGTGATGGCGCAGACCGTGGTGGCTGTGCCGAAGTCCACCACAATCAGGTTTCTGTCTGGAAACAGCTTCACGGCACCCATCGCATCGGCAATGCGGTCGCTGCCTACCTCTTTCGGGTCTTTGTAGGCAATTTTCAAACCGGTTTTCAGGCCCGGCCGCATCGTCATGGGTTCAATGGAAAAGTACTTCTGGCAGCACGCGCGCAGCGAATAGTTCAGCTCGGGCACTACCGAGGAGATTGCGATGGTCTGTATCACCTCGGGGGCTACACCGTTTTCGCGCAGCGCACCGCGCAGAAACACGCCTATCTCATCGGACGATGAGCGTGCGGAGGATGCGTGACGGAACTGCGTGACGAGCTCACCATTGTCGAAGACACCGCAATAAATCTGCGTGTTACCTACATCCAGCGCGAGAATCACGAGGCGGCTCCCGTCAGCGGCAGCACCACATCGCGCCGGGCAGCCATGGGCAACGACACGTCTACCCGCGCGGGTGCCGCGCCCAGCGCCACATTGTCGATGAGCCGCACGTCATGCCCGCCACATTGCACCACCACCGCACCGAAACGGCGGTTTTCGCGGGTTACAACGTAATCCACGGCAAAGCCGAGGCCTTGCAGCTCAGCACGCACCGCATCATCGCCCGCACCGCTCGTCAGGGCCCGGTTGAACGCCGCCGCCAGTTTCCGTCCACCACTGTCGAGCAGCTTGTTTCGGGAACTCATGGCAAGGCCGTCGTTTTCCCGCACAGTGGGGCAGCCGACGATACGCACTGGCATGAAGAACGCGTCCACCATGTCCTGGATGAGGCGCAGCTGCTGAAAGTCCTTCTCACCGAAATACGCCCTGGCAGGCTGTACCAGGTTCAACAGTTTCATCACCACCGTGAGCACGCCGGTGAAGTGGCCGGGGCGATCGGCCCCGCACAGCTCTTCGCTGAAGGCGGTCTCGTTCACCTGGTAGCGGAAACCGTCGGGGTAGATGGCGTCGAACGTGGGCAGGATCACGTAGTCCACGCCCAGGGTTCTCGCCAGCGCCAGATCGTCATCCAGCGTGTCGGGATACTTCGCCAGATCATCGGGATTGTTGAATTGCGTGGGATTCACGTAGATCGACAGCACCGTCACGTCACATTCGGCCACGCTGCGCTCGAGCAGCGAGGCGTGCCCGGCGTGCAGCGCGCCCATGGTGGGCACAAAACCTACAGAGCCCTTCACGCACCGACGCTGCCGTTGCCAGGCCTCGAGATCTTCGATCAGTTTCATGCGTACATCTCCTCCTCCGCCGGAAAGCAGCCGCTCTGCACAGCTTCGTGGTACCCGTTCACAGCCTTGTTCACCACCTGCTTGCCGCAAAGAAAATGCCGTAGAAACCTGGGTTTGAACGCATCATCCATACCCAGCATGTCCTGCAGCACCAGCACCTGGCCGTCAGTATCTGCACCGGCGCCTATGCCGATGGTGGGAATGGCCAGCGCATCGGTGATCGCCCGGCCCAGCGCTGCAGGAACGCATTCAAGCACCAGCGCAAAGGCGCCCGCGTCTTCCAGCGCTCTGGCCTGTGCCAGGATCTTGGCCGCAGCGCCTTCGTTGCGGCCCTGCACCTTGTGGCCGCCGAACGCTTCCACAGACTGCGGCGTGAGCCCGAGATGCCCCATCACCGGCACGCCGGACTCGACAATATGGGCCATCACGTCGAGCTGGCCGTCTGCGCCTTCGATCTTCACGCAGTTGCTGCCTGCCTGCATCAGCGCGGCCACCGCATCCATGGCCGGCGCCAGGCCCCGGCGTACGCTCAGAAACGGCATGTCACCCACGATGAACTTGTCGGGCGCACCACGGCGTACCGCTGCCGTGTGCATGGCCATCATCTCGACGGTGGCATGCACAGTGCTGTCGAAGCCATGCATGACCATGGCCAGGCTGTCGCCAACCAGAAGGGTGTCGATGTCCGTGTCATTGAGGATGCGCGCCGACCAGTGGTCGTAGCAGGTCACCATGGAGATCTTCTCTCCACGCTGTTTGCGCCTGGAAAAGTCCTGAATATTCATAGTGGGGGTTCTCCCGTAGTCGGGAGAGACGAGCAGAATCGCGGCGGCAATTCGGTACCTGTCTCTCGTTAGAGGTAGATCAAGTCCTATGCAAACGGAATCTCGAGTTGTCATGTCCCGGTCTACGGCCTGGGGCTCGCAGCCGGGAAGCCGATAAAAGCCAAAATCGCGGCAACCGTCAACCGCCATTTTGTCAGTTGTTTTACGGTTGGTACTGATACCCGTTCATGGTCACCACCGCCTTACCCACAACCTCCCGGTTCTCCAGCAGCCGCATGGCGTCCACTGCCTTCTCCAACGGCAGCGCATGGGAGATGTGCGGGTTGATGTCGCCCCACTCGGCCATGCGGTACAACGCATCGTCGTTCTCACGCCCGCGCACGGGGTCGCGGCGGCCATACTCTCCAGCACGCACACCAATCACCGCTATCTGTTTGATGAGGATGAGATTGACCGGCGCCTGAGGCCAGCGACCGCTGGTGAAGCCGATGGTAAGCAGGCGCCCGCCCCAGTTGATGCAGCGCATGCTTTCGTCGAACACATCGCCTCCCACCGGGTCGTAGATGACATCGGCGCCGCGGCCTTCGGTGAGCGCTTTAACCTCGTCTTTGAACCCGCCGAGGGTACCGTCGGGCTGCGTGTAGTTGATGACGTGATCAGCGCCCCGGGCCTTCACCACGTCCAGCTTGTCGTCGCGGCCACCGGTGGCAATGACGGTGGCGCCGAAATACTTGCCGAGATCCACCGCCGCCATGCCGACGCCCCCGGTAGCCCCGTGCACCAGCAGGGTCTCGCCGGACTGCAGTGCGCCGCGCCGATACAACGCAACGTAAGCGGTGAGATAGGCGGTCTGGTACGACGCCGCGGCCGCATAATCCATGCCTTTCGGCATCAGCCGCGCTTCTTCGACGGGTACGTTCACGGCCTCGGCAAAACCGCCGTAGCGCATGCTGAGCAGCACGGCGTCGCCCGCGTCGAAGCGGGTAACCCCCGGCCCACGCGCCACCACCTCGCCAGCCGCTTCACCACCGGGCGCAAACGGCAATGGCGGCTTGAACTGGTATTTGCCCTGAATCATGAGCAGGTCGGGGAAGTTCACCGCACACGCGTACAACCGTACCTGCACCTCCCCGTCTCCGGGCGGGGGCAGGTCCACTTCCTTCAGCTCGACGCTGCCGATGTCCTCCGACAACGCTTCGCACAGCACGGTTCTGATCCGCATGGGTGCGGCCGGCCGTCAGGCGCTGAGGAGGTCGGTCACCGCACGCCTGGCCATCACTTTGATCAGCGCGGCACGGTACTCGGCAGACGCGTGCAGGTCGCTGTTCAGGCCCGCGTCCGGCACCTCCACACCGTCCAGGGCAGCCGGATCCAGATTCTGGTTCAACACGTCTTCGATGGCGCTGGCACGGAACGCGCACGGACCGGCGCCCGTGACGCCCACGCGAATGGTGCCGCCGAAATCGGCGATGAGCACACCCACCACCGCGTAGCGCGATGCCGGGTTGGGAAACTTGCGATAGGCAGCGCGGGTGGGGACGGGAAATTCGATACGGGTGACAATTTCGCCGGGTTTCAACGCCGTTTCAAAGAGGTCCTCGAAAAACTCGTCACCCTCGATGCTGCGCTCCTGCGTTACCACGGTGCCGCCGAGACCCACCACCGCGGCCGGATAGTCGGCCGCAGGGTCACTGTTGGCCACCGAGCCGCCAATGGTGCCGCGGTTGCGCACCTGATTGTCGCCGATCAGACCGGCCAGATGACTCAGCACCGGCAACGTGCTGCGCACCGCTGCCGAGTCGGCCACCGCGTTGTGCGGCGTGAACGCACCCACGCTGACCCGCTCGGGGGTCACCTCGATGCCGGTCAGAGCGGCTATGCCGGACAGGTCGATGAGGTCTGTCGGTGCCGCCAGCCGCTGTTTCATGGTGGGAATCAACGTCATGCCACCGCTGAGATACATGGGATCGTCGGCACCCTGGAAGAGGGCCAGCGCCTCGTCCAGATCGGCTGGCTTGTGATAGGTGAACTGGTACATGTCTCACTCTCCCCGAATGGCGCGCCACACCTTTTCCGGTGTGGCGGGCATGGAAATGTCTTTGTTACCCAGCGCGTGGGTCACCGCGTTCATGATGGCCGCCGGCGAGCCGATGGCGCCGGCTTCGCCACAACCTTTCACGCCCAGCGGGTTGTGCGTGCAGGGGGTGACCGTGGTGTCCACGCGAAAATCCGGCAGATCGTCAGCTCTCGGCATGCAGTAGTCCATCATGGAACCGGTCTGCAACTGCCCGTGCTCGTCGTAGATGCCGTGCTCGAGCAATGCCTGGCCTGCCCCCTGCGCCACGCCACCGTGCACCTGGCCGTGCACGATCAGCGGGTTGATCACATGGCCGAAGTCGTCCACGGCCACGAAATCGACGACGGTCACCACGCCGGTTTCGATGTCCACTTCCACTTCCGCAACGTGCGTGCCCGCGGGATAGGTGAAGTTCTTCGGGTCGTAGAACGCCTTCTCGGACAACCCGGGTTCCAGGTCTTCCGGATAATCCGCCGGCACGTAAGAGGCAAACGCCACCTCCTGTATGGACATGGACTGGTTGCTGTCACGCAGCACGAAGTTTCCGTCCTCGAAGTCCACCTGATCGTCAGAGGTCTGCATGGCGTGCGCGGCGATTTTCTTGCCTTTGGCGATGATCTTTTCCGCCGCGACAATCAACGCCGAGCCACCCACCGCCAGCGAGCGGGACCCGTAGGTGCCGAGGCCGAAATCCATGCGCCCGGTGTCGCCATGCACAACGTCGACGTCGTCGAAAGGCACGCCCAGCTTGTCGCTGATCACCTGCGCAAACGTGGTCTCGTGGCCCTGCCCGTGGCTGTGGGAACCGGTGAACACGCTCACTGAGCCCGTCGCGTTGACGCGGATTTCACCGCTTTCATAAAGCCCCACCCCGGCACCCAGCTCTATGGCCAGTTTCGACGGTGCAAGACCGCACGCTTCGATGTAGCAGGACAGACCAATGCCGCGGCGCTTGCCCTGCTCCGCCGCCTGCGCCTGACGGCGTTCGAACCCCGCGTAGTCGATGAGCTCGAGGGCTTTGTCCAGGCTCGCCTCGTAGTCGCCCGTGTCGTACACCAGTGCTACCGGTGTTTCGTAGGGGAAATCTTCCGGCTGAATCATGTTCATGCGCCTGAGGTCCGCGGGGGCTTTGCCCAGTTCCCGCGCCGCCTGCTCGACGATCCGCTCCACCACGTACGTAGCTTCGGGACGCCCCGCGCCGCGGTAGGCATCCACCGGCGCCGTGTTCGTGTACACGCCCTGCACCTCCACGTAGATGTTCGGCGTCTTGTACTGACCGGCCAGCAGCGTGCCGTACAGGTAAGTGGGCACCGAAGAACCGAAGGTAGACAGATAAGCCCCCAGATTGGCCGTGGTGTTCACCTTCAGCCCGGTGAACCGGCCCTGCTCATCGATGGCAAGCTCCGCTTCGGTGATGTGATCGCGGCCGTGCGCGTCCGACAGAAAGCTCTCGCTGCGCTCGGCCACCCACTTCACCGGGCGCTTGATCCTGCCGGCCGCCCAGATCACGGCGGTTTCCTCGGCGTAGATGAAGATCTTGGAGCCGAAGCCGCCGCCCACGTCCGGCGCCACCACCCGCAGCTTGTGCTCGGGGGCAACCTGCACAAATGCACTCAGCACCAGGCGTTCGAGGTGCGGGTTCTGGCTGGTGGTGTAGAGCGTGTACTCCTGCGACGCGGCATCGTACAGCCCCACGCAGGCCCGCGGCTCCAACGCGTTGGGAATCAGCCGGTTGTTGGTGAGCGACACCTTGGTGACGTGTGCCGCGCGGGCAAACGCCATACGTGTTGCATCCTCGTCGCCCAGCGCCCATTCGTAAGCGAGGTTGTCGGCGATGCCTTCGTGAATGGTATCCGACACCGTTGCCTGCGCGGGATCCACCACGGCTGTGAGCTCTTCGATGTTGGCGGCCACGGCCTCGGCACCCTGCCGAGCCGCCGGCGCGTTCTCGGCCAGCACAATGGCATAGGGCTCGCCGACGTAATTTGCCACTGTCGCGGCCAGCGGCGGGTGCGGCGCAGACCGCATGTCGCTGCCGTCTTTGCTCTTCACCAGCCAGCCACAGGGTAGATCGCCCAGCCCGTCCGCCGCCATGTCCACGCCGGTGAGCACGCTCAATACGCCCGGCACGGCCAGCGCCTCGGTGCTGTCCACCCCGTCGATGCGCGCCCGCGCGTAGGGGCTGCGCACGAATGCGGCGTACACCTGACCGGGCTGATTGATATCGTCGGTGTAGGTACCGGTGCCGGTGATGAACCGTGCGTCTTCCCGACGGCGTACCGGTGCACCGATGCCTGTTTCGTTGTCCGTCTGTACGGCTTCGCTCATGACGCTGCCCTCACCCCGCGTCCGCAACCGATTGGATGGCGCGCACGATGTTGTGATAGCCCGTGCAGCGGCAGATATTGCCTTCCAGGCCCTCGCGGATGGCTGCGTTGTCGAGGTGCTCGTTCTGTGCCACGAGGTCGATGGCCTGCATGATCATGCCCGGGGTGCAGAAACCGCACTGCAGTGCGTGACACTCCCGGAACGCAGCCTGCATGGGGTGCAGATCGTCCGGCGTGCCGATGCCTTCGATGGTTACCACGTCTGCGCCGTCGGCCTGGCCTGCCAGCACCGTGCAGGCTTTCACTGCCCGACCATTGAAGTGCACCGTGCACGCGCCGCACTGCGACGTGTCGCAGCCGACATGTGTGCCTGTGAGCCCCAGATCAACCCGCAGAATGTCCACGAGCAGCGTGTTCGGCGCCACGTCCACTTCCTGCGCCGTCCCGTTTACCGTCATTGCCACTTTCATTGTTTCATTCCATCCGTTCACACCGCCCGGCGCAGTCAGAGCGCCAGGATCATTGCCATCGCGAGAATCACAAACGCCACCAGCCACACGAAGCGGTTGCCGGAAGGCTCATAGGTGGGGGCCTGGCCGGCGTCAGCCGCATCGCCTGCGGTGTCGCCTTCGGGTGCGGCCGGGGCGTCGTCGGCCTCGGCAGCAACTTCAGGTTCAGGGCCGCTCAGCTGCTGGGAGAAGGCGGCGAAGAACTCATCGGCCATCTTCCGTGCCGCGGCATCCACGAGGCGGCTGCCAATTTGCGCGAGCTTACCGCCGACGCTTGCGTCCACGGAGTATTTCAGCAGCGTGGTACCCGGCGCCGACTCCTCGAGCGCGACGCTGGCACTGCCTTTGGCGAAGCCGGCCGCACCGCCTTTCACACCGCCTGTCAGCGTATAACTGGCCGGCGGCTGCAGGTCTTTGAGTGCCACTTCCGTGGCAAAGGTAGCGCTGACCGGGCCGATCTTGGCTTTCACGCGCATCTGGAAGTTGTGGTCGTCGATGCGGGTGACTTCCTGACACCCGGTGATGCACGCGCCGAGCACGTCCGGATCGTTGAGCGCGGCCCATACCGCATCGCGCGGCGCTGCTATCGTGTACTCGCCAGCCTGGTGCAAATCCTTCCCCGGTCCCGATCACCCCTGTCGCCCGGCGCCGTTTCGCACCGGGTCAGGCAGGTTGCATCAATCCCCAGACGGAGGCAAGAGCACAGGCCGAAGTCGCCACCGTCAGGCGCGCGCCTTAAAATCCCCGCCAGCAATTGCGTTCGACTGCTTGTCAGGCGGCGGCGCCTGCGCAATTTTACAATGCGCGCCGTATCGCGGCGGCGACTGGACAATCTTGTAAGCGCCTTGTGAGCACCAGCCCCGCGCTCACACACGACCTTCTCAGGTCGAGGAATTCTCTAAACATATCAGTGTGTTAGCACCTGCTGCGGGCGTTGCGGCAAATCGAGACGTTCGGCCAGGGCTGGAGGCGCGATAGCTTTTGTCAGACAATTCTTACAGACGAACACAGCCGTTTCCAACGGGTTCGCGACGTGGCGTCACTCCGCTAAATTACATAAACTACGCGCGGGTCGCCGGCCCCGTGCCAACCGGCCACCACCAGCCAAGAGCCTGACAGGGAGACGGGTAAGCATACCTATGACAACCACAGATCAAGCGTCTGACGACGCACCACAGGAAGTGTTGATGCGCGGCCTGCTACGCGCCTATTACTGGA
Organism: uncultured Pseudomonadales bacterium; assembly: GCA_964651595.1. GTDB lineage: Bacteria > Pseudomonadota > Gammaproteobacteria > Pseudomonadales > Azotimanducaceae > UBA4421. The sequence goes on along the minus strand of CAZYYJ010000001.1, from coordinate 22,870 downwards.
TGGACGAAAGTCTGCAGAACGGTCTTCAGCGCGCCGGCTACCGGCCGCGCACACGCACGCAGACCATGATCCTCATTCATATCTCCAACGGCGTCACCCGCGCTGCCGAGCTGGCGCGGGCGCTGGGCGTCAGCCGGCAGGCGATTCAGCAGCAGATCAACGATCTGGAAGCGGACGATCTGGTCACGCAGATTCCGGATCCCACCGACCGTCGCGCAAACCGCATCGTGTTCAGCGAGCGTGGCCATGCCCTGATCACGCAGGCCATGGAGACATTGCGGAGTGCCGAGCAGGCACTGGCGCTGCGCATCGGCGCCGAATCGGTTGCCGTACTGCGCGAGGCGTTGATGGCCGACTGGGGGCCCATCATGGGCGAACAGCGCGCGCCCGGCCGCAAACGCACCATCGTGGAATCATCGGGCTAACGCGAACGCGTACCCCACCACCTCCCCGCGACATTCAACGGTCGCCCCGGCGCGGCACCATCTCCGTGCCTGCCGCTTCGTCGCCCGGGCTGCCGTTTCGTCGCAGCGCCTGCGCACCACGGCAACCTGCGTTTATGCTGCCCGCCAAGACAGCCAGGAATGCCGTGTTATGCGTTGGAAAATGTTCATCACCATGGGCGCAGGCCTGTGGGCAGTTCTCGTCACCCAGTTACTCTCCGCGGGCACGCTGGAGATCACCCTGGACAACGTCGCCAGCGACGACGGCCAGATCCTCGTGCAGGTGCTGCGCGGCGAAGCAGAGTTCAAGGGCGAGACACCCGCCACCATGAGCATCATGCAGCGGGCCAGCGCCGGAACCATGCGTTTTCAGGCCAACGGCCTGCCGCCCGGGGAATACGCCGTGCGCGTCATGCACGACAAGAACGAGAATGGCGAGCTCGACAGCAATCTCGTGGGCATGCCCAGGGAGCCGTGGGCCATGTCCAACAACGCCAGAGGCAATTTCGGCCCCCCGAAATGGGCCGATGTGAAGTTCGAAGTCGACGACGGCACCGCCCAGCAGACCATGCAGCTCAATCGCTGACCGGGGGCAGACCGATGACAACCACTTCCAGCCCTGCCCTGAACCGCCGCCGCTTTCTCACCACCAGTGCCGGGGCCGCTACCCTTGGCATGACGGGCGGCACCGGCGCGCTTGCGTCCGGAGTCACTGACGACTGGGCGGCCGCGTTCGATCGCGGCCTGGCCCAACATCCCTGGCTGCTGGGTTATGCCACCGCCCAGCGCAACGAGTATGTCGCTCAGGCCGAAATCTCAGGTCGGTGGCCAGCGGCGCTCACCGGCACCCTCTTTCGCAACGGTCCTGCAGCGCATCAGATCGGCACCTATCGCTATCACCACTGGTTCGACGGTGACGGGCTGCTGCAGGCCTACCGCCTCGACGGCAAAGGCGTGACCCACAAGGCCAAGTTCGTGCAGACCTTCAAGCGTCAGGCCGAGCAGGAAGCCGGGCGCGCGCTGTACCCGGGATTCGGCTCCGTGCCGCCACGCCCCGCACCCGTTACGGGACCTGATGCGGTGAACGTGGCGAACATCAGCGTGCTGCATCACCACGACCGCCTGCTCGCACTGTGGGAGGCCGGTTCCCCCTGGGAGATGGATGCCGATACGCTCGACACCGTGGGTCCTTACAGCTTCTCCGACTTCACGAGCGGCGTGCCGTTTTCAGCCCACCCGCGGGTGGAAGCCGACGGCACCCTGTGGAACTTCGGCTACCTGTCGGCGGCCAACACCATGGTTCTGTGGCACATCGACCGGCACGGCAAGATCGTCAAGGCCGACAAGTTTCCGCTCGATCCAATTACGATGGTGCACGACTTTGTCGTCACCAGCCGTCACATCGTGCTGGTTGTCGCGCCCTTCCACTATCGTGGCAACGCCAGCAACTTCCTGGACGCCCACGAATGGCAACCGGACGATCCCACGCGGGTAGTGGTCATCGACAAGAACGACTTCGGGAATCGCTTCGAGGTGGAACTGCCCGCGCAATGGGTATTCCACTTCGGCAACGGCTGGGAAGACGATGCCGGTGTCATTCGCTTCGATGCGGCCAGGGCCGACAGCCCGCTCGTGATGATCGACAATTTCCGGGGCGTGATGCGCGGCGAACCCGGCGGACCCAGCCCCAGCCATCACCACCAGTACCGGATCGACACCAGGGCCCGCACCATCAGCGAGGCGCCGCTGTTCGGCACCAACGTCGACTCGGAATTTCCCTGCACCGACCCGCGCGTGAGCTGCCGGCGGAACCGTACGCTCACCATGCTCACGGCCGACAGCCGCCAACCGGCCCCGCATGGCGGCCTGAGCGAAGTGTCCACTTTCGACCTGGACAGTGGCAAACGCGCCACCTATCGCTACCCCGCCACCATGATGCCCGAGGAGCATCTGTTCGTGCCGCGGCCGGGCAGCGCGCCGGAAACAGATGGCTGGGTGGTGGGCACTGCGCTCGACTGGCAGGCCCAGGTGACCGTGCTGAACGTCTTCGATGCCAGCGCGGTCAATGCAGGACCCATTGCCACGGCACGCTTGCCCTACGCTCTGCCCCTGGGGTTGCACGGCAAGTTCGTGCATGCCTGATCGGGTGCGCACTGCGGGCGCCGACAACTTCCGGCGCCTGGCACGGGCGCGCCAGACCCTGCGCGGCTTTGCCTACACCGGGGTGTTCTGCCTCGGTATCGGTGTGCTCGTCTGGTCGCTCAGCACAGAGATCACGCTGCTCGAGGGCATCGTGGTGTCTTTCTGCATCGGCTGGTCCATCAATCTCGCCTACGTTGTGTTGAGCCGGCCGGCGGAACGCCTGCTGGGGCCCTACGTTGCGCCCGTACCGGTCACCGCAGCGGGGCTGGCAACCGGGCTTGCCCTCGGCGGTCTGTACGTGCGCGGCGAAGCGACGCTGTTTTTCGCCAACGACTACGGCACCCTTTCGCTGGGCGTGTTCTTTGCGGTGGTGGGTTTCGTGATGTTCGGCACCCGCTCCCGCCTCGCCGAAGCCCAGGCCGCGCTCGCCCGCGCCGAAGCGGAACAGCAGCGGCAGTCCGAGCTGCTGGCGCTGACGGAGCTGAAGCTGCTTCAGGCGCAGATAGAGCCCCATTTTCTGTTCAACACGCTGTCGAACATCGCGGGCCTGATCCGCAAGGATCCGGACGGCGCCGAAAAGACACTGCACAATCTGACCCGCCTGCTGCGGGCTTCTCTGAATCGGACGCGGGCAGAAGCGACCACGCTGGCCGAAGAGCTGTCCATCGCCGAGGCGTACCTGGACATACACGGCATCCGCATGCAGGACCGATTGCATTTCAGCATCGACGCCGACGAGGACACGCTGGCTTGTCAGGTACCGCCCCTGCTGGTGCAGCCGCTGGTGGAAAACGCGATCAGGCATGGCATAGACCCCCTCGAACAGGGCGGCGAGGTGGGCGTTCGCGCGCGCCGCGAAGATGCTACGTTGTGCATCACGGTCTCTGACAACGGTCACGGTATGGCGGTAACCGGCACGCGCGACACCTCCGGCACAGGCACGGGCTTACGCAACGTTCGTGAGCGCCTGCGCGCTCTGTACGGCGACCAGGCGAGGCTGACGCTGGCAGACGCCGCCCCCCACGGTGTCGTTGCCACGCTGCGCCTGCCCGTGCATGACAGCGACCCATGAGCACGCCTACAGCGCTCATCGTCGACGACGAAGCCAACGTCGCCACTCATCTGCAGGACAAGCTTGCCGGGCTGTGGCCCGAGCTGACCGTCGTGGGGATTGCCGGTAACGGGCGCCAGGCCCTGGCGCTCGTCGAGCAACACGCACCCGACATCGTGTTTCTGGATATTCACATGCCTGGCATGACCGGCCTGGAGGTGGCCGAGCGGCTACCGCCGCACACGCGCGTGGTGTTCGTGACAGCCTTCGACCAGTTTGCCGTGGCTGCCTTCGAACGCGCCGCGGCAGACTACCTGCTGAAGCCGGTGGAGGAGGCACGTCTCCGACAGACGGTGCAGCGACTGCAGACGCCGGACATGCCGCCGCCGGAACAGCTGCTGGCGCTGCTGAAGACTCTGACACCACCGAAGACAGACTATCTGCAGTGGCTGCGTGCCGGCCTCGACGATACCACCGAGCTGGTGTCGGTGGCCGACGTGATCTACTTCCACGCCGACCAGAAGTACACCACCGTGGCCACCCGCGACCGCGAGTATTACGTCAGAACGCCCATCAAGGCACTCGCTGAGCAACTCGACCCCCAGCAGTTCTGGCGCATCCACCGAGCCACGATCGTTCGCGTAGATCAGATCGTCAGCGCCCGCCGCGATCTACGCGGACGCTACACCCTCTCGCTGAAAGATACTTCCACGCAACTGCGCTCCAGCCAGAGCTATGGGCATCTCTTCAAACAGATGTGAGGCCGTAAACCGCGCCTGCTAGACTCCCTCCCCCCGCAAGCTGGAGCACATCGTGGATCTTAGCGCGTACCTGAACCGGGTTGGCTTTCACGCAACACCGCGCGTGGACTACGCCACCATGGCAGCCATACACCACGGTCATCTGCTGAATATTCCATACGAGAACATCGACGTGCAGAGCGGTACGCCCCTCGACTTCGATCTGATGCGCATCTTCACCAAGCTGGTCAGCGCCGGCCGCGGGGGCTGGTGCTACGAGATGAATGGTCTGCTGGGCTGGGCTCTCGAGCAACTGGGCTTCGAGGTGCGGCGCATGAGCGGCGCAGTCATGCGCGAAGCGCTCGGCGACGTACAGCGGGCCAACCACCTGGTGCTGGAAGTGTTGCTGGACGGCGTCCCTTACCTGGTGGACGTGGGCCTTGGAGACGGTTTGCGCTACCCGATACCCATCGAAGCGGGCACGCACGAGCAGGGCGGCCTGACCTACCGCCTCGAACCGCTGGCTGACGGGTACTGGCGCTTTCACAACCACCGGCTCAGCAATGTCCGCAGCTTCGACTTCACCCACACCACGGCAGACGAAGCCGAGCTGGCGGCCAAATGCCAATGGCTGCAGAGCGATCCCGCATCACCATTCCTGCAGGTACTGATCGCGCAACGTTTCGCCGAGGATGGCATCGACATGCTGCTGGGCCGCGTGCTGAGCCGTATCACCCCGGACGGCAAAACGTCCCGCACGCTGGCAGATATTGACGAGCTGAACAGCGTTGCCAGCGACGTCTTTGCAATTCCCGTCAACCTGGCGCACCTGTGGCCGGCCATTGAGGCCGCCCACGAACGCATGACGGCGGCGGAGCCAGCGTGAGCGCCCGACGCATCCTGTTGTTTAACAAACCGTTCAACGTGTTGTCACAGTTTACGGACCGGGAAGCCGCCGCCCACCCCCACCGGGAAACGCTGGCGCGTTACATCGACATACCTCACGTCCGTCCTGCCGGACGCCTCGATCGCGACAGCGAAGGCCTGCTGGTGCTGACTGACGACGCAACCTTGCGTCACAAGCTGACGCATCCTTCGCACGACGTATCGAAGTGCTACTGGGTGCAGGTGGAAGGCGAGGTCTCTCAGGCAGCACTGGCGGATCTGTCGCAGGGCGTGGCCCTGAAAGACGGCCTCACCCGTCCCGCCCAGGCGCAACGGGAAGCGGAACCCGCGTGGTTGTGGGAAAGACACCCACCGGTGCGTTTTCGCAAATCGGTGCCGACCAGCTGGCTGAGTCTCACGCTGCGCGAAGGGCGCAACCGCCAGGTACGACGCATGTGCGCGGCAGTGGGGTTTCCGGTGCTGCGTCTCATACGTTATCGCGTAGGCGCCTGGACGCTGGACGGACTTGCGCCGGGAACGTGGTTTCAGGTGGCTTGAGGTGCCCGCAAAGGGCGTACCCGCAAGGGGCTAGATGGAGTCGGCCTGGCGGTCCCAGATGGTGGTGTCGAGCTCCAGCTTGCGCTCGCCCGCTTCGGCTTCGGCTTTCTTCTTGGCGAACACCACATTGGCGCCGTGCTCGTCGGTAAGCTCCTGCATGGCAACAAACGTTCGCAGATGCGCTTCGGCCTGCTCCCTCGAGCCGAACGGACCTTCATTACCTTCGCGCGTGGTGTAGAACCACTGGTTTTCGACACGGAAGAACCGGTCGCCCATGCGAAAGTAGTGCCGCTCCTCTTGTTCGTCTGTTTTACGCATGGCCAGACTCTAGCTTGATTGGCTAGAAAACTGCGTGACCGAAGTCTCATTCCGCCACTTTTCCGGCGAGCTAAATTAAATATTATTTATGTTTACTTTAGTTTTACTTTTCGTAATATCGTGGTCTCGCTAAACATTATTCAAACACTATGGCAAATCGCCTGGCAAAACCCACCCCGGCATGGCTAGAACGCCTCGACGAAACCGACCAGCATTTCATCAAACGCATGGTGCTTGCATCCGGTTCGCTGAAGCAGCTCGCGGCGGAATACGAAGTGTCGTATCCCACGATCCGCCAGCGCCTCGACCGCATCATCGAGCGGGTACGCATAGCCGACGAGAATCCGGGCGACGACGCCTTCGAAGCCCGCATGCGCCTGCTGGTCGCCGACAACCAACTCAACCCCGGCCTGGCCAGGGAACTGCTGACGCTCCACCGGGAGACGCGGCAGGATCCCGGGCAGGCCTGACTCGACACAAACGGAGCAACTGCCATGATCGATCCCTGGTTCTCATCCGATACCGCACCTCTGCTGGCCCTGTTCGCGCTCTTTGCGCTGGTGGAATACCTGCAACCTCTGGCATCCCAGGGCCGCCATCGCGGCGCGGTGCTGGGCCTGCATGGCGCCATAGTGCTGATCGGCGCGGCGCTGGTCGTTGCCGGCGCTGCCGCCTGGCTGGCCGGTCAGCCGACCTGGGTGTGGGCGTCACTGGCCCTGGCAGGATCACTGCTGGCCGCCCTCATGGCCCGCGCAACCCTCACCATCCACCGGCTCTACGAAGAGGCAGAGCTGCGCCGCAGCATCGCCACGGATCTATAGCTAAACGGTGAGGGTCCCTTCCACCACCGGCACCACCCGCCCGCCGACGCGGAGCGGGTCGCCGACGTCGAGATACAGCCGCGACGGCCGCAGAATCTCTACACCTTGATCCACCACTACCCGTCCGAGGTTACCCCGGTGCTTGCGCAGATAGGCGGCAAAGGCCGTGTTGGCGCTGCCGGTTGCCGCGTCTTCGCGCAGCCCGGCTGATTCGAAAAACATACGGGAGGCAAAGTCCGCGTCCTCGCCGTACGCATCTTCCGTAAACAGAAATACACACTGCACGCCAACGCCCTCGGCGCGCAGTTGCGCATGAAGGTCCCCGTTCAACTTTGCCGCACGCAGCGCAGCCAGATCGCGCAACGGCAGCAGCACAAACTTCGGCCCCACCTCGGCCAGCTCGATGGGCAGGTCCGTGGCGAACGCATCCTCTGACAAGCCTGCGAGCTCTGCGGCAGTGCCCGCGGCCAGACTGCCGTGAAAAGCAACCTCGGGCGGTGTCATCCAGGCGACCCCGTCTTCAAACGTCACCTCCACGGGGCCCACGGGCAGGTCCAGGGTGATGGCACTTTCACCGCGGGTGAGCACCCACGCTGTGCCGAGGGTGGGATGCCCGGCAAACGGCAGCTCCCAGGCGGGGGTGAAGATACGCACCGTTGCCCGTGTTGCTTCGCGACCAAGCACGAAGGTGGTCTCGGCATAGTTCATCTCGCGTGCGATGGCCTGCATCTCTGCATCGGAGAGCGTGTGGGCGCTCTCTACCACCGCAAGCTGATTGCCAGCCAGGCGGGCTTCGGCAAAAACGTCGACCGTAGTGAGTGGATAGGTGCGCGGCGTCTCCATGGCTTACTCCTCGTCGTGCGCGGGCGCGGTGACGGCCGGGTCACCCAGCAGGTAACGCGGTCCGGGCCCGCGACGGTACGCCCGGTCTTCCGGGTTGTACAGCGCACAGTTGCTGAGGGACAGGCAGCCGCACCCTATGCAGCCGTCCAACCTGTCACGCGTACGCTCCAGCAACGCAATGCGCTCGTCCAGATCAGCGCGAAACTGTCTGCTGATGCGCGCCCAGTCGCGCTGCGTGGGCGTGCGGGCATCCGGCAGCCCTTTGAGTTTCTGGCGGATCGCCTCGAGAGTGAATCCCAGTTGCTGCGCAATGAGGATGAACGACAAACGGCGGATGTCAGAACGCAGAAACAGGCGCCGGCCGCTGTCGCTGCGCACGGGCGTGACCAGCCCTGCTTCCTCGTAAAAACGGATAGCGGACACCGAGAGACCGGTGCGCGCCGCCACCTGTCCAATCGACAGGCGCTGGGTGGGTTTGCTGACCATGAAACTGCCCGTAAAAATATCTTGACCTCAAGTAAGGTTGAGGTTTTAGGCTGTCTTCAGTCAAGCCAAGGAGCCCCGAAAATGAGCAAACTGGAACACGTGAACGTTACCGTTACCAACCCCGAAGCCACCGCAAAGCTGTTGTGTGAGCTGTTCGACTGGCACGTTCGCTGGGAAGGCCCGTCACAGATGGGCGGTCATACCTACCACGTGGGCAACGACGATGACTACGTCGCGGTGTACACCTACGACGGTGAACCCGGCGAAAACGGTCGTACCGGACGCCTCAAAGGTGGCCTGAACCACATCGGCGTGCTGGTCGACGATCTGGACGCGGTAGAAGCACGCGTGGTTGGCGCCGGCCTCGAGCCCTACAACCACATGGACTACGAGCCCGGTCGCCGGTTCTACTTCAACGACCGCGACGGCATCGAGTTCGAGGTGGTCAGCTACGCGTAGCCGGGCACGTCAGCCCTTGAAGGTGCCCTCGAAGGCCAGCTCCGCCAGGGGTTTGCGCGGCGAGGGCACCTCCCGCTCCTGGTATTTCTCCGGCAGCGAGGCAACATCGCCGCGGGCGCCAAAGGCTGCCACCGCCTGTACCGAATAGTCATCGGGCAACGCCAGCGCCACGCTGGCGCGGTCGTGATGAAAGCCCCACATCGCATGGCTGATCAGGCCCATGCTCTGCGCCTGCAAGGCCATGCTCATCCATGCGCTGCCCGCGTCGAAGCCGGCCGTCGGCGCCGGGTTACCCCGGTCATCGACGTTTCTAGCAATCACCGCCACAAGCGCACCTGCGTTGCCGGCCCAGATCTGGTTGGCGTCGATGAGAAGCTCGAGGAGGGTGTCCCAACCCTGCCCTCCGTTCACCGCGTACACGAATCGCCACGGCTGCGCGTTGAAACACGAAGGCGCCCACCGTGCCGCCTCGAAGAGCGAGCGCAGCTGCGTCTCGGACAGCGGCTCCCCGGAAAAGGCCCGGGGCGACCAGCGCTCGATGAATTGAGGGTCTACAGGGGCTTGTGCCTGGCGTTCGCTCATGAGTGGCTCCGGTCCGTGTCAGGATGCGTAGAATCGCGGGCAGTGTAAGAAAGGCAAACGGGTCACATCAATGACACAGGCAGACAGCGTGGACGGAAGCGAGCGCAAGACCGTAGCGCTCGCCCTCAGCAGCGGTGGCGCCCGGGGCCTTGCGCACGTCGGTGCCATCCAATGCCTGGAGGCGCACGGTTACCAGGTGCGCTTTGTCAGTGGTGCGTCCATGGGCGCACTCGTGGGTGGCGTGTACGCCGCGGGCAAGCTCGACGAATTTGCGCACTGGGTCACCGCTTTGAGGCGGGCCGATATCGTGCAGCTTCTGGACTTTGGCTGGGGTCTGGGCCCGGGCCTTTTCAAAGGCGCCAAAGTCATCGCCGTGCTGCAGGAGCTGGTGGGCGACCACGACATCGAGGCGCTACCTGTCGGTTACACGGCGGTCGCGACCGAGCTCAACCGCAAACGGGAAGTGTGGCTGACCAGCGGCCCGCTGTTCGAAGCCATTCGCGCCTCCATTGCCATCCCCATGGTGTTCTCGCCCGTGCAGCGCGACAAGCTGCTGCTGGTAGACGGCGGCGTGCTGAATCCGCTGCCCATTGCACCCACGCTCGCCAACCCGGCGGACCTGGTGGTGGCCATGGACGTGAACGGCCTGGACGAACGTGCGCTGAACGTGCGCATGCCGCTGCCGCCGGCGGAGCCGGATACGCGCACCGGCACAGACCCCGGAGGGGATGAACCCCCCGACACGTTCCGCGCCGCCATCGCGGGCTTCATGGAAGACCTGTTCAGCGCCAGCGATCCCGCGCCCGCCCAGGCCGAGCGCGGCATGTTCGACATAGCCACCGAATGCATGGACGCCATGCAGGTCACCATCTCGCGCCTCAAGCAGTCGGTGTACTCTCCCGATCTGCTGGTCACCATCCCGCGTAACGTGGCGCACTTTTTCGAATTCGAACGGGCCCAGGAGCTGATCGACCTGGGTTACGAACGCATGGAGGCTGCACTGACGGCGCCGGACGAAGCCTAGCGTCAGGCCCCTTCTGCTGCCCGACGGGCCTCCTGTGCCGCAAACCATTCAGCTTCCTCGCCCGGCTCCGGCATGATTTCGCCGCCTTCCAGCACCCAGCTCGCCGGCGTTTCGCGTATCACCGTGCCCGCGTCTTCGATGGCCACACGCCCGTGTTCCACCAGAGCGGCCTGCACGGCCTCGGCAATCTCCGCCTTCTGCGCATCGCTTCTGCCTTTGCGGATGGTGCCCAGCACAAACAGCGAGCGCTCCTCCAGCGGGAACCGTGGCGACTCCTCAAAAAACGCGGCATGCACGAAGCTCTCGGGTGCGCCCGTTACCGAGCAGTGAATGGTTGTGATCGCTGCGGCGATGTTCTGGCGTGCCGCGTCATCGAGAAGTCCTTTCCGGGTGTTGCATATGTACAGGGGCATGTTGGTGTTTCCTCAGTGGTTTGCGGGGTCGGCGATGACGGCGACGATTTCATCCGCGGTGCAGCCGGTTTCTCCGGTCCACACGGCGACCAGCTCACGCAGGAGCTTTTCTCTGCGCTCGCGCTCGAGGGGTTCGTTGGCCGTGAAAGACACCACGGACGACGTCGACGCTTTCCCGGCCGTGAAACCGTTTCCCGGTGCTACCGGCACCCACGCAATCTGCGCAGGCTGCCCGAAAGCGGCCGATGCAAACTCGTTGAGCAGGTTGTGAATCTCTCCGCGGGCCAGATCGGGGGCCTGCCCTTCCTGAACCACGCACGTGCAATTAACCATGACGCTACCTTCTTGAAGTGAGGTTGCATATTAAAACCTAATGGTTTCATATTGCAACCTATAAGTCTCATGATAAAACTTCGGGTACACTCCCGTCATGAAGTACAAATCGTATAAAGACATGAACTGCTCGATGGCCCAGGCCCTCGATGCCATCGGCGAACGCTGGTCGCTGCTGATTCTGCGGGAAGCGTTCTATGGCAAAACCCGCTTCAATCAGTTTCTGGAAGAGCTGGGGATCGCCAGAAACATCCTGTCAGCGCGCCTCAACCACCTTGTCCATGAAGGCCTGCTGGAAAAGCGTCCCGCAAGCGAGACCGCGCACACGGAGTACGTGCTCACCGAAGCAGGGCGCGCACTGCGTACCGTGATCATCTCCCTCATTCATTGGGGCGACGAATTCCGCCCGCACCGGAAAGGACCCAGGTTCCGTTTCGTTGACGCAGAAACCGAAGAACCGATCCGCCCGATGGGTATCTACACGGAAAGCGGTGCGGCGGTGAAGCCCGGTAACGTGCGCGTGTTGCCCGGCCCCGGCATTGTGGAAGGCAGGTCGCGCTAGGCGCGCGTGTCTTTCGGCGAGTCCATGACCACGTAGGAGGTGATCGCCGACACCTGCGGCAGCGTGCCCAGCACATCGGTGTGGAAGTGTTTGTACGCAGCCAGATCCGCCACCTCCACGCGCAGAATGTACTCCACGGCGCCAGTGATGTTGTGACACTCGCGTACCTCGTCAGCGCGGCTCATTGCTTTTTCGAAAGCCACCTGCGATTTCTTGGTGTGGTCCGAGAGGCCCACGGTCACGTAGGCCGTGAACGCCCTGCCGAGGGCAGCCTGGTCGAGCGTTGCCCGATAGCCGCGGATAACGCCGCCGCGCTCCAGTTCCTGTACGCGGCGCAGGCACGCCGACGGCGACAAACCCACCCGCTCGGCCAGCTCGGTGTTGCTGATTCGCCCGTCTTCAGACAGGTGACGCAATATTCGTTCGTTGATTCTATCCATAGCAGTCATTAGTTGCGTATGGTCGAGCATTATTGCGGTATTCGCAATCGCATTGCCCGATACTCGTTGCAAAATTGCGTGGCCAACCAGGACAAGGTCATGAATCTCAACGCCGAGCTCATCGCTGCTTTCATCGCTTTTGCGTTCGTCAGCTCCATCACCCCCGGACCCAACAACCTCATGCTGATGGCGTCCGGCGCCAATTTCGGTTTCCGCCGCACGGTACCGCACATGCTGGGTGTGGGCCTGGGCTTTTCGCTGATGGTGGCGCTGGTGGGTGTCGGGCTGGTGCAGGTATTCGACACCTACCCGGTGAGCTATACGGTGCTGAAGGTGGTGAGCATCGCCTACCTGCTATACCTGGCTTCGAAAATTGCCACCGCAGCCGCGCCCGATCACAACGGCGCAGGCGGACAGCCCCTCACGTTTCTGCAGGCCGCCGCCTTCCAGTGGGTAAATCCCAAAGGGTGGGCGATGGCGCTGACTGCCGTGACGGTTTACGCACCGTCCAGAGACCTCGAAGCCGTGCTGCTCATTGCGGTGCTGTTCGGCGTGGTCAATCTACCGTCGGTCAGCTCCTGGACCGTGCTCGGCCAGCAGATGCAGCGGTTCCTGACCCTGCCCTGGCGCCTGCGTGCTTTCAACATGGGCATGGCCGTGCTGCTGCTGGGCAGCCTGGTGCCGCTGCTGACGTTGTAGCCGCCCGCGCTCAGACCACCTGCAGCGGCAACTGCCGGTAGCGCACGCCTGTTGCCACAAAAGCCGCGTTCGCGATGGCCGCGGCTGCCGGTGCCAGCGCAGCTTCTGCCGCGCCCGAAGGCGCCGCCGCGGAATCCACCAGCTCAATCTCCATATCCGGCACGTCGCCGTTGCGCGGCAGCACATAGCGGTCGAAGTTGCTTGTCGCCGCAATGCCGCCGCTGAGCTCGAAATTCTCGAACAGGGCCATGCCTACGCCCCAGACGAGATTGCCTTCAATCTGCGCGCGTACCTGATCCGGCGAGATCACGCGCCCGCAATCGTGCACACAGACCAGCCTCGTCACGCGCAAACCGCCCGCCGAGACCTCCACCTGCGCCGCCAGCGCAAGAAACGTCACGCCTTTGTAAGACGCGGCCGCGATGCCGAACGTGGGCGCGTCCCCCGCAAGCTTCTGCTGCAGCCGCTGCAGGCAACCCTTCAGCCTCGGCTCTTCCAGGTGGCGCAGGCGAAAGTTGATGGGCGTCTCGTCTGCAGCAAGCGCCAGCTCGTCCATGGCGCATTCCACGGCAAAGGTATTTGGCGCCGCACCCAGGCCGCGCCAGGGTCCCGTGGACATGGGCACGCGTTCGTCCGCGAAAGCCAGGCGCCTGTGCGCGATGGCATAAGGCAGCGCCATGCCGCGTTTGGTGCCGGGATCGGGCACCCGGTTCGCCACCCAGTGCAGGTGCGGCGGCACGAAGGTGGACGATGTCAGCACGGGAGCGCCAACAGCCCGATGGTGCCAGTGGGTGATGCGACCGCTCGCGTCGAGGCCAGCATCAATGCGCGTCGAGAACTGCGGTCCCACGTAGTTGTAGCGAAACTCTTCCTCGCGCGACCATTGCACCTTGACCGGAACACCCGCGGCCTGCGACAGCCACGCCGCTTCCACAGACGCCTGGCACAGCACCCGGCCACCGAAACCGCCCCCGACGCGGTGATTGTGCACAACCACGCGTTCACGGCTCACCCCGAGGGCCCTGGCGGCCGCCGCCTGCACCATCCAGGCATCCTGGCTGCCGGTCCAGATCTCGCAGCTCGTTTCGCCGCCCGAAGCGCCATACCAGCGTGCAACCCCGCTGCGCGGCTCCATGGCCGCGTGTGCCGCCATGGGAGAGTCGTAGCGAAACGAAAACGTACGGCTTGCTGCCGCCGCGCCTTGTTCCAACGAGCCAAGTCGCTCGCCCCGGTGATCGAGGGCATCGTTTTCCAGCCACAGATCGATATCGAGGGATTGCTGCACGGCCGCGAGATCGTCCGGCGCAAGCGGTGCCCAGCGCACGGCCAGCGCATCGAGTCCCCGGGCTGCCGCCATGGGAGTTGCGGCAACGACACCGAGTTCGTCCTCGTGCTGCACCACTGCAAGCACGCCGGGTACCTGCGCGGCAGCCTGCGCATCGAAGCCGATACGTTTTGCGCCCAGCTGCGGCGGTCGGGCAACCACACCGTAACCCATGTTTTCCAGGCGCACGTCGCGGCTGTAAACCTCAGCGCCGGTGACAATGCGACGCACGTGCACGGGCTCTACCGGCCGGCCGACAACGGCCAGATCTCGCGGGGAGCGCGCGCTGCGCAGCGTCAGCTCACCGGTGACAGGCATTCCTGCCAGCGACACCTCGCCATCGATCAGCAGTTCGTCGTAGCCAACGCTGCGGCCGTCTGCAACCACGAAGCGGCCGCCTTCGACCAGCGTGAGCGCCGATGCACGCACATCGAGGCGGTGCGCCGCGCGCTGCCGCAGCGTCTCCCGGAGAAACGCCGCTGCCCGGGCGGTCAAAGTCAGGTAGTTCTCGATACTCTGGCTACCCACGGTCATCTGGCACGGCGCCATGACAGCGGTGCTTTGATGCTGACAATCGATAGCGGTCAGCGGCAGAGCAAGCTCTTCAGCGACCACCTGCGACAGCCCCGTGCTGATGCCCTGACCCAGCTCCGCCCGCGACAGGAGATAACGCACCCGTCCGTCATCCGTGAGCTGCACCCAGGTGAGAATGTCGGCCTCATCGGAGCCCGCGAAGGTCGGCAGGGGGGGAATGAGCGAGCATCCACCCGCACTGCCAACCACGGTGAGGCCGCCGGCTATCCAACCCGAGCGGACGAGAAAGCGGCGTCGTGAAGCGTTCATGACGCCTCCCTGGCCAGCTCGGCGGCACGCATGACGCCGGCGCGGATCCGCGGGTAGGTACCGCACCGGCACAGGTTGGCGTTCATGGCGTCTGCCACTTCCTCAGGTGACGGGTCCGGATTGGCCCGCAACAGCGCTGCCGCGGTCATCATCTGTCCGGGCTGACAATAGCCGCACTGAGGCACGGCATGTTCAATCCAGGCCTGTTGCACGGGGTGCAGGCCGGCAGCGTCCGCCAGGCCTTCGATGGTTGTAACGCGCGCCGCAACGGCCGCCTGTACGGGCAGCACGCAGCTCCGCACGGCCGCGCCGTCGAGGTGCACCGTACAGGCGCCGCAGATGCCCCGGCCGCAGCCGAATTTTGTCCCCGTCAATCCCAGCCCGTCCCGCAGCACGGACAGCAGCGGAGCATCCCGCCATGCTTCCGGGACGTCGTGAAACCGGCCATTGATATTCAGTTGCATGGGTCACCGCCGTATGAGAAACATCGACCCAGGGTGATCGATGCAGAACCAACCGTATTGAAGAATCGCGCCAGCGCGCGTCAGGACGAAGCGGCAAGCTCTGCAAACTGCGACGGCGACATGTTGAAGCGCAGCTTGAAGTCGCGGCTGAAGTGCGCCTGATCTGCAAACCCGCAGGCATAGCCCGCCTCGGCGAGCTTACAGCCCCCGGCGCCGATCAGCTCTGCGGACCGTTCGGCGCGCACAATCCTCAGCAGCTGCTGAAACGACGCTCCCTCGCGGGCAAGCGACCGCTGCAGACTGCGCCGCGACATGCCGAACATCCCCGCCGCATCGCTCACGCGCCAGTTGCGCCCCAGATCGCTGCCAAGCAGAACACGCAGTGCCTCCGAAACCGAGCCCGCACGTTCCGGCACGCAAAGCTCGTGGCGCCGTTTCCGGAAACACCGCCACGAGAACTGCCAGACCGCGGTTGCCTGGGGAACTTCGGATACCGTCAGCAGCCGGTCGCGCGCCATGAACGCCGTGGGCGGCGTACCGATCGCCAGCGCAAGCTCCCGACAGCCGATGCTCTGCAGCAGGGCAGCAAGCAGACCGGCAATGACCAGGTCTTCACCGGCAGATGGCTGCGCGGATCGCGTGGAGTAGTGTTCGAGGGTCACGGCATTCGAAGCGGTGCTCACCAATCTCACCCGATGTTTGCCGTGGTAGTAACGCTCGAGACGTTGCCAGCGCGCCAGCAGTTCGTCGGGCGCATCCGCGTCTAGCAGCACCGCCAGCGTGGGGTCGGCACCCGCGGTACGAATGCCCTGGCCTATGCCAACGACCACCGATGGCCCCAGCGCTTTCAGCGCGTGCGTCAGCAGGTCGGCCTTCTGCGTGGCGTCGGTTTTGCCTTCAAAACGCCTGGACGCCGCCACGTTCAACCCTGCGCGACGCAGTTGCGCGGCAATGAGGTTGTAGAGCGCGGTGCTGGCGAAGTCGTCCATGGCCTCAGCTTACCGTGGCCGCGTGGAGGTGACGTGAAGAGCGCACCTGCGCTGCACGGTTCACGTACAATCCCGTTCATGCGCACCCTGACCGAACACCTCCTGCATCCTCTGCTGATTGCAGGCGCGCTGGGCCTGTGGCTGGCCATCGATGACGTCGGCCTGGCTACGCTGGCAGCGGTCCTGGCCGCGCAGATTGTTCTGCGCGTGTGCGAGCACCTCTATCCGGCTCACCCGCACTGGCGGCAAAGCAGTGGCCAACTGTGGGCAATTGTCGCTATCAGCGTAATGGCGCTGGTGCTCTACGGTATTGTGCAGGGGTTGTACGGTGTCTGGTTCTCCGCGCCCCTCACCGACCTTCGCCAGAATCTCGAGCTCGCGTTGTGGCCCACGAGCTGGCCCATGCTCGCGCAGGTGCTGCTGGCGTTTTTTGTTCGGGATCTCATGTACTACTGGATTCACCGCGGCACGCACCGCTGGACATGGCTGTGGCGGTTGTCGGGGCACGGCTTTCACCACGCTTTCGCCAACCTGCATGCCATCAACTTCCAGACAACCCATCCCTTCGAGAACTTTCTGCTGGTAATACCGCCCGTGCTGCTGGCGATGCTGTTCCGCGCGCCGGAGGAAGCTGTACTCGGCGCGTCGATGCTGACCCTGGTGGCGGCGTCTTTTGCCCACGCCAATTTCTACTCGCGAGCTCACTGGCTGGGCTGGGTGATAACCAACAGCAATCAGCACAATCGCCATCACTCCAATGTGTTCGAGGAGAGCAACACGAATTTCGCCTGTAACGCGATCATCTGGGATCGGCTCTTCGGCACCTACTCGGACGGGGAGGTGGCACAGACTGGCATCGGACCCACCGAACCCGGCACCTGGGCAAAGTTTCTGATGCCGTTCAAAGAACCGGCGGACACGGAAACGGCGCCCCGCTGAACTGCCACCTGGCGCGTGATCCAGACGTCGATGGCCCTGCGGTAGTGCGCGCGTCCCGCTCAGCTAGAATCACGCCTCAGCAGCAAAGGAACAAATCTTGATTCTGTATGGCAAAGGCGGGCGTTCGTTCAGGTGTCTGTGGATGCTGGAGGAGGCCGGCGTCGACTTCCAGCACGTTCCCGTCGACTGGGCAGCCGGCGAATCGCGTACGCCTGAGTTTCTGGCGATCAATCCCAACGGAAAAGTCCCCGTGCTGGATGACGGGAGCCTGCGGTTGTTCGAATCTCTCGCCATCAACTACCACCTGGCCCGGAACCACGCGGCGGGTCTGTGGGTTGAGCACGCGCAGGCCGAGTCGCTGGCTTTGCAATGGCTCGCCTGGGGCATGGGCGAACTGGAAGGCCCGCACGACGCAGCCAACCGGGCTGAACAGAACATTGACGGCGATCGTCTGCAGGTCTCGCTGGACGCGCTGCGCGCGGCTCTGCGATCTCAGCCCTACCTGCTGGGTGACCGCTTCAGCGTCGTCGACCTCAACACGGCGTGTCTGCTGCTGCGACCGCAGTATCGCAGGATCGCCCGCAACGACCCTGAGCTGAGCACGTGGTTTCGTGCCTGTACCTCGCGCGAGGCGCTGGAACGGGCCATGGCCCGCGTCAAATGAGCAACGCCGCGCTAAGCAGACGTCATGTAGTACTTACGCAGACGCTCGGTGATGTGCCACGTCATCTTTGAACCTTTCGCCACGAACACCACCTCGCCGGGACCGAAACGCTCCTCGACGCCGTCAGCATCGGTCATGGTGAGCGCTCCGGAGATGATCGTCATCATCTCGTTCACCGGGTAGCTCTCGATCTCCATCCTGCAGGGCGCGCACTCCCACACGCCGGCAGCCACGGAACCGTCGTCCACCTCGTGGAAAGGCCATGCCGTCTCTTGCGTGTCGTCTGTGCTGAACGAGCCCCTGGGTATCAGCCTCGACGGACGTCCGTCCGCGCCCGGATCGGGAAGAATCTTGAACGTAGTAGTGGCCGCTGCCTGCATGTTTCCCTCTGTGCCGTGAATCACGTTCTTGCAGTGTACTGTGACGGCCATCACCCGCCACAATTTCTCAAAACGCCGAAATTTGCCGCCACAGACACCGAAATTGCGGGTCCGAGGCGCCGTTTCTTCCCCGCCCCCCGGACAACGCCAACCACTCGATACACATCTTAACCTTCTGTTTTAAAAGAGTTTTCCGACCAGCATCGCGTAAAACCGAAAGCCTGGCACGAGATGTGGATATAGCTCTGCGACAGCAAACGTGGCGAACACAATGAAAAGCAAGACGACTCGCAACACTCTCACCGCCCTCGCCGTGGCCGTTGGCGCGATAGTGGCCATACAGACTCGAGCGCCGGCCCCCGTCGCAGAGCAGGCCGCAACGACGACCACAGCACCGGCAATCATGGCCGCGGCACCGGTGGCATCCACCGCTACCCCGGTTGCGGCACCTGCCACGGTGGCGTCCGTTGACGCAGTCGCCAGCCTGCCGGCGCCCGCGCCGAGCGAGGAGCCAGAGCCCGTGTTCGAGAACCCGCGCGCCGCCTCGGGCGACGACGCTGTTCTGAAGCGTTATGTGATGAACACCGAAGCCGGTGACGAGGTTGCGGCTGACGTGGCCGCGAACGGGGGGAAAGTGGTCCAGCAGGGAGCGCAACAGGTGGTGGCTTACCTCACCCCTGCCGCTTTCGCGAGCCTCAACGAGCGCTTCGCGGTAGAAGCGTTCGAAGACAAGATCGTCCGCATGAGCGGCACCGTCACCGCCACCACCACGCAATACTCGCTGACATCGAGCACCGTGTGGCCGATCTCCACCATCTCGCCATGGAGCGGGTATCTGCCGCCCGTATCTTCCGCCACGGCCGTTGCCGTGCTGGACAGCGGCGTAGACAACCGCGCCGACCTGAACGTCATCGGCACCATCAACGTGGTACCCCCGGCCCGCGCCGAAGAGTTTGCCGACGGCTTCGACGACTCAGGCTATGACGGCGACGCAGGCATCACCGAATGGGACAGCAGCTGGGTCGAGTACTCCGACGACGGTTCGGCTGACGGCGGCGACATTCAACGCGACACGGTGGACGGTGAGGGTGTGCTGGTGCTGAAAGGCAGCGGTGGCTACGCCGCCAACGACCGCGCCGTGGAAATCGAAGACGCCCAGTCCGCGTTCCTCACCTTCGACTGGAAACCCGGCAACGCCAGCTCCGGTCGCAGCGCCAACTTCAACGTCGAGGTGTACACCCCCGGTTCCGGGTGGATTGCCATCGAGACAATTGCGCGCTCGCCTGCTCCCGCCAGCACCAGCGAAGACCAGAATTTCTGGCGCACCTCCGTCGTGGACCTCACGCCGTACATTTCAGAGAACACCTACATCAGCTTCTCCACCTCGGACTACACGGGCTACGAGACGCTGATCGACAACGTCAGCGTGCAGTACAGCATGCCGGACGGGGCTGTGGCGGACGGCATGGGCCACGGCACCCACATTGCCGGCATCATCGGTGCCAGGACTTCCACCGCCAATCCCGACTACCAGGGCGTGGCTGCGGGCGCACCGATCTACTCCATTCGCGTGCTGGACAGCCACGGCCATGGCTACGCGTCAGATGTGATACGCGGCCTCGACCACGTGGCCGCGCAGGCGGCCAACGCCAACATCGGCGTGGTCAACCTGTCACTGGGCACCGCCATCGAGCAGGACGCGGCCGACGATCCCCTCGTGCAGGCTGTGGAGAGCATCTGGGACATGGGGATTGTCGTCGCCGTCTCCGCCGGCAACTACGGCCGCTACGGTAACTTCACCATCACGAGCCCCGGCAACTCGCCCAAGGTCATCACCGTGGGTTCGGTCACCTTCGGAGACGACGGCACCCTGCAGGGCGCAGACGCTTCCGCGTTCTCCTCCATGGGCCCGACGCTGCGCGACCACTACCTGAAGCCCGACCTGGTTGCAGCCGGCGAAGGCGTGGTTGCCACCATAGCCCCCGACAGCAAGCTACTGCGGGTGCTCGACGGCAACAAGGTGGACTGTGCCGACGACGACTGCGGCAACGGCTACCTGAAAATGTCCGGCACAAGCATGGCAACCGGTATGGTCTCCGGCGCTGCCGCCCTGATGCTGGACGCCGACCCCACCCTCAGCCCGGCCACAGTGAAAGCCCGGCTCATGCGCTCGGCAACCAAGCTCGACGGCATCGACCCCACGGCAGCCGGTGCCGGCGCCCTCGACGTGAACGGCGCCCTGGCAGACAGCGGCGTGGTCTACGGCGAAGCTCTGTCCCCGCAGCTGGCCCGCTCCGGGGAAGGCAATGTGATTCTCATCGAAGACACCGCCCTGCTCTGGGGGGATGAGGCCTGGGCCAATGGTTACCTCTGGGCTAACGGCTATCTCTGGGCCAACGGTTACACGCAGGCTGACGGCTACCTCTGGGCAGACGGCTACCTGTGGGCCAACGGCTATCTCTGGGCCAATGGCTACCTCTGGGCCAACGGTTATCTCTGGGCCAACGGCTACCTCTGGGCCAACGGTTACCTGTGGGCCAACGTCGTGCCCGGGCTGCACTGAGCCCATCCGCTGCACCGCAAAGCGCCCTGGCGACGACCATCGCCAGGGCGTTCGCATTTGCTTAACCCGGAGCTGGCTCTTCAGCCTGGTGGGCGCGACTGGTACCGTTGCGCGCGGAACCTCATATGACCAGCAGTTACCCCACCTCCGTAAACGCCGCCGCCATTAGTTCCGCTGCACGTGCGCTCAGCAGCGGTGCCCTCGTCGGTATGCCCACGGAAACGGTGTACGGCCTCGCGGGCGATGCAGGCAACCCGGAGGCAGTGGCGCGCATATTTGCCGCCAAGGGCCGGCCGAGCTTCAACCCGCTCATTTCCCACATAGCCTCGCTACAGGCCGCGCAAGCCGAAGGCCACCTCGACGCGCGGGCGCTGGCGCTGGCGGAACGGTTCTGGCCGGGGCCCCTTACGCTCGTTGTCCCTGTTGCCGACGGCGCCCGCACCTCGGAGCTGGCTCGCGCGGGGCTCGGCTCCATTGGCCTGCGGGTACCCGCACATCCGGTGGCGCTTGCACTTTTGCAGGAGTTTGGCAGACCCGTGTCAGCACCATCGGCCAACCTCTCCGGCCGGCTGAGTCCCACACGCGCAGACGATGTCACGCGCGATCTGGGCGACCAGGTGGCGCGCGTGCTGGACGGTGGCGAGTGTGAAGCAGGCATCGAGTCCTCCATCGTTGCGGTGCTGCCCGACGAGCCGGCGCGACTGTTACGTCCCGGCGCCATCGCGCGGGCGCGGCTGGAAAGCATCGTTGGCGAGCTCGCGGATGCGGGCAGCGACACCATCACCTCCCCCGGACAGATGACCTCCCACTACGCACCGGGCGCGGCGGTACGGCTGAACGCAACGGACATCGGCCCGGGAGAGGTGCTGCTGGGTTTTGGCGAGGCAGAAGGTGCGACGCTCAACCTGTCGCCGGCAGGCGACAGCGTGGAAGCGGCCGCCAATCTCTATCGCATGCTGCGCGAGCTGGACGCCTCTCCGGCCACCACCATTGCGGTTTCGCCCATACCTGCCACCGGATTGGGCGAAGCCATCAACGACCGGCTGCGCCGCGCGGCAGCGCCCCGTTCGTCTTGAGCGTGGCGAACCAGCACAGACCTCGGCCCGGCACCGCCGGTTGCCGTAAAGTACGCCAACTCACTGACCGGGAGCCTCCAAGATGGTCCGAATGCTCACAGCCGCGCTGCTGCTGATGGTTGTATCCAGCGCTCACGCCGACGTCGGCACCATCCACAAAGAGATCGACCAAAGCGTCTGGAAGCCGTTCAAAGACGCCTTCGAGCGCCTGGACGGCGAAGCGTTGAACGCGCTGTACGCCGAGGAGGTGCTGCGGGTAACCCCCGAGGGAGGGGTCGACACGCAAGGCGCCTTCAAGCGCAGCAATCTCTCCCGCTTCGAGGGTAACAAAGCCCGGGGAGACCGCATTGCGCTGGACTTCTGGCTGGACAGCCGGCAGACGAGCGCAGACACGTCGTACGATGTCGGCTTCTATCGCGTGGGTATCACGGCGGCTTCAGGAGACGTCAGCTACTTCTACGGCCAGTTCCACATCGTGCTGAAAAAGGCGCAAGGTCACTGGAAAATTGCCCAGGACTGGGACACCGCCACCATCGGCGGACGCCCGCTCACGGCCGCCGACTTCGCCCGGCGCCCTGCCCAGCAGTTCTAGCGCTACTGCACCAGCGCCTGATACACAAAGGTCTGCAGCTCTTCGCGCAACCCCAGCATACCTGCCGGATAACGCTGGGCCATGAGCACGGCAACCAGCTCTTCCTCCGGGTCGATGAAGAAGTAGGTGTCAGCAGCGCCGCCCCAGAAATACTCCCCCGGCGAACCGGGTTTGCCCGATGCCGCGAGATCGTCCAGCACCGCAAAGCCAAGACCAAAGCCGTACCCCGGCGCAGCC